>DEZB01000044.1 GCA_002364735.1 Bacteroidales bacterium UBA3143
TATTACTGCAATGTGGGTTAAATACTGGATTATTCCTTACAATTTGATACTCCATTATAAGATCTATCTGTATAACTAAATGAAAAAAGGCGGATACGAACCCGCATCCACCTTTTTTTAAAACTTAATTAATGACTAAATACTATCTATTTTACTCAACCGTAGCTTGTGCCGCAGCCAAACGAGCTATTGGCACCCGGAAAGGTGAACAAGAAACATAGTTAAGACCTACTTGATTACAGAATTTTACTGATGAAGGTTCACCTCCATGCTCACCGCAAATACCACATTTCAAATTAGATTTTACAGATCGACCACTTATGGTCGCCATGCTAATTAATTGTCCTACTCCATTTTGATCTAATACTGCAAAAGGATCATGTTTGAGGAACCCTTTGTTAATGTACATGGGAAGAAATTTAGCTACATCATCTCGGCTATAACCAAAAGTTAATTGTGTCAAGTCATTAGTCCCAAAAGAAAAGAAATCTGCTTCGGCTGCAATTTTATGAGCAGTAAGTGCAGCACGAGGAATTTCAATCATAGTTCCCACTTTATAATCTAATCTTTCACCTTTTTCTTGAAATACTTTTTCTGCTGTTTCGTTTATAATAGTTTTTTGAGCCAAAAACTCATAAACGATACCTGTAAGAGGAACCATTATTTCGGGAATCGCTGTAACTCCCTCTTGTTTTAGCTCTACTGCTGCTTCAATAATTGCTCGAGATTGCATTTCTGTAATTTCAGGATACAAATTCCCTAAACGGCAACCACGCAATCCCAACATAGGATTTGATTCTACCAATCCCTCAACACGTTCATGAATTTCTTGAAAAGGTATTCCCATTGCTTTTGACATTTCCTCCTGACCTTTTTCATCATGTGGAACGAACTCATGTAATGGAGGATCTAATAAACGCACGGTTACAGGTAGATCTTTCATAGCAGTGAATATATCTTTGAAGTCTTTTTTCTGCATCGGAAGAAGCTTATCTAAGGCTTTGCGACGACCATCCTCATCTTTTGCAAGAATCATCTCGCGCATTGGAATAATTTTATCATCTTCAAAAAACATATGTTCTGTACGACACAATCCAATACCAACAGCACCAAATTTACGTGCAATGGTAGCTTCTTTTGGAGTATCAGCATTTGTGCGCACTTCAAGACGTGTATATTTATCGGCTATCCTCATCAATTCGTTAAAATCTTCACCTAACACAGCATCCTCTGTAGGGATTTTACCTTCATAAATATTTCCAGTTGTACCATTCAGAGAAATCCAATCGCCCTCTTTCAAAAATGTGCCGTTAATCTTCATGGTACGTGTTTTGTAGTCAATAGAAGTTCCATTGGCAGCAGAAACGCAACACTTACCCATTCCTCTTGCAACAACGGCTGCATGCGAAGTCATACCTCCACGTGTAGTAAGAATCCCTTTGGCAACATTCATACCTCGCAAATCCTCTGGAGATGTCTCAATACGGCACAATATAACTTTTTTCCCATTACTTGCCCATTCTTCTGCATCATCTGCATGAAACACAATTTGACCAGATGCAGCTCCTGGAGAAGCAGGCAGTCCATTAGTAAGAGGATTAGTGCCCGCTAATACTTTTTTATCGAAAACAGGGTGCAATAGTTCATCTAACTTTTCAGGATCACATCGTTTAATCACGTCCTTTTCTGATATATACCCTTGATGAAACATATCCATAGCAATCTTAATCATTGCAGCAGCAGTACGTTTTCCACTACGTGTTTGCAAAAGCCATAACTTTCCATCCTGAATGGTAAATTCAAGGTCTTGCATATCTTTAAAGTAATTTTCGAGTTTTTGCTGTATCTCTATTAATTCAGCAGCACAATCGGGCATAACTTCTTCTAAAGAGGGATATTTCTTTGCACGTGTTTCTTCATCTACATTTTGCAATTTAGCCCATCTTTTAGATCCCTCAATCGTAATTTCTTGGGGAGTGCGGACACCCGAAACTACATCTTCACCTTGTGCGTTAATTAAGTATTCGCCATTAAATATATCTTCGCCAGTAGCTGCATCGCGCGTAAAAGCTACACCAGTAGCAGATGTACTTCCCATATTACCATACACCATGGCTTGCACATTTACAGCAGTACCCCATTCATCAGGGAAATTGTTCATTTTACGATAAAGAATAGCTCGTTCGTTCATCCAACTATCAAATACTGCACAAACAGCACCCCATAATTGCTCCCAAGGAGATTCTGGAAAATCATTTCCTGTACGTTCTTTTACGGCTTTTTTAAAGTCAACGACTAAAGTTTTTAAATCATCTACTGTAAAGTCAGTATCCAACTCAATTCCTTTTTCTTCTTTTGCTTTTTCCATTATTTCTTCAAATGGATCAATGTCATCTTTGTTTTCAGGCTTCATCCCTAAGACAACATCACCATACATTTGAACAAACCTTCTATACGAGTCCCAAGCAAAACGATCGTTACCAGATTTTTTAGCAATTCCTTCAACAGCCTGATCATTCAAACCAAGATTAAGCACAGTATCCATCATGCCTGGCATAGAAACACGCGCACCAGAACGAACTGAAACTAAACAAGGATTATTTTTATCTCCAAACTTTGTGTCCGTATGATTTTCAACAAATTCAATTGCTTGTTCAACCTCATCCCTGAGAAGATTGATAATTGCATCTTTTCCCAATGTATTATATTCGGCACTAACTTCAGTAGTGATAGTAAAACCAGGAGGTACTGGCACACCAATTAAATTCATTTCAGCGAGATTTGCTCCTTTTCCACCAAGCAAACTTTTCATATCTGCTCTACCTTGGGCGGATCCATTTCCAAATGTATAGACTCTTTTTTTATTCATCAGAATTTCTAATTTTATAGATTTTAATATGAGTAGAAACAATTATTGGACCTTTAGGTTGTCTTATCAATTGTGTTTTTTTGAATGAATGTGCTATATATTTTTTGTTCTCTCTATCAGACTATTGGAGAATACTGTCATTAACAATCAGTATATCGTTCGAAGATTCTCTCGTGTAGCTATTACTATCATTACCCTTTAGTGATATCTGATACAATTGAATAGGCACTTGTGGAAGCTTTCCACTTAGATTTACAAATCCTTCAACAGTTGATATTGTATCTTGATCAATGTATCTAACAATAGGGAATGTATATAGTCTGTTGTCAAACAGTCTTGAGGATTGGTAGACAGTTGTATCTTTATAATCAGCTATTGTCATTGCTTGCAATGAATATGTATCTGTGGGATGAACTCCTAATAGTTTGAATTGAAAAAATAGGGTATCATTATCTGCGAATCTTTCAGTAATTTGCAAAGAGTCAAGCTTAAACTTGAATCCTCTTTCGCAACCTAATGAAGCAATACGGAAATAAAGGGGTATATAATCGGGACGTTTGATTTCAAAATCCTCGTTTTGGGAAGCCAAGAGCATTTCTTCCCTATCTATTTCTTTCTGTTTACGCTGTAAGCGAGATTTAACGGAATCGTTAATTTGAAGATATACATCTATTTTATCAGAATACCAAGATAAAGATGTATCCCATCGTGCTTCGCTTATTTTGTGCTTTTTCAGCACCTCATCAATTAAGGCTTCTTTTTTCTCTGGTTCAATATAATCGTGGTAATCATTTTCAATTATTGCTTCGGCAATGTACATGTCGTACATTACGTTCTCCATCTTCTTTCGAGATAGAACTTCACTGGGGCGGTTCTGACAAGAAAAAAGAATCGTAGAAAGCAGTAGTAATAGTAAATATTTGAATAGATTAGCCATTCATTTCTTTTGTTGATTTTTCAGCAAGAATATTCTCCCTCTCAGCATCAGTTTGTAAGGAGTGTGACAATGTTTTACGATAAAACAACAATAATAAAAACACGCCAACTGAGATAGACGCATCCGCTAAATTGAATATAAAACGAAAGAAGAGAATTTCTGTTCCGCCCCAAAAAGGCACCCAGTTTGGAAGTGTAGTCTCAAATAATGGAAAATAAAGCATGTCAACCACTTTGCCGTGAAGCCACGAAGAGTAGCCTTCACCTACTGGAACAAAGTGAGCAACATGTCCTGGGTAACTGGCAGTAAATATCTCACCATAAAAGACACTATCAATTATATTACCAAAAGCCCCAGCTAACACCATGGATATACATATAATAAAACCAAATTTATAGCCTCTCTTAATAATTCTGTTCAAATAAATACCAATAAAAACAACAGCTATAATTCTAAAGATAGACAAAAATAATTTGCCAATAGCCTCGATACCAAAAGCCATACCATTGTTTTCAACAAAATAGATTTTAAACCATTTCGTAATCTCTATTGAATCATATAGAGCCATGTTTGTCTTGACCCAAATTTTTGAGGATTGGTCCAAAAATAAAATTATAATTATAACAAGAATAGCAATAAGTCCCTTAGGGATTTTCTCTCTCATAGATTTCAAAAATTCTTGTATAACTATCTTCTTGATTGTCCTTCTTTTGCTTCAATACTTAGGGTAGCATGTGGTACAGCTCGCAATCTTTCCTTAGGAATTAACTTGCCAGTTTCGCGACACACACCGTAAGTTTTGTTCTCTATACGTATCATAGCAGCTTGCAGGTTTTGTATAAACTTCATTTGACGTTGCGCCAATCTACCAGCATCTTCTTTTGAAAGTGTAGATGCTCCCTCTTCCATAACTTTAAAAGTAGGTGAAGTATCTGTCGTATCATTCCCATCAGCATTCATTATTGCAGCACGCAGGTTTTCGTATTCTCCTTTTGCTGCATCTAATTTTTCTGTTATTATTGCTCTAAACTCTTCAAGTTCGGCATCCGAGTATCTTGTTTTTTCGCTCATAATATTGACGTTTTATAGTTGTTTCTTAATGTGTATGTGGTTTTTATATTTGTTCACGTGAAACATAATGCAAATTTAGCAATATACATGTTAATATCACTATCATTAACATTAAATCTTTTCTACATTAATTGTAATCATTTCATCGTTTATTTCTACTTCATTACTGTAATTGTCGTTAGTTATGAACAATTCATCTGCTAACACTTGAGACTTTATATAATCAGTGAATTGAACGATTGCCTCATCCAGTTTCGGGTTGGAAGAAATAGAGACTTTAATACGATTTGTAATTTCTAAATCTTTCGCTTTTCGCAAGTTCTGAATTCTATTTACAAGTTCGCGAGCAATACCTTCATTTAATAAATCGTTTGTTAAGTCTATGTCTAATGCAACAGTTAGTTTATCTTCATTTGCTACCAACCAACCAGGAATATCTTCAGATATTATTTCAACATCTCCCAGCTCTATAGCTACATCTTCTCCGTTTACAATTAAATCAAATGTTCCAACTTTTTCTAATTGTGAAATATCTGCTTGCTCCATATCTTGTACTGCAAGAGCCAATTGCTTCATTATTTTACCATAGCGTGGACCAAGCTTTTTAAAGTCTGGTTTTATACGTTTTATTAACATGGCATTTGTTGAATCAACAAAATGAAGCTCCTTAACGTTCACTTCATTTAAAATAAGTGACTTTATAGCTTCAACATTTTGTTTCTGTACATCATCTACAAATGGAATCATGATTTGAGAAAGTGGCTGACGCACCTTGATGTTAACTTTTCTACGTAATGCCAAAACTATTGAAGAAGCTGTTTGAGCCAAATACATCTGCTCTTCCAATGTTTTATCTATCACTGCTTCGTCAGCTGTTGGAAAATCAGCTAAATGCACGGATTCAAAATCTTCAACACCTGTTACAGATATTAAATCGAGATAAAGCTTATCTGCATAGAAAGGTGCAATTGGAGCCATCAGCTTTGCTACTGTAAGCAAGCATTGATAGAGCGTTTGGTAAGCAGACAGTTTATCTTCGGTTAAGCCTCCACCCCAAAAACGTTTTCTGTTTAAACGAACATACCAGTTACTCAAGTTATCGTTTACAAAACTTGCAATAGCGCGACCTGCTTTGGTTGGTTCGTAGTCACTATAGTTTTGATCTACTTCTTTCACTAATGAGTTTAACAACGATATAATCCAACGATCTATTTCGGGTCTGTTTTCAATTGCAATTTCCTTTTCTTGTCCATTGAAGTTATCTACATTGGCATATAACGTAAAAAATGAGTAGGTATTATAAAGCGTTCCAAAAAACTTGCGACGTGCTTCTTCTACTCCTTCAATATCAAATTTAAGGTTGTCCCACGGTGCAGCATTTGTTATCATATACCATCTGAGTGGGTCAGATCCGTGCTTATTGATTGTTTCAAAGGGATCCACAGCATTTCCTAAACGTTTAGACATTTTATTGCCATTTTTGTCTAACACCAATCCATTTGAAATTACATTTTTGAATGCAACTCTATCTTTTACCATTGTAGAAATGGCATGCAATGTGAAGAACCATCCACGCGTTTGATCAACACCTTCTGCAATGAAATCTGCTGGATATACTTTGCTAAAATCCTCTTCTGAAATATGCGGGTAAAAGAATTGAGCAAAGGGCATAGCGCCCGAATCGAACCAAACATCAATGAGGTCTAACTCACGTTTCATGGGTTCACCTTTGTCTGACATCAATATGATATCATCAGCATAAGGACGATGCAAATCTAATTGATCGTAATTCAATTTTTTGCAATCATCGAGGTTCAAATCAGGCCACGGAAGTTTAGTCATAACACCTGCTTCCAGAGCAAGCTTCATTTCGTTGCATAGTTCCTCAACAGAGCCGATGCATTTTTCTTCTTTACCATCCTCTGTACGCCAAATGGGCAGGGGAGTTCCCCAATATCTACTACGACTCAAGTTCCAATCTTGCAAATTCTCCAACCATTTACCAAAACGGCCAGTTCCAGTTGATTGTGGTTTCCAATTAATGGTATTGTTCAGCTTGATCATGCGATCTTTGCAAGCAGTGGTTCGGATAAACCAGCTATCCAATGGATAATAAAGAACGGGCTTATCTGTTCTCCAACAGTGTGGATAGTTGTGTACTTGTCGCTCGATACGAAATGCCCTGTTTTGCAATTTCAACATTACCGAAAGATCAACATCTAAGGTCGGATCATTCTCGGTTAGCGATTCGTCATAACCATTCTTCACAAACCTACCTGCATATTCGCTATATAGGTCTGTGTTTATATTGTTCTCTACAAATGTAGGATCTAAATCATCTAATGCGAAATATTTTCCAGTCAGATCAACCATGGGGCGGTTGTTGCCCTCTTTATCAATTAAAGTTAGACCAGGAACATCATGTTCTTTCCCCACGCGTGCGTCATCTGCTCCAAAAGTGGGAGCAATGTGCACAATACCTGTTCCATCTTCAGTGGTTACAAAATCGGCTGTGATAACTTTAAAAGCTTTATCAGTCATTTTCACCCAAGGAATCAACTGTTCATATTGCATTCCTGCAAGTTCAGAACCCTTCCACACTTTATCCAAAACACGGAAAGGAACTTTTTTATCACCCTCATTGTAATCTTCAAGAGAGAGCGATGCATTTTTGTCGGAGAAATAAAGCCCCATAAGACTCTTTGCAATCAAAGCAGTCATTGGCTTGCCTGTATATTGGTTGTATGTTTGCACAGCCACATATTCTATGTTTGGACCAACAGCAAGCAACATATTTGAGGGAAGTGTCCAAGGAGTAGTTGTCCAAGCTAAAAGAAAAGCTTCGCCAAACTGATTGATTTCTTCAAAAGGATGTGTGATTTTAAATTGAGCGGTGCAAGTTGTGTCAGTCACATCTTTATAACATCCAGGCTGATTTAGCTCATGTGTACTAAGCCCAGTGCCTGCTGCAGGTGAATAAGGCTGAATGCTATATCCTTTGTAAAGAAGGTCTTTGTTGTACAATGTTTTGAGTAAATACCAAAGCGACTCAATGTAACGATTATCGTAAGTTACATATGGATCGGACATGTCAACCCAATAACCCATCAAGCGGGTCAAATCTTCCCACTCTTTGGTGTATTTCATCACCTCAACTCGGCAAGCATTGTTGTATTCTTCAACGGATATTTTACTCCCAATATCCTCTTTGGTAATCCCCAACGATTTCTCAACGCTCAATTCTACTGGAAGTCCATGAGTATCCCATCCAGCTTTTCTGTTTACAAGAAAGCCTTTCATTGTTTTATACCTGCAAAATATATCTTTAATGGAACGAGCAATCACATGATGAATACCCGGCATACCATTAGCTGACGGAGGGCCTTCATAGAAAACGAACTCAGGTTTACTCTGACGGGTTGTCAAACTTTTTTGGAACACATCAAGTGTATCCCATTTTTCAAGTATTTCTTGATTAATCGCAGATAAATCAAATGCGTTATATTCGGGGAATTTCTTACTCATTGTCTGTCAATTTATACCTTATACAAAATAGAGTGCAAAGGTAATAAATTTTTGACAATTGAAAATGATAATAATCTAACTTAGAAAGGGGAATAAGTAAACCGAAGATGCAATGATTCAAATAAACAATAGTGATAATTATTGTTTGTGAAGAATTACAGTGAAGTTCTCATTATCATGTATTGATCAGAGTCTAAATGTTGCAAACACGCAAAAAGAAAGCATTTAGCAATATTTCTCAAACATATCACTTGTTCAACTTATAAAAAACCGACCATAACCCAATTATTCTTTGAAATATCCTTCTCTCGGCAATAGATGATCAAGATTGGCTACACCATATACTACTACCGCTGTAACGATAGATGTATGATTCATATAATCAGGAGGACATTTATCATAAGTATCACGGGTTGTATGCCATATTTCGCGATAACTGAAGTTGTAACCCTTAACATCTTCAGTTCGTAAATCTATTACAGGAACGCCAGCCATCAGGAATGGTGCTGTGTCGGTTCCTCCTGCAACAACAGGTTTAGTTCGTGGCGACAAGCTATTAACTGAAAAAGGAAACTCTGGATTAATATCAGAAATGGGGGCGCATATCTTTTCCAAATCGGACATCATTGCAGGAGGTACGGCCAATGATGTAGGCACTGTAGGGCCTCCATCGCGGTTAAACATTGCTGATATATTTTTAAGCTTATCTTGATTATCTTCCACCCAAGCCGATGAACCCAACAAACCAAACTCTTCTC
The DNA here is from genome assembly GCA_002364735.1 of Bacteroidales bacterium UBA3143. Lineage (GTDB taxonomy): Bacteria > Bacteroidota > Bacteroidia > Bacteroidales > Dysgonomonadaceae > UBA2632. Next base: position 9,161 of record DEZB01000044.1, read on the forward strand.
CTGCCCACAAAGCTACTAATATAGAGCGTTTAGGCTTACCTCCAGCTTTCATAATGAGCCGTGCAGCCTCCATTGCAGGAGCAACACCCGATCCATTGTCGCTTGCACCAGTTGAAACATCATAAGAGTCTATATGTCCACCCATTACAACATACTCATCGGGAAACTCACTTCCTTTAATGACTCCTATAACAGTGTGATATGGAATAGGACCCATTCTAAAATGATTGCGAATCTCAAATTCCAATTGAAAGTATTGACGCTCTTTAGCCATTTGCTCAATTTGAGCAAATTGGTGTTCGTTTAATTTAATATCAGGTACTTTAGGGAGATTATCCCAGCTCAAGTCATAAAAATTCTTTCTATCATAAAGTGCTGTAATTGGAAGTGAACTCGACTGAATGATTCCTAAAATGCCTGCCTCAACCATTTGTTTATAAAACAAAGCAGGTTCATCTTTTTTCTCTATAATAGCTTTTTGCCTCTCTTTATTTTTGGGATCAGCATTATATGTATTTACCTCCTTATTTCTATGGGCTAATTGAGCATTGTGAAAAATGATAGAGTCTCTTAATACATCTGCCTTTGGCGAAAAATCGATTGGAAACCCAGTGCTTTTACCTGATACCAAAACCCATGCACCTTTGAGCTTGCTCTTCATTTGGTCGAATTCTCTTTGTGTTTTGGGTTCTAACAAAACATGTCCTCGTTGTACACCTTTTGTTCCAACAGTGTATGAAGGTGTAGCAAAATCAAGTGAAGTAACACCAGCTTCACCACTTAGCAATCGACCAAACCATGGACCGCGATTGAAGCCAATGGGCAACACATCTATGTGATGCAACACAACATCCATTCCCCACTCTTCAAATTCTTTTTTCGCCCATTTCACAGCAGTTTCATAGTTATCAGACCCAATGGGACGACCTCCAATACGATTGACAAGCACATCTAAATGGTGCATGGTTTGATTGTCTGACTTACCTATCTCAATAATTCTTTGCACCACAGGGTCTTGCTGACCAAATGCAGGAAGAGAAGCAGCAATTAAAAGACCTAACAGAAAAAGTATAGAAGTAAATATATGTCGCATGATCTTTACAAGTTAAGTTTTACGTACACAAACTTATGTTTTTTAAATGAAAGAACCTATTTTATATATCATAAAATAAGAATGATGCTATTAATTGCGAATACTGTTTACTAAAGTAAAATATCGGTGTTACTTTTCAGGATTATTAATCTAATAACGAAATATTTGATTATTAGATCAAACATATAAATTTGCTAACGCAACCACTGTTACAGTAACGGCTGTTACGTTAGCAACCTTTCAGCACCTTTAGTCAGGAAGTCTGAGTAAACGAATAAAAATATTTCTTTCTTACGTGAAGATGAAAATAAATATATTTGCAGGAGGGTGTTTTGGTTTAATACGGTTGGCTATTTATTTCTTTGGGCTTCTTTTTTTAGTGGTTCAGACGATTTACGTATTACATATAAACCACGCAAACCATATAATCAAAAAAAGAGCTACTCTTTTTTAATGAGCAACTCCTTTTTTATCTGTCTAATAGGAATCTTGAATAATATCAAAAGTAGGATTCAAAACTATACCTCTATTAGTTTACTTTTTTATTATAAGACTCTTTCCAGTCATTTCTGTTGGCTGTTCCACCTTCATTAGTTCTAATAAAGTAGGTGCAAGGTCTGAAAGTTTACCTTCTTGAAGCCCTATTTTATTTTCTCCTACATATATAAGTGGAACTTTATTAGTTGTGTGAGCTGTAAATGGGTTGCCATCATCATCTAAAAGCTGTTCTGCGTTTCCGTGATCTGCTGTTATCAGCGTATGTCCGCCTTTTGTCTTTAATACTTCCAGTATCTCTCCAAGATATGTGTCAACAGTTTCAACACCCTTAATTACTGCGGGAATTACTCCAGTATGACCGACCATGTCTGGATTGGCAAAGTTTGCAACTATTAAATCATACTTATCCATTTTTATTCTCTCTATCAAGGCATCTTTTATACCCTCAGCACTCATTTCAGGCTGAAGATCATAAGTTGCAACTTTTGGAGAAGGGATTAAGACTCTGTCTTCGTTCATATATGGTTCTTCAATTCCTCCATTAAAGAAAAATGTAACGTGTGGATATTTTTCAGTTTCGGCTATCTTAAGTTGATTCAAATTCTTTGAGCTTACATGTTGAGAAAGTGTATTAACTGGTGCAGTTTTTGTGTAAGCAACCAATACATTTTCTATCGATTTGTCATACTCTGTCATCGTTACGAAGAGCGTATCTACTTTCTTGCCTCTATCAAAGCCATCAAACTCATCATCTACGATGGCACGAGTTAATTGTCTTGCACGGTCGGGTCTATAGTTAAAGAATATAACACTATCTCCGTCCTCTATTTTAGCAATAGGTTTTTCATCTTGTTTAATAAAAGCTGGCATTAAAAACTCATCTTGAACTCCCTCTTTATATGAATTCTCAACAGCTTCTACTGCACTGCTTGCTGCTACTCCTATACCGTGAACGAGTGCATCATACCCAAGCTTTGTTCGCTCCCATCTTGTGTCTCTATCCATTGTGTAGTATCTTCCAGTAACAGTTGCTATCTTCCCTACTCCAATTTCCTTCAGTTTAACCTCTAACTTTTCTATGTCTTCCTTGCCAATTGCTGGTGGTACATCTCTTCCGTCTAATATTGCATGAACATAAACTTCTTTCTGGCCCTGTCTTTTCATTAGTTCTAATAGACCATATAAATGTTCTACATGACTATGAACTCCACCATTAGAAACTAAACCCACAAGATGAACTTTTCCGTTGTTCTTTTTTGCATTTTCTATAGCAGATAAAAATTCTTCTTTTTCGAAGAAGCTTTCATCTTCTATAGCTTTAGAAATACGCGGAAGTTCTTGATAAATCACTCTCCCTGCTCCAATATTAATATGACCTACTTCTGAGTTACCCATCTGTCCTGCTGGAAGACCTACTTCTTCTCCACTTGCGTCTAATGTGGTGCTTGGGTTCTCTTGCATAAGTTTATCGAAAACTGGTGTGTTTCCACGTGTAACTGCATTTCCTGGGTAATCTTTACCGATTCCCCAACCATCTAATATAATTAAAGATACTGGCTTTTTACTCATAATTATTTCTTGTAATAAATTCTATGTTTTAATAATATTTTCTACTTCAATGTTAGTTCTATGAACTAAAAATCTGTTGATCTCCTCTTTTATAAAACAAAGTTAATTGTTTTTTGAATTAAAGCTTGTTTTGAGAAAAGAATATCCACGCTTTTCTTGTAAAACTATCTCTGTTAAGATACTTTCAATTTCTCTTTCAAATACTGCGCCGTATAGGACTCATCACACTTCAATAGTTCTTCGGGAGTTCCACTGCACAATAGATATCCGCCTTTATCACCACCCTCGGGACCTAAGTCCACCAAATAGTCTGCACATTTTATAACTTCCATGTTGTGCTCAATAATCACGATGGTATGCCCCCTATCCAGCAGCGCATAAAAGGCATTTAATAATGTCTTGATATCATGAAAGTGGAGCCCTGTTGTGGGTTCATCAAAAATAAACATTGTCGAGTCGCTTTTCTCTTCTCCCAAAAAGAAAGCAAGCTTCACACGTTGACTTTCACCTCCCGATAACGTTGAGGATGATTGTCCCAGTTTCACATATCCAAGTCCTACATCCTGTAGCGGCTTCATCCGCTTAACAATTTTCTTTTCGGTGGCACCCTTCTTTGATCCAAAGAACTCCATGGCTTGATCAATGGTCATGTCAAGCACATCATATATATTCTTTCCTTGGTATTCCACTTCCAACACATCTTGCGTAAAGCGTTTCCCATGACAAGACTCACAGGTCAGTTTGAGATCGGCCATAAATTGCATTTCCACAACAATTTCTCCATCACCTTTACACTCTTCGCATCTTCCTCCTTCAACATTAAATGAGAAAAAGGCAGGTGTAAAATTCATTTGTTTAGACAAAGGCAGTGACGAAAACAGCTTGCGAATTTCATCATATGCCTTGATATAGGTAACAGGATTGGAACGCGATGAACGACCAATCGGATTTTGATCTACCAGCTCAACCCTATTTATCAAATTGAGGTCGCCTACAATATCGTTGTATTCAATTTTTTCTGAAGAAATCCCATTAATCTTTTGTTGCAAAGCGTGATAAAACACCTTGTTGATTAACGAGGACTTGCCTGAACCACTCACACCCGTAATAACTGTCATCACGTTCAGTGGTATCTTCACATCCACATTCTTCAAGTTGTTATGTCGCGCACCTTTTATCTCAATATAGTTATTCCATTTCCTTCGTTTTTCAGGAACTTCAATCTTTTCCTCACCAATCAAATATTTAACAGTGTAGCTATCAGACGATGAAACAAGTTTATCCACATCTCCTTGGTAAATAATCTCTCCTCCCAATCGTCCAGCCAATGGCCCAATGTCAATAATGTAATCCGCCGCACGAATAATTTCCTCATCATGCTCAACTACAACTACAGTATTACCAATGTCCTTTAAATCTCTCAAAACATTGATAAGCAACTGCGTGTCACGTGAATGAAGACCAATACTGGGTTCATCCAATATATAGAGCGAACCAACCAAACTACTCCCCAGCGATGAGGCAATATTAATGCGTTGACTCTCCCCACCAGATAGTGTGTTTGATAAACGATTAAGCGTCAGATATGACAAACCAACATCCATTAAAAACTGCACCCGATTTTGTATTTCTAATAACAAACGCTTTGCTATAGCAGTATCGGTTTCGTCAAGTTCAAGTGCATCAAAAAATTCTTTTAGTTTATAAATAGGCATCAACACCATGTCGGCAATAGATTTACCTCCTACTTTCACAAACAAAGCTTCAGGCTTTAGACGCGCACCTTTACAAACAGGACAAATTGTTTTGCCCCGATAGCGTGACAACATCACCCTATATTGAATCTTATAAAGATTCTCCTCGAGCATTTGAAAAAACCTATTAATGCCATATACTTCATCATTGCCATTCCATAACAAATCTTTCTCGGCTTCCGACAAGTCATAGTATGCACGATGGATTGGAAAATCAAACTTCCAGACTCTGTCAATAAACTCTTTACGCCACTCACCCATCTTTTCGCCTTTCCAGCAGGCAACTGCTCCTTCATATACCGATAAGCTCTTGTCTGGAATAACTAAATTCTCATCAATGCCCATCACTTTGCCAAAACCTTCACATTTAGGACAAGCACCAACAGGGCTATTGAAGCTAAACATCAAATCTGTTGGTTCTTCAAAGATAATTCCGTCAGCTTCAAATCTATTAGAGAATAACACTTTTTCTGTCCCTTTTTCTGTCCAATACTTCACAATACAGTCGCCATATCCTTCTAAAAAGGCTGTTTCCACCGAATCGGAAAATCTGCTGATAGTGCCTTTATCTGCACCAGATGAAAGTCTATCTATCACTAACAAAACTTCGTCTTTTTCAGGCAAAGTATCACGTGTCAAGAAATCATCTATTCTATAAAAATCATCTTCAAACTCAATGCGCGTATAACCTTCCTTCTGTAACACTTCTAACTGCTCGCGCAAATCGCGCTCACTGCGCAATTGAATATAAGTGAGCACTGCAAGACGTGTACCTTCAGGATGACTTTTCATGCTAGCAACAACATCGCCAACTGAATGCTTCTTTATCTCTTTGCCCGAAACAGGTGAAATAGTTTTACCAATACGTGCAAACAATAAACGAAGATAATCGTAAATCTCGGTTGATGTACCCACGGTTGAACGAGGGTTGCGGGTGTTCACCTTTTGCTCAATAGCAATGGCAGGTGGAATACCTTTTATGTAGTCGCACTCTGGCTTGTGCATTCTTCCAAGAAACTGACGTGCATATACCGACAAGCTTTCAACATATCTTCTTTGACCTTCTGCATAAAGCGTGTCAAAAGCAAGAGAAGACTTACCCGACCCGGACAGACCAGTGATGACTGTGAATGTATTTCTCGGTATTTGTACATCAACATTCTTGAGGTTGTTTACTCGTGCACCTTTTATATCTATTATTTTGGGATTGCTCATATAGGTTCTGTCTGATTTTTTTAAAAGAGTCGATGCTCTTTCATATCAAATACTTTAATTTTGGATTCCTTGTTAGTCTCAAAAAATCAATCTACAAACTTACATAAAAAACTTGACAAATTTAAATGCACAATCTCACTAACAGCGTGAATAGTCAGAGATTTACACTGCATTCTAATTGATTCAGATATTGCAACAAAAATTAGTTGTTGAGCTATCAATGATACTTTGTGAAAGAACTGTAGTTGAATTGCAAATTATTTAGAATCAGTATGTATTAAGCTATTTCTAAGCCTCAACAAATTATTTCATGAGAATAATTGTATATTTGTCAGAAACAAAATATCTTATCGACTTCTATTTTAATAAGCTTATATAACAATAGATATGAAGAAATTACAGATTGACATACCGCAAATTTTACCTGGTGTTCCAGATGATAAAGACCAATGTGTACAAGAGTTCATAAATGTGCTTCGTGAAGAAAAAGGTGTCGAAGATGTACATGTTTCTGATACAAGAGAAAATGGCGTACCTCAACTATGTTTTCATTACGACTCTTCGCAAATATCAATGAGTCGTATTCGTTCATTGGCAAAACAAGTAGGCTCGTCCATTACAGAGAAGGTTGGTCACAAGCTTATTGAGGTAAAGGGAATTAGACATACACGCCAGGCACGAACCATTGAACTTGCACTCCGAAATATTCCAGGAATGATTGAAGCAGCTGTATCTGCAACAGGCATGGTAAGAGTTGAGTATGACAAAGCTATCACTGATGACACTAAAATTATAGCGCTTTTAAAAAAAGAAGGGCTGTGGATTCCTGATAAGGCAGTAAGTCCTGAAAGATATTTGCGACAGATTGAGAAAGAAACACAAATAGATATAACCACCACAGAGAAAAAACAAGAACATGAGCACACACACGGAGGTATATTTGGTCAAAACACTGAACTAATCTTCTCAATCATTTCAGGTATAATTCTTGCAATTGCATTCACACTTTCTTTCATACATGAAATTCCCCAATGGATAGTTCTATCTCTCTATGGTGGATCATATTTGTTTGGTGGATACTTCACTACCAAAGAAGCTATAGAAAGCATTTCAAAAGGAGGTTTTCAAGTTGACTTCCTGATGTTGGTTGCAGCAATAGGTGCAGCCATATTAGGCAAATGGGCTGAAGGTGCATTGTTGCTTTTCCTCTTTAGCTTAGGGCATGCATTGGAGCATTACGCCATGAACAAAGCACGCAAATCAATTGAAGCATTGGCTGAACTTGCTCCCAAAACAGCACTAAGAAAAGCAAACGGAAGAACTGAAGAGATTGACATTGAGCAAGTGACCATTGGAGATATAATTGTGGTGCGTCCCAACAGTAAGGTCCCTGTTGATGCTGTAGTTACTTATGGACATAGCAGTGTAGATCAAGCATCCATAACTGGTGAAAGCATACCAGTGGACAAGCAAGCCGTTGACAATTTGGAAATTGATTATTCAAAAGAAAATAATATCCCAACTGAGAACAGGGTGTATGCAGGCACAATCAATGGCAATGGCTCACTTGAAGTGAAAGTGATAAAGGAAACCAAAGATTCTACTCTTTCGCGACTCATAAAACTTGTGAATGAGGCCCAGACACACAAATCACCTACACAACGCTTCACAGATAAGTTTGAGAGATACTTTGTACCATCCGTTCTGGGTTTGATAGTTTTACTATTGGGGGCGTTTCTAATAATCGATGAAACTTTTGGTGATAGCTTCTATCGCGCAATGACGGTATTGGTTGCAGCCAGCCCTTGTGCATTAGCAATATCAACTCCGAGTGCAATACTTAGCGGTGTGGCCCGAGCTGCAAAAGGAGGAGTACTTATAAAAGGAGGAAGACCACTTGAAGATTTGGGTATTTTGAGTGCTTTGGCTTTCGATAAAACGGGAACACTTACCGAAGGAAAACCAAAACTGACCCACGTAATAGCATTGGAAAGTAGAGACGAAAAGGAAATACTGAAGATTGCTGTCGCAGTTGAAAGCTTGAGCGATCACCCATTGGCAAAAGCCATAGTGAGAGATGGAAAAGTCCGATTGGGGGAAGAGTTCGTAACGGAAGCTGATAATTTAGAGGCTATATTAGGTAAAGGCGTGAAGGCAACTTTAAAGAAAGACCAGATATTCATAGGGAATTTAGAACTATATGAAAGTTTAGATGACAACAAACCCTCACTTTCTATCCGTGAACAAGTGCAAAAATTGGAAGAGCAAGGAAACACAACAATGGTAGTTCGGCAAAACAACACATATGTTGGCATCCTTGCGTTAATGGACATTCCACGACCCGAAGCCAAAGAGACTCTGGAGAAACTAAAAAAGATAGGTATCAAACGAATGATAATGCTAACGGGTGACAACCAAAAAGTAGCTGATGCAGTGGCTAAAGAAATTGGAATAACCGATGCATGGGGCGGACTATTGCCAGAAGAAAAGGTGGATGCCATTAAAAAACTAAAAGAGAACGAATCAAAAGTTGCAATGGTAGGCGATGGCGTGAACGATGCACCGGCAATGGCACACAGCACTGTGGGCATTGCTATGGGTGCTGCCAGCTCGGACGTGGCATTGGAGACAGCCGACATTGCGCTGATGGGCAATAAATTAAACATTCTTCCTTTTGCCATTGGGCTGAGTCGCAAAACACGTCTTATCATTAAACAAAACATCTGGATTAGCTTGGGGGTAGTTGCATTGCTCATTCCCGCCACCATTATGGGATGGGCTAATATGGGAATTGCTGTAGTCATTCATGAGGGATCTACGTTGGTTGTGGTATTTAATGCGTTGAGATTGTTAAGATTTAAGAAGTAAAAATGTCATAGATAATATTTATAAGAGAAATAGCATAGAATAAGTTATTACTTATCTTAAAATAATTATCTTTGCACATATTTTCAACAAGTGTGCAATAATGAATGCATTGAATACTAATTAATAAAACAACTAATGAAAGATTTTAATTGGCTGAAAAGCTTTATAACGCTAACAATAGCTCTATTATTTACCTCAACAGCAGTTTATGCTGGGGGGATATTAACCAACACAAACTTAAGTGCACGATTTGCACGTTTAATGGCATTAGAGGCTTCAACCAATGCTGATGCAGCTTACTATAATCCCGCAGGGACAATCAAATTATCCGAAGGATTTCACTTTTCATTCAGCAATCAAAGCGTTTTTCAAGAACGAATCATTACTTCATCTTTCGCCCCAATGACAGGCACAGGCTCTAAAGAGTTTATAGGGAAAGCGTCTGCCCCCGTAGTACCAAGCTTACAGGGGGTATATAGAAAAGGAAAATGGGCACTTTCTGGAAACCTTGCAGTGATAGGTGGTGGGGGTAAAGCCACATTTAATGACGGTTTACCCTCATTCGAAGCACCAATTGCGATGCTTGTTCCTTCTGTCACTGGTTTTGGAATGCAAGCATTCCCAAATGCAACGCTTAAATCAAAAGGTTACTCTATAGATCAATATATGCATGGAGTAAACTATATTTTCGGAGCTCAATTAGGTGCGGCTTATGAGATTAACGAAATGTTTTCTGTATATGGAGGTTTTCGCTTAAACATTGTTCAGAATGAATACGAAGGTCATCTCACCAATCTAAAATTGGATATCGAGTCACAGGGATTAGCTGGAGCTGGTATACCAGATCAAAATGGGTTTACAGACCCAACTTACATTCTTGGTATGATACACAGTAATGTAACTGATGCAGACACAAAAAATAGTTTAGCTCTGGCCATGAAGACAGCCAGCCCCGAGGGCGCAAACTTAGAAAGCAAACAATCAGGTTGGGGAGTTGCGCCAATCGTGGGGGTTCACTTTTCGCATCAAGGTCTTAATATAGGAGCAAAATATGAGTTTAAAAATGGATTGGATATAGAAAACAAGACAACTACTGATGACACAGGCATGTTTAAAGATGGTGTAAACACTGCTAACGATACACCTGCATTGTTCACCATTGGTGCTTCCTATGATATACTACCAAGTTTAACTGCAAGCGCTGGCTTTCATTATTTCTTTGACAAAGATGCTTCAATGGCCAATCACAAACAGAGACACTTGACAGGCAACACAAAAGAATACCTTGCAGGTATCGAATATACCATCAACCCAATGTTCTTAGTTAGCATAGGAGGCCAAATTACGCGCTATGGATTGGGCGACGATTTCCAATCTGACCTTAGCTTTTCTGTTAACTCCTACTCACTTGGATTTGGTGGTGCAGTTAATCTATCAAAGAATGTGCAACTAAATATTGGATACTTCTTTACGAACTATTCTGATTACAATAAAACGTCAACTGATTATAATGGAACAAAAATAGCAGGCACCGATGTCTTTAGCCGCACAAACAAAGTATTTGCTGCTGGTATAGATTTCTCATTTTAAGAAAAAGATATTTCGGATAAAACCAAGCTTCAAATTCAAATAAAAACAACCATCATTAAGAGTCACTCTTAGTGGTGGTTTTTTATTACTGTCACAATAGTTAACATACAAACTCTCATATAACTCAAATAAAAAAACTTCAACAATACACTTGGAGACTAAATTTCTATTATAAAAACCAGAAAGCACTTAACAATCATTGACCGAACAACTATTATCTTTGTGTTAGCTCATAACTAAACAGCTAATACCATATCATCCTTTATAAAAAAGCAATAAAGGCAACCTAACACACTAAACTTTCGCATTTCCATCAATTCCGTTACACAGATCGCCAATTTCACCATCTGTATTTCTTCTTCCAGAGACCAATTTACTACGAAACACACATGTATTTCGTTTTCACGTCAACTCAGCAGAAGGAAATACATATGTATTTCGTATTCCCGAGAGCTCAGGAGAAGGAAGCACATCTGTATTTCGTCCTCCCAAGAAGTACTGAGAACGAAATACACTTGTGTTTTGTAGTACTGTAACGTAATATATACGAAACCTACTTAGCAAATTGAGGAATCGATAGGTGACTTTGAAGATTTCTTTGTTTAATAGTAGTGGTTGACTTCAGATTCATGATAGATTAATAAAGAAATTTAATGCACCGTCATCAAATGCTGAAGTATTTAAATGAAATGAGTGCATTATGATTGGTGGTTATGATGTAATCAATGATTTTTACTACGCTATGTTTGGGTGTGAAGTCAGTGTTTGAACAATTACTTTTACTACTTCTATTCAACCACACTCAAATTATCAAATGCTGATGTGTTTGCGAAACCACCCTCAATTTACCCCCCATAACTTCAATTACAAAACTTAGGATAATTCTAAAAAAACATATTTACTATTTGTATTTTTTGTATCTTGTATTTCTAAGTATTTAAACTCAAAACTATTAAAAGAATTTTATTATGGCATTAACGAGAAATCAAGTAGTAGTAATAACAGGGGCAGCCGGAGGCATTGGTAGAAGCTGCGTTTATGCAATGAGAGATTACAAACTGGTTGTTACCGATTACTCTCAAGAAATTGTTGACAAGTTGGTAATTGAACTAAGAGGTGAAGGCATAGATGCCTTGGGATATGCAGCAGATATCACCAACCGAGAGTCTGTTGAAGGTCTCAAAAATCTTGCTTTAAGACAAGGAAATTTTAAGGCTGTTATTCACACTGCTGGGGTTAGTGGAGCAACAAAGGATATCAAACGATTATTTGACATCAATCTAAGAGCCACGAATATTATAATTGATACTTTCCACGACATTTCCAGAAAGACAGTGTTATAGTGTTGATTGCCTCTATGATGGGACATGCAATACCACCAAACCCTGAATATGATGATGCCTTGCGTAACCCTAATAGAAAAGATTCATTTTCTATTGTAGAACCATTTGTAGAGGGCAATTCTGATACTATGTATAATTTTACAAAGCGTGGAGTTTTACTACTTTGCGAAGACAATGTTATGCGTTTCGGAAATATGGGTGCCAGAATTGTAACAATATCTCCTGGAGTAGTATTTTCGCCAATGGTAAAACAAGCATGGAACGACCATCCAGAAACAAATGGAAGCACAGCGCCGTATGACTCCTGCTGGTAGATATGGTGTGCCAGAGGACATTGCAGAGGTTGCTAAATTTTTGATAAGTGATGCTGCAGAATTCATTACTGGAACTGACATAATGGTGGACGGTGGATTATTTTCGCAAATAATGAAAGCTACTGACAAAAAAGAGCAACCCGCTAAAAAAGAAACAAAGCCAACTACAGAAGATACTAAAAACACAAAATCTAAGTAATTATAACATTGATGTTATAGTCTCAAAGCTGTCCTGCTTTTGTGGGGCAGCTTTTTTATGTTTAGATAACTACCTTTGCAGTGTGGTGTAAAATATTTGATGTTTTACAAAGAAGCCTTCATATCTTTACACCACTTTCCCAGCTCTTCTAAGAGTTCTGCTTTAGCCTCCTCCATCAACTCCTTATTTTGTTTTTTCTTTTTGCCAAGGCTTATCTGCAATAGAAAGTTCTTCAAAAGTATCAAACAATCCATATGCTTTATCAAAACCGATGCTGTCATAACTATATTGTTTACTCTCGGAATAGAAGTCGTATGCGTCAATTGCTTTATAAACAAGCTCTCTTGACCCACTTATTATTTCCTTTTCTCCAGCTAATATTTCATCCACAATTGTTAGCGCATATTCAATAGCCGCCTCTCTTTTATTTGGAAGAACTATATTTAATTCTTCAAGCGTTAGTTTGAAATAATGTTCAATTAAGGATGGACTTTCATCTTTACTAAGACCAGCAAGTATGCAAAGAGAAGGTGATTGTAAACCGTCTTCAAGTACCACAACAGCAAGTTCAGGAAGTTGCTCTGTTGTGATATTTCCTATTACGTATTTTGCTAATAGCTGTTTGAAGTTCATTGCTTTAATCGTTTTAAAAAGCACAATCTGTCAGTACACAATAAACCAGTAGTTAACCTATTTCCATCTACTCAAAACCATAAGTCCCTTTACCCAATCTCACTTCAATAAAATCAGTTCCTGAATTAATCACTTCTGCTGTAGGTGTAAACTTAACACTGCCCATTCCAACACCTGTGAGTTTCACTTTAGCACCTTCACTTATTATCTTACCTTGCGATCCATTTGCATAAACCGTTGCATTTTTGTCAGACTGAAAACCAAGCTTACCTGAAGTAAATGATATTCCATTTTTCACGAAATAGAAAGACGTGTCGTCACCTATTTTTCTAACTAAGCAAAAATCAGCTTGCACTTTCATCCCCTCTGAAGAGATTTCTTTGTTTGAGATTGTTTCGAATATATAGTCAGTGGCATTGCCATGAGATATGGTGCAAGCATTAAAATCAGCATTGCCAATTTTTTTATACTCAGCTTTCGAAACACTTTTACTGAATGGATAAACTATTGTTGTTAGGTTTCGGTTTCCTTTCGCATCAACATCATACACTGCCTCCAACCGATTGTGATGTGGATAATCGGGGTAGCGATCTGGAACAGCAGATTGTATTTTTTTGATATTTACAGCTTTCGGGGGTGTAAGGTAATAAAAGCTTGCAGAAACATTTTCAACAGTAGGATAATGATCTATTTTCGCAGTGTATTCAGTTAACGAAGTAACAACATCCACACTTGATTCATTAGCAGGGTGTAAATAGTTATGCACTTGATCGCCACCTTTAGCATGCACCTCATCAAAGATGATGAAGTATCCAGGAACATTGGTAGTGCTGTGTACCAAAACTGAATTGCGCAAATGCGAAGCAGGTGTCATGGATTTTCCTGCTGAACCAATTGCAAAATCAACATCATTAGAAATAAAACCATCCAATATACCATCTCCCAACCGTGATGAATGATTCTGTCCATTAATAGTTAACGTATTATTAAGAAAGGCAGCACGAACTGGCTCACCCAATCGTCCACCGTTTACCAACAACCGATTGCCCAGACCCGAAAGTGAAAGTCCATTCACTTCGTTGTGTGTATGCCATTCGTCTTGCGTCTTTATATTATATAGCGTTAATTGCATGCCTTTGGCATCATCTTCTTTGTCACGCAAGAAAGCTCCACCATTTTCATATAACTTACTGCTTGGAACTTTGGGTGCTGGGAGTGCAGACTTTGGCACAATGTATGTAAGTATATGCCCAATAGGCGATTTACCTTCATGCACCCATGCGGCATAGCCTGCAGCTTCAGTATCGAAGTTACCCACGCGCCAATGCAACATAGCATTGCTAACTCCTGCCGTAGGCAGCATATCACCAAAAATAACATATTTTTTAGCACAGTTAAGACTTGACCCATAAAGCCAACGTTGAAACTTTATGAGTCTTTCGTTATTATAATACCGTTTGTCTATGCCTGTAAACTCAAGTACGTCCATATAACCCGATTTAGCAACAGTAGAATTTCCACCACCTACTCTTTCCCAAGCATAGGTATTGGTTACAGGGCTAACTCCATCGGGTGTAATCTGAATCATAATACCGTTATAGTAATCATCATCAGCAGTAGTCCTTTTGCCTTTATAAATATCCCATGTACCATGCGCTCCACGTCGCGCGTCAGCCCATGAACCTTTGATGGAAACTTTCGAAATTTGAGATGAAAGAACCTTCTCACAAGCAGCAATCTCAGCATCTGTTAAAGCATCATACACGATGTCAAGTGCCAAAGTAGCAACAAACAATGCTCCCATGGGAGGCACTACATCACCCCAATCACTACCATCTTCCACTTTCAATAGTGGGTATTGAGTTTTAATTGCATCACGCACTTGGTGTGCATGCGTTTTCGCATTTGACTCGTCTAAGATATATGCAAGTGCAGCAGCTCCTATATATTCCTGTAATGGAGAAGGTTCAGATTTTACCGTTTTATAAGAACGTGCAATAGCATCAGCTTTCATCGACTTCCAAGGTTCCTCAGACGCTTTAGAGCGCAAAGCAGGATACATATCTTTTGTAACAATCAAGAATGGATGCTTGCTATCTTTAGGCTCCTCTGGTTTCTCATTCGGATCTTTACCTGGATTCGGATCTTTATCATTGTCCAACGGTGTAGAATCTGAACAAGAGAATAATCCAACTATGATTATTGCAAAAAGAACGGAAAGCACTTTTAAGCTCTTCATTTTTTATTGTGTTAAATAGTTTTTTAAGAATCTCAAATTCTTTACTTCTTATACTTACTAACTGGTTCTGGTGTTAGCTCTGGCTCAAAAGGATTATTGTATCCAATACCCAAAGCATCGAAATAAGAAAGCATTGGTTTTAGACGTTCTTTAAAATCATCAAAGTTTTTATTCTCTTTATTGGTCCAAGCCGCTTCTGCTAAAGCAGATAAACGCGGATGTGTCATATAGTCTAAGCGCTCCACATCGTCAATACGTTCTGTCCATATATTCGCCTGAATTCCTTTTATTAGTTTTTGGTTTTGTGTTAAGTTAAGCAACGTATCTGGTGGGAAAGCGTACACCATATCTAAAGGACTGTATGCCCCGCCCCATTTTCTACCGTATTGGTGAGATGCGTCTTGATCGAAATCGTAATAAAGCGGAATTCTTGGACATAAAACAACGTCGTATCCTCCGTCCAATGCAGCTTGTAGTTTATTTACTTTATCGTGTCTCCACCACATAACCAATGAATTGTCGGCGGCAAGATTAAGATCAACAATTTCGTCCCAACCAATCACAGTTTTATTAAGCATTCTGATGGAATCGGCCATGCGATGAACAAAATAATGCTCAACAGCTTTCAAGTCTTCCAGTTTTTCCCTTCTCATCAACTGTCTCACATTCGGATCGGTATTCCATTTTTCGTTACCAAAATGCACCTCATCTCCACCCATATGAATGTACTGAGATGGAAAAAGAGTTGTTATCTCTCTGAGAATATCAGTAAGGTAAGCGTAAGTTTCTTCTTTTCCAGGATTGAAAGTAAATTCTGGGTGCGCTTCAGAACCTCCACCAGAATACTCAGGATAGGCGCGATTGGCAGCTCTGGCATGACCAGGCATATCTATTTCGGGAATAACTTGTATAAATCGCTCGGCAGCAAACTGCACAATTTCTTTTATCTCATCTTGTGTATAAAATTGAGCAGGAGCATCTGGGTCTAACTCGTTGCCCACTCCACCAATTGTAGCAAGCTTAGGATATTTTTTAATTTCTATTCTCCAACCTGGGTCGTCCGTCAAGTGCCAATGAAACACATTCAGCTTCTGCAATGACATCAATTCCAGTAATTCTTTTACTTTTTCCACTCCGAAGAATGATCGTGACTCATCCAACATCAATCCACGCCATCCAAAGCGAGGTGCATCATCAATTGTGAGAACTGGTAGAACCACTTTCCCTTTTGCAGAATTAGAGAAAAGCATCAATTGCTTAAGTGTTTGCAACCCATAATAGAGTCCTTTTTCAGATCCAGCTCTAATTACAACTCCTTTTTTAGAAGTTTCAAGGTAGTATGCTTGGTCATTAGCTCCTGCGGTTGTAAGCTCCAGTTTAATGTTAGCATTCTCATCATTGCCATCACTGAGGGAGATGAGCTCCGCAACATCTGTTTTAAAGTTTTCGACAAGCAGCAACAAAGATTCAGAATTGTGAGACAGCGTTACATCTCCATTCAATGTGACCGAGCCCTTACCCACTTCCATATTATTTGGTTGGGGAATAATGGAAATATTTTCATCAGCTTGATTATTAGATGCACATGACATTGCAAAAATCAAAAAGGAGAGAATAATGTATTTCATATCATTTATATTTTAATATTAGAGAATGATTTTTAGAATTTGAAGAATTAGTACGACAGAGAGCACTAAATTATTTATAATTAAACAAAGATACTAAATCATCTTAATAAATAGAGTGTTTTGTAATATTTAATAGAAAAATGAACACAACTTTACCTTTAGATATGAAAAAGAAGTGAGGTTATCTAACAATTTGACTATCTACATAATTTAAGATCAATCGCTATTCGGCTTTGTCGGTTTTTTCTTATCAATGGCATTTGTGTCGGTTACATCTTTGTCCTTTATGTTTGAAGGAGTCTGTTTAGTATCTCCACTCTCAATCTTTTTATCGTCATTTTTACTTTCATCAACAGATGCTTCATTATCCACAGAGTCTGGATTCACTCGTGGCTCTTTCGTTTCTGCCTCAACATCAACTTCTGCTGCATCCACTTTAGCAGCACGAGCTGCATCTTCCTTAGCTTTCTTTATCTGAGCAGCCTTCTTTTTATTGAATGCCTCATATCGGTTTATCATGGCAGAGTACTTCGATATCAGTACATTCAATTCGCTAATCAAAGGCGCATAATTCAACTCTGTATAAGCATGTTGATATTGATCTATCTGAGTAAAGAACATACGCAAGAGATGCTGTAGCTCTTTTTGAGTTGCCTTGCTATCAATTTTTGGACGTTGAGATATTAGTTCGGTTCTTTTACTTTCGGTTTTTTTGAATGCTTTGTGTGCGCTTTGCAGCTTTCCTAAATAGTTAGTCAAACCCAAATGATTTAATGCCTCCTTTACCTCAGGATTTCTCTTTAAATACAAAAAGAATTTATTGATAGTTTCATGAATAATTGGCCTATTATTTTGACCCAAATAGTTTAAATACAACGTAACTACGGGATAAGCTATTTGTACATCTTCCGCGTGTTCCTTTTCGTTCAAACGGTAGAACGCCCTCATTTGCGTTGTAATTATAGAGGCATAATCCAAACATTTTTTGTTCCAATAAGCAATCCCCTTAGTTAAATAATGCCCATTGTAAGGAACATCCAAAAGTTTTATAACTGGTGCTTTATCCAGAAGTATCTGAAACGTAGCGTCAATATGCAACGCTTTTGTATCATGTTTAGATACAATATCAATTACATCCCGAATAAAAGATACAAGATGTAATTTGAGTAGCTTTGATAGTGATAATTCTTTCATATTCTCATCTGTTTAGACTTTAAATTTGAAACAATGCCCCAATTTAAAGATATCATAAATAAATACCGTAGCGTAAGCCCCTTTCAACAGTCAATAGACATGTATTACATGGTTGAAAGGCTAAATTGTTAGCATTCTAATTATTTAAAGCAGTAAATAGTTCTATTCTATTCATTTCCTCTCTTCATACGACTTAAATGACCCTAATTTCTAATTTCCCAATTAATTGATATCTCAAGCAGGCCTATATGTAGTATTTTACATCATTCCTTCAAAATCTCAGCTCATTAATTATATGAGATCATATGTTTATAAATTTCTCTTCCAAAAAACAAAATGCACAAGCAAATCTACAGTTTTCTCTATGTATTTTAACTAATGACCAAGTAGCGGACTATTTTTTGTCTGAAAATGCTATATTTTGCACAAAGATAATTAATATTCCTCATCAAATATACTTTTTAGTGCATAACCAACAGTTTTATGTTACGATTAACTACTAATACGGTCAACAACCATATACAACGACGAGAAAAATCGAAAATGAATGCTTTGTAGTGTGATTATTCTAATAACGGTGGCGATTAGAGGCTTCGTAGGTGTAATTTGATAGAAAATTCAGAAATTACGAACATTAAACTGAGTTTTTTATGAGAATGATTACAATTACGAGCGTCAACTACAACAATTGAGAGGAATTATGAAGATTAGGACCATTGTATGCATAATTTGGTGAAACGGCATCAAAAATGAATACATGTATCAAGATATCAGTAATATTTGATTTAATAGCGACACATGTAGCTATATTTATTGACAAATGTGTGGTAATGCGTTGAGGTTATAGAGGAGTTACTCCTTTTTTCAATAAAATATTGCCATACTTAGCGGTTTCGCCAGTCATCACTACAGCAAAAGCAGTCTTAGTGCGCTCATAAAACTCATATCGATCGATACGACTAATGGGAGGAACATTTGGATTGGTTACTTTAATACTCTTAAGGTAGGCTTCTTCAACAAGCGGATCTAATGTGTCTCCTTCTACAGCTGCCATCATCACCAAAGGATCGGGTACATAACTGTCCAATTCAAAGAGAGGAAGAATAGCTGCTAACAATTCTGGAATTTTTAATCCGTCGGCACGAAGCACCCTGTTATTAAATGACTCGCCAGGGAAATGAGCATCAGCTAATATTATTTCATCGCCATGGCCCATGCGGTATAAAACTTCAAGTAGTGTAGGGGAAATTAGTGGGGAGATTCCTTTTAGCATAATGTTGGTTGTTATTTAATTGTATGTTGTAAATAAAATACTAATGCATTGTTACGAAGCAACACACCAATCGTTTGTAAAGTCACGAAAGATACAAAACAATTTTAAAACAATTTGTGGTTTGGACATAAAAAAAAGACCTACACTTTACATGTAAGTCTTCTTCAATTTGTGGTCCCACTTGGGCTTGAACCAAGGACTCCCTGATTATGAGTCAGGTGCTCTAACCAGCTGAGCTATGGGACCGGTTTCAACACCTGTGATATTGAAAGCGGGTGCAATATTACTATATTTTTCAATAACTACAAAATAAATTAGCAATGTATGTTCAAATCTCTCGAAAAAATGACGCTATGCACATCAGCTTGTTCTTTAATTAAGGCTCAATCCAGTCGCCATTTTCTTTTATAAGAGCTATCAATCGCTCAACAGCCTCTGCTTCTGGAATGTTTTTCTGCACTCGCTCCTTCTTTTTGTAAAGCGATATTTTGCCGGGTTCGGCTCCTACATATCCATAATCAGCGTCTGCCATTTCACCAGGCCCATTTACAATGCATCCCATCACACCAATCTTCAACGATTTGAGGTGAGAGAACGATTCCTTTACTTTTGCTACAGTGTCTTGCAGATTAAACAAAGTGCGACCACAACCAGGACATGAGATAAACTCTGTTTTACTGGTTCTAACCCTTGCAGCTTGCAAAATACCGAACATGTAAGCGTCTACATCTACCGCAGGTATTGCAATACTATCATTAGATAACATGATACCATTACCAAAACCATCAAGAAGTAACGTGCCAAAATCAACACTTGCTTTTATTTGCAGGTCTTCTGGTTCGTCCTCACTATATGTTTGATGAAACACTACGGGGATAGTACAATCATTGTTTAACAGTGTGTGCATAAATGCTCGCTGCTCTCCTACTCCATTAATATGGTTCGTTTCTAAAATAACAACAGTGTTTTTAAGCTGTTTCAGTTTATGAATGGTGTCCTCTTTGATCAAATCGGTATAACTCAGTGATAGAAACTTTAATTCGGCATTGCATGCTTCAACTAAATCCATCTGAGCTGACGCAAATAATGGATATTGATCAATTTTATCTGTCCACGCTTGATAGTCCAAAATCAGCTTCATACCTTTTGGCATACCCTCAGGAATTTCCTTTCCTACGTACACATAGTCGGGAATGAAATGTGGGTTGATGGCACTACCATTATTGTTTGATCTATCAGTAATGACGATTGGTAAGGTTTCTCTTCCTATATTTCTAACTTGATGCGATTTGCGTCTGTCAGTGGAATAGGGAGAAAACTTATCACTTAGCTTTGCTTCTATCGTGGGATGATTTTGGCGTAATGATACATAATCGATCAACTTTTGCGCAACGGGAAGTTCGCATTCGGGGTCTTCGCTCAATGAGACCCTTATGGTGTCGCCAATTCCGTCCGAAAGAAGTGCACCAATGCCTACAGCCGATTTAATTCTTCCATCTTCACCTCCACCTGCTTCAGTCACACCCAAATGTAGAGGGAAGTGCATATCTTCGGCATCCATTTTGTCAATGAGCAGTCTCACCGACTTAGTCATCAGCAATGTGTTAGACGACTTTAACGAAATAACAATATCGGTGAAGTCCTGCGCTAAAGCAATGCGAAGGTATTCGAGACACGACTCTACCATCCCCTCGGGTGTGTCGCCATATCTACTCATTATTCTCTCAGACAGCGAACCATGGTTTACACCAATACGAACAGCTGCTCCGTGCTCTTTGCATATATTGAGAAAAGGTATGAACTTTGCTTCTATCTTCTTGACTTCTTTGGCATACTCTTCATCTGTATATTCTACTGTTTGAAGCGTGTTAGCTCTATCAACAAAATTACCCGGATTGATACGCACTTTCTCTACATATTTTGCAGCCGTTTCGGCCGCACGTGGATTAAAGTGAATATCGGCAGACAGGGGTACAGTATATCCTTTGTCACGTAGTGATTGATGAATGTTTTTAAGATTTTCGGCATGCTTTACACCTTGAGCTGTTAGACGTATCAATTGCCCTCCGGCTTCAATGATTCGCTCGCATTGTTCAACGCTTGCCTCTGTATTCAAAGTGTTGGTGTTGGTCATTGTTTGCACAACAATTGGGTGACTTCCACCCAATGGAATAGCCCCAACATAAACATCAATGGTGGAGCGTCTTTTATAATTAAAATAATTCATCAGTCTATTAAAATGAAAATTGCTTTATCGCTTCAAAGGTAATATTTCTATCCAATATCCATCAGGATCGTTGATAAAATAAAGCCCCATCTTTTCATTTTCATAACATACCCAACCCATTTTTTTGTGATATGCACGGGTTTCGTCGTAGTCGTTTTCTACTCTTAAGCAGAGATGTTGCTCGTTGTCTCCCAGCTTGTATGGTCTGTCCCAATCCCTCAACCAAGTTAGTTCAAGAGTGAAACCTGTAGTGCTGTCTCCAATATATACTAAAACAAAAGAACCGTCTGATGACTCTTTTCGTCTTACCTCTTTCAAGCCTAATGCTTTGTCGTAGAACTCAAGACTCTTTTGAAGGTCTAACACGTTGATATTATAATGATCGAATCTGCTTTTAATTTCCATAGTTTTTTATTTTATTTTAAATGATTGACCTGTATGCTCAAGAGGAAGTAGCTTGCAATTGGCTGCTTCGGCAATAGGTTTAAATTGTTTTATTAATTGATAGTTGTTTCCAAAATGAAGAGGCAATAAGTTAGCGGTTTTCACTTTATTGATAAACTGTTCCCCTCCAAGCAAAAAATCTTTACCCAATCTCGGGTCTAACGGAAACATAGCGATATCTAATTGTTTCACCTCTTCAGCCACCAACTCTAATTCACAAATATACTGATTTTCAAATACAAACGACTCATCTTTGGGCACCTCTTCATTCCAATGCCAGTTGTTTAAATCGCCTGCATGAAATATTTTTGCATTATTATGTTGTATATAAAAACTTGCACCAGCATCGGTCGATCCAAATGCTTTAACGCTTAAATTATCATCTTCAAACGATTCAAGCTTGTCCAAATAGTGGACTTTATCATCATTCAGTATCTCTTTTAGTGTATCTTTCACCTCTTTTGAGAACAGATAGGTGACATTTGTTTTATTCTTGTCCCAAGTTAAAACCTCTGGATTGAAATGATCGGAGTGAGAATGTGTGCACAATATGTATAAAGGCTTTTCTTTTTTAAGAAGATAATCTTTAACCCAACCCTCTTCTTTGCCATGCTTGTTAACGACAGCATCTTTATAATAATCGATAATCACAGAAAAAGTATCAAACTCAATGGCGCAACAACTGTGATAAACGTAAGTAATAATCATCTTTATTTCTATATTTTTAATTGAAAGTTCTTAGTCTTATAACAACTGAGACATCAAAAGTTCAAAAATGTGGCAATGATTAACATCCAGACTCTCCCTAATTTAGTGCATATTAAGCAAACATTTAGTAGAAAATTAAACTTAAGTTGAAATAAAACGTTTATCAATTGCACATTTTTCGTACTTTTGCGCAGTTATTTAGAAACTCAATAAACCAACATAAAATATTTAACGATGAAACATAACTTATTAAAAGGAAAAAGAGGGATTATTTTTGGTGCCCTCAATGATATGTCTATTGCTTGGAAAGTAGCTGAGCGAGCAGTTGAAGAAGGTGCAACAATCACCCTTTCTAACACACCTGTAGCTGTAAGAATGGGAGACACGGAAGCTTTGGGTAAAAAGCTAAATGCAGAGATTCTACCTGCTGATGCTACTAATGTGGAAGATTTAGAAATGGTGTTTTCTAAATCAATGGAGATATTAGGTGGAAAAATAGACTTTGTTTTACATTCAATTGGTATGTCTCCAAATGTACGTAAAAAAAGAACCTATGATGATTTAGATTACGATTTATTGGATAAGACTTTAAATGTTTCAGCTATATCTTTTCATAAAATGTTGCAAGTAGCCAAAAAGATGGATGCGATAACTGAAGGAGGTTCTGTTTTAGCGCTAACTTATGTTGCCGCACAACGTGTATTCTATGGTTACAACGACATGGCTGATGCTAAGGCATTGCTTGAATCTATTACACGTAGTTTTGGTTATATCTATGGTCGCGAAAAAGGAGTTAGGGTAAATACCATTTCTCAATCGCCTACCATGACAACTGCTGGAAGTGGTGTGAAAGGGATGTTAGATCTTTTAGATTTTTCAGAACGTATGGCTCCTATTGGGAATGCTGATGCTGACGATTGTGCCGATTACTGTATCGTAATGTTCTCAGACTTGACTCGTAAAGTTACAATGCAAAACCTCTACAACGATGGAGGTTTCTCAAGCATGGGAATGAGTATCCGAGCAATGAAGCAATATAGTAATGGGTTAGATGATAACACTGATGATGATGGAAATGTAATCTACGGATAAACATTTCATATTAACTTATAGACCCCATATACTCATTTATATAGTTGAAACCTCAGACACTGGAACATTTTCCTTGATGTCTGAGGTTTTGTTTTTTTATATTTCAATACAATGTGCTTTGTGCTTTATAATCACCAATCAAATTGGATACCATAATCTTTAGGATTAACATTCCACTTTTCCATTAACCATTGAGCAGCTCGCATGTCATATCTATTCCGACTTAACTCGGGTGTATCTTTTATCATTTTCGCAATTTCTTTAATGTAGTTTGATGCGTCGTCTTCAATACAGTCAATCACGTTCATTGCTCGTGTGCGAGCAAATTCATTCTCATTCTCTAATACAGAAAACAGTGCTTTGCGTGCTTCATCTTTCTTTCCCAAATTGTAGGCAGCCTCAGCTGCAACAGTAACAACACTTACTGAATTATCTGTCAAAGCATTTAATATATCATCCGTTAACGGAGCTGCCTTTTCACCCAAAATGAGCAAACCTGTCGCTCCCCAAAAACGAATGGCACTTTCTTCATTGGTAAGATACGATTGCAGCCTCTCTAAATTCTCCACTTTGCCAAGCGTAGCGGTTTCAGCAGCATCAATTATCGGCTCTAAATCAACAGCTCCCGAACGCATATAATCGTACATTGGCATCCCATTTGTTCGTTCTTGCCAGTCTGCTTCGGGAATAAAACCTGTGTCTTTTATCCTTTCAACCCAGCTACGATTGGCTCCTCTCATTCGTTGCAATACTTCGTTGTATTCGGGGTTTTCGGCAAGATTATTTATTTCCCAAGGATCATTTTCAGTATCGTATAGTTCTTCTACAGGCTTAGTTTCCCAGAAAGCACTTTGCACCTCGTTACAATCGCCATTTAAGTATGCTTCTTCCCAAGAGCGAATGGAAGGTGCTCTCCAAAGAAACTCTAAATGTTGACCGTAAACACGATAAGGCATATAATTACGTATGTATCTATATCTTGCATCTCTAACAGCTCTGCTCATATCATAACGTTCATCCATTCTGCCTCTGAACATATAGGCATATTGCGGGTCTTCAGTTTTTTGTTTCCCAAGAAATGCATCTCCTTGCATATAAGAAGGAATTGGAAGCCCAGTTATGCTGAGCAAAGTAGGAGCTAAATCAACAAAACTAATAATTCGGTCTACTTTGGAGCCTACTTTCTTAGCGGGAAAAAAATGTTTGTACTTCTTAGGTATTCGTACTATAAAAGGTACTCGTGTTCCCGTTTCGTAAACATAGCGTTTGCTGCGAGCTAATACGCCACCGTGATCACCATAATAAAAAACAATGGTATTGTCAGCCAAACCAGCATCTTCCAGTTCTTGTAGTTTTTTGCCAACCCATGTATCCATATCCTCAATCTTGTCATAATATTGTGCCCAGTCATGTTTCATCTCGGGTGTTGCTGGGTGATACGGAGGAAGTGAGACTTCTTCAGGGTTATGCCTCAACTCATCATTAGGTATAGATTTATGTATGGAGCTTTCATGAGTAATAGAGGTGTTAAACACGGCAAAGAATGGTTGATCGGAAGCCCTGTTTTTATAATGTGCTTTGTTGCTACTCTCTGCCCATACCTTATCAGGATCGATTGATGAAGTATTGTAGTCTGTTTTTGCATTATTGGTACAATAATAACCCGCTTGCCGTAACAGTTCGGCATAAGTTTTTATTTCTTCCGATTTAGCGTAAGAACTTCTCATGTGTTGATTGCCTGCTGAGTTGGCATATACTCCTGTTATAATGGTGTTTCGAGTAGGTGCAGAGACAGGAGCATTAGCATAAGCATGGGTGTAAAGAAAACCATCTGAGGCCATTGCATCAAGGTTGGGTGTTGTTGCAAACTCATCGCCATAGCAACCAAGCATGGGACTATTGTCTTCGCTAACCAGCCATAAAATATTGGGTAGGTCATTCGATTTTTCCTCATTGCAGGATGACAAAGAAATAAGAGGAGACAATGCAAGTCCCATAGTCATAAATGAAAAATGTCTTTTCTGTTTTTTCATAATTCAGTTTATTAGGAATAAAAAAATGTCTTATTAGGATGGCGCTACAATTTTAAACAAATTACAACTATTTTCCAAAGTATATCATCAATTGATGCAAAAAATTGACAACAAACATCTCAACCATATCTTTATTTATTATTTAGTCGCTACATAAACTGAATAATTGTGTAAATTTGTCTTTTATAAATAGCTCTCGTTGAAATGAATGAACTTGCACCCATTGTTTTATTTACCTATAACAGACCCTGGCACACTCAAAAAGTGTTAGATGCTTTAAACAAGAATGCTTTGAGTGAACAAAGCGAACTGTTTGTTTTCTCTGATGGCGCAAAAGATGCGAGCGATGAAGAAGGTGTCCGTAAGACACGTGATATATTATCACAAACAACAGGTTTTAAAAATGTTACGGTTGTTGAACGTCCCAAAAACATTGGTTTAGCAGCTAACATTATTGATGGAGTGACTAACATAATTAATAGGTATGGAAAAGTGATTGTGTTGGAAGACGACTTGTTGACTGCTCCTTCTTTTCTAACATTTATGAACAAAGCATTACTTGAGTATGAGCAAGTGGAAAAAGTTGCACATATTCATTCCTTCTGCTATTCAGGTTTGAGCTTGCCAGACACATTTTTAATTAAATGGGTAGGAAGCACGGGGTGGGCTACTTGGGAAGAGTCGTGGAAACTTTTTAACCCCAATGGTGCTGAGCTCTTATCGGAGATTAAAAATAAAAATTTATCAAAGACTTTCGATTTCAATGGAAGCTATCCATACACGCGCATGTTAAGAAGACAAGTAGAAGGCAAAAACAACTCTTGGGCAATTCGCTGGAATGCCTCACTCTTTCTGAATAACAAACTCTCCTTAAATACAGGTAAATCGCTTATATTCAATATCGGTTTTGATGGGACTGGTGAGAACAGTGGACCACAAGATTTTTACAATATGGGCCTGTTTAAAGGAGAGTTAGACTTAACTCTACCAACCGAAATAAAAGAAAACGCAGAAGCTCGTAAGCAGTTCCAAAAGTTTTATACGAGAACTAACTCATTTTGGGCAAAAGTAAAAAGAAGATTACAAAGAATGGCGAAAGGAGACTTTTCATAATTGAGGGAAAAAGGATGAAAGTTTTAATTGTAAGCACACACGACAGACAGGGCGGAGCTGCCATTGCAGCTTATAGATTGCTTGAGGCCCTTAATAAAAATGATGTTGAAACAACAATGTTGGTGCTCAACAAGAAAACGATCAACCCAAATGTTATTCAGGTGGGCAACAACCTCATGAATAAAGCTCGCTTTGTGGCAGAAAGGTTTGACATCTTCATTAAGAATAGTTTTTCTAAAAAGAACCTCTTTGATATCTCCATTGCTAATAGAGGTGTTTCCATTATTGATCATCCGGAATTTAAAAAAGCAGATATCATTCACTTGCATTGGATTAATCAGGGGCTGCTATCAATAAAAGAGATTGGTGAAATACTTGCTTCTGGGAAGAAGGTTGTATGGACAATGCATGATATGTGGCCCTTCACAGGAATTTGTCACCATGCAGGAACGTGCAATCATTTTGAAAAGGAGTGTGGATTTTGTCCTTATTTAAAATCACCAAGTGAAAAAGATATGTCTTATTCCACTTTTCAACAAAAACTTACGGCTTATTCCAAAGGAAAGATTCATTTTGTTGCATGTAGTAATTGGCTTAAAGATTTAGCGATAAAAAGTCCTTTAACTGCAAATCATGAAGTGAGTTCAATAGCGAACCCTATCAATACTACTACTTATAGACCAAAAGATAAATCATCGTTTCGCAAGTTAATGAATTTGCCGATTGATAAAAAGATAATCTTGTTTGCGGCAGCTAAAGTATCAGATAAAAGAAAGGGAATAGATTACCTCATCGAAGCATCTAAAATACTTGCAAAGCAAGAGAACAACTACATGTTCCTTATTGTCGGTAGCAATGGTGAAGAGATTACGTCCAAATTGGCACTGCCAGCAAAGATTGCGCACTATGTGGCACAAGAAGAAATGCCTAATATGTACAATGTGGCAGATGTGTTTGTTACGCCATCATTGCAAGAGAATTTGCCTAACACCATTATGGAGGCAATGTCTTGTGGCACTCCCTGTATTGGTTTTAATATTGGAGGTATTCCAGAAATGATTGATCACAAACAAAACGGATTCATTGCAAAATATAAAGATGCTCAAGATCTTGCTAATGGTATTCATTGGGTACTAAATGAGGCAGACACTGCATTGATATCTGAAAACGCAAGACAAAAAGTCGAAACAAATTATTCAGAATCGCACATTGTAAAGAAATACTTAGCTATTTATAACCAAGATTGAATCCATGAGTGTATTCACCGTAATAACTGTAACCTACAATGCGCGTCAAACTTTGGAACGAACCATAAAAAGCGTGCAGGAGCAAACCTATCCATGGATTGAGCACATCATAATGGATGGAAACTCCACCGATGGAACTGTTGCGTTAATTGAGCGATTGAAAGACGAAAACACATATTGGGTTAGTGAAAAAGACAATGGCATTTATGATGCTATGAATAAGGCGACGTCGTTGGCTA
Organism: Bacteroidales bacterium UBA3143; assembly: GCA_002364735.1. GTDB lineage: Bacteria > Bacteroidota > Bacteroidia > Bacteroidales > Dysgonomonadaceae > UBA2632. The sequence continues at coordinate 37,674 of DEZB01000044.1, forward strand.
AGAATAGTTATATCTGCTATTTAAATGCTGGGGATACTTTTTACGAAAAAGAGACTGTAGAGAAATTGATGAATGCTGCACTGAATCATAACCAACCCGATATTCTATATGGAGAAACAGTGGTGGTAAATAATGAAGGTGCGTTTCTGCATAATCGTAGATTGAAAACACCAACAGTACTCACTTGGAAAAGCTTTAAGCAAGGTATGCTTGTTTGTCATCAAGCTTTTATAATCCATAAAAGCGTGTTTGAATCCTATGATTTAGCTTATAAATTTTCTTCAGATGTTGATTGGTGTATCCGATTGATGAAGAAGAGCAAGTCGATTGTCAACACCAATCTTATACTCATAAAATATCTAAACGAAGGGGTCACCACAAAAAACCGTAGAGCATCCTTGAAGGAACGCTACCAAATAATGTCAAAGCACTATGGAAGCTTCTCCACATTTATGCATCATGTATGGTTTGCTGTTAGAGCCATTGTGAATCCTGAGAAAAAGGATCACCAATGAAACTATGTGTTTGAGTAAATAACAACCTATTAAAAGTATCTGATTGCGTTTTTATCATAATTGCAAATTTATTATTTGTATAATAAGGAAAATAAGGTTTGAATTAAAGTAATCTATTGCTGGTCACTAAGGTTTTGAAAGTGATCAAACTTTATGAAGAATAATTCAATTTGAATTGCAAAAGTGATTGAGAAGCAAAAATATTTATCTAATAAACTTAAAGTGAAGAGTTAGGAAAACCTTAGTAACTGAGAGAGGCTGTTCTGCAAAAAACCTTATTAGCTTATTAATAATCTTCATTTCGAAGAATCATATTAAATAGATGAATAAAGGGTTACATGTCAGCTTTGTTTGGGTTTATTATTCTAAACCATAATTTTACGTGTGATCCAAAAAGAACTGAGAAAACAAAGCAATGAAAAGAAGAAGAAAATTAAAAGTAGAAGAACTTAATAGAATAGACATTCAAGAGTTTAAACAAGCTGAGAAAATAGGACTTACTTTGGTGCTTGACAATGTAAGGAGTTTGAATAATATTGGATCGGTGTTTAGAACGAGCGATGCTTTCCGAGTAAATGAAATTATATTGTGTGGCATTACCGCTACACCTCCACATGCAGAGATACATAAAACTGCTTTGGGAGCGGAAGACTCAATGACTTGGCGATATTTTGAACACACATTGTCAGCAGTAAATGAACTAAAGGCAAATGGTTACACAGTTTTCTCCATTGAGCAAACTGAAAACAGCACGTCATTAACCGATATGTCGTTAGATAATGACAAAAAGTATGCAATTGTATTGGGCCACGAAGTGCATGGAGTGCAACAAGCAGTCATTGATGTTTCACATGGTTGTATTGAAATACCGCAACACGGCACTAAGCACTCGCTAAATATATCCGTAGCTGCAGGAATTGTAATTTGGGATTTCTACAAAAGGCTACGAGAAAGAAAAGAGGACTAAGTGTTTAAAAGCAAGCTACTTTTCGAATTGCTTGAGTTGCATCTTTTCTCCGTCGAACACCCCATACGAAAAATACTGCATCCAGTCGCCTAATATAACTATATTGGAATGCTCATTTAATGAATGATTCAGCATAATGTGGCGATGTCCAAAAACGAAGTAGTTAATAGAAGGATCCGACTTCAATTTCTCTTTTGCAAATTGAATCAGGTGTTCTTTCTCCTCCCCCATATACGGCTCAATATCACCGTTTATCCTGCTATAATTAGACCACTTACGAGCAAATGCCATTGTCCACCGTGGGTGAATAGCAGCATAAAGAAAACGAAGAAAGCGACTGTGATAAATCTTTCGAATAAACATAAATGAAGGAGACTCATATCCCAAGCCATCTCCATGTGCAAGAAAAAACTTCTTCCCATTGAAGTTTTTAAGAACTGGTTTCTTTACGACTATCACACCACACTCGGTGGAAAGATAATCAGTCAACCATATATCGTGGTTGCCAATAAAGAAATAGACTGGAATGCCGGAATCAGTTATCTCTGCTATTTTGCCTAACACCCGAGTAAATCCGCGTGGAACAACATTTTTATATTCGAACCAATAATCGAAAATATCTCCCAGCAAGTAAATAGCTTTAGCATCCTGCTTCACCACATCAAACCAACGACACATTTTACGTTCTACATCGATGGAGTTCTCATGAAAAACAGATCCTAAATGGGCATCAGATAGAAAGTAAATTTTATTTTTCAATTTGCAACTAATTATAGAAAGCCCAATTCAAGCATAGCCTCTTCGCTCATCATTGATCTATCCCATGGTGGATCGAACACCAATTCGATGGTAACTTCATTAACGGCTTCTACGGCTTCTACTTTCATTTGCACATCGCTCAAAATAAAATCAACTGCTGGACAGTTGGGCGAGGTCAAAGTCATTTCAATTGTCACATTGTTTCCTTCACCTACATCAACATCATAGATTAAGCCTAAATCGAAAATATTAACAGGAATTTCCGGATCGTAGACAGTTCGAAGCATAACAACTATTTCGTCTTGTAAATCTTGTATTTTTGAATTCATATCTGTATGTTTTATCTATGGGTATGTAACCCCTAATGAATCTAATTTGTTTAAACTACATCACATTTTCATCAGCAAAGCTGTAGTATTTGTCGCCACATAAAATTAGATGATCCAGCAAACTAATGTCCATAAGTTTTGCTGCATCTTTTAATTTTGCAGTTATTCTTAAATCTTGTTCGCTTGGCATCAAATTGTTGGTGGGATGATTGTGTCCCAAAATAATGGCTGAGGCATATACATTGAGTGCTTCGCGCAATATTAATCTGATATCTACAACAGTGGAAGAAATTCCCCCTTTGCTCACCAACATCTTACTCATTACTTGGTTTGATCTGTTCATTAATAAAGCCCATGTTTCTTCGTGATTTAAGTCACTTAAATAAGGATAAAAAATGTTGTATGCATCGCGCGATGAAGTTATCTTCTTTATCTCCTTCACTTCTGTATCTTTGCGTCTTCTGCCCAGTTCAAGTGCGGCTACAATCGTAATTGCCTTAGCTGGACCAATCCCTTTGATTTTTGTTAAATCATTTACCCCAAATCGAGCCAACTTATTCAAATCATTTCCTGCTGTTACAAGTATATCCTTACAGACTTGCACCGCCGATTTCTCCCTCGTTCCCGAGCCAATAAGGATGGCCAACAATTCTGAGTCGGACAGTGCCAAAGCACCCTTCAACATAAGTTTCTCTCTTGGTCGATCTTCTTCGGCCCAATTCTTTACTGAGACATAAGTTAGTTCAGATTTCGACATAGCTTTTTTTCTTAAATAAAAGATTGTGACTACAAAGATAAAACAAAAAAGAACATCTTGCCATAAGATGTTCTTTTTTGTTAATTTATTATTCCAAGTTCTTGCAAAACTTAATTATTTTGCACGTTCCACATAAGTTCCTGTGCGAGTATCAATTTTAACCTTCTCTCCTGTTTCAATGAACAAAGGAACACGCACTTCTGCACCTGTTTCTACTGTTGCAGCTTTTAAAGTATTTGTTGCTGTATCACCTCTTAAACCTGGCTCTGTATATGTAATTTCCAGAACTACATGAGTTGGCATTTCGGCCGTTAAAATTGTTCCACTTTCTGCATGCATCTGTACTTCTACAATATCACCATCTTTCAGATATTGTACACCTTCAATCAAGTTGCCATCTATAGATAATTGCTCAAAGGTTTCGGTGTTCATAAAGTTGTAGCCCATATCGTCTTTATATAAGAATTGATAAGGACGACGCTCTATACGCACTTCGTCTATTTTTACACCAGCATTAAATGTCTTATCTAATATTCTACCTGTTGTAACATTTCTCAACTTGGTGCGAACAAAAGCTGCGCCTTTTCCTGGTTTTACATGAAGAAATTCTACTATAAAAAAATATTGACCATCTAAGTCAATACACATTCCATTTCTAATATCAGCTGTTGTTGCCATATATAAGTTTGTTTTAATTTTAAGTGCAAAAGTATACAAATACTTCCAATATGCCAAACTTGCTTTTGTATAATAAGCTCACTTACTCAATTTTATACAATAAATAAGGTGTTTAAAGCTATATGTGAAAGGGCACATATTTTAATGTGCGTAATATTTTGTATATTTGTTTAGAAACAATACAACGAATACAAACAATAAACTAAACATAAAATATTATGAAAAAAAAATTAGTAGTACTTACAGGAGCAGGCATGAGTGCCGAAAGTGGAATTGCAACATTTAGAGATACGGACGGATTATGGGAAGAGCATCGCGTGGAGGATGTAGCAACGCCTTCAGGATTTATGGCAAACCCAAAACTGGTGCTTGACTTTTATAATTTCAGACGCAAAGAGTTGGTAAAGGCCAAGCCAAATGAAGGACACTTAGGGCTGGCTGAGTTAGAAAAAGACTTCGATGTTTCAATTATAACGCAAAACGTTGATAACTTGCACGAACGGGCGGGAAGCACCAATGTGATACATCTTCATGGCGAACTAATGAAGTCACGCTCAACACAAGACCCTTCACTCATTTACGAAATGACGGAAGATAATATAGAAATATGTATTGGTGATAAATGTGAAATGGGATCGCAATTGCGACCAGACATTGTGTGGTTTGGTGAGGCTGTGCCAATGATTGAAGAAGCTGTACCAATTGTGCAACAAGCAGACATAATTGTTATTATTGGAACTTCGCTCAATGTTTATCCAGCTGCTGCTTTGGTAGATTATGCCAAGTCGGGCACCCCTATTTATCTTATCGATCCAAAAGATGTAAGAGGAGGTCGCCGAAATATCAACTTTATACAAAAGGGAGCATCTGAAGGAGTGAAAGAACTTACAAGGTTACTCAAAGATAAATAGAACCCTCACATCATATACTTTAATCACAAAATGTTGTGACGTCTTATCTTTTTAATGGTTCACTTTATTATCTTTGTGAGTCAAATTAAAAAATGATTCACTCAAAAAAAAGTATTCGCATATTTTCACTCTAATCTTTTGAAGCGTAATCAAACAAAACTTACAACTACCCCGACCTAATGGCAAAACCTATCGCTGACACCCCCTTAATGAGACAATATTCTGAGATAAAAAAGAAGCATCCTGATGCCATTTTATTATTTCGTGTGGGCGATTTCTATGAAACATTTTCTGAAGATGCCATTACAGCTTCCGAAATTTTGGGAATAACACTTACTCGCAGAGCGAATGGTGCAGCGCAATATGTTGAGCTGGCAGGATTTCCGCATCATGCATTAGATACCTATCTCCCCAAATTGGTGAGAGCTGGCAAAAGAGTAGCAATATGCGACCAACTTGAAGATCCAAAAAAGACAAAAACGTTGGTGAAACGTGGCATAACCGAATTGGTTACACCTGGCGTTTCCATTAATGACAACATACTTAATCACAAAGAGAATAACTTTTTGTGTGCCATACATTTCTCTAAAAACATGTGTGGCATTGCCCTTTTAGATATTTCAACAGGTGAATTTTTGACGAGCGAAGGACAAACAAATGACATAGATAAACTTCTCTCTAACTTCTCACCCAAAGAAATATTGATAGAACGAGGGAAAAAGAAAGAATTTGAAGAGAATTTTGGCACGAATTTTTTCCTTTTCGAGTTGGACGACTGGGTTTTCACTGAAGAAACTGCCAATGACAGACTTTTAAAACATTTTCAAACTAAAAACTTGAAAGGTTTTGGTGTGGCTCATCTATCTTTAGGGATAATAGCATCAGGCACTGTACTACATTACTTGGATGTAACGCATCACACTCAGATAGATCATATTGTTGCCATCAATCGCATTGAGGAAGATAGGTATGTACGCTTGGATAAGTTTACTGTGCGCAGCTTGGAGCTGGTGTCCACAATGAACGAAGATGGCAAAAGCCTTCTAAATATTTTGGATAAAACTATTTCTCCCATGGGTTCGCGCATGATGCGAAGGTGGCTCATGTTTCCATTGAAGGATCTTTTACCCATTGAAAAAAGATTGGAAGTAGTAGAGAATTTCTTTCGAGAAACGGAACTGAGAACGTTAGTTCAGACATACATAGCACAAATTGGCGATTTAGAACGCATTATCTCTAAAGCAGCAGTGAGACGTATTACACCGCGAGAGGTTGCAGCTATTAAGACTGCTCTCACCGTCATCGAACCCTTAAGGGAGGCTTTTCTTGCTTCAAACAATAAGAGTTTGCAAGAGATGGGCGAAAAACTTAACCCCTGCCCCCTCATTAGAGACCGAATTGCCAAAGAACTTATTGCTGACCCTCCAGCCATGGTTAACAGAGGTGGATACATCAACAAAGGAGTGAGTGTAGAATTGGACGAGTTGCGTGATATTGCTCATTCTGGTAAAGATTATTTACTCAAACTTCAGCAAAGAGAAATAGAGAAAACTGGCATTACATCACTCAAGATTGGTTTCAACAATGTATTTGGTTATTACATTGAAGTGCGTCATACCCACAAAGACAAAGTGCCTGAAGATTGGATCAGGAAACAGACACTTGTGAATGCTGAGAGGTACATTACACAGGAGTTAAAGGAGTATGAAGAAAAGATATTGGGGGCAGAGGAGAAAATTTTCTCATTAGAGATTGAGCTATTCAACTCGTTGGTAGAAAGCTTGATTGAATATATCCCAATCATACAAATAAATGCAAACATCATAGCGCGCTGCGATTGTTTATATTCCTTTGCAAGAATTGCACAAGAAAATAAATACATTCGCCCGCAACTAAATACTTCGCTTGAACTGGACATCAAGAATGGGCGACATCCTGTAATTGAGATGCAACTACCTCCCGATGAGCCATTTATTGCCAACGATGTTTACTTGGATAACGATTCGCAACAGATTATCATCATAACAGGACCTAACATGTCGGGTAAGTCGGCACTGCTAAGGCAAACGGCCCTTATCACCATTATGGCACAAATGGGCAGTTTCGTTCCAGCCGAAGCGGCTAAAATTGGTTTGGTCGATAAGATTTTCACCCGCGTTGGAGCGTCCGATAATATTTCGTTGGGCGAATCAACCTTTATGGTGGAGATGAACGAAGCTGCAAATATTCTAAACAACATCTCTAAGCGAAGTCTTGTTCTTTTTGATGAATTGGGGCGTGGAACCAGTACCTATGACGGCATATCCATTGCATGGTCAATTGTAGAGTACATTCACGAAAATCCAAAGGCACGCGCCAAGACTCTTTTTGCTACGCACTATCACGAGTTAAACGAAATGGATAAAACGTTTAAACGAATCAAAAACTACAATGTGTCGGTTAAGGAGATTGACAATAAGATAATTTTCTTGCGAAAACTAACCGCTGGAGGAAGTGAGCATAGTTTTGGTATTCATGTAGCTCAAATGGCTGGTATGCCTCCAAGTATTACACAACGTGCCGAATCAATCTTAAAAGAGATGGAGCAGCACAACCGTAAAAAAGGAATTGCTAAACCTCTAACAGAGATTGTTGAAAACAGAGAAGGTTTTCAGCTGAGTTTTTTCCAATTAGACGACCCTGTATTGAGTCAAGTGAGAGACGAAATAATAAACTTAGATGTAAACAACCTTACGCCTGTTGATGCCTTGAACAAGCTCAACGAAATTAAGAAGATAATCAAAGGAAAATAAATAGAATAAAAAAGAATCACATAATCTTTATAACTGAATATGATTTACGGGGAAAATACCATAGACAAAAAACATAGAAGAGGGTCGATTGAGGTAGTTTGTGGATCGATGTTTTCAGGAAAAACTGAAGAGTTGTTGCGACGTTTGAAACGAGCAAAGATAGCCAAACAAACAGTTGAGATATTTAAACCCGTAATCGACCTGAGATTCTCTGCCGATGAAGTGGTGTCGCATGACCGGAACTCCATTCTATCTACTCCCGTTGATCATTCAAGCAATATACTTTTACTCTCGTCAGAATCTGATGTAGTGGGCATTGATGAAGCTCAGTTTTTTGATTTAGGTCTTGTAAATGTGTGCCAACAATTAGCAGATCAAGGTGTGAGGGTTATTGTTGCAGGATTGGATATGGATTTCAAACGACAACCTTTTGGTCCTGTCCCAGCATTGTGCGCCATTGCCGATGATGTCACAAAAGTTCATGCTATATGTGTTCGCTGTGGCAGCTTAGCCAATTATTCTCATCGCATTGTTGCAGGCCAGAAGCAAGTTATGATTGGAGAGATGGAAGAGTACATTCCATTATGCAGAGTTTGCTACAATAGAGAAACTGCAAAATAGTTTTCTCTTCTCCATTATATAGTCGGTCATAATCAAATTCCATTATAAATTTCCCAATTTATAGATTCAGTCCTGTTGTTCAAATATCAGTTTGGAAATAATTGTCAATTATTTTTTTCAATTCAATAGTAAATTTGCCAAAAAACAGATAGAAATCAAATCCACCGTGGTGGATTGAACGTTCATGCGATGAAAATCTCAAACACCGTGGTGAAAATGTTTTGAATCGCTAAAAATGGCGCTTTTTTGAACAAATTTGGGAAAATGATGTCCTAAAAAAAGAAAAAGGAGATTATAATTGAAAATTCAACTGATAAAAAGAGAATTCAAGTTCGAATATTGAATTTTTAAGGCATAAATGGAGCAAATTAGGGCAACAAATCCAAAATAATGTGTTTGAAAACATTTTCACCGCGGTGTTTGAGATTTTCAACTGTTTCAAACATTTTCACGACGGGAAAAATGTTTGAAAAAAGAAATATCATTGATTACCTCGAAAAATAAACGCTTATAGGTGTTATAGACATGGAAGAAACTGTTTTCTATGTTTGTGTAGAGCCAAAAAAAAGAGCAACTCATTTTGAATTGCTCTTTTCTTTTTGATTGCTGTTCGTAAAGATTACTTTCTAATACCAAGTTCCTTAATAATGCTTCTGTATCTTTCAACATCTACATCAATAAGGTAGTCAAGTAAACGACGACGTTTACCTACTAATATTTTCAACGAACGCTCAGTGTTATAATCTTTATGATTTAACTTCAAATGTTCAGTTAAATGCGAAATACGGTATGAGAACAATGCTATCTGTGCTTCTGGTGAGCCAGTATCAGTGTTAGACGTTCCGTATTTTGCAAAGATTTCTTGCTTTTTTTCTGAATCTAAGTACATAAAATTTTAAATTTTAATTAACATTCGAGTGCAAAGATACTATATCTTTCCAACTTGGACGCATTATTTGGAAAAAGATTAATCTCTCCTTTGCAATTTACCACTCAAACGCTTTATTGCATTGGTTATTTCTTTATCTGGCTCAATAACAGTGTAATCTCCCCAAAAATCAGGATTCTGGAAATACTCTACTTTCTCAGCGATAACATCACTGGAGCGAATACGCTCTTTACGTGGAAACTTTTCAACCGGGTCTTGGTATCTATCTGTTACTGCTAATTCTGAAAAAATGGTGTAGGTTGATGCAAATAACCCAAAGAATCTTCTTTTCCATCTAACTTTAAACTTCACTTCTGTACTGCTATAATTGAAGTACCATTTTCCATTTTGCTCTACATAGTCTACAACATAAGTTGCACTTTCAGCATCAACACGCATAGAGGATGGTTTTTTCTTGATAAAGATATAAGAGGCTTCTGAACGATCCTCTACATTCATATTAAATTCAACACGTTTGAATGCTGATGATTCTACATCAAGGTAAATTTTTCCACGAAAAAGAATATGCTCTATACCACCTTTAGGTGAGAAATCAATAACGTAGTGTGGACGATCATTCAAGGTGATAATATTCTCAATATTAAAAATATATTCACTTGCATCATCGCCAAACACAATATCTGGATGCTTGGCCACATCAACCAATAAAGCATCACTTATACCACCTTGAAACTTCATGAAAATAGTATCCTTGGGGTTAATGTCAGTAGCTTTCCTACCTATATAAATACGCGCTTGATCATCTCGATATGATCTATAAGATTCTTTGTACACATCTAAAACAGCCTCAACGAGTGAGATGTAGTTTGAACCTTTCTTAATGGATTCTCTATAAAAAGCAACCATCATATTAGGATCACTATCATAATTTTTACTTACTAATGCCAATGCGTCTTTCACTAACTCGGTGCCATCCCCCGATACCACTTCTATTTCGCCCAAGCTAATTGACCCAGATCTCATACGAAGCACATTATCTTCTTTATCAATAAGTGTGATAACAGGTATGCTTATATTTTCGTAACCCAAATGCTGAACCTTTAATTGATAATTTCTTGCAGAATTGGGAATACGCAAAGAGAAAAAACCGTCTTGATTGGTTACAGTTGAAATATTAGTGTTGTTAATTGTTATACTGGCATACTCCAAAGGCTTGCCCGAATCATCAGCAATTATTCTCCCTTTTACAGGAATAGTGGGTTCACGGTTTTGTTGTGCAAAAGTTACCGGAGCAAGAGACAAAAATACCCAAAAGAGAGCGAGGAAAATATGTGTAAACTTTTTCATTGTAGTTATATGTTTGCATGTAGAAACAGTAGTTTATTATATAACAAATAAAGCATTTGAATGTTTATAATGCAAACTATTTGTGGACGTTAACCAATAATTTGATGTTAAACTTTATTAGCGATAGGCACTGATATTTCGAAGCTTTCTTTTATAACAGTTATTTAAAATGGATAGAAACAAACATTGTAGCTTTAAATGTTTAAATTTGTATGTTTAATAAGCATTTCAAAAATGACACATAGATACGATTTCCTTGTAATTGGTTCAGGTATAGCAGGTATGAGCTTTGCACTTAAAGTGGCATCACATGGCAAAGTTGCGATAGTTACAAAAAACTTATTGGAAGAAACTAATACATTTTATGCGCAAGGAGGTATTGCCTCTGTGAGCGATGTGTTGGATAATTTCGAGAATCATATAAATGACACTTGCATTGCTGGCGCTGGACTTTGCGACAAAAAAACTGTGGAAAAAGTCGTTAATGAAGCTCCTCAACAAATTGAAGAGCTCATTAACTGGGGCGTCAACTTTGACAAGAACGAAAAAGGTNNCATTCTGCATCACAAAGATAGCACAGGTGCTGAAATACAAACGAGCCTCATTTCAGCAATTAAGAAACATCCTAATATTGATGTTTTCGATTATCATTTTGCCGTTGAAATACTCACACAACACCATTTGGATCAAGTAATTACAAGCAAGACGCCCAATATACAATGCTATGGAGCTTATGTTTTAAATCAGAAAACAAATAAGATAGAAAAGTTTCTCTCTCGCATCACGATGATGGCAACGGGAGGATTAGGCTCTATTTATCAAACCACTACCAACCCATTAGTTGCTACAGGAGATGGAGTAGCCATGGTGGCAAGAGCAAAAGGGAGGATTAAAGATATGGAGTTTGTTCAATTTCACCCTACTGCATTTTTCCATCCACACGAACGACCCTCTTTTTTAATTACCGAGGCGCTGAGAGGATATGGCGGTGTATTGCGAACAATGGATGGAGAGGAATTTATGAATAAATATGATCCACGTCTATCATTAGCACCACGCGACATAGTTGCCAGAGCCATTGATACGGAAATGAAAACCAGAGGAGACGACTATGTTTATTTAGACATAACCCATAAAGATGCCGAAGAAACAAAGAATAATTTCCCAGCAATATACAAAAAGTGTTTGTCAAATGGTGTTGACATAACCAAAGACTTTATTCCTGTTGCTCCAGCAGCTCATTATAGCTGTGGAGGCATAATGGTTGATTTGAATGCTCAATCTAACATCAAACGACTGTATGCAAATGGCGAATGCGCTTGTACTGGTCTGCATGGCGCTAACCGATTAGCCTCCAACTCACTTATTGAAGCCGTTGTATTTGCTGACGCTGCTGCAAAGCATGCACTATCTGTAGTTGATAATTACAATTTTGAAGAGAACATCCCCAACTGGAATGCCGAAGGCACTACGTTGCCCGAAGAGATGGTACTGATAACTCAGACAGAAAAAGAAGTTGCACAAATTATGTCTTCTTATGTAGGGATAGTTCGATCTAATTTGCGTTTACAACGAGCCTTAACCAGATTGAACATACTCTACCGCGAAACTGAGCATCTCTTTCAGCAATCAGTTGTTTCAAGAGACATTTGCGAATTGCGTAACATCATTAAAGTGAGCTACGAAGTAATAAAACAGGCTATGCAACGAAAAGAAAGCAGAGGTCTTCATTACAACATAGACTATCCTGAGCGGAGAAACTTAGAAAAAGAACAACAAGAATGAAAAGCCAGACCATTAACATAAAAGGCAATTTAATCGACCTTGCCACTCCACTTATAATGGGAATTGTAAACGTAACGCCTGATTCTTTTTATAGTGGAAGCCGTAAACAATCTGAAAAAGAAATTGTGGAGCGAGTGCAACAAATATTGGATGAAGGTGGAACAATTATTGATATTGGAGGTCAATCGACTGCTCCAACCTCGACATTGCACACACCACAAGAAGAATTAAAACGCATTGAGCCAGTACTGGCCTTTATACAGCGCCAGTTTCCTGATGCCATTTTATCCATCGATACATTTTACGCGGAAGTGGCTAAAACAGCAGTCGAAAAATATGGTGTTGCCATAATAAACGATATATCGGGAGGACAATTAGATGAAACTATGTTCGTAACTGTAGCAGCACTTAATGTGCCATATATCCTAATGCACATGAGGGGTACACCGCAAACTATGCAACAATTCACCCACTATGACAATTTTATAGAAGACATTATATTTTACTTTTCCGAAAAAATTGCCCATCTTAACAGTCTTGGAGTAAATGACATTATTGTTGACCCTGGTTTTGGGTTTAGCAAAACACTGGAACAAAACTACGAATTGATGGCGCATCTAAAATATTTTCATATTTTTGAGACTCCATTGTTAGTTGGAATATCGCGCAAATCGATGACTTACAAACTGCTTAATACAGATGCAGAAGGCAGCCTCAATGGTACAACCGTTCTTAACACTTACGCTTTACAATCGGGAGCCAACATATTGCGCGTACACGATGTAAAACAAGCTGTAGAATGTGTGAAGCTAACTGCTGAATTGAACAAATATGGATCTAAAGAATTATTATAAATACAAATAACCCTCCACATATATGCTCGAACATTTTGGAATAAAAGACCTGATTGACGTTCTGCTGGTAGCACTCCTAATGTACTACTCCTACCGACTGGTTAAAATATCGGGCACAAAACCTTTGTTTATAGGAATTGCCTCCTTTCTTATTCTCTGGATATTAGTTTCTCAAGTCTTTCAAATGAGTTTGCTGGGAACTATATTAGATAAATTTGTGAGTGTTGGGTTTTTCCTTTTAATAATTCTTTTTCAAGACGAGATAAGGCGCTTTCTTATGTCGTTAGGTCCAAAAAAAGGATGGAGATTCATAACCAAGATAATTTTCCCTCAAAACAATAAACAGAAAGACATTTCTCACATTACGCCCATCATATTTGCAGTGATGAATATGGCAAAAGAAAAAGTGGGTGCACTGATCGTGCTTCAAGGAGAGATACAATTAGGTCTATATGAACAAACGGGAGAAATAATTAATGCCGATATCTCTACAAGACTCATCGAGAATATATTTTTCACAAATAGCCCACTGCATGATGGCGCTATGATAATTGTGGGGAAACAAATAAGAGCAGCTGGTTGTATTTTACCCGTATCTCAAAACCCCAATATCCCCAAACATTTGGGCTTGAGACACAGAGCCGGATTGGGTATTTCACAAGAAACGGATGCCAAAGTTATTATTGTTTCGGAAGAAAGAGGCCGAATAGCTTTTGCCCATCAAGGGAAATTAAACATGAATATTTCGCCCGAAGACCTTCAAGAACTATTAGTAGCTGAATAAGAAGCGTTGAACAACAAAAAATGATACTAAAACACTTATCAATACTTAATTATAAAAACTTAGCTGAGGTTGAACTCTCTCTATCTCCAAAAATAAATTGTTTTTTGGGAGACAATGGTATGGGCAAAACAAACCTGTTGGATGCTGTATATTATCTTTCATTTTGCAAAAGTCATTCAAATCCAATCGACTCGCAAGTAATACAACACGATGCTGATATTTGTATGATACAAGGCAAGTATGAATTTGCCGACGGAAACGAAGAAGAAATATATTGCGCATTGAAGCGCCGTCAGAAAAAACAATTTAAGCGTAACAAAAAGCAATACGACAAACTATCGGCACACATTGGATTTATACCCTTGGTAATGATTTCGCCAGCCGATAACGAATTGATAATGGGAGGAAGTGAAGAGCGACGCCTCTTTATGGATGTAGGGATATCGCAATTTGACAAGCTTTATTTACAATCGTTAGTTAGATATAACAACGCATTGCAGCAACGCAATGCATTACTCAAACAAGATAATATCGACATAAGCCTTTTGGAACTTTGGGAAGAAACAATGATTGAGGAAGGTATTGCTATTTTCGAAAAACGAAAACTGTTTATTGAAGATCTAACATCCATCTTTCACGATTTTTACACAGCAATTAGCCATTCCAAAGAGAGCATTTCACTTGAATACTCATCTCAACTAAATGGAAACACTTTTAAAGAGCGACTCTTAGATGCACGCAAGCGTGACATGATTTTGGGTCACACTACCGTTGGGGTTCATCGCGATGAGTTGGAAATGATGATTGATGGATATCCTATAAAGAAAGATGGATCGCAAGGACAAAAAAAAACCTATTTTGTATCTCTTAAATTGGCGCAATTTCAATTTTTATCCAAAAAAAGCAACACCAAGCCAATACTTGTTTTAGATGATATTTTCGATCGATTGGACGAAACGCGTGTAAAAGAAATTATCAGACTTGTGTCGGGCGATGACTTTGGACAGATATTCATATCTGATACCAACCGACAATCACTGGACCGAATATTGCAACCTTTCAACAACAATTATCACCTCTATTCAGTTGTAAATGGTGAGATACAACCAATCAACAACTAATTATACACTCAAACATAATAAAACCTCGTATAAAACTATGATTAAGCGCAACGCAAGAGACCTTGGAAGTATTCTGAAAGAATTAATGGAAGAAAACACGCTGTTAAAATCGAGAATTGCGGAAAATCGGGTGCTTCGTGCTTGGAAAGAAATATTGGGTGAAGGAGTCTCAAAATACACTTCTAATCTTTATATTAAGCGAGGAGTATTGTTTGTCCATCTCAATTCGTCCGTTTTGCGTGCCGAGCTTATGATGAACAAAAAGGGGCTGATTGAGAAGCTAAATGAATATGCCGAAATGGATATTATCAGGGATATTGTGATGAGGTGAGAGATCAGGCTACGGGGTATGGGATATGAGATATGTGGTGTGAGGTGTAGGTTTTGAAGAAAAAATGAACATATAAATCATAATTAAATAATAAAGCTATGAAAAAATTATTGCTACTTTGTTTATCACTTTTTATTATTACGATAATGTTTGCACAAAACATTCAAAAAGAATATGAACTCAACATCGCTACCTACAATTTAAGGTATGATAATCCGCATGATAGCTTAGATGCTTGGGCACATAGGAAAGACAACGTAAATGGTTTAATACGTTTTCACGATTTCGACATTATGGGAACACAAGAGGGACTTCATCATCAATTGGAAGATATTGTAGGTGCTGGCGATTATGCTTACGTTGGTGTAGGTCGAGATGATGGCAAAAATGCTGGAGAATTCTCTGCGATTGTTTATAAAAAAGATCGTTTTGAAGTGTTAGACAATGGTGATTTTTGGTTCTCCCTCACTCCAGAAGAACCTTCTTTTGGTTGGGATGCTAACATTCGAAGAATTTGTTCTTGGGCAAAGTTTAGAGATAAAGAAGCGGGTAAAGAGTTTTACTTTTTCAGTTTGCATTACGATCATCAAGGTAAAGAAGCTCGTCGCAACTCGTCACTACTGCTACTTTCAAAAATAAAAGAAATTGCTGGCGATGCTCCCCTATTTTGTGTAGGCGACTTTAATGCTACTCCCGATAGCGAACCTATTCAAATTATTTATAATGCGAACAGCTTGAATGACTCATACCTCATTTCTCAAGCCAAACCTTATGGAACAGTTGGAACTTTCAATTCATTCAAATTAGATGCTCCAATGAAAAACAGAATCGATTATATTTGGGTAACCCCAGGCATTACAATTAAAAAATATGGAGTGCTGAATGATATGCACTATGGACATTTCCCATCTGATCATTTTCCGGTGATGGTGAGAGCGGGGTTTTAAAATGGTGTGAGCTATTCGTTGTCCTTTTTTTGTATGATTGTTGAATCATTTTAAATATACAATACAGGGGGCATTGCATATTCTACATAAAGAATTTTTGAACCAATAGAATAAGAATTACTATATGGGAACATGGGGAACAGCAATAAAAGATAGTGACGCATTTGCTGACGTATACAATGAGTTCTTCGACCTATACAACCAAGGTGGCGAGCCTGTCGATATCTCACAGAAAATCTGTGCAAATAATGCTGAAATATTGGAAGTAGAAGAAAAGAAACACAACTTCTGGTTTGCGCTTGCTCTTGCTCAATGGGAAACTAAATCACTTGACCCACTGGTATTATCAACGGTTGAAAAGATTATTACAAGTGGGGAAGATCTAAAACTGTGGTTAGAGCTTGATTCAAGCGAACAAGACATCAAAAAGAGAAAGATTGTGCTTGATAAGTTTTTAGAGAAACTAAAATCTGATAGACCAAAAGCGAAGCCAAGGAAAAAAGAAAAAGTAAAGAAGCCAATCTTTTCAACTGGCGACTGTTTAGTGTTTAAAACAAAAAACGCCAATTATGGTGGCGCAATAGTTATAGCCACAGACACAAATCCAAAGACAGCATGCAATTTGGTGGCTACAACAAGAATAAATATGATCTCTAAACCAACACTCAC
This sequence comes from Bacteroidales bacterium UBA3143, assembly GCA_002364735.1. Classification (GTDB taxonomy): domain Bacteria; phylum Bacteroidota; class Bacteroidia; order Bacteroidales; family Dysgonomonadaceae; genus UBA2632. The sequence continues at coordinate 54,730 of DEZB01000044.1, forward strand.
AGATTTCGAAAACTCCGAAGTTCTCGTTCTTAATCTTGCAGAGTGGTCAGACAAACCGCACGTAGATTGGTACTCACCTGATATCTATTACAAAGACTTTTCAGAGATATACGAACTAATAGGCAAATTACCTGTAGAAGTTGATTATGACAGTAAAAACTATGATGGAAAAGGGTATTTGTTTACTCCATATTATACATCGAGTTGGAAAATGAATTGCATTTTTGAACGACAAATGGACTCTGAGCTTACAAAAGCAAAACCATCAAAGATTTTAACGGTAAAGCAATTGATTAAAAAGAAGAAGTGGTGGGATGGGTTTAAATAGAAAAGCGAAAACCAAAGAATAATAGATACTCCTGCTTTTCGCCTTTAAATAGTTTATAAGATGCAAGTCATTGCGTCTCTTATTCCAGTTCTTTTAATTCAACTTCCCCAATGCCTCTTTTATTCTCTTCACTGCCTCCACCAAATTCTCATCCGAGGTGGCATAAGACAAACGAAGATGATCGGGAGCACCAAATGCATTTCCTGCAACGCAAGCCACATGGCCTTCTTGCAACAAATAAATAGCCAGGTCGGCCGAGTCTGCAATGGTTTTGCCTTTATGTGATTTTCCAAAATAGGAACTACACTTCGGGAACAAGTAGAAAGCACCTTCTGGATTATTAGTTTCCAATCCATCAATTTCTGAAAGCAATTTAAATGTCAACTCTTTTCTACGCTCAAAGGCTTGTCTCATTTTCTCAACATCTTCTTGACTACCAATATATGCTGCAAGTGAAGCTTTCTGAGAAATGGAACAAGGACCACTTGTATATTGACCTTGAAGTTTGGAGCAAGCCGAAGCAATAGCTTTTGGCGCAGCCATCCAACCAATTCTCCATCCTGTCATGGCATAGCATTTTGAAACACCATTCACAATAATCATGCGATCTTTCAGTTCCTCAAACTGAGCAATGCTTTCGTGTTTACCAATGTAGTTGATGTGTTCGTATATTTCGTCAGAGATAACATATACATTAGGATGTTTTGCTAACACATCTGCCAATGACTTCAATTCAGACTTACTATAAACGCTCCCCGTTGGGTTGGAGGGAGAGCACAATATGATTGCTTTTGTTTTAGGGGTGATAGCCTCTTCCAGTTGAGCGGCGGTGATTTTAAAATCTTGGTCAATACCTGCATTTATCACAACAGGCGTACCTTCTGCTAATTTCACCATCTCTGGATAGCTCACCCAATAAGGCGCAGGAATAATTACCTCATCGCCCTCATTCACCATTGCTAATATCACATTGCAAATAGATTGTTTCGCTCCGTTAGAACAAACAATTTGGTCGGGTGCATAAGTTAAGTTATTCTCTGTCTTCAATTTCTCTGAAATGGCCTTTCTTAAATCTAAAAAACCAGTCACTGGAGAGTAAAAAGAAAAATTGTCATCAATTGCTTTTTTAGCTGCCTCTTTTATATGATTGGGTGTGGCAAAATCGGGTTCACCTACACTCAGGTTTATTACATCAACACCTTGCGCCTTTAGCTCAGCGCTTTTTTGAGACATAACCAATGTTTCTGATTCTGAAAGAGACATTAATCTGTTTGATAAATCATTCATTTGCAAATATTTATGTTTTGTGTACGCTGCTTTGAGCGTACTGTTATTCTTCGTTGTTAATCTTACCTTGCTCTAACTGCTTCTAAATATAAACAATCTTTGGTGAAACAGCTCAAGTATTCTAATTGTTTTTTTAAATGAAGCCGTAAAAATAGAAATAATAAATGGAATAAATGTGACTTTTTGATGTTTTTATTGATATTTACTGACATATTGAACTGTAATGAGTTATGAATAGGAATAATATAATAAAAAGAAGGATTAAGGAATGAACATATACCCAATGACAATTGCAGTACTTGAATGAAGTGGACTCTAATCAGTATCAGTGAAAAAAGTTCAAAAACTACTATCGAAAGCTATGAACCTGAGTTCGATTATTAAAAAATAGATAATTGATTAGATTTCACCGTTTCATATCTTAGGGCAGGTTTTTCAGGCAGAAAATGGTAGGCAATAAGTCCACAAACAAGATTAGTTAGAAAGTTGCCTACACTTCTATGTATAGAGTGTTCTACTTGACAGATGTTTTTCAACTCGTCATTCACTGTTTCAATGATTGATCTCTTACGCAGATACAATTTATCACTCATAGACATCAAAGAGTTTTTCATGTTGTTTCTAATGCTAGTAACCAAATGAATTCCATCTACAAATAGTAGTTCTGTTAACTGCTGCCCAATGTACCCCTTATCTGCAAATAGTTTCCCGAAGACTTGTTTTAAGAAGCGTTCGTTTTTTAACGGATCCCTATCATCCACATTAGCTTGGGTTACGCAGAAACTTATAATTTCGCCTTTTTCATTGATGACAATGTGGAGTTTGAATCCATAAAACCACCCCATAGTTGATTTCCCAACTGTAGCTAATTCACGGAAAACTCTATTTCGCTTGATTCTCTTATTTTTACACACTCTTATAGGAGTAGAATCTACGAAAGAAATACCCGTGCATGAACCAAGGCAACAAGTCTTAGCAAACATTGTCATCATCATTAACTTGCTCTGCATTAACTCGGTAAATCGATTATAAGAGACTGTGTTAGGAAACTCGATTTGCATATGTTTCTGCACATAAAAAATATAAAAGTGCTTAAAGCACCTAAATCCACTTAAATGAAATAATAAAGAAATAGTGATCACTTCAGATGAAGACATTCTTGGTGGCCGCTTTGATTTATTTCCAAGAGGAAAATGTCCAGTTTCACGTTCAAATTCTTTGCAAAATTCATCTACAATACAAAATATTTCCGTAAGTTTGTCGATAATAATCATAAGGCTATTGTTAGTTATTTATCTGTTAGTCAATACTATAAAGACACTAACTTTTGCCTTATATTACAATTATTTTCATGTGATTTTTAACCTAAATATTAATCGAACTCAGGTTATAAATAAACGAAAGGAGAATCTTTCCATAAAAATGGATGATTCTCCAGAGATGAAAAAAAGATGGTCTATTGAACTAAGTCTGTGTTATTAAAAAAATATTCTGACCAACTTCGCATGAGTTAATTTAGTGCACGAATTACATTCTCAACTTATTGAAAAATCAGCTATACCCTCAAACAACAAAGGTAGCGAGAAAGAAATCCGAATTTAAAGATAAACCCAATAATAAATTAAACATTCACATTTTAAGGCCATATTAGCACACTTTTAGGTTTAGAAAAACAAGTGACCTCAATAGATATAATTTTTCACCATAATTTTATAAATTTCTCTTTATTACCCACACATCAGTAAATCTTGATTGCTGTCGCCAATTAAGAGATTCTTCTTCTTCAGGTTTATCAAAAGTGATTTTCAGTTTGCCATCTTTTATCAGTTCTTTTGAGAGTGGAAATTCCTTGAATTGTTCGTATTCTTTATCATATTTGGTAGGTTTAAGTCTAGTGCCATTTGCACGCAATAGGGCTTCTCCAAAACCTGCAATTTTAATAAGATAATCTGAAGAAGAATCAAGCTCATCATATTGTAATTCGCTAGAAAATTGAAATACTTGAGTAGATAAACGTTTTCTGCTAAAACCATTATTTTCCCATAAATAATTAATTTTTTCAAAATCTAAATTAGTTAAGTGTTTAGCGTTAATAGAGATATTGTCGTAGAAACTCCTTTCTCCTGGATTTTCATAATTACGAATAAAATCAAGCCGAGCCACCTTTCCTTCTTCGGATTTAATATCGACAATTTTTTTAAATTCATCTTCGAGCCACCATCTGTTATTTAACGGATAATAAAGAAAATCAAGAATTGCACCACGTTCGTAATTTTTTGCATCATACAAGGACACACTGGTTTGCAAACCTATGGAATGAAATAAATCATCACAATATTGAATGACTTTTTGACTTAATTCTTTTGTTACTGGTTCTGTTTCTGACTTTTGGAGAATTTCTAATGCATCTTTGATTACTTTTTCTGCACCTATATCTTTAGCATTTAAAAGTATATCATAAACTTGATTTTCAAGAGATTCTTCGTAAGCTTGTCGTTGTTGAATAAATGCATCATAATACGCTCGCATGACAAGTTGCTGCCAACGCCAATTGCTTGCCAGTTGTGGATTTTCAATTTCCAGTTTTCTCCAAAGATTAAGCGTATTTTGTATGACAGGATTACCTTTAATAGTACCGACCCAATTTTCTTCTAAATCAAATATTCCGCGAGCTGCATCATTTGCAACTTTTGTCCCGAAGAAAAAGTTGCAATAATCAAAAATTATATCTTCAATATTATTAGTAGTGTCCCAACTCATTTGGTTCCATATCATTTTATTAACATCATCATGCATACCATCAGAGTAAGAAAGAAACCCATCGGTGTAAATTGCATCGCGATTGTGGATTTCTGCATAATATAATGGTTGTGGATTTGTGCATTCACGTCCTAAAGTAAGTGCAAATGCTTGATCCCAGTTTAAGACAGGATGCTGACACCGTACTGTATGTGTTATGTCAGGATATGAACGAATTTTGTATTTTTTCGATAGATTTTTTCGCTCTAAAGAAAGTGCGGGACTACTTGGTCCATTTACTAAACCTGTAAGCCATTCGGGCTTCTTTTCATTTATATATTCAAAAAAATATTCAACTTTCTCTTTATCAAAACCCTGTAATGAAATCCACATTCCAGCATTCGGATGATATTTATGAAGTATATTTGCCAATTCTTCTAAAAATGGAAGGACCTCTGAAGGATGATTTTTTCCTGGGTCTCCTCCTGGGAAAAAAACTCCATCCAAACGAGGAGTGTTTTTATATAAAGCTTCATGCTTTTTGATTTCAGCTTGTCTTAGTTCTTTGCATTTTAAGTCAACATAAGCTGGGGTCCATACCCAATAATCAGCATCATACTTCTCACATATGTTGCTCAATGTAGTATTCATATCTTCACTGGAGAATCTCATGTGTACACTTGGTGGATCAGCATCAAAAGGTATATTTTCGAAACAATTGGCTCCGAAAAGAATTTGTTCCCTAAAATGCTGATCAAACTGTTCAATGTTCCATGCATCCCAAGAATTTGCTGTGTTACGATAGCCAAATTGATGACCGCGAATGCTATATTCTGGTGAAGCAGCAATATTAATTTTATCTGGAAGTAACATTTGACCTTCACTAATTTCAGCTGTTCGAAGGAGTTTTCCAATGCCAAAGAGTAAACCACGATAATCCCCACCAATTATCCAAAGTGTTCTCCGACCTTTTTCGGTTGAATTAAATAACCTAAACCCCTCTTTTTTGTTTTCTGGCAAATCGTTTCCTTTGCGAATAGGAACTTCTTTTCCAAATACTTCTTTGTCCGTCGATAATGCAAGAGCAATCACTGTTTTATCATCCCAGCTTTCTTGCGGCTTCATTTTTACAGAAGTACGTTTTTCGATTTCTTCAGTCAGTACTTGTAAAAGTGTAGTCTTTTTTTGTAATGATATAGATGGTGACAAAACAATCACTGTCTTACTTAAATCGAGACTATTTTGATTATTACCGTAAGCTATAAAAAAGAAACTTCCCAATATTGTAAGTGTAAAAATAAATATTGATCTATACATAAATTAATTTATTAGATGTAGATAACGAAATATAAAATTAAACTGCAACTTAATCTACAATAAAAATATTATAGTTAATACGGTTTCCCTGTTCCTTGTAATAACCAACTTTTTGAATAACTATGGTCTTTTGATTGATTGGACGGAACAAATTTAGTTTTCTCTAGTTTACTAACGGCTTCTTCATAATTTCCCACATATTTCGGATCAGCAAAAGGTGTAGGATAAGCAAATCGCAAAGGCAATGCAGCTCCATAGGCAGCATTTGCTGCAGGTTCAAAAGCAGGAAGACCAGTTCGTCTATAATCAAACCAAGGTTCAGCTTGTAACCACAGAGCAATCCACTTCTGTGTCATTATAAGTTTATGTTTATTATCTATTAAAGAGCTGTTGTAACTAATTAAAGGTTGATTATAAAATTCTTCAAAATCAAAATTCTCTCCTTCGGACAATATATTATACTGTTCCATAGATGCTTTAATTCCTTTTTTGTAGTGATCTTCTGCATTTGACACTTCATAATATCCTAAAAGAGCTGCCTCTGCTAAAATGAATTCAATTTCTGAATAAGTAATTAAGGATGGATTTACAAAATCATTACTATTCTCAAAATATATGGGAGCTAAATAAGAAATATATGGCGATTTTTCATCCAAAAAATCATTTTTAGCATCGCCTTTATTATAATTCCTCAAAAAATCTAGATTGTCATATCCTATTGGGAGTCCAACATACAATGAAGTATCTAATTTAGTATTATTTGTGGGTAAAACTGTAATTTGGAACTTATTGTTAAAGAAATCGGTATATTCGATAGTTGTTTTTTCAGAAATATGAAAATCCCATTTCTTCTCAACAGGGTGAACCCATCGTTGTAATCTTGGATCTCCTCTTTCTCGTAGATAATCAACTAATGGTTTTCCTGGTTTAATTGAATATGGTGGATTTGAAGATGCGATATTACCTCCTACTGCAGAGTTCTCATCTGTCAAACCTAATAAAACCATAGTTGCATTGTCATCATTACTTTCAAAAACCATGCGAGCAGCGTCTTTAAATTCACCTAATATGTCAACGTTAAGTTGATCCTTTTTATTATCTAATCGCAGACAATATCTCAACCTAAGAGAGTTCGCTAATTTAATCCACTTATCTCTGTCACCATTATAAAAAATATCTGATGATGGCAATACACTTAACTTTGGGTCTAATTCTTGCAAAATACTTGAGGCTCTCTTTAGATCATTAAGAACTCCTTCGTAAACATTCTTTTGATCATCATATTGAGGAAATATTAAATTTGAGTTGCCCTGCAAAGCTTCAGAATATGGGCAATCTCCAAAGATGTCTGCTATTAAACCAAATGTGAATGACTTCATTATCAAAGAAGCTGCCATAAAGAATTTAAGATCTTCTTTTTCTCCTATCTCATACATAAGTTTGTTCGTTCTTAGAATATTATAAAAACTTCCCCACGAACCCCTATCCCATTGATATGCGTTTTGTTTAGCAGCATTAAATTCTGTACCCCGTTGTGTATATTGATTTAATCCAGCAATGTTACTAAATTGATTTGTTAAACTATAAAACTCCATCGTTGTGGTTGAGATAACATGTGTTAGCAAATAATTCGGAGATACCTCTTCAACATTATTAGGACTAATATTTAATTCATCAAAATCATTTTCACAAGATTGAAAAACTTGTCCCAAGGATATAATTATTAATATGATACTTATTTTTTTCATAACTAATAGTTTAAAAATTAATATTAAGTTTAATACCGAAAGATCGAGTCCAAGGCGTAACATTGTAATATTCTGCACCTTGAAGCCATGAATCTCCTTTTGATCTAAAAGCAAGTTCAGGATCAATAGGTATGTCTGCTTTAATCCATGTAAATACATTTTGACCAATTAAAGATATAGTTGCATTATGTAAATTTACTCTACTTGACAATTTCTCAGGAATCATATAGGTGATAGATAACTCTCTTAATTTAAGGTACGTAGCATCATAAATATTATTTCCTCCATAATATCTAGTTGAATATTTGTTAGCGTCAAAAGGCGTTAGCCATACAGTTCCTTCACCTCCTAAGTTTTCAACATATCCTCCATTACCATTTTCACGAACACCTGGAATAAAACTAGCATCATTAAGATAAACTATCTCTCCTGTATTTTTATTAATATATGATCTTGAATTTTGAGTAGATTCATTTGGCCAAGGGAACCCTCCATAATTACCATTGCGACCACCAACCCATAAATTAAAATATTTATCAGGATTTTCTTTTATTTGATTTACAATATCTATGTTTCTATTATAATCTACACCAGAAAATGTTTCTTCCAACCAACCATTATTTCTAAAAAACATCATTGAACCTGAGAAAAATTCGCCGCCAACTCTATAATCGAAATTAGCATAAATGCTGAAGTTTTTATATTTAAATGTTGGCTGTATGCCCAATAGAAATTTATGATTAAAATTTCCAATTTTCTCTATGCTTTCTTCTCTGTTATCTAATTGTGCTCTACCATTTTTACCAATAATAGGATAACCATAATACTGAGAATTCTTATCTTCAACTTTTAAATAAGGATATGCATATATATCCCCAATATCATCTCCAATATAGCTCCTAATTTTAGCTTCACCTTCTTCACCAAATTGATAATAGGACATTCCCTCAGCTAATTCGACAATTTTTGTTCTATTTCTAGTGAATGTTAATCCCAGTTCAGCAGAAAAATCACGACTCTTCACCAAATGTGTGTTTAAAGATATATCCCATCCTCTTCCTCTTACAAGTCCTGCATTAATTTGTTTTGCTGTAGATCCTGATTCAATTGGAGTTGAAATATTAAGTACTTGATTTTTATTGTCAGTCACATAATAAGTTGCATCTAAATTTATTCTGTTATTCAATAAGGAAAGATCTAAGCCAATTTCCCACGAATTTGCTAACTCAGGTTTCAAATTGGGGTTTTTTAGAATTCCTGACATATACATACGCTTAGCTTCTCCCCAATCGCTATTAGCATTATAATATTGAGCTAATGTATAAGGATCGACATCATTACCAACTTGCGCATATCCTGATCTTATTTTTGCTAAATTAATTAATGAAGGAAGTTGAATCATCTCATTAATTAATAAGCTTACAGACATAGAAGGATAAAAATACGACCTATTATCTTTTGGCAATGTGCTTGACCAATCGTTTCTTGCAGTAAGGTCAACATAAATCATATCTTTATACCCAAGTGAAAGCGAACCATAAATACTATTAACAACTTTTTCTCCCCAATAGCTGTTATTATAAATTGTACCCGGTACTCCATTAGAAATAGTGAATAAGCCAGGTAATACAAGCTGAGATGCTTCATTTGAAAGATTGTCATTGTAATTATATCTAAGATTTCCTCCTACATTAGCAGTAAGATTAAATCCTTCGCTGATATTTTTGTTGAAAGTTAATAAGCCTTCAATGTTTTCTTCTTTTATAGAAGTTCTTTCAATCGAGTATTCTCCTTTATTACTATCATAGTCACTCCAAGCAACTTTTGCTTCATTTCTTTGGTTTATTGTATTTGTGAGGTATCGAGCCATAAAATTCAAATTATCGAGTATACCCCAATCAAGCTGTAGTTTAGCCAAAGTTTGGTTGCGCTTAAATCCAGTTGTATTTTCGTAAATATTAAAATATGGGTTGTTTTGTTTCGGCTTCATCTTTCTCTGTTGGATGTTTTCTTGTCCTTTCAACCAATAATCCTGCAAATCAAGCAGATTTACCTGTGCACCTATTTCGAGAATAGATCTTGCAGGATCCCGACGATCCGTACTGATATTTTGTCTGTTATCAGATTGTGCTTCGGATATATTTACAGAAGAACTTATCTTTAAATTATCGTCAAGATTAAAACTCCCATTCACATTGATTGTTTTCCTAGAATAATCCGTATTTGGTAAAATACCTTCATTAATTAAATTTCCTAAGGAGACACGAAAATTTGCTTTTTCAAAATTTCTATCAAAAGCTACATTATTTGACTGGCTAAATCCATTCTGATAAAAATTCTTCTGTCTATTGGGATAACTAATGAGAGGTTGCATTGAGACTCCTTCATTCTTCATTAATGACTTATCCCATTGATAAGAATCAGGAAACGTTCCGTCGAGTTTTGGACCCCAGGATTCATTTTCCGTTTCTCCTAAAGTATGAGCTCCAGCTTTACCTGCAGCAAACATCGTTTGAAAAGGAATGAAATGATATGGATTGTCAAGTGTATATGAGGTGTTAAATGAAACGCCAATTCCTTTTTTTACTCCTTTACCTGATTTTGTGGTAATAAGAACGACACCACTTCCAGCCCTTGAGCCATATAAGGCTGCCGCACTTGGTCCTTTTAAAATTGACATAGATTGTATATCATCTGTATTAAGATCAGAAATAACATTACCCATATCAGCATCTTTAAAGTTATTATCAACCCCATTATTTACAGGTACTCCATCTATTACAAAAAGTGGTTGATTATTGGTATTTAGTGAGCTTGTTCCACGAATTACCATATTTACAGATGAGCCTGCAAGACCATACATTTGAGATACTTGGACACCTGCAGCTTTTCCAGCAATAGCATTTAATACATTTCCCATTGGAGTTTCATTTAGCTCACTCCCGCTAACCTCACCTACTGAATATCCAAGAGATTTTTTTTCTCTTGTAATTCCAAGAGCTGTTACAACAAAATCTTCCAAGCCGATAGTACTTTCGGTCATTACCCCATTAATTGAAGTTTTATTACCAACTTCAACTTCCAAACTCTGCATTCCAACAAATGAAAACTGCAAAATATCATCTTTTTTTGCATTATCTAGTTTGTAGCGTCCGTCTATATCGGTTACTGTTCCTTTGGATGTTCCCTTAACTACTACAGTAACCCCAGGTATTGGGTCTCCATTTGAATCAGTTATTACACCTGAAATATTTTGGAGTTGTTGCTGCTGCTGTTGTTTTTCTAAATTTCCATTTTTATCAGTATTTTTACTACCATAATTTGCAGCTGATAGTGGAGTTATTAAAAATATAGATAATACAACAACTGTTATGATGAACCCAAAAATCTTACATAATGATTTGTTTTTAAACCTTTTTTCGAGATGATTTTTTTTCATGTGATTTATTCTTTAAAATGATTAATACAATAAAGTATAAGTGTTTTATTTAGTTGAAATTTTTCATTAATTATTTTATTATAAATTTGTATTGCTTATATTTATCAATGAGTTAAAAGAAGCTTTTGTATTTTTCATATTTATCTAAATAAATAACTTCTTTTGCTTTATTAGGCTTGTAATCAAGCAATCGTCTCGAACCCAATGCTTCTTGTGCTTCTTCTATGGTTTTAAAAACATTTGCGGCGGTTGCAGCAAGCATAGCAGCTCCCAGTGCTCCTGCTTGTTTTGTTGCTGCTACCGATATGGGCACATTCATTATATCCGTAAGTGTTTGCATTACGTAAGATGACTTGACTGAGATTCCTCCCACTCCAATAATTTCAGTTATCGTTACACCTTCATTTCTGAGGTGATCTAAAATAGCTTTTGATCCAAAAGCAGTAGCTTCAACCAAACCTCTAAACAATTCTGCTGGTGTCGTTCCTAAGGTTAAGCCAACGATACCGCCTTTCAGAGATTGATCAGCAAACGGAGTACGCCTCCCATTGAACCAGTCGTTTGCAATAAGATCTTTGTCTGTCAAGCTAAGTTTTTCTGCTTCTTCAGTCAACTTTACCAGAATCTTATCTTCAATTAATTTTTGATCTTTTATTTCCGATATGCTAAGCGACCAACTCAGAATATCTCTCAACCAAGCATATATATCTCCAAATGCTGATTGCCCTGCTTCCAGACCAATAAGATCAGGAATAACAGAACCGTCAACTTGACCACTTATTCCTGGAATGAATTTATTCTTCAGATCAGACTTGGGCGTTACAATTATATCACAAGTTGAAGTGCCAATGATTTTAACCATTGTGTTCGCTTTAATTCCTGCACCAATGGCTCCTGCATGCGCATCAATTATTCCTACTGCCACGTCAATTCCAACTGGCAAACCGAGTCTTTCTGACCATTCATACGTTAGTTTTCCGGCACTATTATCGGAAGTGTAAGTTTTAGCATTCAAATTATTTGCAAATCCATTAAGCAATGGATCTAATTGAAAAAAGAAATTCTGAGCTGGATAACCTCCCCACTCCTGAGCCCACATTGCTTTGTGTCCTGCAGCGCATCTACTGCGTTTAACTTCTTCGGGTTTCAGATTGCCAGTTAATAGTGCGGGCATCCAATCACAATGTTCAATAATAGCAAAGGCATCTTCTCGAATAGAAGTATCTTCTCGCAAAGCATGTAAGCCTTTTGCCCAAAACCATTCTGATGAATAAATTCCTCCCGAACGTGATGTATAATCAATCTCCCATTTGCGGGACAAATCATTTATTTCATTTGCTTCATTAATAGAAGTATGATCTTTCCATAAAAAAAACATGGCATTAGGATTTTCAGCATGTTCTGGAATTAATGCCAAAGGAGTTCCATCTCTATTTGTTAAACAGGGTGTACTACCAGTGGTATCAATACCAATAGCAACAATCTCATCAACCTCTTCGGGTGTAAGTTGCTTTGTTACACCCCGTACTACTTCTTCTAAAGAATCTATATAATCTTGCGGGTGTTGTCTATACTGATTTCTTGACGCATTGCAATACAATCCTTTTTTCCATCGAGGATAGAAAGAAGTGTAAGTTGCCACTTCTTTTCCTGAAGTAGTATCTATAAGCAGTGCCCTGCAAGAGTCAGTGCCGTAATCAATTCCTATTACTAATTTGTCCATCTATATAACATTTTAAAATTCGGTGAATACCAATTGAAACATTCCAAAAGATCTCTTATTCTTGTCTTTTTGATTTATCAGTTATTAAATAACTTGCTATAAACCCTACTAAAAAAATTAGAATTGTACCAAACACTATGGTTAGATAGTTATGAAGAATTGTTTGCTTGCTTAGTGTCATCCAGGCGATTAGCACGACACCAAAAACAGCACCAATCAGTGCGTGAATGCCTTTAGTTCTATTAGTAATATATCCTAATAAAAATAATCCTAACATACCTCCACTAAAAATCCCTGCTAAACTCCACCATGCATCAAGCGCACTTTGTACAGACATCATTGCTAATCCAACAATTATACCCAGAAGACCCAATATAAAAGATGTAACATATAATATTATCATTCTTTTTCTCTCTGTTAGTTCTTCTTTCTTATGTTCAAAAAAATCTGTTAAAATGATAGTAGCTGAACTATTTATACTTGTGGATATGGTGCTCATTCCAGCAGAAAAAACTGCGGCTATTAACAATCCTGTAATTCCAGTAGGTAATCCATTCACAATAAAATAAGGGAACACCTGATCAGCAGCGAGTGTAGATGGTATTAAATCAGGTTGAACTTTATAATACACAAATAATAGCGTTCCAATAATAAAGAATAACAAACTCACAGGAACATATAATAACCCTCCAAACAAAGCTGAAGAAATTGCACTTTTCTCACTCTTGGCAGTCTTATAACGCTGAACATAGTTTTGATCAATTCCATAATTTTGAAGATTAATAAATAATCCATATATTAACGTGACCCAAAAAGTTGGCGCATTTAATTCACTTCCAAAAGGTCCTAATGAAAATTTATTATACTCTTTTCCTATACTAAAAAATTGATCTATTCCTTCTGGCAATGAAAAAAATAAAACGAATACACTAATCAAAGCTCCAAATATCAGAATTGTTCCTTGAATTGTATCTACCCACATCACAGCCTTAATACCTCCTAATACAGAATATATGATAACACCTATACCTGTTATAATTATTATTGAGGGAATACTCCAGCCAAGCATAGAATTTAGAGCTAACCCTAACAAAAACAGAATTGATCCAATACGAGCTATTTGAGTTAACAGATAACAAATAGCAGCATATGCTCTTGCCCAATATCCAAATCTTTTTTCTAAAAAACTATAAGCAGATATGCTGGCAATATTTCTATAAAATGGAACAAAGTACTTTGCAGCAAAAAACATTGCTATTGGAATGGAAAGACTAAAAACAAATGAATTCCAATTTCCAAGATATGCACTTCCTGGTAAGGCTAAAAAACTTATACTGCTTACAAATGTCGCAAAAATAGACATCCCTACTACAATGCTGGGCATATTACCTCCACCACTTGTATAATCAGAAACACTCCTATTTTTCCGAGCAAAAGAAACCCCAAAAAGGATAGTGCCTACACTGACAACAAAAAAAACAATTATATCAAGGAATTGAACTTTCATAAACATCATTTTTAAATTAAGGTGCAAATACAGAATACTTACTTGATTGCTTTTATTCTTTCATCAATGTCAGACAGTCTTTTTTTCAAAGTATCCCTTTCTGTCTCATTAAATTTATAATAGGGTTTAGACATATAGTCACTGCAAATTCCTTTTAAATTCAATGCTGTTTTCACCCCTTTTAAAAAGCTTGACTCATATTCTCCTACAGTGTACAAAGCATTGCTGATTGAGATTACTAAAGTTTGTAGGCGCTTAATGCTTTCAAAATTCTTATCTACTGCAGCCTTGTATAACTGTACATATAATTCTGGGTACAAATTTGCTCCTCCATTAACTCCTCCATATCCCCCCATCAAAACTGTTTCCGCCATCATCTCTTCAGGCCCTACGAACAACATAAAAGGCTTATCAATAAACGAGTACAACAATTTCTGAAAATATACTCCATTAGCAGAACTATCCTTCAATCCAATTATCTTGGGGTGTTTAGACAATTCAATAACAGTTTTTTGTTCTATGTTTATCTTAGCATTTGAAGGCATATTATATAAGAATAACGGTAAATCTATAGATGACGCTAAACTCATATAATAATTAAAAAGTTCTGCTTGTCCTAAGTTGTAATAGTAGGGTGGAGTGGCAACAACAGCATCGGTACCGCATGTAGCTGCATATAATGCTAAATTTACACTCTCATCTAAACTTGTATCGGATATTCCAACTAATACAGGGACTCTTAAATTTACAATTTCAGCAACTTTTTTAATTAACTCTCTTTTAAGATCGTAATTCAAACTCTGAGCTTCACCAGTTGTTCCCAGTATAAAAATACCTGAAACGCCTCCTTTAATTACATGCTCAATTAAATTTTTCAAACCCCGCTCGTCTAAAGTATGATTATCTATTAGTGGCGTTACTAAGGGTACAATAATTCCTTTTAATGAAGTAATTAGTTTATCTTTCATTTTGTGTATATCTTAATTATATTTTATTTTTCCCAAAGATTAGGATCAAATATTGTAGATGCAATATAACGATAAGGTTCCGCTCCTTTTTTATTTACATTGTTCCAATAATATATCAGAACTAATTTTCCATCTTCTCTCTCTACCATTCGTGGATAGCCAGCATCTCTATTTGTGCCGTCACCATAACGCAGAACTATTTCATCACTCCAATTTATGCCATCGTCTGAACTAAATCGTATATTAACGCGAGAACCAAAATTGCTGCGATAGATGTAGGCTAAAGCCAATCTACCGTCTCTCAATTTTAGAAGAGCGGGTGGAGATCCGTTTTGACCTGTATCGGCTACTGGATCTTTAAGTTTCTCCCATGTTTTTCCATTATCAGAAGACATATAACAAGATAAAAGATCAAGTCTATCAGCAGTTCTCGTTCTAATAACAGTCAAGAGTTTAGATGATGATAACCTTAAAGATGATGGCATTATATCAAACCCTGCGGGTTCATCTCCAATCCAGGAAACAATATCCCAGTTAACTCCTCCATCTTTTGTTCTTGCTAATGCTACTCTACCTTCCTTTTTGTTAGACTTAGCTACAGTTAAGAACACACTCATCTCTTTCACTCCATCGATAATGTAGTCTGTACGAGCTGCAATACCATCAGTTCCCAAATTAGGATAAATAAATGCGCCATGCCAATCAACCCCTCTATTATTTGAATAGTAAAAATGAGTAGGTCCATTATTATTGTTATGTCGTTGAAAAGTAATTATAAAATCAGGGTTTGTAAAATCGTCAATACTTTTTGTCAATTGTACGGGATGTATCGCCTTATCTTCACTTACATTATTATCATGTGCCCAAGCTGTTTGTCCATGCTCATAGGCATCTTCTATGCTCCAGCTGCCTCCCCCATCTTTACTACGTGCATACTTGTGTTTTGCAGTAGAAGGAATATAAGTATGTAACCCTTTTGTTTCTTTATAATCAGCTTCAACAAACCCTACCAGTATTTCATTCCCCCACGCCCAAATCCCATTGTTTGCGGGCCAACCCCCAAATCGTCCTTTTTGAGAAAAGACTACACCATGCTCTATTTCTTTTCTTTTATTATTTCCATCCTCAGCTTTTAATGAGCATGATATTATAAGTATTGATAACACTAAAAAATAAATTGATTTTGTTTTCATATTTATACTATTAAATTCTTATTTTATACGGGTTACAATAGAATATAAATTTGTTTTATAAATTTGGATCCCAAATTGCCGCACGAAGATGATGCAACTTTTCTTTTGTAGAATAGTAGAATATAGCGACCATCTTTCCATCGGTGCGAGTAAGTACACGAGGGTATCCAAGATCATTCAATTCCATATCTTCAGACCAGAACTCATCAATTAATATTTGAGGTTTACTCCATGTTTTTCCTTCATCTGAACTATATGCTACTTGAATAGTTCCATATTCTCGTTCACCAAAAACTGCACACAAGCGTCCATCAGCCATTATAGCAAGTGCCGGGGGGTTGCCATTTTCTCCACCCGCATCACCAACCCTTGACTGAAATATCCATGTTTTTCCTTCATCAACCGAAGCGTAAGCATCAATCCAGTTTACGTCTTCACCTGATTTAGGTGTATATCTTCTCCGCATAACAGATAAAAGTTTTGCATCAGATAATTTAAAAGTTTGAGACATCACAGCACGGCATTCAGTCGCATAAGGGTTTTTCAAAGTATCTTCATAAAGTGGTACTTTAAAAGAATCTCCTGCCTCTTCTACTAAATAAGGTTTTACAATCCACCCCATAAAATGAAATGTCTGCCCCCCATCAAAGGTTTTTACACAAAAAAGACGATCAGAACCAAACTCATCTTTAAAACGTGCAGAAAGCATCAAAAGACATTCATTTTTTCCAGTAACTATATAGTCAGTACGAGGTGTGAGCTCTTTTAAATCATACTTCTTTAATTCAGGGTGATTGAGCAAATTTCCAAATCCGTAAGGACCGTTCCATGTAATTCCTGTGTCGTAGCTATAAAAAAAGTGACCCCGTGGATCCATTGCACCATGGTAAGATGTTCCAACAATGCGCATCACAAAACCAGATTTTTGAAAATCAATTGGTTTTTCAAGTTCATTTAATTTTGGCATGTCTCCGAAATCTCCTACAAATCTTTCTGGATTAAATGCTTTCCAAGACTCTCCACCATCATTACTTCGAGCTAACCAGCTTGTTATTGGCTCGCCTATATTATGTCCTTTTCTCAGTTTATAGGGACCTTCAGAAAATCCAACAAGCATTTTGTTATCATCAAAAATAAAAGCTCCATTATTGGCGGGCCAAGCTGGGAATCGACCTTTTTGTGAATAAACAATTACATGTCTAACATCTTTGATGTGAGGATACTTTACCCCTTTTGCTGAACATATGTTGGTCATTAAAATAATTATTAAATAGAGAATCGTAAGCGTAAATGTTTTCATTAGAAATTATATTATCATTACTAATTTAATAAATAGCAGTTTAGTTACTTTCTTGTCTTCAATGATATTATGAATCATTCCTATTTAGTGGCCGTTTAGGGAATATGTAATGCCTACTTTTACTTCTTATTTATATAATGGTCCATATGCTTGGCATGCCCTATAATCTGCTCCTTCATCATCTGAACCAAAAGCTGACCAAACATCGGGACGGAAAATCTTATCTTCATCTACATTATGCATATTTACTGGAATGGATAAAGTGGATGCCAAAGTAATCAGATCTGCACCAATGTGCCCATAACTAATTGCTCCATGGTTTGCACCCCAGTTATTCATAACTGAATAGATATTCTTAAAGCGCCCTTCTCCGGTAATTCTGGGAACAAAAAATGTTGAAGGCCAGGTTTTATCGGTTCGTTTATCAATTATATCAAAAACCTCTTCAGGGAATGTAGCTGTCCATCCTTCAGCAATTTGAAGAACTGGACCAAGACCTTTCACCAGATTTAGTCTGCACATAGTAACAGGCATACTGGGTTTTGTAAGAAACTTGGAAGAATAACCTCCACCTCTGAAATATTCTAATGAAGCTGGATGCCAGGTAGTAGCTTCAAGCATTTTATCCACTTCTTCGTCAGTTATTTCCCAGTGAGGTTTCATAACAGGATTTCCATTATCATCCGATTGCTGACCTGTTCCGTCAAGCGTACACGATCCAGAGTTAATTAAATGAATTGCTCCATTCTCTAAAATTCCTTCTGGCTTCCAGCGGGATACGCGTTCAATTGACTCTGGACTCCAATAGGTTCGAACATCTGCAAATATCTGCGCTGTGTTGGTTAGTAGGTGATTGAACAGCATGCTGATTGCATTAAGATAATCATTTTCGGTAGCAAACGTAAAAGGTCTTCTTAATCCGTTCCAATCGAATGATGAATTGAGGATAGCTTCGGAGAAGTCTCCATTAGGCATAAAATCAGTCCATTGTCTCTGTCCTTGAAAACCTCCAGCAATAGCATTATGACCTAAAGCTTCTTCTCCAAAATACATTTCCTCGAGCTTTGGATTGCCAATCATTAAGTCACGCATAATAAGCGTCATCTTTACGACATACTCCCAATTCTCAGCCTTTTTCTTACGTGATTCTTTCAGATGTTCAGGATTATAATCTTCGCCTTCCCGAATGATACAATTTTCCTGGGTCCAGTTTAATGCTTTCTGATATTCTTCTTTATCGTAAACCTTCTTCTGAACACGACGAATAATTTCGCTGGAATCAACATACTCTGTTCTCATGCCCAGATATTCTTGCAAAAAATCGGGATTAACCATTGATCCTCCAATACCCATTGAAACAGTTCCAATAGCCAGATAAGATTTACCTCGCATAATTGCAACAGCCATTCCTGCACGAGCAAAGCGCAACAATTTTTCTTTTACATCTTCTGGTATGGTGGTATCGCCTGCTTCTTGCACATCTTTTCCGTAGATACCAAAAGCAGGCAAGCCTTTTTGGTTGTGTACAGCCAACGCAGCTGATAAGTAAACAGCTCCAGGACGCTCAGTTCCGTTGAATCCCCAGATTGCTTTAGGTATATTAGGAGTCATATCAATAGTTTCTGAACCATAGCACCAACAAGGCGTAACAGATAAGGAAAGTCCAACTCCCTCTTTTTCAAATTTCTCTGCACATATAGCAGCCTCTTTTACGCCACCAATACATGTGTCTGCAATGACACATTCTACAGGTGTTCCATCAGGATACTTCATCGTATCGGTGTATAACTTTGCTGCATTTTTTGCAAGATTCATGGTTGTTTCTTCCAATGATTCTCTGATTCCCCCCCTTCGTCCGTCAATAATGGGACGAATTCCGATTTTTGGATAGTTTTTCATACTGTTAATCGTTTAACTGTATTGATAAATTTTTATTCTGTTATTAATTCTGCGTCAATAATATGTTGTTTTATTTTTATATCTTCCTTCTCCATTTTAATGTTCTCCATTAATAGCTTCATTGCTGTTTGTGCCATTTGCTCTATAGGTTGTTTGATAAATGGAATGTTATACGGCAATAGATAAAAAGCATCGCTTTCGTCAAAACACATTATTCTTATATTATTTGGGATAGTTACATTTTTCTCTATTAAAGATTTAACTCCGTTTATAGAAATTGAATTTGTAGTGAATAATATTCCATCAATTTTATCTTTCTTACTTATCAAGTTACAGATTGCCTTTTCCACATCCTTTTTCAAGGAATCGTAACTAACCTCTTGAATATTTTCATATTTATAAATACCTGCATCTTTTAAAGCCTCAACATAACCTCTTCTACGTTCGTTTATGTGAAATTGATCTTGTTGGTAGGTGACTAAACCAATATTTCTGCAACCCTGTTTTATTAGATATTTAGTAGACTTATAAGATATATCATAATTGTTAATTAAAACTGAGTTTACCTCTAAACTTGGAAATGTTCTGTCAACTAACACAAAAGGAATATTATCAACTATTAGATCCTCAATTAAATCTTTACTATTTTCGGTTGGAGTAATTATAAGTCCATCTACTTGTCGTGCTTTTAATAATTGAATTAATTTCTCCATTTTGTCGTACTGCTCATTGGTATTTACAATAATTACTGCATAGTTTTCTTTTTCAGCATGTTCTTGGATATATAAAGCCAACGTACCGAAGAAAACATTAGAAATGTCGGCTATCACTAAACCAATGGTTTTGGACTTACCCATACGTAACCCTTTAGCCAAAGTGTTTGGCATGTAGTTTAATTCTTTAGCTTTCTCCTTTATTTTTTTTATCGTTTCATCGCTCACCCTTCCCTTTTTGGCTTTTCCACTTAGCACAAGAGATACCGTGGCAGTTGATACCCCTATTTGTTCAGCAATAGTCTTTAAAGAAACCCTTTGCATATTAGAATTTTTAAATATTACAATTATTGAGAGACAAAAATATGCAGTTAATCGTTTAATGCAAAATTATTTTATATGTTATATAACATAATTATAGAATTAAGATTAAATCAAATATTGAAGAAAGATCAAACAACATAAAACTAATTCCGTATTTAAACACCCCTACAAAACTCACTCCACCTACAAGTTTCTGCTTTTGTAGTGTACAGAAGTTGCTCCATGTACAAGGTCTTACTTTTGTAGTGTACAGAAGTTGCTTCTTTAACAAGTTTTCTCTTCCGTAGACTACAGAAGTTGTTCCCTTAACAAGTTTTCTCTTCTGTAGACTACAGAAGCTACTCCATGTACATGGACCTACTTTTGTAGTGTTATGATGACACTTTAAAAACATTTTATTAGCTAACAAGCAGTCATTTGTAACTTATTATACGAATATGTTACATATATTCACAATAGGTGTTTTTATAATATACTTATTTTAAAGCAATTTGAGTATAATCTTAAAGAGTAGTAAGTTGAAGGTTGAAAGTATTGATTAATTCTTAATAAACAGTAATTCACTAACACCTACCCCCCTCTGTTTGTCCTTTAAGTGAGAATAAGTCGGAATAAGTGGAAATAAGTGGGAGTGCTTTAAAACCAACATGTTACAAGCATGCAAAAAGTCATTATTCTTCATAGATAATCGTGAATCAAGCTAATATTGTTAATTATTACTTACGCCATATTTCTATCAGTCTCTATATGTGTAAGATGTTTTTAAAAACTGCTTGCAAATTAATAAAATTTTTGAGACGATTTGTCCTTTGGCAACAGACAGCATAAGCCTATTTTTGTTACGTCTCAAATCCGAAAGTCGGAAGAGATGCACAACCTTTGAAATATCCAAAAAGATGACACATGAAAGTCTTTTTCGATAAAAATCAAATAGTGCTTTAAAATTATTTTAAAAATTATTTAACAATGAGAATTCAAACAATTCCATTTAGTAGATTGCTTAAACTGGAAGTACCCCAGTTAGCAAAGTTAGTGTTAGGGATAGTTGAAAAACACAGTCCCGAAAGTTTATTAATTGAAAAGGCTTTTAATGATTTCGACTTATTGAAGCCAGAAATTGAAAGTCTGATTGTAGGCTACGGACCTCACCCGTTGACTCCACGTATTGGTGCAGAGCGCCAAAAACGTCTACTGTATGCCACCTCCATCTCTTTTCAAATAAGGGGATTGGTAAGGGGTTACATAAACGGTACGGAAGAGTCGGTGGAGTTGGCCAAGCAAGCAGTAAATCTTTATCTTCTCAATTTGAGAGCGACCAATGAGGAAATTATCAATGAAAAGATTGATCAATTTCTGAGTGGAATTGACGCCAATGAGGAGTTAGAGAATGCCATGTTGGCCTTAGGTTTTTCGCCCTACATTGATGAGTTGAGAAGTGCTCATAGCACCCTCAAAGAGCTTGTGAGAATGCGTAATGCCTCTATTTCGAAACGTCCTAAAGGGGTCACTCCCGTGTCAATCAAGTCTATTCTTGAAGGCATTAAGCAATTGTTTAATCGTATTGCTTCTGCCAAGTTGGACAATAAGGAATTGGATTACAATCCTCTTATTAGCGAATTGAATGAAACATTGATCCGCTATGCCAGTCTTATTAAGACGAGAGAGTCTATTATTAAAAAGAAAAAGGAGACTCCAGTCATCGAGGATGGTGCGACAGAGCTCACAGGTATGATGCGCAACATGCGTGTTATAAATCTGGGTGATTTTGATCAAAGTATGGATCAAAAAAAGGCAGATGCGTCGTCGTCAAAACCATCGCAACTGCCTCATGAAAGCAATGAGGCTTAGTACTTCTTGTGTAATTTCTTAATTTAATTTACCAGATTAAATTATGCTTGTCAGCCCCAATTCATGTGATTGGGGCTTTTTTGGCGCCCAACCACATCTGTTTTGCAAATGTAGTATACTTTATGATAATATGAAATAAATGTTCTATTTTTCTTTTATCAAAATAATTTCTTTCGTTGTTTTTGTAGCTCCTTCTTTAGAAACAAGATCACCATCAGGTTGATAACCATAATCAGGCATACTTAATTGACTTAAGTCCAATATTTGCAGGTTTTTAGAAGATGTTATTGAGGCGAATTTATTTAGAAATATAACAGGTGTTTTTGATTGATAATAAGGATGTGTAGGGGTTTTTAATACAATCAATTCTACATGCTTTTTTTGGCAAAGTGAAATTATTTTATCGAAGTGATCAATATTGAGATTTGAAAAAGAATAAGGCTGTTCATTCGTTTTATATTGAAAATTCAATCTTATGTCCATGGAGCTTTCGTCCGCTGATACTTTGTTGTGTGTATTGTCAAAACCGCCTTGGAAAGTATTTTTATTGATCCACGTCTTTGCTGCCGATTTTATGAGAGAAAACATAAAACTGGGGAGTTGCTTAAAGTTGCACTTTATCACCTGTAGCTGCTCTCTAATAGGCAATATAAAGAAGTAGTTGGAGGCTATTTCTAATGAATATTTACCAGAAATGTACTGGTCGTAATACGCCGATATGTTGTGATAGCTAAATCCTAAATAAACAGTAGTGATATTTGGATTTTTTTTTAGGAGCTGTTTTATTTTGTAGTATGAAAAATATGTAGATTCTGAACTGTTTCCCATATTCAAACTATTGAAGAGTTGGATGTCGTCAATAGCATATCTCACATGCGAATCACCCACAAATATCTTTTCTATTGTTTTATCTACTTGAAAAGATTTTGCTTTGAAAGTAGTAGCTATTAGAAACAAAATAAATGAAATGAAAACTACAACAAATAATATAAGTGTATGTCTAAATAAGTTTTGCGCAGAAAATATTTGCATGATAACTATCCCTCCACTCCTTCCATTTTATTTTAAATCATAACATTGTGATGTATAGAAAGTTTGTTTTGTTTTGAAATTGCAACATGTTTGTGTTTTTGAAAGATTCATTTTAAAATCTCAGAATTGTACTAAGCTCTCTCATTATTCATTTTTTTGCTATCTTTGGAACTCAAAACAGAAACAAACGAATTAAACAAATTATGGCTTTAATAAAAGGTGACAAAATACCCGAATTATTAGGAATAGATCAAGATGGAAATGAGGTACACGCAAGTGAATATGCAGGAAAAAATTTAGTGCTTTATTTTTATCCAAAAAACAATACGCCAGGATGTACTGCTCAAGCTTGTAGTCTGAAAGATGGCAACACTGAGTTGCTTAAAGCAGGTTATCAAATATTAGGTGTAAGTGTTGATAACGAAAGTTCACATCAAAAGTTTATTAAGAAATACAATCTACCTTTCCGCTTAATAGCAGATACTGATAAGAAGTTGGTTGAAGAGTTTGGAGTATGGCAAGAGAAAACCATGATGGGTAAAAAATATATGGGTACTATTCGTACAACTTTCGTGGTGGACGAAAAAGGAGAAATTATTCATGTCATCTCGGGTAGAGCAGTGAACACAAAAGAGCATGCAGACCAAATATTGGAATTGGAGTTAAACTAACTTCAAACGCTTACTCCATATAAAACTATTAGAACATAAAAAAAATAAGTTGAAATATTAATCATCAAATCAAGATATACTATGGCTGAAGAGAAAGAAAACAAAGTGACAACAGAGAAACAAAAAGCTTTGCGCGCTACGATGGACAAAATCGAAAAAACCTATGGCAAAGGTTCGATTATGAAAATGGGAGACGAGGAAGTTGTAGAAACATTAGTAATTCCATCTGGTTCCATTGCACTCAATGTAGCTTTGGGGGTGGGTGGTTATCCGCGTGGTAGGGTAATTGAAATATATGGTCCTGAATCGTCGGGTAAAACAACCCTTGCAATTCATGCAATTGCTGAGGCTCAAAAATTGGGCGGTATTGCTGCGTTTATAGATGCCGAACATGCATTCGATCGATTTTATGCTGAAAAATTGGGTGTGAACATAGATGAATTGCTAATTTCCCAACCAGGTAGTGGAGAGGAAGCTTTAGAAATTACTGAACAATTGATCCGCTCATCGGCAGTAGATATTGTGGTGATTGACTCAGTTGCGGCACTAACTCCTAAAGCTGAGCTTGAAGGTGAGATGGGAGATTCTAAAATGGGATTGCAAGCACGACTCATGTCACAAGCGCTAAGAAAGTTAACTGCAACAATTAGTAAAACTAACACAACGTGTATGTTTATTAATCAGTTGCGCGAAAAGATTGGTGTAATGTTTGGAAATCCTGAGACAACTACAGGTGGTAATGCATTAAAGTTTTACTCATCTGTTCGTTTGGATATCAGACGTGCTGGTGCGCTAAAGGATGGCGAAACCATATTGGGTAACCAGACGCGTGTGAAAGTAGTAAAAAACAAAGTTGCTCCTCCTTTCCGTAAAGCAGAGTTTGATATATTGTATGGCGAAGGTATTTCGCGTTTGGGTGAAATAGTAGATTTAGGATCTGATTTAGGAATCATCAAAAAAAGTGGTTCGTGGTACAGTTACCAAGATACAAAACTGGGACAAGGACGCGAAGCAGCAAAAACCAGTATTAAGGATAATCCTGAGTTGAGCGAAGAGCTTGAAAAGCTTATTTTTGAAGCCTTAAAGGAAAAGAAATAACCTAAGTGAAGAATGACAGTGTGTTAGACTGAAATAATATAAAACGAAATTGCAGAAGTGTGGTTTCGTTTTGTTTTTTGGTTTAATGATAATAAAACATTTGAAGGTAAGATGTTTACCTATGTTGGCTTTATAAATGCTAAGAAACAACAGGTCGCACCATACGGCGCTTATGTGGATATTGTAAATGACGTACTACAGACAGGTCGCTCCTACTGGAGCTTCAATGCGACTACTTTATTAGCATACTCTGATTCTACAGACATCAAAAAATCTATAGTTATTTGACAAATTAATAAAAACAGAACAAAGGTGATAGTGAACAGATTTTTGAATATAGTAGTACGTGGTGCTCCAGAGGAGCAACACTGTCTGTAGCAAGATGCTTGAATGTGCGTGTCAAAGCGCCGTAGGTGCGTCCTGTTCTTCTTGTAGTTATAACAAAGTGACAGCAGAAACATTACAATATAGTGCTACAGACAGGTCGCTCCTACTGGAGCTTCAATGCGACTACTTTATTAGCATACTATGATTTTACAGACATTAAAAAAGTCTATAGTTATTTGACAAATTAATAAAAACAGAACAAAGGTGATAGTGAGCAGATTTTTGAATATAGTAGTACTTGGTGCTCCGTAGATTGCAACGTTTTATATAAGTTGAAAGTATGTCATTTGAAATCAAATGTTTTAAATGGGGTTTATTTATCAAATGCTAAGAAACAACAGGTCGCACCATACGGCGCTTGGGGTGGATCTTGTAAATGACGTACTACGGACAGGTCGCTCCTACTTGAGCTTCAATGCGACTACTTTATTGGCATACTCTGATTATATCAGCATTAAAACGTCTATAGTAATTTGACAAATTAATAAAAACAGAACAAAGGTGATAGTGAACAGATTTTTGAATATAGTAGTACGTGGTGCTCCAGAGGAGCAACACTGTCTGTAGCAAGATGCTTGAATGTGCGTGTCAAAGCGCCGTAGGTGCGTCCTGTCCTTCTTGATTTTGCAACAAAATAACATTTATGAAATAACCATTTTCTCTAAAAATAACAACTAAAACAAATAAATAATATGGCAAATACTTACTCACAAATATACATACATATTGTTTTCGTTGTTCAGGGTAGATTAAACCTTATTCCTAAGCAACACAGAGAGGAGCTACATAAAATTATGACTGGCATTATTAGCAAACGCAATCAAAAGCTAATTTCAATTTTCGCAATGCCAGACCACGTTCATGCTCTCGTAGGATTACGACCAAGTATGGCAGTGTCAGATTTGGTTAGAGACATAAAAGCTGGATCATCAAAATATATCACACAAAAAAGATGGGTAAAAGGGAAGTTTAGTTGGCAGGAAGGTCATGGTTCATTTTCGCATTCTAAAAGCCAAATAAGCCAGGTTGCAAACTATATTTTGAGCCAAGAAGAGCATCACAGTAAAAGAATATTCAAAGAAGAATATTTGGACATGCTTGAAAAATTTGAAATTGAATATGACGAGAAATTTCTTTTTGAATGGATAGAGTAATAAGCAAATCCTAAAGAGACTCTTTTTTAACTCTATTAAAATTGCCTACTTGGAGTTGGCTTACTCACATCAAATAAAAATATACAAACACAAATAGTTGAACACATTCGATATAAAATAGTGAGTTAAACATATTTTATGCAATGAACTATTTGCATCATTTAAAGTTATTCACATAAATAGATTTACGAAAACGTTATAATAATTATGATTAACACCACCCACAAACACGAAGAGTTAAGAAAAGAGATTAAATACCTTAAACTCCTCTCTAAATCATTCCCAACCATAGCATCGGCAAGTACTGAGATTATTAATCTGAAAGCTATATTACATTTGCCGAAAGGAACGGAACATTTTTTGGCAGATATTCATGGTGAAGCTGAAGCTTTTCAACATGTCCTGAAAAATGCCTCGGGAACTATTCGCACTAAGGTGGATGAGATATTTGGTCAAACATTGCGCGATAGTCAGAAAAAGGAATTGTGCACACTTATATATTATCCGTACGAAAAACTACGATTAACAAAGCAAATCGAAACCAACATGTCTGAGTGGTACGTGGTGACCCTGAATAAACTGGTGAGAGTGCTTGACAATGTTGCTTCCAAATATACACGATCGAAAGTACGTAAATCTTTGCCACCCAAATATGAGTATATTATTCAGGAATTGCTGCATGAATCAACCGTAAATCGTCACAAATCAGAGTATATTAGTGTAATTATCAATTCCATTATTTCTACGGGAAGTGCTGATGAATTTATTGCCGCCATTTGTCAGGCTATTCAACGTTTGGTGATAGACCATTTGCACATTGTAGGCGATGTGTTTGATAGAGGCGATGGTGCGCATCTCATAATGGATACTTTGTGCGATTACCATAATTTTGACTTTCAGTGGGGCAATCATGATATATTATGGATGGGTGCTGCCGTTGGCAACAAAGCCTCGATGGCAAACTTATTACGTATTGCAATGCGGTACGGAAACTTAACAACACTGGAAGATGGTTATGCCATTAATTTGCTCCCTCTGGCACGTTTCTCGATGGAAGTGTATGACAAAGATCCATGCACAGAGTTTCAACCCAAGCTTTTATCGAACGACAAAACATACGACGATAAGTCGATTGAGTTGTTGAGTCAAATGCAGAAAGCGATATCTGTGATACAGTTCAAATTGGAATACGAAATAATAAACCGTCGTCCAGAGTTTGAAATGGAGGAGAGGAACTTATTACATCGTATCAATTTTGATAAGAGCATTATCACCTTGCCTGATGGGAGTGAACACCCAATGAAAGACATGAACTTCCCAACCATTGACCCAAAAGATCCTTATAAATTGACGGACGATGAAAGCGAGTTGGTCGAAAAATTGATGCACTCTTTTATGCAGAGCGAAAAACTGAAGAAACATTTGAACTGTCTTTATTCAAAAGGTAGTATGTACCTTACTATTAATCAAAACCTGTTGTATCACGCCTCTATACCTCTCGACGAAAGTGGACAGTTTAAGAAAATAACCATTCAAGGGAAGGACTATTCTGGTAAACTATTTATGGATAAAGTGGATAGATTGGTGCGAACAGCCTATTTTGAGAAAGAAGATCATGAAACCAGAATGTTTGCTTTAGACTATATGTGGTATTTGTGGTGCGGAAAAAACTCCCCTCTTTTTGATAAAAGCAGCATGACTACTTTCGAGCGATACTTTATTGAAGACAAAGCAACTCATGCAGAAGAGAAGGGGAATTACTTTAAATTTCAAAACCAAAGAGAGACATGCGAGATGATTCTGAAAGAATTTGGATTGGAAGGTCGTGACACGCACATTATTAACGGACATGTACCAGTGAAAGCTGCCAAAGGAGAAAAACCAATGCGTGCCGATGGAAAACTAATTGTAATAGATGGAGGTTTTTCGCGTGCCTACCACTCTTCAACTGGAATTGCTGGCTATACACTTATCTTCAATTCGCAGGGCATTCAATTGGTGCAACATGAGCCCTTTGAATCGGCCAAATCAGTTATTGAAAAAGGAAGCGACATACAGTCGGTTAGTGTAGTGCGTGAGTTTATTTCGCATAGAATGTTAGTAAAAGACACTGACAATGGGAAGATATTGGCAGATCAGGTGAAGGATCTGAAAAAACTATTGGATGCCTACCGTTTGGGATTGATCAAAGAATAAGGGTGTTTGAAAATATATTTAAAAAAATTACCGATGAGGAATTACAGAAGCTTAACTGCGCATGAAATTGAAGTATTAGAAAAGAATGGTTGTTGTGCAGATAACTGGGCAAATGTTGAAGTGGCAGAGAAGTTTACACCTAAGTACATTACACATACCAAGTTTTCAGGGAAAATACTGTTAGGTGAGTTCGAAAATGAATTTGAATTACCTGGTGGATTAACCAAGCACTCATGTATAAGTAGAGCAATTCTTCATAATTGTGAGATTGGGAATAATGTAGTTATCGAAAATGTGCAGAACTACATTGCCAACTACACAATTGGTGACAACTGTTTTATTCAAAACATCGATTTAATGCTGGTTGATGGCAAATCTACTTTTGGTAATGGGGTGAAAGTGTCCGTTTTGAATGAAACTGGAGGACGCGAAGTGCATATTCATGATAAACTCTCAGCCCATTTTGCTTATATATATTCGTTGTACCGCCATCGGCCACTGCTTATAGAAAACATGTTTGCTATAATTGATTTCTATTGCCAAAAATATGCTTCAGATAGAGGGAGCGTGGGAAATAACTCTAAGATAGTGAACGTTGGCTATATAGGGAATGTTAACATTGGTTCGCACTGCAAAATAATGGGAACCATGAAGCTTGAGAATGGAACTATCAATAGCAATGAGCATGCTCCTGTGAAAATTGGGCGCAATGTTATTGCACAAGATTTTATTATCTCTTCCGATTCACGTGTAGAGAGTGGAGCGATACTCAATCGATGTTTTGTGGGACAAGCTTGTCACCTCGAGCAAAATTATTCGGCATCCGATTCTTTGTTCTTTAGTAATTGTCAAGGGATGAATGGAGAGGCATGTGCGTTGTTTGCAGGTCCTTTTACTGTTACACATCACAAGTCTACATTGCTCATAGCAGGCATGTTCTCATTTATGAATGCTGGTTCTGGTTCTAATCAAAGCAATCATATGTACAAATTGGGTCCCATACATCAAGGCATTATTGAGCGAGGTGCCAAAACAACCAGTAACTCCTATGTGCTGTGGCCTGCCAAAGTGGGTCCTTTTTCTTTAATTCTTGGACGACACCACCAGCACGCAGATACCTCCAACTTGCCTTTCTCTTACTTAATAGAAAAGGACAATACCACATACATCGCTCCGGGTGTCAACCTAAGAAGTGTGGGAACAATACGCGATGCTAAGAAGTGGCCCGAAAGAGATGCAAGAAAAGATCCAAACAAATTAGATTTTATCAATTACAACCTATTGAGTCCATACACTATACAGAAGGTGTTTGCTGGCAGACAAATATTAAAAAACTTGCAGAACACAGCGGGCGAAACGTCTGATATATACACCTATCAGAGTTGTATTATAACCAATTCGGCTTTAAGGAAGGGGCTGCAACTATATGAAATAGTTACACATAAATTTCTTGGCAACTCCATTATTAAAAGATTAGAGAAAACGGAGTTTAAAACAAATGCTGAAATCAGAGCTCGCCTGCATCAAGAATGCGATAGTGGCAAAGGGGAGTGGGTGGATCTTTCGGGTTTAATTGCTCCTAAATGTGAGATAGATTTGTTGATTTCTCAAATTGAGAGTGGCGAGATCAACAAACTACATCAAATAAATAAGGTGTTTAGTTCGTTGCACAAGAACTATTACAATTTAGAGTGGACATGGGCTTGGCATAAGATACAAGAGTTTTATCAGATTGATCCAGTAAATTTGACATCCAATGATGTTATCAAAATTGTAGAGAAGTGGAAAGAATCAGTCATCAAATTAGATGAAATGATTTATGAGGATGCTAAAAAAGAATTTTCATTGTCATTCAAAACGGGTTTTGGAGCAGATGGTAACACCCAAGAACGAGCCTTAGACTTTGAATACGTAAGGGGAGCATTCGATAAAAATGAATTTGTTACTACAGTTTTAAAACATATTGAAGACAAGAGAGCATTGGGCGATGAGCTAATAGTACGCATGAAGCAAGTAGAAAGATAGTAATGAGCAAAAAGAAATATTATGTGGTTTGGCACGGTAAGGAAACAGGGGTTTTTGATTCGTGGAACTCTTGTAAAGAACAGGTGATGGGCTTTCCTGGTGCAAAGTATAAATCGTTTGAAACCAAACAAGAAGCCGAGGATGCTTATAAACAAAGCAGTAGCGAGTTTGTAGGAAAAGACAAAAAGAAGCCTAAACTGACGGCTGAGCAAAAACGAAAATATAGTGAACCCATTCAAGAGAGCATCTCTGTAGATGGTGCATGCAACTCAAGAAACGGTAGAGCAGAATACCGGGGTGTTTACACCCATAACGCACAAGAGATATTTAAGATGGGACCGTTTGATGATGGAACGAACAACATTATGGAGTTTTTGGCCATTGTTCATGCATTGTCCTACTGTAAACGAGAAGGAATACCTCTTCCCATATACTCTGATAGCCGAAATGCCATTTTGTGGGTAAAGAAAAAGGAAGTTCGTACGAAGCAACCTCGAACTGTCAAAAATGAACCTCTTTTCAATCTCATCGATAGAGCTTTGAATTGGTTAAACGATAATGACGACTTTCCCAACAAGATATTGAAATGGGAAACCAAAGCTTGGGGTGAAATACCAGCAGATTTCAATAGGAAATAATTGAGGTGTTAAAAATACGTTTAAAGACTTTCTTCCAACAGATAATGAAGAAGTAAATAAATCATTATGTCATTATTAGTACACACAATACTTCATTTTGTTGGGTATATGTGATTTTAATCTACTTTTTACAACTTTTTCATTCTACAATTTGTTATCCTACTTAAATCACTACATAAGGTGTTTTAGGAAATCGAAAGCATTTTATTTTTTTAATTTTTGTGATATGACCGACCATTTAACAGGGTTGATTAAAGAATTTCAACCTCATTCGTTTAATATACCGCTTGATAGAAAAGAACTGGAAGATGTGGTAGAGAAACTCTATCAATTAATGTTTCCAATATCAACGAAAACCGATATACAACTAATTCATGCCAGACTAACATTGGTAGGTGATTGCCTTTTGAAAAACATTTCAAAAATTACCTCTAAGAAGTTTGCTCGCAATGTCATGGAGGAGTTCTTTATAGATTTTCCCAATATTCAACACAGATTGGCAGAGGACGCTTGTTGCTACTTAGATAATGACCCTGCCGCAAAGAGTATTGAAGAAGTTGTTTTAACTTATCCCGGATTCTTTGCTTTATGTGTACATCGCATTGCACACAAGTTACATGAATTGGAGGTGCCATTAATTCCGCGTTTGTTCTCGGAATATGCACACTCTAAAGTAGGTATTGACATTCATCCAGGTGCCAAGATTGGTGAAAACTTGTTTATGGATCATGCCACAGGAATTGTTATTGGCGAAACAGCTGTTGTGGGCAATAATGTTAAGATTTATCAGGGAGTTACGCTGGGGGCACTCTATCTGGAGAAGAAACTATCGTCAACCAAACGACATCCAACTGTAGAGGATAACGTTGTGATATATGCCGGAGCAACTATTTTGGGTGGAGACACAGTAATAGGACGCTACTCAACAATTGGTGGTGGAGCATGGCTAACCCAAAGTGTTATTCCTTACTCTTTGGTATATAATAAAGTAGATGTAAAAATAAAAACAGTGAGAGATTTTGAAGAACCTAATAACTTTGTTATTTAATTGCTTCACAAATAAAATCAATCACTATAAATTAATCAATCAAACTATAAAATATGATGAACGCAGCGTGAAAACTGAAGTGTTCAGACAGGTATTTTTTAAAATTTTAAAAGCAGATGAAGTATAATAACATTTTAGAGACAATTGGGAACACTCCACACGTACGTTTAAGTAAGTTGTTTCCCGATCAGGAAGTATGGATAAAGCTTGAAAAACAAAATCCAGGTGGAAGCATCAAAGATAGAATTGCTCTTGCAATGATTGAAGAGGCAGAAAAAGAAGGACTGTTAAAGCCAGGTGGGGTAATTATAGAGCCTTCTTCTGGCAACACTGGTGTAGGTGTTAGCTTTGTTGGACTAATGAAAGGCTACAAAGTGATGGTTACAATGCCCGAATCTATGTCAACCGAGCGACGCAAATTAATCTCGCTTTATGGAGCAGAGTTGGTTTTAACTCCTCGTGAACTGGGAATGAAAGGAGCAATTGCTAAAGCTGAGGAATTGAAAGAATCGATCGAGAATGCGTGGATTCCGCAACAGTTTCGCAACATGGCTAATCCGAATATACATGCCAGTGCAACAGCCCAAGAGATTATAGCTGATTTTCCTGAGGGATTTGACTATTTAATAACCGGAGTGGGCACTGGAGGTCACATTACGGGTGTAGGTACAGAATTAAAGAAATTATTCCCAAATATTGAAGTTATTGCAGTTGAACCAGTGGAATCTCCTGTTATATCTGGAGGCAATCCTGGTCCTCACGGGCTTCAAGGAATTGGTGCAGGATTTATACCCGATACATTGGATGTACAGGTTTTGGATAGTGTTATTCAGGTAGCAAAAGAAGAGGCTTTTGAGTATACACGCAAAATGGCGCAAGTGGAAGGTATTTGCTGTGGTATTTCTACAGGAGCATCATTGGCTGCAGTTGCCAAAAAATGTGGTAAGCTAACCAGCAAAAAGAAAATCCTTACCTTCAATTACGATACGGGCGAAAGGTACTTCTCTGTAGAGGGACTTTATTAATAAAACAGTTGAAGAGACGCAAATTACTGCGTCTCTTTGTTATTTCTGAATAATCACTTCTTTTTAATTTCATCCAAAATAGCCACTGCATTTTCCACAGTAGTTACATTTTTAATAGCAACTGACCGTTTCTTACCCATTTCTCTCAATTTGCAAGAGCGCGGGTTGCTCATGACATAAGCTATCAGTTGATCAAACTCAGAAGAGTGATAATAGGGTGAATCTTTATCATTTAATAGATGAATGATCATTTGTTGATTTTTCAAAACTATTTTCTCAATCCCCATAGATTTGGCTAAGCGTCTCAAACGTACAATGCGCATCAACTCTTTTCCCTGTGGAGGGATTTTACCAAAACGATCTTCAAGTCGTTTTGAGAATTCAAATAATTCAAGCTCTTTTTCTAAACCATCCAATTCGCGGTATATTGCAATACGTTCTGCATCATTGGGGATATACATCACTGGGAACATTAACTCTAAATCGCTTTCAACTAATACGTCTTCGACAAATGTTTTTTCTTCTGCTTCGTTTTCTTCAGCTCCATTGTTACTATACAATTCACTAAATTCCTCTTTGCGCAATTCCTGCACTGCTTCTTTCAATATTTTTTGATATGTTTCATATCCTAAATCGGCAATAAATCCGCTTTGCTCAGCACCCAACAGATTACCCGCTCCACGTATATCGAGGTCTTGCATAGCTATATGAATACCACTTCCCAATTCTGAAAAATTTTCTATAGCTTGCAGTCTTCTTTTAGAATCGGTGCTCAAAGTATAGAGAGGTGGTGCAAGAAGGTAACAAAACGCTTTTCGATTACTCCGACCCACCCTACCACGCAGCTGATGTAAATCACTCAGCCCGAAGTTTTGAGAGTTGATTACAATCATCGTATTTACATTGGGAATGTCAATGCCCGACTCGATAATGGTGGTGGAGATTAACACATCAAAGTCGTGATTGATAAAGTCACGTATCACCTTTTCCATCTCTTTGGGATCCATTTGACCGTGACCCACCCTAATCCTTACGTCAGGTATTTCACGTTTAATGAGCGCTTCCATTTCGTAGATGTTCTGAATGCGATTGTTTACAATAAATACTTGCCCATTTCTACTCAGTTCGAAATTGATTGCCTCACGCATAATTTCGAGATCGAAAGTATGCACTTCAGTCTGTACTGGATATCTATTGGGGGGTGGAGTGGAAATGGTTGTTAAGTCGCGCGACCCCATGAGCGAAAACTGCAACGTGCGGGGAATGGGCGTAGCGGTCATCGTTAAGGTGTCAACATTTATCTTCATTTGTTTCAGCTTTTCTTTTACCGAAACACCAAACTTTTGTTCCTCATCAATAATCAATAGGCCTAAATCTTTAAACTTTACATCTTTGCCCACCAAACGGTGTGTGCCAATTAATATATCTATTTTGCCCTCCGACAACTCAGCAAGTAGCTCTCTTTGTTCTTTAGGCGTACGGGCACGGCTTATATAATCTATCTTGCAAGGAAAATCTGACAATCGCTCACTAAATGTATGGTAATGTTGCGTAGCAAGCACAGTGGTAGGCACCAAAACAGCAACTTGTTTGTCATCAGTTACGGCTTTAAAGGCAGCCCTTATTGCTATTTCTGTTTTGCCAAAACCAACATCGCCACACACCAATCTGTCCATTGGTATGGATTTTTCCATATCGCTTTTCACATCGTTGGTCGCTTTTAGCTGGTCGGGCGTATCTTCATATTTAAATGATGCCTCCAGCTCTGTTTGCAAATAACTATCGGGCGAATAGGCAAAGCCTTTTTCTTGATTTCGCTGTGCATATAGCTTGATTAAATCGCGCGCAATGTCTTTAATCTTCGACTTCGTGCGTTGTTTTACTCTTTCCCATGCACCAGAACCAAGTTTGTTAATGGTGGGTGCATCACCTTCTTTACCTTTATACTTCGATATTTTGTGAAGCGAATGAATAGAAACAAAGACGGCATCATTATTCAGGTAAGTAAGCTTGATAACCTCTTGAACATTCTCTCCCTCTTTCATTCGCACAAGTCCTGCAAACTTGCCAATACCGTGATCCATGTGAACCACATAGTCGCCAATCTGAAATTGATTGATCTCTTTAAGCGATAAAGCCATTTTGCCCGAGCGAACCTTGTCCGACTTGAGGTTGTATTTGTGAAAACGGTTGAAGATTTGATGATCGGTGAAACAGCATATTTTAAGCGTATCGTCTACAAAACCTTCATGCAAAGTTTTATTGATAGGAGAGAGAGGGATTTTATCACCCCTGTCTTCAAAAATAACCCGTAAACGTTCTTGTTGTTTTTCGCTATCAGAAAGAATATAGATTGTGTAACCTTGTTTGACGAAGCTATTTAAAGAATCGCTTATCAGATCGAAGTTTTTGTGAAACAAAGGTTGAGGAGTGGTGTTAAACTGCAAAGTTGCTTCAACTTTGTCAGTTCCTTTTGTATCGAAGCGTATGTGTTTGAAAGGCTTGATTGCCAATCTAAATTCACTTTGTGAAAGAAGGTTTGGCTTAGTAGTCTCCACTTCATTCAAATCTATTCGCACTTCATCAACAAATACTGCCTCTATGCGACTTTCAATCCATTGCATATCTTCAAAGCCTATAATAGTATTGGTATTGAGGGCATCAAAAAGTGTGGAGTCTTTATTGTGTTCATTCCTAAAGTGAGGAACAATGCGTATTTGCTCAAACGACTGTTGAGAGAGTTGCGAGTCTATATCAAAGTTGCGAATGGTTTCCACCTCATCGCCAAAGAAATCGATACGGTAAGGAAATTCACTTGAATAAGAAAAAACATCTAAAATACTACCTCGAGAAGCATACTGTCCTGGTTCGTATACATAGTCGACGTATTCAAAACCATATGAATCGAGCTTTTTAGAAATTGCATCGCTGCCTATTTGGTCATTAGCAGAAAGGGTAAGTGTATTTTTCTTTAAAGTAGATTGAGATATTACCTTCTCGGCTAATGCATCGGGATAGGTTACAATGATATAATCTTGGTTGTTCTTTTGCAAACGTTCCAGCACTTCAGTACGAAGTATTTCGTAAGCTGGGTCAAGTTGACCATATTTTGCAGCACGTTTATATCCAGAAGGGAAGAAAAGCACTTCTTTGTCACCTTTTAATTGAATTAAATCGTGATAGAAATAACCGGCATTCTCTAAGTTGTTGAGTATATATAGATATGGCGAGGGAACACGTTCAAATAGAGATGCAGCAAATAGAGGCTTTGAAGAGCCATGAAGACCTTTAACCGAAAGTGTTTTTACTTCTTTCAGCAATTTACTTGTAGCTGCAATATTGGCATTCGAGCCAAATAGATGTAAGAGTTTTGAAATATCCAAATTGTTGATTTTAACACGCAAAGGTAGGTTATTCAAGCAAAATCAGCAAAATATTTTAGTTAGGGTAATTAAAAAACTCCCATTTCGGGTTTCCCAAAAGTCCTTCCCGACTTTAGGTAGAGGTTTCGGGATTCCCGAAAGCACCTCAGGAATGTTTTTTTCAATTTCGGGAAATCCCGAAATCACCTCCCGAAATCATTTTGTGATTTCGGGAACTCCCAAAAGTACCTCAGGAAAACTTTTTATGGTTTCGGGAATCCCGAAAGTATCTCAGGAATGTCTTTTGGGGTTTCGGGAACTCCCGCAAGTGTATCAGTTTTGATTTATGAAGTTTCAGGATTTCCGAAAGGAGAGTCCAATAAAAAACAATTAGTAATAATTTTGCTAAATGGAGGAAACAAAATTTTTTTCTAATCTTGTTGCTTCATATCATCCCAATTGTAATTGGTGCTACCCTACTTGCGTATTCTTTTAAAACTTCATGTGCTTTATTATCGAAATTGTTTTAACATACACACAATCGAAAAAGAAGGTTTGTTTAGTGAGTAAATTGATTGCAGTTGAACAAAAACACTCATTAGTTTGTCAAAAGAGGTAGAAGATTAACTGTAACTCTTTTTTCAAAAGAGTCTATAACTTTATAACAAAAAAATATGACGCTCGATTTGCTTTTCTTGAATGACGTTCATGGCTATTTAGAGCCACATCCCGATCTGTTTTATAATAATCAAAATGTGTATACTGAAAAGGTTGGGGGGTATGCACGTATTGCAGCCTTGATTAAAACGTTAAGACAAAAAAACAGTAACACCCTGCTTTTTGATGGTGGTGACACGTTTCATGGCACATTGCCATTAGTCAAATCAAAGGGAGAAGCCTTAATTCCAATACTCAATGAACTCAGTTTTAAAGCAATGGTAGGTCATTGGGACTTTGGATATGGACCCGAACAATTAAAGAATATATTGTCTCAACTCAACTATCCCATGCTGGGTATAAATGTCTTTAACACAGACGGGACCTTGTTTCTAAAACCATACATTATTGTGACGGTTGGAGATATTAAAGTAGGTGTAGTTGGGATATGTGCCAATATAATTGATAAAACAATGCCCGAGAATTTCAGTGAAGGACTGAAAGTACAAGTGGATTGAAAGAATTGCCCCAACATATAAGTAGCATGAAAAGCGAAGGAGCAGATTTGATAATACTACTTTCTCACAATGGCTTCCCACAAGATGTTCATATTCTCAATCAAGTAGATGGCATAGACGTTTGTTTGAGCGCACATACTCATAATAGAATCTATGAGAGTGTGCTTGTTAACAACACAATTGTTATTCAGAGTGGTTGTCATGGCTCTTTTTTAGGACACTTACAGTTACATATCAAAAACAAAAGAATTGATACACATACTTACGATTTACGGAAGATTGACTCAAAAATAGAACCAGACGAACATATAGCATCGTTAGTGAGCGGTGTAACAAAACCCTATGAAGAGTTGAAAAACAATGTTATTGGCACAACTAACTCCATTTTGCACCGATATAATACATTGAATTCTTCGATGGACGATTTTTTGTTAGCTGCCATCAAGTATGCAAGCAACACAGAAATTGCTTTTTCGAATGGATGGCGATACGGAGCTCCTATTCCAAAGGGTGATATTACCGAAATGGATTTGTATAATATAATACCGATGAACCCGATTATCTCTACAGTGGAATTAAGTGGAAAAGAAATTACCGAGATGCTGGAGGAGAATTTAGAACGTACATTTTCTTCTAATCCGCTCAATCAAATGGGAGGTTATGTAAAACGATGTGCTGGGTTGCACGTAAACTTTAGAATTGAAAACCCAAAGAATCACCGCATTCAAGAAATTTATTTCGCAGACAAACACTTAGAGTCTGATGTCTATTATAGGGTTAGTTATGTAACATCACAAGGTGTGCCCCCTCATATAGGTAGAAACAGATTTGATTTAGAGATACACGCAGTAGAGGCAATGAAACAATTTCTCTCTGAGGAACCTCAATATTTAGCAGCATCAAAAGAAAGTTTCCATTTGGTGTAATAGTTCACAATATCTAATTGAGAATTGTATTAGCTAAATGAGTCAAGTGAGTTTTATTTCATCTAAATTATTTGTTCAGTATATTATATTCGAATTCATATCGTTCCATTTTAAAAATGGTTGAAAGTTGATATACCGCTATCTCAATCAAAAGAAAAGATTTACCTATAGAGAAAATTGATGAATGCTCAGAGTTGCATGTAAAAAGGTGTATGGAATTGATTCGTTGACTGCTCTTTATTCTACCTTTTATTGTTCAATAACTACTTGACTATCTATTAACCATCTATTTTGCTTATATTTGCAACAGAAATTAAAATAATTCATTTTATGCAGAAAAATATTGAATACACGCCCGATTATATCTTTGAAACAAGCTGGGAAGTCTGTAACAAAGTTGGGGGTATTTACACAGTGCTATCATCTCGTGCTAACACACTTCAAAAACTTCACAAAGATAAAATAGTATTTATTGGTCCTGACTTATGGGAAGAAACCGAAAATCCTTGGTTTAAAGAAGA
The DNA here is from genome assembly GCA_002364735.1 of Bacteroidales bacterium UBA3143. Lineage (GTDB taxonomy): Bacteria > Bacteroidota > Bacteroidia > Bacteroidales > Dysgonomonadaceae > UBA2632. Next base: position 94,321 of record DEZB01000044.1, read on the forward strand.
TGACGCTCTATTGAAAGCGTGGAGAATACATGCAGATATTAACGACAGACTACAAGTTAGGGTAGGTCGTTGGCAAGTGCCAGGAAAACCTATAACTATATTGGTTAACTACGATAAGTATTATAAACACAAAAATGATATATATGGACAAATGTGGCGTGACTTTGGTGTAGATTCCATGCCTTCATATGGCGATTACGATGAGTCGAGCATGTTTGCTTATTCTACAGGAGCAGTTATTGAAAGCTTTTACAAATTTCATAAATTACAAGATAAACATGTTGTTGCTCATTTCAATGAGTGGATGTTGGGAATGGGTGCTTTATATTTAAAACACTTTGTGCCAAAAATAGCAACAATCTTCACTACCCACGCTACGTCTATTGGACGTTCTATAGCTGGTAACAATCTGCTTTTGTACAAACATTTTCATGAATACAATGGAGACCAAATGGCGCAAGAGCTAAATATGGTTTCTAAACATTCTATAGAAAAAATAACAGCTCACAATGTAGATTGCTTTACTACAGTAAGCGATAACACAGCTAAGGAGTGTACACAATTACTCGAAAAAACTCCAGATGTTGTAACACCCAATGGTTTTGAAAAAGGGTTTATTCCGAAACAACAGGCTTACATATCACAACGAACATTGGCGCGCGAAACGCTGATACGTGTTTCGGAAGCATTATTAGGACATACAGTCCCTAAGAAAGCTTTATTGATTGCATTGAGTGGCCGATACGAATATAAAAATAAAGGAATTGATGTTTTCATAGATGCCCTTAATATGTTGCGCAACAATAACGAGTTAGCCAAAGAGGTAATTGCTTTTGTAATGGTTCCAGCATGGGTGAAAAATCCACGAGTAGATTTGCAGCAAAGATTGAAAGAGAATGAGATAGATGGCACCACTTTTTCATCTCCTTTGTCGCTCCCGTTCATTACTCATAATTTAAATGAACAACATTCAGATCCACTGCTTAATCAATTGAAAAAATTGAATTTTACTAATGCGAAGGAAGAAAAGGTGAAAATAATATTTGTTCCATCTTACCTAAATGGCAATGATGGTATTTTTAATACTACTTATTACGATTTACTTATTGGGTTGGATGCGACAGTCTTCCCTTCCTACTATGAGCCTTGGGGTTATACACCTCATGAAAGCATTGCTTTCTCAATACCCACTGTAACTACATCTCTCTCAGGTTTTGGAGCGTGGGCGCAAAAGATGGGTGATAAAGAAGGGATTGATGATGGTGTGGAAGTAATAGACAGGAACGATGAAAACAACTCCGAAGTGGCAGGGAAAATTGCTGAGACCATTATTGATCTGTCTAAAAAGAACAAGGCAGAACTCGCTTTAATTCGCAATTCTGCATTAAGTTTAGCAGACCAGGCAGATTGGGAACACTTCATTGAGTATTATCATGAAGCATATTCTATAGCTTTGCATAACTCAATAGAAAGATTATCAAAGGAGCAATCCTCAAAAGAATAATAAAATATTGTATCTTTAGGGGGGACTTCTAAAAACAAGATAACTTCTTATTTCAAAATGAAGAGGCTATTGATATAATCAAAACAAGAAATAAATAAAAAACAAAATATAAAAGATGAATATTAAAACAAGTTATTCAAATACGCCAGTATGGCGCGATTTGCAAGCACATTCTATTTTACCTGAAGAATTGCTCCCGCTACAAGAAATAGTTCGCAACCTTTGGTGGACGTGGAACGAAGAAGCCAAAGCTCTTTTTGAAGTGATGGATCCTGCAGGATGGGAAGAGAGCGATAAGAATCCTGTTCTTATGTTGCAAAGCATATCAATAGAACGAGGTCAGGAAATTGTTAAGGATGAATATCTGATGAATCGTTTGCAGGATGTTTACAACAAGTTTGACGATTATATGAATGAAAAACTGGATGAGAATCGTCCAAGTGTAGCTTACTTCAGCATGGAATACGGAATGACTCATGTGTTGAAAATATATTCGGGAGGGCTGGGTGTTTTAGCTGGTGATTATCTAAAAGAGGCAAGTGATAGCAAAGTCAGAATGACTGCTGTTGGCTTTCTTTATAGATTCGGCTATTTCACACAATGGTTGGCATTGGATGGTCAACAAATAGCAAACTATGAAGCGCAAAATTTTGGCAACTTACCTATTACCATGGTGAAGAATGCTGATGGAACTCCACTGGTTATGAAAGTTGATTTTCCAAATCGGAAAGTAGATGTTCATGTTTGGAAAGTAGCTGTGGGAAGAATCAATCTATATTTAATGGATACAGATGTTGAAACTAACAGCGATGAAGATCGCTCCATTACTCACAAACTATATGGTGGTGACTGGGAAAACAGAATGAAACAAGAGTATTTATTGGGCGTTGGAGGTATTCAACTGCTTGATAAATTAGGAATTGAAAAAGATATCTATCACTTGAATGAGGGACATGCTGCCCTTATTAACGCAGAGCGATTGAACAAGCATATCAATGAAAAAGGATTGTCATTTAATGAAGCCAAAGAAGCTGTACGTGCATCTTCGCTTTACACTGTTCACACTCCAGTTCCTGCTGGTCATGACTACTTTGATGAAGACATGATTATGAGATATATGGGTAGTTATGCAGATAAATTAGGTATATCTTGGACACAGTTTATGGACATGGGACGTGAAAACCCAGGTAGCAACGAGCGTTTTTCTATGAGCGTTTTTGCACTAAACACTGCACAAGAAGCCAATGGTGTAAGTTTGCTTCACGGACGTGTCTCTCGAAAAATGTTTCAACCTGTTTGGAAAGGCTATTTTCCTGAAGAGCTGCATGTAGGCCACGTTACAAATGGAGTTCATCTGCCAACGTGGACTTCTTCTACAGCTAAGTCTTTATATATGGATCATTTCGACAAGAGTTTTTTGAGTGATCAATCTAATACTGATATTTGGTCTAAGATATATGATGTAAAAGATGAGCATATTTGGGCGCATCGTATAATGTTGAAAAAGAGATTGGTTGATTACATTAAATACGAATTCAAAGAAGGTTGGTTGAAAAATCAAGCTGATCCAGGACGTATTATGACTGTTGTAGATGGAATAGACCCAAATGCTTTAATTATAGGGTTTGGACGTAGATTTGCCACGTATAAACGTGCTCATCTTCTATTCTCTGATTTGGAGCGACTATCAAAAATTGTGAATCATCCAGAGCATCCTGTTCAATTCATTTTTACAGGCAAAGCCCATCCAGCAGACGGTGGAGGTCAAGGATTAATTAAGCAAATAGTTGAAGTTTCGCGTCGTCCAGAGTTTTTAGGGAAGATTCTTTTCTTAGAAAACTATGATATGCGTTTGGCTAAACGTCTTATATCTGGTGTGGATGTATGGTTGAATACTCCTACACGTCCATTAGAAGCTTCAGGAACTTCGGGTATGAAAGCTGCAATGAATGGTGTTCTTAATCTATCTGTGTTAGACGGATGGTGGTATGAAGGATATCGTGAAGGTGCAGGCTGGGACATCACAGACGAAAGATCATATGATGACCAAGAATTTCAAAATTCGTTGGATGCTTCAACTATATATTCTTTGTTGGAAAATGAGGTGGTACCCTTGTATTTCGATCAGGATGAACATGGTTGTGCTCATGGATGGGTTAAGTATGTGAAGAAGTCATTAGCAGAAATAGCTCCTCATTACACCACTAAGCGAATGATGGACGATTATTTTGAGAAGTTCTACAATGTTCTTGTTGAAAGATCTAAGTTTATTACCGAAAATGATTATGCCAAAGCCAAAGAGATTACCAAATGGAAAGAAGACATGGCTGCAAATTGGGATAAATTTGAAGTTGTGGAAATAAATTACGATTGTGAGCAACATATATTACCCGAGAACGCTACAAATGGCTTATGTGGAAAAGTAGTAATTGACAAAAAAGACATGAAAGGCGAATTAGGCGTAGAGTGTGTAGTAGTTAAATACGACTCATCTACCAATCATGCTGAATTCTTAAATTCTTATGAATTTGAATTAGTGAAAGAAGAAGGATCTCTGTTGCATTTCGAAATGCATGAATCTTTAAGCAATCCAGGAATACATCAATATGCTATTCGTGTATATCCAAAGAATGTGGATCTTCCTCATCGCATGGACTTTGCTTATGTTCGTTGGATTAGCTAATGTATAAATTGGAGATAATTGAATTAACTCCATATAGGCAATAAGAAAAGGTGTTCGTTTGTTTATAATTAAAACAATGAACACCTTTTTCTATTTTCCAGTATTCCCTGCTTAAAAGAACTAATGATAGTATAATAATTAGGGTCTGCTGAAAA
>DEZB01000011.1:0-63865 GCA_002364735.1 Bacteroidales bacterium UBA3143
ATAGTTTTTAGAGGCCCCCATATGAGAAAACGTTTTTCAACGATTAACGTTCAAATTTTCACTCCAATATCTTGAAAATGGCTTTAGAGCTTATAAAGATCTAAAATCTGATGAGGATTAAATTTTTAATTACGGATTACGGATTACAAATTAGGAATTAATAATTAGGAATTAGAACATGATAAATTGTGCATCTATCGTATATTTTCAGAATGGTTAAACACACTTTTCATTGTCAATTTCCTGCCCTCGTAGTCGAAGGATCAAATATTGCACTTACTTACTCCCCCTTTTGGGGGCTGGGGGCGGCCCCTTTCGTTGTCAATTGTCAATTGTCAATTATTCCTCCATTCTCCCCCCGAGACGCGATAAATCGGCGTCTCTATTGCTGTTTACCACACCGCATACCACATATCCCACACCTCATACCTCACACCCCATACCCCACACCCCATACCTCACACCCCATTGTCAATTGTCAATTATTCTCAAAACCCCCAACTCAACCCCACATACCCATGCCGTGGCAATGCAGGATAATAATACCGTGGCTCGGCCGAGCCAAATGCTTTGGCATTTACAATAACCATGGAGGCATAATGCGAGTTGGTAACATTGTTTACACCTATATATAAGGTGAGAGAAGAATGTTTGAAAGCATCAAAACGATTTGATAATTTCAGATTGCTAACGAAATAAGACGATTCGGACAATGTGTTTGCATCATCTAACAGCTGTCTCCCAACTGATTGAAACTGTGCATCTATCATCATAGACTTGATGGGAGACCAATGAAAACTAATCTGTGAGGAATAATTGGGAATGCCAGGCAATAGATTGCCATCGTAGTTATTGTCCTCGCTTGTAAAATCTACAAACTTATTCTTTGAAAATGTATAACTAAAATCTGAAGATAATTTGCCGGGGAAACTTCTATAAGAAAACCATTGATTGCGAACAGCTAACTCCACACCTCGATGGCTTGTTTTACCTGCATTTATGCCTGTGAAGATATCTTCGGTCAATCGCTTTGTAACCAATAGATTGTTTAACGCTATAGCATAAAGGGTGCCATCTATTTCCATTTTTTTGTTGAACAAAAGCAAACGAGCCCCCAGTTCATATTGCCATCCCTCTTCGGGTTTTATGTCGGGATTGATGTTTCCTTCGGACAACAGTGTTTCTTCGGGCGATGGGAGTGAGAAACCATGTCCAACTGAGGCATAAAAAGCCAACTTGCGATGTGGCGCATAATTAACGCCAATGCGGGGAGAAAACATGGAAGGAAAATTCCGATTGCCCGACTTATCGCCATCTTCTTTAAATTGATCTGTGAGCTTATAGCTAATTTTATTGAATGCACCAGCCAGAGAAATATTTAAATTAGATGTTGGTTGATAATACAATATGCTGAACAGGTTCAGGTGATTACGGTTTTCTCGGTTTTTATTGATCAAGATATCATCCTTTTCCATCAACCAATTGTACTTGTCCGTCATCCACTCAAAACCCACTATGAGATTTATCTTTTCAGTAGTATAGCTCAGTTTATTTCTAACTCCCCCACCCCGTGAGCCATCATCTAAGTCATTGAAAGGTCGCTTTTCGAAACTATCATTCCATTTCCCAAATAGCATCAATTTGTTTTGCCATTGGGTGTTTATTCTTTTACTGAATGAAACCCCTGCAACACCCTTCTGATAACGTTTGTAGCCTCCAATCTCTTTCCAGTTTTGTGCAGCAGCTTCAGGGTTTGTGTCAAAGAGAGTGCGCCCCACCGAGCTTGGTATTCCTGCATTAAGGTAAGTGGTGTAGAAAAAATATTCGAGATCAAATAGTTTTAAGTCTGCATTACCTGCCACGAGGGCAGTACGTTTCTTCAAGTAGTTGTTTTCGCGATAGCCATCGGAGTTGGTGGCTGACACATGGGCTTGCAGTGAAAAGTTATCGACCAGAATATTTTGAGCTACACTCGCTTTCAGCGTATTGAAAGCGCCGTAATGTATTTGAGCATTAGTGCTTGTTTGGCTTTTTTCAGCAGTATACATATTAATGGTGCCCCCCAATCCAGAGCCATAGAGCGCAGAAGCAGGTCCTTTCACTATCTCCAGTCGGTCAATCATTTGCAAATCAATATCCTCAGGGTTGGAAACTCCATCGGAAGATGTGATGGGAATATCGTTTAAATAAAACTTGATTCTATTGGTATTATAAGGTGTTCGGCTGCCCATACCGCGAATTACAATTCTACTCGTGGCATAAGTTCCACTTTGCATGGAAACGCCTGGCAAAGAGTTGATGGTTGTAGCCATGGAGTTGGCATCCCAAGCCGAAATGGATTTGTCGGTTAGAACTGACAAACTACCCGGCACTCGATTTAATGTTCCTCTTGATTGATAGGCATTCACAATTACTTCAGTCAAGGGAATAACCGTGTCTATTTCAGAGACACGGTTATTGTTTTGAGCAATTAGACTTAAAGAACCACAAATTAATAAGAATAATATCAATGAAGACTTAAAAGAATGATTCATAATCAACTCCTCATTTATTCTACGGGTACAAGTCTAACAATTCTACCTGGCTGTTCAAGCCCAATATAAACCAGACCTTCTGGACTCATCACAACGTTTCTAACCCTTCCTATACCGTCAACCAGTTTCTCTGTATGCACAACTTTTTGATTCTCAACGACCACTCTTTCAACATAATCGAAACTAAGCGAGCCAACCAGAATATTGTTTTCCCAATTTGGGAATCTATCACCTGTCACAAATGTCATGCCACAAGGTGCAATAGATGGAGTCCATTGCATAACGGGTTGTTCCATGCCCTCTTTGTGGGTTAGCTCGGTAAGGGTAGTTCCATCGTAGTTGATGCCATAAGATATAACGGGCCAACCATAGTTCACACCTGGTTTAATCAAGTTTAGCTCGTCTCCTCCTTTAGGTCCATGCTCGGTTTCCCACAAATCGCCCGTTGCAGGATGAAATGCATTGCCTTGCGGATTTCTATTGCCATAGCAATAAATGGATTTAATGGCTCCTGGTGTGTCCACAAAAGGATTGTCTGCGGGTATTCTACCATCATCGTGTATGCGATGAATCTTTCCGTTGGAGTTGTCCAGTTTTTGAGGGAAATCGAAGTGTTGACCTCGCTCTCCTATACCGAAATATAAATATCCTTTGCCATCGAAAGCCAACTTGCAGCCAAAGTGATGCCCCCTGTCAGTGTCGGGCGTTCCTTTGTAGAGCACCTCTTGATCAACAAGTGTACGGCCTTTCAATCTGGCTCTCATTACGGCAGTATTGCCAATTCTTTTATCACTATCAGTATTTAGTGCTGAATAAGACATATATATCCAACCATTCTTGTCATAGTCGGGATGAAGTGCCAGATCCATCAATCCACCTTGCCCAAATGCCATTATAGGAGGCAAGCCTTCAATAGGTGCTGATAGTTCTCCATTTGAAAATGTGTGCAAAGTGCCACTTCTTTCCGAGATCAACAGATCTCCATTGGGAAGAAAAGCAAGTCCCCAAGGCACTTCCAGTCCCAAAACTACAGTGTCCATAACAAAGCGATGAACCTCAGAATTAATGACTTGATCGGCGTGCACAGCTGGCATTAATGATTCTCTATCATCGGGAATGCCCTTTTTAACATACTGTGCTAAAGCTTTAATTTCTGAATCAGAAAATGTTTTATTAAATGCTGGCATACCAATTTCTATGATACCATCTTTTATGCTTTTTTCAGCCGAAGCAGTTCCCTTCTCGTCCATCCATACTTTGTCAACAAATTTCTCTAAATTATCGCCATGACATCCAGCACAAAAGTTTCTATAGTTTTCGGCAGGTAGTCTTTCAGATTTGTTTTGAGCAGAGGTGTTGCACATCACAAGCCCCAATAAAAGTAAAAAAGGAGCAATGGCACCAAATAAGAGTTTAGATTTTACAGTTTTCATAATGGAAGTGTTTTTTAAGTGTTCTGCACAAATATAAGCATAGAACTTTAGATACTGATTAAATAGAGAAGCTTTTAACACAACAATTTGCAATAAAAAAATAGAAGAGACAATTGTTAAAATAGAACAGAAGTAAAACATTGTTGATTTGTAAGCAAGAAACATCTATTTTTTTTAAAAACTTCCACCTCTTGGACAAATGATTACTTTATTGGCATACTACTTACTATTTGGTAGTGTTTTGCTCAAGATAATGAACTTTTAATTTTTACCGGCTCCCTTTTTTATATAGTTATTTTTAAAAGAATTATTAAGACGCATCCATTCATTTGTAATTTAAGAACTAAACTACTGTTTGAGTGTTATAAAAAACGCAGACTTATTTTACAATCATTCTAAATAGTAAAAATACAATTTTGATAACTTCAACTTAAAAGATTACATAAATGATTTTTAAAGAATTCAATCCATTAGATGATAAAATGCTCCAGATTATCGATAATGAGGGCAAGGTTGTTAACCCTGAATTAATGCCCGACTTAGACGATGAGACAGTAATTAAAGCATATAAAGAGATGCTTTTTGAGCGTGTTGCCGATGAGATGGCAGTTTCCTATCAACGTCAAGGGCGAATGTACACATTTCCACCCAATCAGGGACAAGAAGCAATACACATTGCAGCTGGCATGAACATGAAAGAAAATGACTGGCTTGTTCCTGCTTTTCGTGAAATGGGAGTGATGCTTTCGAGAGGCGTAACAATGAAAGAAATCTTCTTGTATTACAATGGTAATGAACAAGGAAGTAATTTTAGTGACCCACGGGCTAAACATGTATTGCCAATCGCTATATCCATTGGAACACAGTATCAACATGCAGCAGGCATTGGATACTCTATAAAATATCAGGGATTGGATGAGGTAGTATTTCCGTTTATTGGTGATGGAGGAACGTCTACTGGCGACTTCTATGAGGCCTTGAACTTCGCTACTGTTTGGGATGCACCCGTTGTTTTCACAGTGCAAAACAATCAATATGCTATTTCGGTTCCTGTTGCTAAGCAAACCAAATCAATGAACTTGGCAGTGAAATCTGTTGCTGCTGGCTTGCCAGGCATCAAAGTAGATGGAAACGATTTCTTTGCAATGTACTTAGCATATAAACAAGCGCGTGAACATGCAAGTTCGGGTAAAGGTCCGGTGTTAATTGAAGCTTTAACCTACAGAAGAGGTGCACACACAACTTCTGACGATCCCACTAAATATAGAACCAAAGAGGAAGAAGAAAAATGGGGATTGGCTGATCCATTAATCAGATTAAAGAAATACATGGACGCTAAAGGAATCTGGAAAGAAGATGAAGAAAAGCTTATTGCAGAGAAGAAAAAAGATGTTGATAAGCAGTTCTTGGAAGCAGAAAACTTTACACCATATCCTTTAAGTGATGTATTTGACTTCATGTATGTGGATATGCCCGAAGACCTAAAAAGACAAAAAGCAGAATACGAAGAATTTTTAAACTGGAAGGAGAATAGAAAATGAGTGTAATGACATTAGTAAAAGCTATTAATAATGCGTTGGACATTAAATTAGCGGACGACAAATCTGTCGTTGTATATGGGGAAGATGTTGGTGTTGAAGGCGGTGTCTTTAGGGTGACCGAAGGACTGCAAGTAAAACATGGAGTAGAAAGGGTCTTCGACACGCCTATAGCAGAATCAGCAATTGTTGGAACTGGATTAGGAATGGCATTATCTGGATTGCGTCCAGTGGTGGAAATGCAATTTGATGGATTCTCTTATCCCGCACTCAATCAAGTAATATCAAACGTGTCTCGCATGTATAATCGCTCTCGGGGTAGATTTAAAGCTCCCATGGTGATCCGTTTTCCTTATGGTGGGGGTATTAATGCTTTAGAGCATCACTCCGAAAGTCCTGAAGCAATATACTCACACATACCTGGATTAAAAGTTGTTGTTCCTTCCACTCCTCATGATGCAAAAGGTCTGCTCATTGCAGCCATCGAAAGTGACGATCCCGTTATCTTCATGGAGCCTAAACGAATCTATCGCGCCGTGAAACAAGAGGTAAGTGACGAAAAGTTTAGCATTCCGCTTGGAAAAGCGAAAGTATTAAATGAAGGAACTGATGTTACTGTTGTAGCATTTGGAGCCATGATACGCGAATGCCAAAGGGCAATGGTGATGACAAAAGAAGCAGGCATATCTGTAGAGTTAATAGATTTAAGAACTATTTATCCAATAGATAAGGAGACGGTGCTCAATTCTATTAAGAAGACAGGTCGCTTGGTTGTTGTTGCCGAAGCAACCGAATCATTTAGTGTGGGCTCAGAGTTGATCGCTATTGCGAACGAGGGAGCTTTTTTACACTTAGAGGCACCTCCGCGCCGCGTGATGGGTTTTGATACGATAGTACCCTTAGCACAAGGTGAAAAGCATTATATGATTACACCCGATAAGATATTCTACGAAATAGAGAAAACAGTCAAATTCTAAAATCAAATAAAATGAGATATATATTTAATTTTCCCGATATAGGTGAGGGTCTTGAAGAAGGTACCATTCTTGAATGGTATGTTAAGAAAGGACAGCAAGTAAAAACTGGAGATAATCTGGTGCAAATGGAAACCGATAAAGTGGTGGCAGACATTCCCTCTCCCAGAGATGGAACCATTGTAGCTTTGTTTGGTGAAGTGGGTGAAATAGCTATCGTTGGAGAACCATTGGTTGAAATAGAAATTGAAGGTGTACATGGTGAAGAAGCTCAGAAAGAGGCTAAAAAAGAAGTTGAAGATGAGTTTGCACCCGAAACAGAAGAAGACCAAGATGTAGAAGAAGAGGAAGCTGCTGGAGTGGTTGGCACAATGGAAACTGCAGGCAAAAGTGCTGTGTTAGCGGCCAGTGATGAAGGAGCGGATGAGAAGCCTGAGAAGGAAAAGAAAGCAACCCGCAAAGCATTGGCAACTCCAATGGCCAGAGCCATGGCTAAGGATAAAGACATAGATATTAATGAAGTAAAAGGAACTGGTCCTTCGGGAAGGGTTACTAAAGAAGATATTGAAAACTACAAACCTGCAAAAAAAGGCGCACCCAAGAAACAAGAAGTTGCAAGTGGCGATGAAGTTACTTATGAACCACTTACTCAAATAAGAAAGGCTATTTCTAAAAACATGATCAACTCTAAACATAGCGCAGCTCACATGACTGTGTTTGAAGAGGTTGAAATATCAGAATTGATAAATGTTAGAAGTAGATACAAAGACATATTTGCTAATAAAGATGTCAAATTGACCTATTTGCCTTTCATTGTAAAAGCTGTTGTTCACGCATTGAAACATCACCGTCAAATAAATTCTCAAATGGATTTAGAGAACGACCGCATGATTTTCAATAATCGTTACAATATTGGTATAGCTGTTGATACTCCTGAAGGTCTTGTTGTGCCAGTTATCAAAGATGCAGATCAACTGAGCATTATGGAGATAGCACGACAAATATCAGAATTGGCTGAAAAAGCAAACAGTCGCAAACTTAGCATGAATGACATGAAGGGTGGCACTTTCACCATAACCAATTATGGTTCTATTGGAGGAATTTTTGCCACACCTGTTATCAACTATCCTGAAGCAGGAATTTTAGGAGTTGGTCGTATTGTTAAGAAACCCGTTGTAAAAGGCGATGCTATTGTTCCTGGAAGTATGCTGGCTCTATCTCTATCAGTAGATCATCGTATTGTTGACGGTGCAGAAGCTTCACGCTTTATAAATAAAATTATGGAATACCTTTCTGATCCCATTGCATTGTTAATGGAATAACACGCGCTTTCTATCCCTTACCTAAATAAAGTAAGGGGTAGAATTTTTTTTAAAACTTCAGAACAGAATAATTAATGAACTCACAAGAAATAAATAACATGGATTACGATCTTATTATAATAGGTGCCGGACCTGCTGGCTATGTTGCCGCAATCAGAGCTGGCCAGTTGGGCCTTAAAACTGCTATTGTAGAAAAACAATACATTGGCGGTATGTGCCTTAATTGGGGATGCATTCCTTCAAAATCAATTTTGGAAAGTGCTAAAGTGTATGATAAAACTAAAAATCTATCTGATTTTGGAATAGATGGAGTTGATTGGGATAATGTATCTTTCAATTGGCAAACAGTTAAAGAGAGAACCGAAAAAATCACAAAGAAGCTAACTGCTGGAGTGAGCTATTTATTGAAAAAGAATGGCATAGAAGTTATCAATGGCACTGCTAAAATTGGTTCAGATAAAAGTGTGTATGTTGACGGTAAAAAAATAACTGCCGACAATATTATCGTTGCTACTGGATCTAAACCTAAAAAGCTGGACGATAAACTTGAAGATGCTCCAAAAGTGGAAATGGAACATCTTTTCGATCTGACTGAAATCCCAGACAAAATAGTTGTCGTGGGCAATCATGTTTCGGCTGTTGAAATTGCACAATTCTTCAAACTAATTGACAAGGAAGTTACTCTTGTAGCTAATAGTGAATACTTTTTGCACGGCATTGACCCATACCTCATCAATTATATCACCAAAAACATTGCTTCAAATGGAATTGAGCTAATTTCTGAGGGTTATCCCACAAAATATGCTGAAGGAAAACTTACAGTGGGCGATAAGAAAATAGAATGCGACTTGGTGGTTAACTGTAGTTCACGTAAAGCTGTGATACCTGAAAGTGAAACTCCATTAGAATTAACTGAGCGTGGATTTATTAAAACAGACAACGACTTTAAAACAAAAATACCTGGAGTATATGTGATTGGTGATGCAGCCGGTAAGAGTTTTGTTGCTCACATGGCTTCAGCGCAAGGCATACACGTTGTTAACGCTATAAAAGGCGTAAAAGCAAGCTTCGATTACTCTACTTATCCTATAAATATGTATACCAGTCCAGAGACTTCTCAAATTGGTATGACCGAAGATATGATTAAGAAAGAGGGTTACGATTATAAAGTAAATGAATTCCCATTGTCTGCCAATGGTAAAGCAATGATAGAAGGTAACACAGAAGGATTTATCCGAATGCTTTCGGACAAGAAATATGGTCAAGTGCTTGGTGTTCAAATTGTAGGAAAACACGCTACGGATATGATCGCCGAGGCTGGTGCATACCTTAAGGTAGAGGGCACTGTTTACGACGTTGCAAATACAATACATGCACATCCTACAGTTTCTGAAATATACTTTGAAGTTGGTTTTGATGCGTTTGATAAAGCAATTCATAAATAAGTAAGGTATGGGGTGAGAGTTGAGAGATATGAGATGTGAGATGTGAGTTATGGATTATGAGGTATGTGATATATGAGCTTCCCTAAGTAGGGTTGACCCTTTTTGAGCATATTTGGGATGTTATGCAAGGTCGTTTTGTAGAGAGGTTTCATGAAACGTCTGAAAATAAACGGCTTTTGATATAAATTCGTGTAAATATTTAACTGGGTTCTACTTCCTATTTTCTAATCTCTAATTCCAAGTTCCAGTTCCTAATCCCAAGTCCCGATTTTCAACATTTTGAGGTGAGGTTTGGTTTAAATTGAATATCTTTGACTATTCAAGTTCAATTTATCCCATCTCAAGACCTCAATAGGGATCTCTATGATAAAAAACAACAAATGGTAAAAGTTTCAGAATACAATCTCCCGGATACCCAATTGATGAATGAAGAGTCCAACAAGTTTCTTCTGTGGATACCCGAAAAGACCTATATAATACTTGGTGCATCTAACAAAGCTGATGATGCGGTGGTTGAATCGCTTGCAGTAAAGGATAACATAACTGTAATGAAAAGACGAACAGGAGGGCAAACAGTGATGCTCACTCCCAACAATCTGATTATCTCGGCTGTGTTAACCGATGAAAGTGTGATGAAGCCAAAAGATGTATTCAACAACTTCAATGACATGATTATAAGTGCCATTGAAAAGGATCACTTCGAGAAGTTTTCAACCCGTGGCATCTCCGATATCGCTTTGGGTGAAAAGAAAATTATGGGTTCATCGATGTATAGGGGTAAAGGGAAACTCTTTTATCATGCAGTGCTTAATTTCAATGAACCCCCGTCCACATTCCAGAAATACTTGAAGCATCCCAGCAAAGAACCAGACTATAGGAAAGGACGAAATCATGACGAGTTTGTGACTACTTTGAAAGAGACTGGCTACAAGCCCAATATGGAACACTTAAAAAATGAGATAACTGCTGCTCTATGCAATGTTTTAATCAATCATGAGGTTGTGGAAAATATTGTGGAAGAGGTAGTATAAGTTTATTCTAATTTTACACATTATGTATTGAGGGATTATCATTTCGGTGGTGATTCCTCATTTTTTTATAATATTGATTCTTAAGTTAGAGTGGCACTTTTTTCCAATGTCATTAAGTTCTTAAGCATTATCAATAGCTTATCTTACTTCCTCTTTCTTCCCTACAAAGAGAAAATTTAATATTTAGCAAACAATTTATTTTTTATAAATGTTATATTAGCAACTGTGTAAGTGTTTATTAGCATTATATAAATTAGATAGTATTAATCTCTAAATTAAAAAATTATGGCAGAAATTAAAATTAAAAAGAAAAGTCCTATTTGGCCGTGGGTCCTTTTAGTTTTACTCATACTGGGACTTATTTGGTATTTCTTTACAAGAGATGCTGATACAGGAGTTATGGATAATGAAACATTAACCCCAGTAGATACAGTGGCTTATGAAAATAGAAATATGAATTCGTCGCTTGATCTTTACTCCTCATTTATAGCTGATTCAGCCAAAATGGGGATTGATCATGAATACAGTAATGAGGCACTTAACCATCTTATTGATGCCGTTGACGAGAAGGCTACTATGGAGAATGTAGATTTGGAAGCTGATTTAGAAGAAGCCCGAACAAAAACTACAGAAATTACAAAAGATCCAAGTAGTTTAAATCACGCAGATTTAATTAAAAGTACTGGAAAAATAATTGCTCGTGCGCTAAACACGTTGCAAACATCCAAGTTTCCTAATCTTTCTGAGGAGATGGCTAAAGTAAATTCATCAGTGGATGATATTGATACGAATGTTCAGACTTTAGACCAAAAAGATAAAGTGAATAACTTTTTTAGATCAACAGAATCTTTATTATCAAAAATGCAATAAAAAAAAGCTATGAAGAAAGAAGACAGATATTCGAATTTATATTATTTAGAAGAACTTGACGATTACAAAGTAGCCGATAGTGATAAAGATGTTCGTGGTTGGACAGTGAGAGATTCTAACGGAAAAAAAATTGGTGAGGTTGATAATTTAATCGTTAATAAAAATACAGAGCGTGTTGTATACTTGAGCGTGGAGGTTGATGAATCTATTATAGCAGCTAACATTCAACCCTTTACGATGAAAGATTATGAGGACGAAATAATGGATTTCATCAATGAAGAGGATGAGAATCACATAATCATTCCTATTGGAATGGCTACTTTGGACGAGGAAAATGAGATTGTATTTACTCCCAAGATTGAATATGACACTTTTGCCGAAACTAAAAGATTTAGGCGAGGTGATCAAGTGTACAGAGACTATGAGGAAGATGTGTACAACTCATATACCCGTCCAGACTCTGATCCCATTTATCCTGACGATGATACCTATTATGATAATGACGATTTTAATTGGTAGAAATTGGGACAAAAGAAAATACCAAGAGGTTCAAAATCAAAAGGTTTTGAACCTTTATTCTTTTTATAATAGCTTTATTTATTGTTTCTTACAAATTTAGCACTCCCTTTGCTACATCCCACAATTTGAGTACATTTGTTCTTATCAATTAAATCAAAGTTGCAATTCATCTCTTACAATTATGAGAATACATCATAGCCTATCCCTATTAATATTTATTTTAGTTGCATCATTCGTCTCTTCTGGTCAAAACACATTAAAAGATGGCGAGTACACTTTGGAAGTATACGCAACAAATGATCTTCATGGTCGTTTTTTTGATTCACTCTATGTGAATAATCAATCGAAATTGGTACACCCCTACTCTTTGGCTTCTGTTTCTACAAAAATAAAAGAGGCGAGAAGGAATACGGACGGTAATAATGTAATATTGTTAGACATTGGCGATCACCTTCAGGGCGATAATGCAGCGTTTTATTACAACTTTATAGACACTGTATCGGAGCATGTATTTGCAAAAGTGATGAACTACATGAAATACGATGCCGTTGTGGTGGGAAATCATGACATTGAGCCTGGTGCAAACGTGTATGATAGGGTTGCGAAAGAGTTGAATGCTTCCTATCTTGCTGCAAATGCTATTGACGTTAACACAAACGAGCCATACTTCCAACCCTACACTATACTGAATAAAAACGGCGTGAAAGTGGCTGTTATTGGCTTAACCAACCCAAATATACCTAACTGGCTTTCGCCCGATTTGTGGAAAGATATTGAGTTTAAAGAGATAGTGCCTACTTTGGAACAATGGGTGGAACATGTGCGAGAGAAAGAGAACCCACATTTTGTGATAGCCGCAATGCATGCTGGGTTGGGAGATGAAGATAAGGATAGCATGGAAAACCCTGCGAGATTTGTTGCCATGAATGTAAAAGGCATTGATTTGGTGTTGGCTGCCCACGACCATAAGGTGATGGCCGAGAAATTGATGAATGGCGATAAAGAAATTTGGCTGTTAGAAGGAGGTTCGCGTGCCTCAACCCTTTCAAAAGCAAACATTGAATTAACGATAAAAGATGGGAAGGTGGTTGCAACAAATGTTAGTGGAGAAAGCATAAGCATGACAGGTGTTGCACCTGATGCTGAATACACAAAGTTCTTTAGAGAAGAATTTCTTAAAGTGAAAGAATTTACCAACCGCCCTGTGGGGATGCTCAATAACGACATTGCTTCGAGGGATGCCTATTTTGGCTCTTCTGCCTATATGGATATGATACACACACTACAATTAAAAGCATCGGGTGCCGATATATCTTTTGCAGCACCGCTATCTTATGACACAAGAATTGAAAAAGGTGAATTGAATTATCAAAATTTATTGGATATATATCCTTTCGAAAATCAACTGTATGTGATTAAGATGACTGGACAGGAAATAAAAGATTATTTAGAATATTCATATTCAATGTGGGTAAATGACAATCTGGACAGAGATAACTACTTGTTTAATGTTAGAGTTGACGAGAAAACAAACAGGGTGCGTTTCGCTCATCCACAATATAATTTTGATTCGGCTGCTGGAATAAAATACGAAGTAGATGTTACTAAGAAAACAGGCGATAGGATAACCATTTTAGCCCTTGCTGACGGAACGCCATTTAAGATGGATGCAAAGTACAATGTAGCCATGACCTCCTATAGGGCAAGTGGAGGTGGTGATTTGCTGCAAAAGGGTGCAGGCATTCCTAAAGAGGAAATGGAGGGCAGACTTGTAGCAAGATTAGCCGACATTCGGGAGCTGCTGTACAATCAAATTCAAATTGATGGGTATATTGAAGCTAAAAAGTTGAACCACTGGAAGTTTGTACCCGAAGGATTAGCAAACGAATTGGGAGAAAGAGATTATAGACGAATGTTTGAGTAAAATGTACATTAGGGTTTCATTTTCTTTTCGAAGTTTTTCAAAATCAAAAAAATGGGAATGGTTGCGTATTCCAGCAACTCTTTAATTTTCTCCTAACAGATTAAACAAAAACTGGGTAATATTAATTTCAAAATCATCCATATAATTAACAGGGGTATGGCCCGCTCCAGCAATAGTAACCAATTCATTTACAACGTCGTTTTCATCCAAAAGGGCTTTCAGTTTTTCCGCATTGGAATAGGCAACTAACTTGTCCTCTACTCCATGCACTATTATTGTGGGAGGATCATTGCTATCCACCTGCAGTTCGCCCCAAGCTGGCGATGGACTACCCCAAAGATTAACAAACGCCATTACTCCCTGTTTATCTACACCAGGGATGTTAGCATTATCGTTAAAACACAAATTTGATCCAAGAATTCCACCAGCAGAGCCTCCAGCAACAATAATTTTAGAAGGATCAACCTTTAGCATTTCAGCATTTTCACGAAGCCAAATAAGTGCTTTACCTACATCTTCAATTGCATCAAAGATAGTTTTATCCATGTTTTCCATTGGTGTTTCTCGAAGTCTATAATCTATGGAAATACCCACATATCCTTTCATGGCAAAACGTTTAGCCAGTTCAACAATATAAGATTGAGTTTTATCATTTCCAGGTCGGAATCCTCCTCCATGAATCCATAAAATAACAGGACGATTCAATTTTTCATCACCTTTGGGAGCGTAAACATCAAGCTTTAAACTATCCAATGCTCCATTTTCATTTACAGATTGAGCAAAATTTATATTTTCCTTGATGTCAACTTCCTTAAATACTTTATCCAGATAGCGCGTATTCTCTTGTGGTTGACTTTCAAAATAATTTTCAGGAACAGAGTATCCCGCTTGTATTATTGTCAAAGAGAAAATAAACAAAAGAATGGTTTTTCTAACTCGACTATTCATCATATTGTATTTTAAATGTGAATAATAAAGGTAATATTTTAATTCAAATTATCAAATTGTTTTAATATCAATGGATGTTATTCGATATATTGCACACTGAAATTCAAAACATTTATGAAGTGCATGACTGAATATCATAAGACGAAAACATATACATTTATCATTTGTTGCTTTAGTAAATTTATATTGATATATAAGCGAATGTTTGATTAGGAAACACTTTGGGGTTTTACTTGTTATAATGTAAAAGATGTAAACCCTTTAAGACCTACTAATCATGAAAAAAATAAAGCAGTTTTTAAATCAATGGGTACTATTTGATATTTTGGACACCAATACAAAAGGCATTTATGAAATACACGCTGGAATTTCAAAAAATGGTAAAGAAGTGGACTTATCGCTTGAAGCTTTTGATCAATTCTTCTATGATTCAAAAAAGTTTACACGTAATTATGCTGAATATGGCTTTAAGTCGGAAGATGAACTAAAGATGGCTGCTATAACAGCTTTGTATTTCACTGCTCTGGATAAGGGTGGTAAAATTGTGTCTCAACACCTTGTAAACTCTTTTAGAAACGATTGCACTTTACAAGAAGTTAATCTTAAATCTCATATTTATGAAGGTCCTGCAACTGATAATCCTACTAAGTGGTCAATTTTTATGGATATTAGAGGTCTTAAGTAAATATAGAAATGAAATCTTTCTTGTTCATAAATACAAGTTAACCATTATTGTGTTTCTTTCCTATCTCGAATATAGAACTATGTTTCATCAATTACGTTATTAGTGAGCAGTAAATTAATTGCATACCACCAACACAACCTTGTACATGAAAAAATTAAAAGCATTCTTAGAAAAATGGATCAAATTTGAAATTTATGAAACAGAAAAAGATGGTATATACCAAATATATGCAGGAGTGTCTAAAGAAGGCAAACGAGCGGACCTTTCTAATCATGGATTCAATCTCTATTTTGGCAATTCAAAATCTGTAACGAAAGGTTTTCATGAGTATGGTTTTACTTCTGTAGATGCTTTTAAAAAAGCAGCAGTATTATCTTTATATTACATTTCAAGAATTAGTGCCGAAGAGATTGTGGGTGAATATATCATTAATGCCATAAGAAATGGAAAACCTATCAACGAAACAGATGTAGATAAGTATATATGGGAAGGGAAGTCTGAGGACTGCCCAGAGAAATGGTCTATTTATTTAGATTTAAGAAAGTTAGAGTAACGGCTTAATCATCCATTCTTTAAATCATTAAAAAAAAACGTCAAAATCATTTAGATCTTGACGTTTTCAAATTATATTTGAAATAAAGAATTATACATTAAGTGACACGCGTTTAAATGCCGTAACTTTAAGTTCTTTATCGCTTTGTTTTAAATATTGCTCGATGGTCATCTTAGGATCTTTAACGAAATCTTGTTGCAAAAGCGTTGATTCTTTAAAGAATTTCTGTAATGCACCTTCAGCTATACGATCTAAAATGTGTTCAGGTTTACCACCCTCTAACGCTTTTTCGCGTGCAATTTTCATTTCTGTCTCTTTCACATTTTCAGGTATCTCGTCTGAGCTTATTCCCATTGGATTCATTGCTGCTACTTGCATTGCAATATCTTTTGCAACATTAGCATCCGTATTTTCTTGATTGAACCCAACAATTGTAGCCAATTTGTTACCTGGATGAATGTAAGCAACTACTGATGGTGCAGAGATAAATTCATAGTATCCCAATTCCATCTTTTCGCCAGTTGCTCCAATTCTATCAGTGATAAGTTCAGAAATTGTTCCGTTTTCTAATGGAAGTGCTAATAATGCTTCAAGTGATTCTGGTTTTTCACTCATTGCTTTGTCTAATATTTGCTCTGTAAGTGCGATGAAATCAGCATTCTTAGCAACAAAGTCTGTTTCACACTGCAAAGCAACAACTGCTGCATGTCCATTTTCTGTTTTTGCTAAAACACAACCTTCACTTGCATCACGATCTTCGCGTTTTGCAGCAACTGCTTGTCCTTTCTTGCGGATAATTTCAACAGCTGCGTCAAAATCACCATTTGTTTCAGTCAATGCATTTTTGCAATCCATCATCCCGGCACCTGTCATTTTGCGCAAGTGCTGGATATCTGCCATTGTAACTGCCATATATTTATATTGTTTTTTTAAGTTGTAAATTAATTATTAGATTCTGTCTCAATAGAATCATCTTCCTCTATATCATCTTCATCAATTGATTTATCATCATCAGCTGTCTTTACCGCCTCTTTTTTCACACGTTCTCTACGAGCAGTTGATTTGCGTTCTCTGCGACCTGTAGCTTCTTGTTCATCCTGTTCAGCTTGAGCGTTAGCATCTGCTCTCTCAACCTTTCTTTCTTCCAAACCTTTACGAATTGAATCGGTGATAAAGTTCATTATCAGTTCAATTGATTTTGAAGAGTCATCATTAGCTGGAATTATGAAATCAATATCTCTTGGATCTGAGTTTGTATCAACAATTGCAAAAATAGGAATACCTAATTTGGCTGCTTCTTTCACTGCAATTTGCTCTTTCATGATATCCACAACAAATATTGCTGCAGGTAAGCGTGTAAGATCTTGAATAGATCCAAGGTTTTTTTCAAGCTTAGCACGTTGACGAGTAACTTGAAGTTTTTCACGTTTTGATAAAGTATCAAAAGTACCGTCCTTAATCATTCGGTCAATGCTACCCATTTTTTTAACAGCCTTACGAATAGTAGGGAAGTTAGTTAGCATACCACCTGGCCAACGTTCAATAACGTAAGGCATATTAATTTTCAAAGAACAGTCTTCAATGATAGACTGACCTTGCTTTTTAGTAGATACGAATAAAATTCTTTTACCCGATTTAACCATTTGCTTAAGTGCAGCAGCGGCCTCTTCGGTTTTTGCTATCGTTTTGTACAAATCGATAATGTGGATTCCGTTTCTCTCCATGAAAATATAAGGAGCCATTGCCGGATTCCATTTTCTTTTTAAGTGTCCGAAGTGAGCTCCGGCTTCAAGAAGTTGGTCAAATTCTAATTTTGCCATTTTTTTTTAATTAATTAATCGTTTACATTCTTTTTCTGAACCGAATTGAAAGGTAAATTCTCTAAGCTTTAAGAGCAATGTCCTTTCAATTTAGATACTAAACGTCTATTTTTGAGAGCAGCCAATCTTAGTTGAATAGCACTTCTCAAATATATATATAGCGATAAAAAAATCGTATATAACCCAGCTTAACGTTTTGAGAACTGGAATTTTTTTCTCGCTTTTGGTTGTCCTGGTTTTTTACGCTCAACAACTCTTGGGTCACGTGTCATGAAACCTTCGGCCCTTAATGCAGATTTATCATCTGGATTGATTTTCACCAATGCACGCGCAATAGCTAACCTTGCAGCTTCAGATTGTCCTTTATATCCACCACCTTTTAAATTGATGTTGATGTCATACTTTTCAACAGCATCCAAAGTGGATAGCGGTTGCTTTACAACATATTGAAGGATCATTGAAGGAAAATAATTTTCAAATTCGCGTTTGTTGATAACAATCTTACCGGAGCCTTCGCTAACGAACACACGAGCTACAGCAGCTTTGCGTCTTCCTAATGCATTTATTACTTCCATTGTTATTATTTAAGTGTATTAATATCTAATTTTTTTGGCTTTTGAGCCTCATGCGGATGAGTTTCACCTGCATAAACATACATGTTGTTAATGATGGCATCACCTAACTTATTTTTAGGTAACATCCCTTTCACTACTTTTCTGAAAATTCTGTCTGGTCCTTTTTTCATCAACTCAGCAGGTGTCATTTGACGTTGCCCACTTGGGTATCCAGTATATCGCAAATAGATGCGATCGGTCCATTTTTTACCAGTCATTTCAACTTTGTCTGCATTGATTATAATTACATTATCTCCACAGTCAACATGAGGTGTAAAGCTTGGCTTGTACTTCCCTCTTAGCAGTTTTGCTACTTTTGAACCTAAACGCCCAAGAGTCTGTCCCGTTGCATCAATTTCAACCCATTCTTTCTGAGCGGTTTCTTTATTAACCGATACGGTTTTATAACTTAAAGTATTCACTTTCTTTTTGTTTTATAATTTTGTTAAGATTGTTTGATTATCAGCTTTGTCAATTTGTCTTGCTAAGGGACAAATAGCCAAATAAAAAGCTTACTATCAAACTTTTAAGTGATCTGGTGTAATAATCGGAATGCAAAGGTACAATTTTCAACTTAATTAGCAAAGAATGATGCAAATTTATTTTGCAATTATCGGCATGATTCTTCAATCTAAGAAATTGAATAATAGGACATTTAGAAAATCTTGATTTCATCGTAAAAGGGCGAACGCCCGAGCAGGATATGAAATCCGAAATAAAACCCTTTGAAATCTGAGTTGTCAATAGGTATGCTATATCCAAATTGAAGGCGTGTCAAACCTAACAGAGACAAGCCTATACTTGGCTTTATGTTTTTAGTAGATGCTGACAATTCAGTAGTTAAAAAGTGCATCCAAGTTTGATTGAGATGTATTTCAGGAGCTACTGCAAATTTGCCATTGTTGCTATATAAATAAGTTCCAACCCCTACATTCAGCGGTCCATTATTGTTCTTATTATCATTGTTATTGAGACGATATTCTGCTCCTACATATCCACTTTTTTTGTTCATGTAGTCATAACCAATATTTGCAGCCAACTTGTTGAGTTGTGCACTTGTATAAGCATTAACTGCAAGGATCAATACTAACGTTGTAATTATTCGTCTCATGCTTGTTTCTTTATTTGTTTTGGAGCTACCATTATTATTCGAGAGAGATTTTAACTCTTAAGGTATTTAGATTTTTGCTCTGCTATATCTTTGATATACTGAGTTATTACTTCCCAAGGCAGAAGCTTGCCTTTGCCTTCGTCTCCACAGGCCAAAAGTCCTTCTTGAGTTTCTAATACATGATATCCGCTATCAGATAGTTTTTTCAAGTTCTGTTGCACAAATATGTTTTCATACATAGCAGTATTCATGGCTGGAGCAATGATGATTGGGCATTTTGCCACCATAACAGTTGTAGAAAGCATATCATCGGCAATACCCGAAGCAATTTTGCCAATTATGTTTGCTGTGGCTGGCACAATTGCAAATATATCCGCTTTCTGTGCTAAATCTATGTGAGTTGTGTCCCAATGATCTATAGGGTCAAACATATCTGTCACAACAATATTTCCCGACATTACCTGAAAAGTAAGTGGTTTCACAAACTCTTGTGCAGATTTTGTCATAATTACATCCACGTTGTAACCATCTTTCTTCAATTGATTTACTATCTCAATTGTTTTATAACAGGCTATACCTCCACTAACTCCAATTACTATATTTTTCATATCAATTGTAATTTAAAAATTCTCTCATTGCTAAACTGACAATGCTTTCAGCAATGTTTTTCTTGCCTATTGGTCTTGCAATGATTTCTCCATTGTGCAATAGAATGCCCGAATGATTTGTCACAGACAAGTCTGAAGCGTCATTTGCAAAAACAGCATCACATTGATTTGTGATACGA
This sequence comes from Bacteroidales bacterium UBA3143, assembly GCA_002364735.1. Classification (GTDB taxonomy): domain Bacteria; phylum Bacteroidota; class Bacteroidia; order Bacteroidales; family Dysgonomonadaceae; genus UBA2632. The sequence continues at coordinate 20,109 of DEZB01000011.1, forward strand.
AGTTTTTCGGCTTCCTCTACCATCTTTTTCTCCCTTGCTTCACCATTCTCAGTCTTTATGAGTTTAAACCCTACCAAAAAAGTGTTTTTGCTCATTTTCTTGATTAATGAAATTACTTTAGGAGTAGTTTTCAATCCCATTACAATCTCTTTTTGTGACGAAATTTTGCTCTCGCCAACATGTTTAGATTGTGGATTTGTAATAATTTCCGCAATTTCTTCTTTCGAAATATGGGGTTTATGAGCAAAAGCGCTGTATAGTTCTTCTGCCAGATCAGCTATTGACGCAGAATATGAGTATGTGAAATCAGAAATTGCCATAGCATGAATAAAAATGTTGATTTTCTGTTCACTTAGCAATGTCTCTACGCTTTCATAAACACTCTGTGTGTTTGTGACATCGACAAAGTTAACGAAAGAGGCTTCTTCTTTTTGCAGGTTTTTTGTAATAGCAGAAGGAGCTTTTATATAATGAATCCGAAAATCGGTTCTATTGAGTTCTCGCATCAAGTTGAGCACAGCTTCCAAACAATACCAACCCAACGATCCGGAACTCATATTTGTAATTTTCCGTACTCCATCAATGGGTTCTTCTGTTCCTCCCGCTGTAATTGCTATATGAATCATAGCCTTTGCTCTATTTCATTCTTGTCGTTAAGTACAAACACGGGAGCGTTCAGATTTTCCGCTTCTTCTTGACTGTATATTCCGTAAGCCATTATAATTACTTTATCGCCAGGTAGAACCAATCGAGCAGCGGCTCCATTAAGGCAGATGACACCGCTATGCGCTTCGCCCTCTATCACATAAGTTTCAAATCGCTCTCCATTGTTAATATTCACTACTTGCACTTTTTCCAAAGGTAGTATCCCCGACTCCTTCAGTAAGAATGAGTCGATGGTGATGCTGCCAGTATAGTTTATATTGGCTTCTGTTACTGTGCCTTTATGTAGTTTTGCTTTAAGCATGTGAAGTTGCATAATTTACTTTCTTTTTTTTAAGATAACGTTATCAATCAATCTTGTTTTACCAAATCTTGCAGCCACTGCTACAATAGATGTATCTTCTATTGGGTTTATTTCTGTTAGAGAGGGATAGGCGTATATATTTACATACTCTATATTTGCCAAAGGCATGCTCATGATGTTGTCTTTGACGATTTTTACAAGTTTATCTGTCGCTGTCTCTCCATTGTTATATTCATCCAGCGCCAATTGTAATGATTGGCTCAATATAGTAGCTTGTTTTCTTTCTTCGTTATTCAAATAGGTGTTGCGTGAGCTTAAAGCCAATCCATCTGCTTCACGAACAATGGGACAAATAATTAGTTGCACATCTATGTGCAAATCTCGCACCATTTTTGTAAGCACTGCCGCTTGCTGAGCATCTTTTTGACCAAAGTAGGCCCTGTCTGGCGCTACAATATTGAATAGCATATTCACAACCGTGGTAACCCCCTTAAAGTGTATGGGGCGTGAGACTCCGCATAATATAGATGTAATATGGCCATCGGTTGTAACCCAAGTGGAGCTTTCATCTGGATACATTTCCGATACCGAAGGATTGAAAATAATATCAGCTCCAGCTTCGGTTGCAAGTTTAGTGTCCGTTTCCATGTCACGTGGATAGGTTTCAAAGTCTTCATTCGGGCCAAATTGTGTAGGGTTGACGAAGATACTAACGACTACAATGTCGTTCTCTCTTGTAGCTTGCTCAATTAGCGATAGGTGCCCATCGTGCAAAAACCCCATAGTTGGTACTAAACCAATGGATTGGTTCTCGGACCGTGCTTTTTTGAGCAAGCGCTTTAGTTCGGCTATTGTATTTACTACCATTTAGTTTTTGCGTATAACACATTATTTATTCAAACTATCCAATACTTCTTTATCTATTGAAAATGTATGCTCTTTCTGTGGGAAGTTGCCAGCGTTTATTTCTTCTATATATGTCGTAACGGCCGTTTTGATGTCGGTAGAAAGATGTGCAAATTGTTTCACAAACTTCGGTACAAAGTCGCTAAACATACCCAGCATATCGTTGCTCACCAGCACCTGCCCATCGCAATATTTACCTGCACCAATGCCAATAGTAGGCACATTCACTATTTCGGTAATAATTTTAGAGAGTTCGTCAGGCACACACTCCAATGTAATGGCAAACACACCAGCTTCTTCGAGAGCTTTTGCATCGTCAATTATTTTTTGCGCTTGCTCAATGCTCTTACCTTGCACCTTAAAACCACCAAACATGTGAAGCGACTGAGGAGTCATGCCAATATGACCCATAACTGGTATTTGTGCACGTACTATTTGACGAATTGTATCTGCAAATTCAACTCCACCTTCCAACTTAATGGCTTGCGCCCCACCCTCTTTCATCAATCGTCCAGCATTTCTCACTGCCTCGTTTGCCGATGTGTGATATGACATAAATGGCATATCAACCACCACCAAAGCACGTTTTGCAGCGCGGGTGACAGCCTTTGCGTGATATATCATTACATCGAGCGTAACAGACAGTGTAGAGTCGTTGCCCTGAACCACCATTCCCAAAGAATCGCCAACCAGTAGGGCATCTACGCCCGCACTATCCAATATTTTTGCTATCGAATAGTCATAAGCTGTAAGTACACTAATTTGTCGTTTCTCTTCTTTTGCTTTTTGAAAAGACTTCACTGTAAATTTTTTATCCATCTCTCTTGTTCTTTACTAATTGTCGAAGCTGCAATTCCGCCTCTTCAAATAATTATTAATTACAACTCACAAAAATACAATATAAATTGAACCAATGAAAATATAAATAATTGAGACCAAAGCTTATTTTAGGTATGAGTGATAAGTATCGCACCTAAATTTCAATCGCATAGCATATCCTTCAATCTTTCATCGTCAATCATTTCCATTGTCTCTTTTCCTAATTCTCTGTACAGAGCTGTTTTAGAGGGCATGTATTTGCCCAACGCTTCCAGATGTTTTACGACAGTGGTTTTGTCTCCTCGTTTGATTGGACCCGTCAATGCATCACTCATTTTATCATGAGCTTCTACATTCATTAGTGTGCTACGCAATAAAGGAGCGGTTGCTTTTTTTATTTCCGATTTGCTCATGCCCGACTCTTCAAACATTTCGTAGGCCACATTAAGCAAAGTCACCATATAGTTTGATAAAACCGTTGCTGCACAATGGTACAATTCTTTCTTATCAGAGTTAATGGTTAAAGTTTTGTTGCCAATTGTTGCAAATAAATTATCAATTATAGACTTTTCCTTCCCTTCAGGAGATGAATTTGTCACCGACTCCACTGAAAAGTAAGCATCTCGAAGCTGCTCTACGCTCTCGTCTACTGTGCCAAAAGCCATTAATGGATGTAGGCTATAGGTTGCAAATCCTTTTTTGTGGATGCTACTCAGTATCTCAGACGAATGGACACCGCTTGTGTGGATAAAAGCTTTTACATGGGGAGGTATGTCCATTTCGGCTATTTCGTTCGCCACCGTTTCCAATGCATCATCTGTCACAGTTATCCACACCATCGAACTGCGTTGCAAGAGGTCTTCAATAGTGGTAAATGCTTCTGAGTGTGTCAAACGGCTTGCAGCTATGGCATGTTGATAGGTTCTACTATAATAACCCGCTATATGGCATCCTTTTTGTTTAAAATAGACACCCAAAGCGGTTCCAACCTTACCGGCTCCTACAAAAGAAATCATATTTCAAAAGTGTTTATTGTTTGATTTCACAAAGATAAGCTAAATCTAAGTGGAACATCTCTAATGATTAATATTCTCCTATAAATATCAAATAAAAAGCAGAACACCCCATTTAACTTACAACTTCCAAGAAATTTGTCCAAATAAAAGTTAGAAATCAAATCCACCGCGGTGAATTGGACGTTCATCTGATGAAAACGCAATCCTCCGCGGTGAAAATGTTTTGAAACACCAAAATGATGCTTTTTTGAGCAAATAGGCGCGAAAAATGACGAAGAAAAAGAAAAAGCAGCCTATTATTTGTGCCTCAACGCCAAAAAATTGAGAAATTACATTGGGTTTTGAACATATTTCATCTAAATGGCGCAAAATAGGGCATCAAAATCAGTTATATTGTGTTTTGAAACATTTCCACCATGGTGTTTGCAATTTTCATCAGTTTGAACATATAATGGTTTTGACACAAAAAAATCGGAACAATCCTTCGCAGGAGTATTCCGATTATGGAAAATCAAAAAGTCGTATTAAGAAGTCTTGATTATTTAATGTGGTTTCATCAAATATCGTTTATTTTATATCGTTAGACGTTATGTTTGGAATAGATTTTAATTCGCGATTCACATTCATATCGTTGTATTTATACATCAATTCAAAAGTCTTTTCTTCATCCCAATCTTTTACTTTTATTTTAATGGGGATGGAGTCTTTGTCGTCTTGTCTGAATGGCTTCAAGTCGAAGCTGGCAAATCCGTGATACAATGCATTGCTGGGGCTGTTGTATGAGTTGTGTTTAAACTCAAGTGTCAACACGTCCTCGTCCTCTGCATCCTCCATTTTATTTATCACCAAATTAATGAGATGTGGTTTAACTCCTCCATAGTTAAATGAAAAACTGGTATTTAAATAATTATCTCCAATCCAAAAATCATTCATCCTCACTGGGTCATTTCCAATACTATCAGCATTTTGCTCGGTGAGCTCTATGATGGGTTTTGTGAGAACATTCCAGATATCATTTATCTTGATGTAGTGGTCAAAGTCGCCTTGCTTGTCAGATAAGAGGGTGTAGTTGACAAATACGCGTTGATTTATGCGTGGTCTGTAATAAACGTCAGAAGCAGCAGGCCACAATTTATCTCCATTGTCTAAAACAAGCGAGTAGGACTGATTATTCTCTGGTACTACAGTAGCAATGCTAATTCTAAAATCTCCTAATGAGTATCCGTCATTATCGCTACAAGCGAAAGAACTGCTTAACACTATGATAAGTAATGTGGCATATCCTAAAATTGATTTCTTGGTAAACATATCAGTATCGTTTTTTGAATTGGTTTTGAAAAGTTTAAATCCGTTATTCATTACATATATATATATGATGCATGAATTCCAAAAACGTTGCATATCAATCAAGAAAAATTTGAAATAAAGGAGTTTTAAGGTGGATTAACCGTTTGGGTAGAGTTTTTTAATCAAATCATGACGATTCATTTTTTTGAGCGCATCTATGATTGGTTTTTTTGCAGCACGTTCATACCAGAAGAAGAATTGACGCTGACCCTTTTTATCATTAGTAGTTTTAGCTGTATACACTTTCTTCAGAGTGTAGGGATGGTAGCCAGTATAGTATATTTCGGTAGCCAACGTCATGGGCGAAGGAGTGAAATCTTGCACTTGCTCTAATTTGAAATCCAAGTCTTTTGTAATTGCAGCCAATTCGGCCATGTCTGCCTCCGTACATCCAGGATGTGATGAGATGAAGTAAGGGATGAGCTGTTGCTTCATTCCATGTTTTTTGTTGAGCCTTTCAAAAGTGTTTTTAAAAATGTGGAAATCTTTAAACGATGGCTTTCGCATCATATATAGAGTTTCATCTGATGTGTGCTCGGGTGCCACTTTTAGTCTGCCCGAAACGTGATTAAGAATCAGTTCTTCGGTGTAATCTTTAGCAGCTTTGTTTGTGATGGCATCTTTGCTTTTGTGCAAAAGCATGTCGTAGCGCACTCCGCTACCCACAAATGATTTTTTTACTCCCTTTATTGCATCCACCGCCTTGTAAATGTCAATCAAGGCAGTGTGATCGGTGTCTAAGTTAGGACAAACAGCAGGATGGATGCACGATGGACGTTTGCACTTTTCGCACATCGCAATCTTTTTACCCTGCATCTTATACATGTTAGCCGAGGGACCACCCAAGTCGCTAATATAACCTTTGAAGTCGGGCATCTTAACCACATTGCGGACTTCTTTCAATATAGACTCTTTCGATCTTGAAGCTATAAACTTGCCCTGATGAGCAGAAATGGTGCAGAACGCACATCCACCAAAGCAGCCTCTATGCAAGTTTACGGAGAATTTAATCATCTCGTAAGCCGGTATCGTTTTGTTTTTATATTTTGGGTGGGGCAGCCGGGTGTAAGGCAAATCAAACGAATCATCTATTTCGGGCTCGGTCATGGGCAGGTAGGGAGGGTTCACAACGAGCGTTTCGCTGTCCACATCTTGCAGAATACGTGCTGCATGCATTCGGTTTGATTGCTCTTCCACAATGCGGAAGTTTTTAGCCTGCTTCAATTTATCTTTCAAACATTCCTCATGCGAAAACAGTCTTTCTTCTTCTTTGAAAGGATTGTTGGGCACTTGTTCCTTTTTTGTCAAAAACGCAGTTTGAGGTATGTCATGCAACTGTTCAATTTTTCTACCTTGGCGTAGTTCGCTTACTAATCTAAGTAGCGGTTTTTCGCCCATCCCATAGATTAACAAATCGGCTTTGCTGTCACAGAGGATGCTTTTGTGTAGTTTATCATCCCAATAGTCGTAGTGGGTCACGCGGCGAAGTGATGCCTCAATACCTCCCAGCACAACAGGTACATCAGGATAAAGCTCCTTTAAGATATTGCTATATACAATGGTAGTTCTATCGGGTCGCATGTCTGCTCTTCCATCGGGGGTGTAAGCGTCGTTTGATCGCAATCGTTTATTGGCAGTGTAGTGATTAATCATAGAGTCCATGGCGCCAGCCGATACGCTGAAGAAATAGCGCGGCTTGCCCAGCTTTTTAAAATCTCGTAAATCGTCGCGCCAGTTGGGTTGTGGCACAATTGCTATTCGCAGTCCATCACGTTCCAACAGTCTGCCAATTACCGCAGCGCCAAATGAGGGATGATCTATGTAGGCATCTCCCGTGAAAAAGATTACATCCACATAGTCCCATCCACGAAGCTGCATTTCTTTCTTCGTTGTGGGTAACCAATCTGTAAGTTTTAATGTGTCGTAATCTATCATTTCTCAAAAGTTTTGTTTGCTGTATTTTCTGCTTCGTAAAAAGTAAGTTATAAGCTTTTTAGTTTTCTTTTTTTATTCTCTATCATCTCTTCATTCACTATTACAGCACGCTTCACTGCTAAGTGAATATTTGCACAGATATTTTCCTCGCCAACCAACTGAAGGATGTTTGATTTCTGCAACTTGTCGCATATATCAGGTCGCACCCCCGAGAGTATAATCTGTATCTTCTCTTTTTTATTGCTTTTGCAAAGTGTTTCTAAATTGTTCAATCCAGTTGAGTCAATAAAAGGAACCTTTCTCATGCGAATGATTCTAACATTGGGATCATCGCCAATTTCGCGCATTTTTTCATCAAATTTATTGGCTACACCAAAGAAGAATGGTCCGTCAATTTCGTATACTTCTATACCTCTTGGTAAATATAATACTTCGTCTTCTAAGTTGCCCGAATGTGACTCAATTTCTTTCGATAAATCGAGTTGATCAGTAGTTAAAGATACATTGGTAGTTTCATTCATGCGTTTGATAAATGAGAATACGGCTAATAGCAATCCTACTTGTATGGCTATGGTCAAATCAAACACTACGGTAAGGCCAAAGGTGGTGAGCAATACTGCTAAGGTTGCTTTGGACTGTTTTGATAGTGAACGGAATGTGCGCCATTCGCTCATATTATAGGCTACAATGACCAAAACTCCTGCCAAACAAGCCATGGGAATATGCTTGGTTAAACCTCCTAAGAAAAGCAATATGAGCAACAACACTACTGAATGAATAATTCCTGCAATGGGTGTGCGTCCTCCATTATTAATGTTAGTCATTGTTCGTGCTATAGCTCCCGTAGCTGGTATTCCACCAAAGAAGGGGACAATAATGTTTGCCACACCCTGCGCAACTAATTCCATGTTCGAATTGTGCTTTTTGCCAATCACACCGTCGGCTACAGCCGCAGAGAGCAGTGACTCTATTGCGCCTAATATAGCAATGGTAAATGCCGATGGGAAGAGCATCCTCACCGATGCCAGATTAATGCCTATCGATTGCACTTCGGGCAAGGAGCTATTTATTGAGAATCTATCTCCAATGGTTTCTATGCCCACAATACCTCCAAATTCTCTTAATAAATAGACCACTACAGTCATTACGATGATAGCTATCAACGAGCCAGGCACTTTCTTCCAAATCTTCGGCGTGACTACAATTATTACTACACTGAGAACACCAACTATCGTTGCCCAGAGGTTTACGCTTGAAAAGTTTTGGAAGTAAACAGCCCATTTTTCAAAGAAACCACCTGGCAGCTTGGGTGTGGTCAAACCAAAGAAATCTTTTATCTGTGTGGAAAAGATAGTGAGCGCAATACCACTGGTGAAACCTACAACAATTGGGTAAGGAATAAACTTAATGACAGTGCCCAGCTTCAACACACCCATAAGAACGAGCATTATACCTGCAAGCACGGTAGCGAGCGCCAGCCCTTGCACACCAAATTGCTCTACAATGCCATAAACAATGACAATGAATGCACCCGTGGGACCACCAATTTGCACCGAGCTGCCTCCGAAAGCGGAGATAATGAACCCTGCAATGATTGCTGTGTAGATGCCCTTCTCTGGAGAAACGCCACTTGCAATACCAAATGCAATGGCAAGGGGCAAGGCAACTATACCTACAATGATACCCGCCATCAAATCAGCCATAAACTTCTCTTTCGTGTATGTCTTTAACGAGTCGATCAGTTTTGGTTGAAACTCACTAATGAAATTAAGCTTCATGATTACCTAAATAATTTTTGCTTGCAAATTTAATGATAAAATGTGACTAACACGAAAATAATTGCTGTTGTGAATGTTTGGAGCGGCTTTATAATGAATTTTATAGAGAGGTGCAAGCTGTGTGAATGCACATTGTCGTCGATTTCCACTGGTTGCATTGCGCAACAAAAGCAAAATGCTTCATTTAGGAGTGTTTCTTGATCATTTTGTTGCATATTTGCGACAAATAGTGGTGGTTGAGCATCAAAACTATCCTTCGCAGCGTTGTTTTGTAGTGTTTTGAAATGAGAACATAGCTTCGCAACGTTGTTTTACACTATTCCTAAATAGGGACAACCCTTCGCAACGTTGTTTTGGTCTATTCCTAAATCGGAACGACCCTTCGCAACGTTGTTTCGTTATGTTCCGAAATCGGAACTATGCTTCGCAGCGTTGTTTTGCCTTGTTCCGAAATCGGAACGGTGTGTTGCAACGATGTTTTGCATATTTCCTCTCAAACAATGGGGGTAAATGGACCAGATGTGACAGTATGTTACGCAAAAGAGACGCTCATTGGTGGGCGTCTCTGTAATTCTTTCTTCAAACGATCCTGAAATCTCAAACTTAAGCAGCTATATGGCTCCCTGTTCCACCAAAACAGCTACACGTTCCACCATTCGATCCTCATCATAGGGGTTATATCTTTTCTTAAGGCTATTGCCAAAAATACCCGCAAACACATTGTATGAAAAAGCCTTGAATGTACCCATAAATGATTCCACTATATGATAGGAAGACGAATTTGTTTCTCTATCAATCAATTTCATCAACAACTGCCCTTGCGCCTTGGTCAGTTTTTTCATTTTTGGTGTGTAAAGCTCTTTCAAGTGTTTCTCCATTTTCTCCAAATGTTGCTGTTTAGCTTTGTGGTCGGGCAATGTTTCCATGTATTCATATGTCTCTATGATAATACTGGCAACTTCTTTGGCATAAGGTAGGGTTCTTTTCACATCGCGTACCAATCGGTTATACTGAATCACTTCATGAGCCGTTCTATGTCTGATGGGCGAGTATTTAATAAAATCTTTGAGATACATACACGCAACCGTGTCACTCCCAATTACTACAGCAGTGTAGACATTGGGAATTAAATATATAGTGGATTTTGATGTCTTTTCTTCCTTCTTTGAAGAACCCTCCGTTTGAGCGGAGCTAATTCTCACAAAGAATAATAATAAGAAAACGAACCAATATTTCATATTAGTAATCATAGATTTTAGTGAGACAAAGATAATGGGTACTTTTGTTGGATGATACTATTGCACGTTAAGTCTCGTTAATAACCTAATTGCTTTACACATTGTTAAGTAAACCATGAAAAAGCAGGGGTTTATGGTTTCAATACTTGAAAAAATAAATGTACCTTTGGGTTTTTTAAACCTCAATATTACCTCAATATAAACTTATATATTGTGGATAACAACTTCATATAAAACATTAACAGATATGGCATATTTTCACTTAGGAGAACTAATTCATCGCAGAGCAGAGGAATATGGTAGTAAAACGGCTATCAAATACCAAGTAAAAACCTCTCGTAAAAAATGGAAAGACCTTTCGTGGAAAGCCTTTTCGGAAAGAGTGTTGAAATTAGCTCACGCCATGGCTGAAATAGGGGTGGAACCAGGAGATAAAATAGGGATATATTCGGAAAATATGGCGGAATATCTTATCACAGATTTTGGAGCCTTTGCAAACAGAGCGGTTATGGTGCCAATGTATGCCACAGCTTCTATCTCGCAAGTAGAATATATTGTGAACGATGCACACACGAAAGTAATCTTCGTTGGCGAACAGTATCAATACAACCAAGCCTATAAGGTGCAGTCCGAAAGTAAAGTATTGAATCAACTAATTATATTTGACAACAATGTAGTTCTTAATCGCGATGACAAGACATCTATGTACTTTAGCGACTTTCTTACAACAGGTCAAAATGAACAAGCCCACGCATTAGTGAATGTCCGCTTGAAGCAACTTAAGGAGACTGACTTGGCCACCATTATCTACACATCGGGAACTACGGGGGTTCCCAAAGGAGTAATGTTGCTACATAGCAGCTACAACCAAGCTTTCAGGATACACGATATGCGACTAACCACCCTTTCATCAAAAGACATCTCGATGTGTTTTTTGCCCCTCACTCACATATTCGAAAAAACCTGGACTTACTACTGCCTTCACAAAGGCATGACCATTGCCGTAAACAAAGACCCACGCCAAATACAAGAAACCATTAAACAAATACGTCCTACTCTTATGAGTAGCGTTCCGCGCTTTTGGGAGAAAGTATATGCTGGAGTGAATGACAAGATTAGCTCCTCTAAAGGGTTAATGAAAAAAATATATGCACACTCCATCGAAACTGGACGAAGGTATAATTTAGACTACCGAAATGAAGGCATCAAACCCCCTCAATGGTTATCAATAAAGTTTAAATTTTATCAAGCAACCGTTTTCTATTTACTTAAATACATTGTTGGCATTAACAAAGGCAATGTTTTTCCATGCGCTGGTGCTCCTTTGTCAGACAAAATAAATATCTTCTTGCAGTCTGTTGATATACCTATTATATATGGCTACGGACTAACAGAAACTACAGCTACAGTGACGTGCTTTCCTCTCATTGGTTTTAAGATAGGCACCGTGGGCACAGTAATGCCTGAAGTGGATGTAAAAATTGGAGACAACAACGAGATTCTCGTAAAAGGACTTACTGTAATGGATGGCTATTACAACAAACCCGATGAGACGGCTGCTGTGTTCACCTCCGATGGTTATTTCCGCACTGGCGATGCTGGCTATCTCACAGAGAATGGAGAACTGGTGCTCACCGAACGTATCAAAGATTTATACAAAACATCCAACGGTAAATACATCGCTCCGCAAATGATTGAAACCCTTTTGTCTGAAGATATCTACATTGATATGGTGGCGGTTATTGGTGACGAACGAAAGTTTGTAAGCGCCCTAATTGTACCCAACTATGAAGCCTTGAAGGAATATGCCAAAGAGCACTCAATTGGCTATGCATCTATTGAGGACTTAGTTGCTCATAAAGACATTCAAGACTTTATGTATGAGAGAATCGAACTTAAGCAAGTGGATTTTACCTCTTTCGAAAAAATTAAAAATTTCACCCTCCTACCCGAGCCCTTTTCTATTGAAACAGACGAACTTACCAATACGCTAAAGCTGAAACGAAAAGTTATTTTAGAAAAGTATGGCGTGGAGATTGAGAGAATGTATACCCTGTAGTGAAATGATGAATTTTCGATCCACAATAACACAATAATTTGTTTGCACTATTCACACAAATAAATAACTTTGTTGGGCAACTAATAACTTCAGATTATGAATAAAGTTTCTATTTTATCAATCCTCATCTTCATCACTACTTCAACATCGATAGTAGTGGCACAAGAACACAAAACGTTTGTAGAACGTCTTTCTTTTGAAGCGGGTGCTGGTTACCTTGTTCCTCTCTCGGAAATAGAAGGATTATCTTCATCGGACTTTTCAGGTTTCCGCAATTTTCATGTGGCTGCCAATTATGAGCTAACAGATTTGTGGGGCTTGCGCTTTAGCTATGCCAATAACAGCTTTCAAGACAAAAATGATAGTTCGATGGGGCTTACACTCCATAAATTTATGCTTGAAGGCACTTTGAATGTTATTGAATGGATTGAAATGCAGCGCAACCCCTTTGAGGTGATTATTCATGGTGGAGCTGGAATGTCTTTGGGTAAAAGTAAACAATCTTCGGGCAGCGATAAAATGGGCACGCTACAAATTGGTGTTATGCCGCTTTATCGCATCACCGATAAAGTAAGCATTCATCTAAATGCAGAATATGTTGCCAATCTTAAGCAAAACTATGGTTTCGATGGCAAGCAGTTCTATTCAGATGGCAGTCATGGAACAGGAGAGTATTTCGTGATGAATTTTGGATTAGGACTTACGTTTGGATTTTAAAAAGTTAGCACGAATAGTTTACTATCTACACTTGTTTTACATTGTTTCATCCAAATTACTCTTTTTTTAAACATATCGTTCATTTATCTGTTAAGCATATTAAAAGTATAAAATCACATAATTTATGAAAGGTATTGTTTTAGCAGGTGGCTCGGGAACACGTTTATACCCTATTACTAAAGGCATATCCAAGCAATTGTTGCCTATTTATGATAAACCCATGGTTTACTATCCTATTTCAACGCTGATGTTGGCTGGGATTCGCGAAATTTTAATTATTTCTACACCCGAAGATCTCCCTGGTTTTAAACGTCTATTGGGCGATGGCTCCGATTATGGTGTGCACTTCGAATATGCAGAACAACCCAGCCCCGATGGTTTGGCACAAGCCTTTATCATTGGCGAAGACTTTTTGGGCGACGACTCATCTTGTCTGGTATTGGGCGATAATATATTTTATGGTGAAGGTTTTACAGGTCGATTATTGGCAGCGGTGTCAACTGTAGAAAAGGAGAATAAAGCAACTGTATTTGGATACTATGTGAACGACCCTCAACGTTATGGAGTGGCTGAGTTTGACTCTCAGGGCAATGTAATTAGTTTGGAAGAAAAACCTAAAAATCCGAAGTCGAATCATGCCGTCATAGGTCTCTATTTTTACCCCAACAGTGTAGTTGAAATAGCCAAAAATGTGAAACCTTCTGTGCGTGGTGAATTGGAAATAACAAGCGTCAATCAAGATTATTTGAGTCAAGGCAAGCTTAAAGTACAACTTCTGGGCCGGGGTTTTGCGTGGTTAGATACGGGAACACATAACTCACTTTCTGATGCTTCAGCATTTGTAGAAGTAATAGAGAAACGTCAAGGACTCAAGGTGGCTTGTTTAGAAGAAATTGCTTGGCAACAAGGATGGATTTCAAATGCGCAACTAAAAGATATTGCCACCGCAATGAATAACAATCAGTATGGTGAATATTTATTGTCTCTGTTAAAAGAAGATCGGTGAGAGAATGGAAAATGCAAAAATAAAACAATTAAATAGACGTAGAGGTAGCTCATCTACTTTAAAGAAAAGGGCAATTATCAAGCAATTTATGATTAAACAATAGACTATTCATTTAATAAAGATATGAACTTTATAAAAACCGAAATTGAAGGTGTCGTTATAATTAAGCCCAAAGTATTTGTAGATGATAGAGGATATTTCTTTGAATCTTTTTCTCAACAAAAGTTTTCTAACGGTGTGAACGAAATCGATTTTGTTCAGGACAACGAGTCTCAATCAATGTATGGCGTGTTGCGCGGTCTTCATTATCAAAAACCCCCTTTTGCTCAGTCCAAATTGGTTCGAGTGGTCAAAGGATGCATCTTGGATGTAGCAGTGGATATACGTAAAGAATCACCCACTTTTGGCAAATATATATCAATTGAGTTGTCCGAACAGAATAAAACGCAACTATTCATTCCAAAAGGATTTGCTCATGGATTTGCTGTATTGACTAACAATACTATTGTGCAGTACAAATGTGATGACTATTATCACCCCGAGTCTGAGGGAGCAATTGTGTGGAACGATCCTCAAATAAATATTGATTGGAAACTGCCTTATTCGGATATTATTTTATCGGATAAAGATAAGAATAGTCCTCTGCTAAAAGAGATAATAACATAGTAGGTGGATAAAAAGGTGAAACTGCATGACATAATAACACAACTTTATAAGCATTCACTCTTCATATAAGTATGATACCCATTAATTTGGTATTACTATCAATAAACAAACTTATTAAACTAAGTTTATTAATTACATCTATATAAATACACGAGTATTATGGACTTTAAGAAAAATATAATTATCACGGGAGGTGCTGGTTTCATAGGTTCACATGTGGTAAACCTTTTTGTAAAAAAATATCCCGCTTACCGAATCATAAATGTAGATAAACTAACATATGCTGGTAATTTAAACAACCTCAAGGAGGTAGAAGATGCCCCCAACTATGTGTTTGAAAAAGCAGATATTTGTGATTTTGAACTTATGCTTTCTTTGTTTCAAAAATATGAGGTGTCTGATATTATCCATTTAGCTGCCGAAAGCCATGTCGACCGAAGTATTAAAGACCCTTTTACGTTTGCTCAAACCAATGTGATGGGAACATTGAGTTTGTTGCAGGCTGCGAAAATATCTTGGGAAACTAATTTCGAGAATCATCTTTTCTTTCATGTTTCTACTGATGAGGTTTATGGAGATTTGGATTTTGATGACACTCTATTTACAGAAACAACCAAATACGACCCCCACTCACCCTATTCGGCGAGTAAAGCTGCGAGTGATCATTTTGTACGTTCGTTTCACGATACTTATGGCATGCCAACAGTTATATCCAATTGCTCTAACAATTACGGACCTTTTCAATTTCCAGAAAAGTTAATCCCATTATTTATTAACAACATTCGCAATAATAAGCCTCTTCCCGTCTACGGTAAAGGAGAAAATGTACGTGATTGGCTTTATGTGGTAGATCATGCACGAGCCATAGATATTGTATTTCATAAAGGAATAGTTGGAGAGACCTATAATATTGGTGGATTCAACGAATGGCAAAACATTGATCTCATCAAAGTGATGATACGCACCGTTGACCGACTGTTGGGTAGACCTGAAGGTTCTTCTCAGCATCTTATTAGCTATGTTACCGACCGTGCAGGTCACGACTTGCGCTATGCCATAGATGCAACAAAAATTAAAAACGAATTGGGTTGGGAACCATCTCTACAGTTTGAAGAGGGCATTGAAAAAACTGTGATGTGGTATTTAGATAATACAGAATGGTTAGATAACGTGACCAGTGGTGATTATCAAAAGTATTATGAGAATATGTATAAACAATAAGCAACTCAGATTATAACTGAGTATTTTGCAAAAACACAAATCGCTAATGCAAGAAGAATTGTTTACTACGGTAAACATGAATTTAGTGTACAAATACATCCGTTGCTTGTTCTTTGTCTTTTATCTTTATGCTCTTCTTTTGTCTCAATTTATAATTGAATCCTCTCTTTGTGCTTTTTCAATTAAATCGTTACCTTTGCAACGCCTTTTAAAACAAGCATAAAATAAGCATATATGGATTATAATTTCGGAGATATAGAAAAAAAGTGGCAGGCCTACTGGGCAGAAAAACAAACATATAAAGTTACTGAAGACTCATCCAAACCAAAATACTATGTTTTGGATATGTTTCCTTATCCCTCGGGAGCTGGACTACATGTTGGGCATCCTTTGGGATACATTGCTTCCGACATTTTTTCACGCTACAAACGTTTGCAAGGGTTCAATGTTTTGCACCCAATGGGTTATGATGCTTATGGGCTGCCAGCAGAACAATATGCCATTCAAACAGGGCAACATCCTGCCATTACTACCGACCAAAACATTGCTCGTTATCGCGAACAGTTAGATAAAATAGGCTTTTCTTACGATTGGAGCCGAGAAATACGCACCAGTGATCCCGATTATTATCAATGGACACAATGGGCTTTTTCGCAAATGTTTAAAAGCTACTACGACACACAGCTTCAAAGAGCCAAACCCATAGACCGACTTGAAGGTCATTTTAGAATGCGTGGCACAGAAAATGTGCATGCAGCATGTTCCGAACCAATGGAGTTTACTTCCGAAGAGTGGAATATGAAATCGGATAAAGAGCAGCAAGAGACTTTGATGAACTACCGCATTGCTTATTTGGGCGATAGCCTGGTTAATTGGTGTCCGCAACTTGGCACGGTGCTTGCTAACGATGAGGTCAGCGAAGGGCTTTCCATCAGAGGTGGTTATCCAGTCGAACAAAAGAAAATGCGTCAGTGGTGTTTGCGTGTATCGGCTTATGCTGAACGTTTATTGGAAGGATTAGACGAATTAGATTGGTCTGAATCTCTAAAAGAAACCCAGCGAAATTGGATCGGGAGAAGCGAAGGTGCTGTAATTCACATTCCATTAATGGAAAGCAGTATTAAAAGCTCCTCCGATAGTACCGACCCAAAAGCAACTAAAGCCGAGCAAACTCTTTGGGAAAAGGTAAAGAACAGTCAACTCGGGTTTAAACTCAAAAGACATTATAAGATAGGTGATTTCACGGCACCATTTGTCAATTTAGATAAAGGGGTGATTGTGGATATAGATACAGATGCTTTCTTAAGTCGTGAAGAAAAAGATGAACACATTGTTACTCAAAGTAAGCTGAAACTGGGAGGCTTTCGTATTATCTCGTTCACTGAGTCTGAAGTGTTGGCTGACCCTGATGCGGTGAGTCAAACTATCAAAGAATACGTTGCGTCTGTTCCTGCTGCTGATATACCTGTAAGTGAAGAGATAGGTGAAGACGTGATTCCTGTATTTACAACACGCCCAGACACTATTTTTGGTGTAACATTTATGGTGCTTGCTCCCGAAAGCGAATTGACAGAGCAACTTACCACTGAAGGACAGTATGAGGCTGTTCAAGCATATATCACAAAGACTAAAAAGAAAACAGAGTTAGAGCGTATTTCAGATAGAAAGGTGACGGGTGTCTTTTCTGGCTCTTATGCCAAGCATCCTTTCACCGAAGAGCCTATGCCTATTTGGATTTCAGATTATGTATTGGCTGGTTATGGCACGGGTGCCATCATGGCAGTGCCAGCCCATGACAGCCGCGACTATGCTTTTGCCAAACACTTCAATTTGCCCATCATCCCTCTTATAGAGGGGTGTGATGTTTCTGAAGAAAGTTTCGATGCCAAAGAAGGAATCATGATCAACTCAGACTTTCTGGATGGTCTTACCGTTCAAGAAGCAATTGGTAAAGCAATCGATGAAATTGGTAAAAAAGAATTGGGTTATAGTCAAGTAAACTTCCGCATTCGTGATGCCATTTTCTCTCGTCAACGCTATTGGGGTGAACCATTTCCTATCTATTACAAAGATGGAATGCCTTATACATTAAGCGACTCTGAATTACCTCTTGAACTGCCCCCTGTAGATAAATTTCTACCAACTGAAACTGGAGAACCCCCTTTGGCACGCGCCGAAAATTGGGTGTCAAATGATGGTTATCCTTTAGAGACATCTACAATGCCAGGCTTTGCAGGCTCATCAGCCTACTATCTACGCTACATGGATCCGCATAACAAACAAATGTTAGTATCGCAAGAAGCTAATCACTATTGGCGTAATGTCGATTTGTATATTGGTGGTACAGAGCATGCCACAGGACACCTTGTGTACAGTCGATTTTGGAATAAGTTTTTAGTCGATTTAGGTATTGCTTGCGAGGAAGAACCATTCAAAAAACTTGTAAACCAAGGAATGATTCAAGGCAGGAGCAACTTTGTTTACCGCATTAAAAACTCTCATAAGTTTGTATCGCTCAATTTGAAAGATCAATACGATACGACACCCATACACGTCGATGTCAATATAGTACATCATGATGTGTTAGACATAGATGCATTCCGCAATTGGAATCCAGAATATAAAAATGCTGAATTCATCTTAGAGGATGGAAAGTATATATGTGGCTGGGCAGTAGAGAAAATGTCCAAGTCGATGTATAATGTTGTTAATCCAGATGATATTGTTGATAAATATGGTGCCGACACACTCCGTTTATACGAAATGTTTCTTGGTCCATTGGAACAATCCAAACCATGGGACACTAATGGTATTGATGGGGTACACAGATTTTTACGCAAAGCATGGGGATTGTTTCACATGAATGGAATATTTAATGTGTCTAATGAAGAGCCACAAATAGAATCATTGAAAGCACTTCACAAGCTTATCCAGAAGATCAGTTACGATATTGAGCACTTTTCATTTAACACCTCTGTTTCTGCATTTATGATTTGCGTGAACGAATTAACTACACTAAAGTGCAACAACCGTTCCATCCTTAGCGAGTTTCTCATTCTTCTTGCTCCTTTTGCCCCACATATCAGCGAAGAGCTGTGGAGTAAATTAGGCAATACTGAAACTATCTTTGATGCCGAATGGCCGGTTTTCAACGATGAATATTTAAAAGAAGACACATTTAATTATGCCATTTCTTTCAACGGAAAAGTACGCTACACCTTAGAGTTTTCTGCCGATGCCACTAATCAAGAAATAGAGGAGGCTGTGCTTAATCACTCAAACTCCGAAAAGTGGATGGGAGATAAAACTCCTAAGAAAGTGATTGTAGTGCCAAAGAAGATTGTAAATGTTGTAATCTAAATGTTTTCACAAGAAAAGCTTGAGTTATTTACTTTAACAGACTCGAAGTATTACGTTTATTATCACTTAAACGAAAGGTTTTTATTTCTAACATAAATTGCTGTAATGAATCTACCGAAAAACTATTTAAAAAAGTTCTATTGGCGCGATTATATCGTTATCATATTTGGGCTTATGCTCTATTCAGTAGGTCTTACTGGGTTTCTTATCCCCTACAAAATTGTAATGGGTGGTTTGGGTGGAGTTTCGTTGCTAATAAAATACGGTACTGGATTCCCTCTTTGGTTATCATTTATTATCAT
Organism: Bacteroidales bacterium UBA3143; assembly: GCA_002364735.1. Classification (GTDB taxonomy): domain Bacteria; phylum Bacteroidota; class Bacteroidia; order Bacteroidales; family Dysgonomonadaceae; genus UBA2632. The sequence goes on from DEZB01000011.1 coordinate 39,446, forward strand.
CAACTCAATATTGTTGGTGTTTGCTTGGTTCATTTTGGGACGAAAGTATGTAATCAGCACACTGTTTAGCTCCGTAATGCTCACAGTTTTTCTCAATTTGGCAGAACGATATATAACTGAGCCGCTTGTAACTAATGAAACAATGGCTATCATTATTGGTGCTATTTGTTGTGGTATAGGATTGGGTATGGTGTTGTCTATGAATAGTTCTACAGGAGGAACCGACATCATTGCGGCAATTATAACAAAATACCATTATATAAGTATGGGACGTGCACTAATGTACATTGACGTTTTCATTGTGCTAAGCTCATACTTGCTTTTCCAAAGCATAGAAAAAATTATTGTTGGGTTTGTTATAAGCTCTATCATATACTATGCTGTAGATATGGTTATAACAGGGTCTCGACAATCTGTACAGTTTTTTATATTCTCCCCCAAATATGAGGAAATTGCGACTCATATTAACTCAGAGTTGGGTCGGGGGTGCTCTGTAGTTGATGGGATAGGTTGGTACTCTAAACAACCTCAGAAAATTATTATTGTTATGGCTCGACGCAATGAGTCTACTTCTGTTTTTCGATTAGTTCAACGTATCGATAGCGATGCATTTATTAGCCAAAGTAATGTTTCGGGAGTTTACGGTAAAGGGTTTGAACAGATAAAGTAATATTTCATCTTTTTATATTTACAAAATACTTTGTTCCCTTTTTTTGTACTATAACCATCAACCCATAGATTCTTTTTTAGTAATAAATCTTTCTGTTATATATCAAAAATAATTTAAAGGTCAAGACTTTTATTACCTAATTAATTGTACTATAAGGCACAAAATCATTACATTTGCACTTTAAAAGTAATTTAGTTATATTAGTTGTAGCGTTTATGATAAAAATAACATTTCCCGATGGCTCTATCAGGGAGTTCGAAAAGGGAATTAATTCATTGCAAATAGCAGAAAGTATTAGCAGCAGACTGGGCAAAGAGGTGCTGGCTGCAACAGTTAATGGCGAAACATGGGACTTGATGCGCCCGATTAACCAAGATGCTTCCATAAATTTATTGAAATGGGATGATACTGAGGGGAAACATGCCTACTGGCATTCTTCGGCTCACTTAATGGCAGAGGCTTTACAAGAATTGTATCCAGGCATTAAGTTTGGCATTGGTCCTGCTATTGAAAATGGGTTTTACTATGATGTAGATCCAGGTGAAGATGTAAGCATTAGAGAGGCTGACTTCCCTGCTATTGAAGAGAAAATGAAAGAGCTGATTGCTCGCAAAGAAGATATAAAGCGCAAAGATATTTCGAAAGAAGATGCGTTAAAGTTTTTTGGGGACAAAGATGAGAACTATAAAGTGGAACTCATAGATGAACTCGAGGATGGAACAATAACTACCTATACACAAGGTGATTTCACTGACTTATGTCGTGGACCACATTTGCCTAATACTTCGTATATAAAAGCAGTGAAGATATTGACTGCTGCTGGTGCATATTGGCGTGGAGATGAAAATCGTAGACAATTGACGCGCTTATACGGAATTACTTTCCCAAAAAAGAAACAACTGGATGAGTACTTGGTGATGCTTGAAGAGGCTAAAAAACGTGATCACCGAAAGATTGGGAAAGAGTTACAACTATTTGCTTTTTCGCAAAAAGTGGGTGCTGGATTACCTTTGTGGTTACCTAAAGGCACTCAATTGCGCCTTCGCTTAGAGGATTTCTTAAAGAAGATTCAACTGCAATTCGATTATGAACAAGTAATGACTCCTCATATTGGCAGTAAACAGTTGTATGTTACCTCTGGACACTATGCCAAATATGGTAAAGATTCTTTTCAACCAATCAAAACTCCTGAGGAAAATGAAGAGTTCTTGTTGAGACCAATGAATTGTCCTCATCATTGTGAAATATATAAAGTTATACCTCGTTCCTATAAAGATTTACCATTGCGTTTAGCAGAATTTGGCACTGTATATAGATATGAACAAAGTGGCGAGCTACATGGTTTAACACGTGTACGTGGGTTTACACAAGATGATGCCCACATATTTTGCACTCCCGACCAAGTGAAAGATGAGTTTTTGAAAGTAGTGGATATTATATTCATCATTTTCAAAGCTTTAGATTTTGAAAACTTCGAAGCGCAAATATCACTACGCGATCCAAATGATAAGACAAAATATATTGGAAGCGACGAAAACTGGGATAAAGCTGAGCGTGCTATAATTGAAGCCTGTGAAGAAAAAGGGTTAAAAACACATATTGAATTGGGGGAAGCTGCTTTTTATGGCCCTAAACTTGACTTCATGGTGCGTGATGCGTTGGGTCGTCGCTGGCAATTGGGAACAATTCAAGTGGATTACAATTTACCAGATCGCTTTGAGCTGGAGTATACAGGAGCAGACAATCAGAAGCACAGACCCGTTATGATTCATCGCGCCCCGTTTGGTTCTATGGAGCGATTCATTGCTGTGTTAATAGAGCATACTGCAGGTAAGTTCCCCTTATGGCTTGCTCCAGATCAAGTGGTGATATTGCCAGTAAGTGAAAAGTATAATGAGTACGCTCATTCTGTGATGAAAGCACTGAAAATGCAAGATATTCGTGGCGAAGTGGATGACAGAAACGAGAAAATGGGTCGTAAGATACGTGACAATGAGTTAAAACGCATTCCATACTTACTGATAGTAGGTGAACGAGAAGAGCTTAACAACGAGGTTTCTGTAAGAAAACAAGGAGAAGGTGACAAAGGGAGCATGAAATTGGATGCTTTTGCTGAAGAAATAAAAAAAGAGATAGAACAGATGCTCAATAATTAAAAAAATCTGTTATTTTTGTACTCTCTGTTTGCATTGTTTTTGAATGATTTTTTTCAGGCTAATGATAAGCAAAGAGGATAGACCAGTTTTCGCCTTTCATTGTAAAGGTTGCATAGGAAATGAAATGGGAAATACCCAATGATTTAATTAATAACATTCAAAAAAATAAATTTTACCGTTCTCGATAAAAGCTTTATAAAAAATGCATAGAGGCTTTGTAGAGATAATTTTCAATTAATGAAGTATAACAACCGAAGAGATACAAGAGAATTACATCGGATCAATGATCGTATCCGAGTACCCGAAGTTAGAGTAGTAGGCGACAATGTAGAGCAGGGTGTATATCCTACAAGAGAAGCATTGAACATGGCCAGAAGTTTAGACCTTGATTTGGTTGAAATTTCTCCAACAGCAGCACCGCCTGTATGTCGGATAATAGATTATCAGAAATTTCTTTATCAACAAAAGAAGAAGCAGAAAGAGCAGAAAGCTAAGACTGTGAAAGTTGTTGTTAAAGAGATTAGATTTGGACCTCAAACAGATGATCACGATTATGATTTTAAGTTGAAGCATGCCAAAGGGTTTTTAGAAGACGGTTCGAAAGTGAAAGCTTACGTGTTTTTTAAAGGTCGTTCTATTATCTTTAAAGACCAAGGGGAAGTGTTACTATTGCGTTTTGCCAGTGATTTGGCAGATTATGCAAAAGTGGAGCAATTGCCACAGTTGGAAGGGAAACGAATGATTATAATGCTATCACCAAAAAAAACTCCTACCTCTGCGAAGAAGGATAGCCCAAAGAAACCTTCAGCTCCTGCCGAGCCAAAGCCAGCTCCTGTTGAAACTAAACCTGTTACTAACGAAACTGATTCAACTACTGAGGAGAATTAGTAACTCAAAGAGGCTTTTTTAACTGAATAATAGAAGCGGATAATTAATTATTGGATATTAATTGTTATCTTTGCACACTTTTTCTAACGAAAAAGGTGTATGTTCATTGTTGTATTTTGTTTGAATATGAAATCTATACTATAAGCTTTAAGTACTTTCTTAATTGTTTTTATTTCGTATTCATAATCAAATCAGCAGTAAATCATGATATTGGGAAAGAAAGAATATTTACATAATAAATAACGTAAAGGAAATGCCAAAAATTAAGACTCATTCCGGTGCTAAAAAGAGATTCAAACTTACCGGAACAGGAAAAATCAAAAGAAAGCACGCTTTTAAAAGTCATATTCTGACCAAAAAGACCAAGAAACGTAAAAGAAATTTAACGAAGTCTGGTCTCATACATAAATCAGATATGAACAATGTGGAACACATGTTGGGTTTGAAATAACGACAACAAAAGCGAGTTTTAAAAATTTGATTTAATAACAGGGTGTATGCACAAAAGAGTCTTGCAAGACAAGAACGCTAACATTCAAAACAAATAAACATTATGCCAAGATCAGTCAATCATGTTGCTTCACGCAACCGCAGAAAAAAAGTTCTGAAATTAACCAAAGGATACTTTGGCGCACGTAAAAACGTGTGGACAGTAGCAAAGAATACGTGGGAAAAAGGTTTGACCTACGCGTATCGTGACCGTAAGAACAAAAAGAGAACCTTCCGTGCTTTATGGATTCAGCGTATCAACGCTGCTGCCAGATTAAACGGAACTACATACTCTCGCTTAATGGGCGCATTGCACAAAAATGAAATTGATATTAACCGTAAAGTTCTTGCCGATTTAGCAATGAACCATCCGGAAGCTTTTAAAGCAATTGTAGATAAAGTAAAGTGAAATTGACTTTAAGTTACAACTAAAATAAAAAAAAGGAAATTTCCCAACGCGGAAGTTTCCTTTTTTTATGTGTGCAATGTAGATGTAATAAAATAATTTGATTGACTGAAATTGATATTCAACCCAATAAAACTTGAGAAGCGATATGAAAACATATACAATTGAAGAAAAAGAGCAAATTGAGAAAATTATAAAATCAGAGCAGATTTGTTTTGTTGGTTTTTCTGAGAAGGATGGTATTCCTTATGTTTTACCAATGAATTACGGATACGAAGAGGGTATTATCTATCTTCATTCTGGACCTGAAGGTAAAGCAATTCGTATTTTAGAGCATAATCCTAATGTATGCATCACATTTTGCACACAACCGAAACTTATTTGGCAACATCCTGATGTGGCATGTAGCTACAGGATGCAGTCAGGAAGTGTAATTTGCAATGGAGTTGTTGAATTTGAGGACAATTACGATGAGAAAGTGAAGGTGTTAGATATAATTATGCGTCAATATACAGACAAAGATTTCAAATATTCTTCACCAGCCGTAAACAATGTCAAAATATGGAAGGTGGTTATCGACAGCATTACAGCAAAGGATTTTGGAGTGAGACACCCAAATGCAGCTAAGGCTAAATTTCGATAGGTTCTTTATTTTTAAGAGAGTCGGATTAAACGATTAGATTAAACTTTTATCAGATGTATGTTGTTCACTTATAATTGAACATCATAAAAGAGTAATTTATAATTTAAAGAAAACAATATGAAAGCAATGAGAAAAATAAGTATAAGCTTTGCCCTATTTGTTTTTGCACTTGCAACATTTGCTGCAAACCCAGATACAAAGGCTAAAAATAGTGCAAAACCAATTGAATTAAACAGAAGTGTATTTATTGAGAAGGTGCACAATTTTGTGAAAAGCCCTAATGAGTGGAAATATTTAGGAGATAAGCCTGCCATAATAGATTTTCATGCTACTTGGTGTGGACCATGCAAACAAATAGCGCCAGTTTTGGCACAACTTGCTGCCGAATATGGTGACGACATATATATTTATAAAGTAGATGTAGATCAAGAGCCTGATATAGCAAAAGCTTTTGGAATAAGAAGCGTTCCGTCATTGCTTTTCATCCCTCACGAAGGACAACCCCAAATGGGACAGGGGAATATACCTAAAGCAAGTCTGAAAAAGGTTATTGATGAATTTATGTTGGGAAAAGAACCAACAGAATAACAATAAATCAAACAGTATAGTGCTCCCTTTTTTATGAAAGGACAATATAGGATTAAGGATTCATTTTAATATAAATAGTGGGTATAATGCTAATATCAAGTTTACAGAACCCTTCTGTAAAAAACCTTGTAAAACTAAATAAAGCGCGAGAGCGAAAAGAACAAAATCTTTTTGTGATAGAAGGCGCAAGAGAATTATCGCTGGCTTTGGCCAGCGATTATTGTATGGAAGAAGTTTATGTATGCGAAGAACTATTTACTACATCAAACTATCCAAATGTACTTGAAGGAATTTCTTCGGATAAGACAACTTACATTACTCCTCAGGTATTTGAAAAAGTAGCTTATCGCACATCTTCAGATGGAATTATTGCGCTGGCTCGTCCAAAGTCTCATCAATTATCAGATATTAGACTGACAGATAATCCATTCATCATTATTTTAGAATCAGTAGAGAAACCTGGCAACTTAGGTGCTATACTTCGTTCTGCTGAAGCTGCTGCAGTTGATGCCGTTATTGTATGTGATCTCCAAACAGATGTTTATAACCCTAATGTGATACGCTCAAGCGTGGGAGGACTCTTCAGTGTTCAAACTGCAGTTTGTTCGTCACAAGAAGCTATGAATTGGCTGGATAAGAATGCTATCCAATCATTTGCTGCTGAATTAGAAGCGTCTGAATTTTATCAAAACATCGATTTTAGTGGACCCTGTGCCATTGTGCTGGGTACTGAAGCCGATGGGCTTACAGTTACTTGGCTCAATTATGCTACACAACGCATTAAAATACCCATGAGAGGGAAAATCGATTCATTGAATGTTTCGGTTTCTACAGCAGTGTTGACTTTTGAGGCCATGAGACAGCGGGGGTTCTTTTAAAAGTGTTTAATGAAATAATGAAATGCTATGTTCAGGTAAGCTAATTACTTAAGTAATCTACTAATCTTTTTTTCAAACATACACCAAGAGAATTACTATATACCCACCTATCAGATATATAAAAGCCCACTGAATATCCAGCGGGCTTTAAAAATTATAAGAAAATATCAATCGATTTAAGCAAATCTCTTTAATACAGTATTCATTTTTTCTTTTATCTTTTCTGTACACAAATTTCCAATACTCCCTTCATGCATATGATTTACCTCTTTATTGGAAACAAATTGATTGTTTTGAACCTCTTGACCTACTTGAATGTATGCATCACGAAAGGTAGTGCCATTGAGCACACGATTGTTAACTTCCTCAACCGTAAACAAATAATCGTATTTAATATCATCTAAAATATTTTTGTTGACAGTTACATTTTCAAGCATAAAGCAACTCATACTTAATAGCTCTTGTATCACTTCAATTGCAGGGAAAAGTACCTCTTTCAGCAATTGATAATCGCGGTGGTAACCATGAGGTATATTAGTAGTCATAAGTGCCAATTCGTTTGGCAAACTTTGCAATCTGTTGCTGTGTGCTCTTATCAACTCCCAAACATCAGGATTTTTCTTGTGAGGCATTATGCTCGATCCGGTAGTTAGCTCCTGTGGATAAGATATGAATGCATAGTTGCCAGAAAGATACTGACAATTGTCATCGGCGAGTTTATTCAATGTAAATGCAATATTGCTCATTGCTTGAGCAAGTATGCGCTCTGTCTTCCCCCTACCCATTTGTGCTGCAATTACATTGTAGTTCATCGTTGCAAAGTCCAATTCTTTTGTAGTCATCTCCCTATCTATCGGGAAAGAACTTCCATAGCCAGCGGCCGAACCCAATGGGTTTTGATTAGCAACATTCCATGCTGCAACCAATGTATGCATATCGTCGATAAGTGTTTCAGCATAAGCACCAAACCACAAACCGAAAGAAGAAGGCATGGCAATTTGTCCATGCGTATAGCCTGGCAGCAGAACATCTTTATGTTCTTCACTTAAATCTTGCAACAAGTTGAATAGAGAGACTACCCCCTCTTTTATGATCAATATTTCGTCTTTTAGGTAGAGCTTAAGGTCTACTAACACTTGATCGTTGCGCGAACGACCAGAATGAATCTTTTTACCAATCTCTCCGAGCCTGCTAATAAGCATCGATTCAATCTGAGAGTGTATATCTTCAGCATCATCATCCAATGCAAAGTTGCCTTTCTCAACTTCTTTTAGAATGCTTTGAAGTTCGGCACGCAATGTAGTTTCTTCTTCCACTTCCATCAATCCTATTTTCGTTAGCATCTTAATGTGTGCCATCGAACCAATGATATCGTATTTTGCCAATCGCAAATCGAGTTCTCTGTCTTTTCCGACAGTAAAGTTTAAAACAGCTTTATCGGCATCAAAGCCTTTGTTCCAGATTTTCGACATTGTATTCTATTTTAAATAATTTCTTCTTTGTAAATTACAGCTAATTTTTCAACAAACTTGATATAACCATCAATTCCTTCTTCTAACTCATTGACAAGCACAAACTCATCCGATTGGTGCGAACGCTCCGATTCGCCAGGCCCCATTTTAATAGCAGGACAACTAAGGCGCATCCAATCAGAAGTAGTAGGAGAAACATAGGTCTCTACTTTGAGTTTTTTAATACAAGCCATCAAGATATGATCTTGGGGGGTGCCCGAACTTTTGTTCGTAAGTGAACGTGCTGTTAGCTTACTTTCAGTTATCGCTTGCAATTGCTCCATAATTTCAGGATTGGTGTAGCAATCAGTTGGACGAATGTCCACAACAAACGAGCATGAATCAGGCACTACATTGTGTTGTGTTCCTGCATTTATTTGTGTCACGGTTAGTTTCACTTCGCCCATTGCTGGAGAAACTTTTTCAAACTTCAGCGATAATAATTTCTTGATATCTTCTAATGCAATATAAATAGCATTAATGCCTTCATTACGCGCAGCATGACCGCTTTTTCCCTGAGCTTCTGCATCTATCACAAGCAAGCCACGCTCTCCAATTGCAGCACGCATACCAGTTGGTTCTCCAACAATAGCATAATCAACAAACGAAAGCTCTTTTGATAACCTCCGCATACCATTTACACCAGAGTTTTCTTCTTCAGCAGAGAGCACCAATAATAGATTGAAAGGTAAGACTTGATTGTAAAAATGCAGGAATGTTTGAATTAAACTTACCACACTTGCGCCCGCATCGTTACTACCTAACCCATACACATACCTATCAGATGTCGGTGGGTTGAAAGGGTCAAATGTATATCCATTAGCAGGCTGAACAGTATCAATATGAGAGTTGAGCATAAAGGTAGGCCTTGTCTTATCAAAGTGTGGTTGCTTCACAATGATATTGTTCCCAATACGTTCTATATTGATTCCATGTTCCGCAAAGTAGTTTGTAAGATAATCTGCACGTAAGTGCTCTTCACCCGAAAAGGATTGAATCCAAACCAACTTACGCAACAGCACTAACGCATCGTTCAGATAGTTGCTATTTGATTGTTCCATTTTCGTTTATTAATCTGGTTCCTTTTTGCGTTAATAGATTATTGGCATGCATAACCAGTACTTCTGAAACTCCTTCATCAATGGCATTAAATGAATTGTGCAATTTAGGAATCATGCCTCCCGCAATGATGTTTTGTTTCAGATGCGATTCGTATTCTGATTTTGTCATCGACAATATAATACTTTTTGGATCATCAACATTCCTCAAAACGCCTTCTTTTTCGAAGCAATAGTAGAGTATTGTTTTATATTTTGAAGATAATGCCACGGATAATGTATAAGCGATGGTGTCGGCATTAGTATTTAGCAAAGAACCCTTTTCATCGTGGGTTATGGCACAAAAAACAGGAACAATATCCTTATCCAACAAATCGGAGATAAACTCTGCGTTTACTTTACTTGGTGTTGGGTCTCCCACAAATCCAAAGTCTATAGGAATAGGTGAGCGCCGTGCAGCAGGAATGATGTTTGCATCAACACCTGACAAACCTATTGCATTGCAACCATCCTTTTGCAACAAAGCAACAATATGTTTGTTAATCCATCCAGCGTATACCATTGCAACCAATTTCAAGGTTTCTGCATCGGTTACGCGTCGTCCTTGAATCATGGTGGTTTTAATTCCTAAATCAATTGCCATTTTTGAGGCCATCACTCCCCCACCGTGCACCAATACTTTCTTTCCTTCCAGTTTTTGGAAATCTACAAGAAAAGCTTCTAATGCCTCAGGATTATCAACAACATTACCGCCAATCTTTACAACTCTAATTGTTTCTTTTTGATTCGTATTCTCTACGTTACTCATGCTATTTTAATACTACAAGTTTTTCAATATTTCGCTTAACACTACCTGTGCGGATACTACCCTGTTAGTTGCTTGAGGAATAACAATGGATTGTTTGCTCTCTATCACCTCATCCGTTACAATCATATTTCTTCTAACTGGCAAACAGTGCATAAAGTGTGCATTGTTAGTCAACTTCATCTTCTTTGAATCAACTGTCCAATCTCTGTCTGTACTCAATACTTTCCCGTAATTAGGATCAGTGTAGGCAGACCAGTTTTTGGCATAAATGAAATCGGCATCCTTATAAGCTTTCTCTTTATCATACTCCACAAAAGCATTTCCAACAAACTCTTTATCCAGTTCGTAACCTTCGGGATGCGTAATCACAAATTCATAGTCTGAGGCATTCATCCACTCAGCAAACGAGTTGGGTACAGCTTGTGGCAGTGCACGAGGATGTGGAGCCCAAGTAAGTACAACTTTTGGTTTTGGTTTCTGTTTGTACTCTTCAATTGTAATTAAATCGGCAAAGCTTTGCAATGGGTGACGTGTGGCAGCCTCCATACTAAAGACTGGTTTTCCAGAGTAGCGAATAAATTGATTCAACACAGTTTCGTTGTAATCGTCCGATTTACTTTCGAATTGAGCAAATGAACGCACACCAATCACATCGCAGTAAGCTCCCATCACTGGGATTGCCTCAAGCATATGTTCAGGTTTGTCCCCATCCATAACAACTCCCGTTTCCGTTTCTAATTTCCATGCTCCTTGATTCACATCAAGCACCATTACGTTCATTCCCAAATTCATTGCAGCTTTTTGCGTGCTCAATCGGGTGCGTAAACTTGAGTTGAAGAAAATAAGCAGAGCCGTTTTGTTCTTCCCCAATGTTTGATTAGTAAAAGGATTCTTTTTCACCTCTTTTGCTTTCAGCAATGCTTCATTTATATTGCCAATGTCTTTAACCGATATGAAGTTTCTCATTGTTGTGTCTGTTTTTTAAAAGCTTCGATAAATATATCAACTTCTTCTTTCGAAATGGAAAGAGGTGGCAATAAACGCATTACATTGTTTTTTGCTCCTCCAGTAAATATATGGTCTTCAAATAGTAGCTTGTTGCGCAATTCTGCATATTCTGGTTCAAGTTCAACGCCAATCATCAATCCCTCTCCACGTAGCTCTTTTATTCCATTACAATCTTTCAATTGCTCTTTCAGGTATGCTCCCATTACAGCAGCATTCTCCACTAAGTTATCGTCTTTTATAACATCCAGCACTGCAATTGCTGCAGCACAAGCCAAATGGTTTCCACCAAAAGTGGTTCCCAACATTCCTTTCTTGGCTTCAAATTTAGGAGAGATAAGAATGCCTCCAATTGGAAATCCATTTCCCATTCCTTTTGCCATGGCTATTATGTCTGGTTGGACTTTTGCATACTGATGTGCAAAGAATTTGCCCGAACGACCATAACCAGATTGGACTTCGTCCATAATGAACGCAACATTATGTTTGTTGCAAAGAGCTTGCAGCTGTTGCAAAAACCCTACTTCAGCAGTATAGATACCTGCAACTCCTTGTATGGGTTCAATTATAACTGCACAGTAATCATCTTCTTGAAGTGCTCTTTCAACTGCATCAATATCATTTAGCGGGAGGAAGGTTACTTCGTGCCCAGTGTTAAATGGTGCTTGAATGGAGGGATTGTCGCTTATAGCAACCGCACCTGAAGTACGACCATGAAATGCTTCTTTGAAAGTTATGACGCGTTTTTTACCTGTATGAAAAGATGCAAGCTTCAGTGCGTTTTCATTTGCTTCTGCACCAGAGTTGCAAAGGAAGAGTGAATAATCGGGATAGCCTGAAAGTTGTCCCAACTTCTCGCTCAACTCAACTTGCAATTTGTTTTGAACTGAATTGGAATAGAAAACTATATTATCTATTTGATCCTTCAGCATCTGTGCGTAATGTGGATGCGTGTGACCTATAGAGATAACGGCATGACCGCCATATAAGTCAAGGTACTTTGTGTTATCAACACCCCAAACCCAACATCCCTTGGCTTTCTTAGGTTCAATGTCCCATAATGAATAGACATCGAATAAGCCTCCTTTGGTTGAATCTGATAGTTTTGTTTGTTCTGTTTTTGTCATTCTCTTATTGTATTTATGTGTTAACTCTTAGAATGCACTTCCTTTTAGATGAAGTCCCTCTGTTTCTTCAAAGCCACACATCAAATTCATATTCTGCACTGCTTGTCCTGATGCACCTTTTGTAAGATTATCAATAATGGAAGTGATGTGAATATAAGCGTTATGGAAAGAGATGTGCAACAAAACCTTGTTTGTGTTTACCACTTCTTTCAAACTTATGTTGTCGTCCGATACAAAAACAAAAGGAGAGTCTTTGTAATAATCCTTGTAATATGTGATTACCTCTTCATCGCTCATATTCCCATTCCACTTAGTATAAACACTTGCAAATATGCCTCGCGTAAAATCACCGCGCATTGGCACAAATTGTATTTCAGGAACAGAAACAGCTTGATCCAAAGAAAGCGTTTTTTTGATCTCACCCAAGTGTTGGTGATCAAAAGCTTTGTAAACTGACATATTGGAATCGCGGTAGCTGAAATGAGTTGTTTCACCAGGTTTTTTTCCTGCTCCAGTGGAACCTGTTATTGCGTGAATATGTATTTCGTTTTTCAACTCTTTCATATTTGCCAAAGGCAACAGTGCCAACAAAATGCCAGTTGCAAAACACCCAGGGTTGGCAATATTGTCTGCTTTTTTAATCGCTTCCTTGTTTTGTTCGCACAAGCCATACACAAATGTTCTATTTTGAAATGTTGGCTCCAACCTAAAATCATTTCCCAAGTCTATTATCTTACATTTTGCAGGAATATCATTTTTTTGAAGAAACTTTTGAGAGATGCCATGACCAAGACAAAGAAACAACACATCAGGACTTCCGATTGAATCGGAAAAGTTAAGGTCAGTTTCTCCTAATAGATCACGGTGAACAGACGAAAGAGAAACCCCAACTGACGTTGTGCTAACAACTGATTCAATTTGCACTTGTGGATGATGTATCAAAATACGCAGTAGTTCACCAGCAGTATAACCAGTTCCACCTGCAATGCTTACTTTAATCATGCTTTTACTTTTTTTCTTTGTGAACCGAATAGTATATTTTAAGTGGATTGGCAAGAACCTTGGTAAATCCTATCACATCTTGCCCAGAAAACGATTTGTTAGACTCGCCATAATCTCCAAAGTCGGAGTTCATTAAATCGTATTCGCTTTCGCAAGCTAAAATAGAAAAATGATATGGACGAAGTTCAACTTCCACCTTACCTGTCACAAACTTCTGTGTATCGTCTAAAAATGTTTCTATATTGCGCATCACTGGCTCCAAGTATTGTGCTTCGTGAAGCAATTGTCCATACCAGTTGCTTAATTGTTCTTTCCAATAGAGTTGGTTTTTGGTTAAGATGTGCTTCTCAAGCAAATGATGTGCTTTCACCAAAATCAATGGAGAGGGGGCTTCAAATGCTACACGTCCTTTTGTACCAATAATGGTATCTCCAACATGCACATCGCGACCAATACCAAAGCGCGAAGCTTTCTCGTGCAGTTTGTGAATAAGAGCAACGGGGGTCAGTGTTTCACCATTTAACGAAACAGGTTCTCCTTTTTCAAATCCTATTGTAATTCGCTCTGTTCCAAAATCAGCAACTTGAGATGGATAAGCTTCTTCAGGAAGTATACCAGATGATTTCAATGTTTCTACACCACCCACGCTTGTTCCCCACAAACCTTGATTGATTGAATACTTTGATTTCTCCCAAGATGATTCAAAACCATGCTCCTTGAGGTAATCAATTTCTTGCTGTCTTGATAGTTCCAATTCTCTAACAGGCGCAATAATCTGCACATTAGGAGCAAGCACTTCAAACACAAGATCGAAACGAATTTGATCGTTACCCGCACCCGTACTACCATGTGCCACAAAGCCAGCACCTACTTTATTAACATGGTCAACTACTGCCATAGCTTGAAAGAAACGTTCGGAGCTAACAGACAATGGATATGTGTTATTTTTAAGGATGTTGCCAAATATCAGGTATTTGATTCCTTTGTTGTAATAGTCGTCCACTGCATCAATGCATGTATGCGTTGTTGCACCAAGAGCCAAAGCTCGCTTTTCTATTTGTGCGGCTTCATCATCAGAAAATCCACCTGTGTTAACAATTACAGTGTGCACTTCCAGTTTCCTCTCATTAATCAGATACGGCACACAAAACGACGTATCAAGACCTCCACTAAATGCTAAAACTACTTTTTGTTTCATCTTATATATATTTTAATTCATTAGCTGGCATCTGTCAGCATATTATTTTTTCTTAGGTGTTTTATTTGAATTTCTTTTCTTAGCAATTGGCTTAACGATTTTCCCTGCAAATGGCTTTGGAGGAGTAGCTGGAGGTTCTTGTTGGGCAGGATCATATAACAAACCTGTACACAAGCACATCTTATAATCATTGCGTTGAAGAATATCAAAATTTCTACATGTTTGACATCCTTTCCAAAACTCTTTATCATCAGTTAATTCAGAAAAAGTTACAGGTTTAAATCCAAGATCTGAATTCATCTTCATAACAGCCAAACCAGTTGTTATGCTAAAAATCTTAGAATCGGGATAAAGCTTCTTTGAAAGATCAAAAATCCGTCGCTTTATTTTCTTGGCAATGCCCATTCCACGGTACTCGGGATGGACTATTAAACCTGAGTTGGCAACAAACTTTTTGTGCCCCCAAGTTTCAATATAAGCAAAGCCTACTAACTTATCGCCGTCTAATGCAATAACAGCTTTACCAGTATTCATTTTTTCTTCAATGTATTCTGGAGTACGTTTAGCAATTCCTGTGCCTCTTGCCTGAGCAGAGACAAATATTAAATCGCAAATTGCTTGTGCATGTTGTAAGTGACTACTATCAGCCACATGAATCATTACGTTCATTTATAGCTTTATAATAAAAGGGTGAAATGTATATGTTAATTGGTATCTGCGTGAAGCAGTAGAGAGATTGTATAAACCAAGTGGCTTATAAATCGTACAATTAAAAAGCTTTATCGTCGTCGTCGGACAACACTTTTTACTTGTGAAGGGATTATATGGCAAAATCTTTTTTTCATTTGACATTGCAAATGTAAATATAATATTCCTATTTCCTATTATAATGAAAGACAAATTCAAGAAATAATGAAAAAGAGACAAAACTAATTCAATATACCTCTTTTTTCTACTTTTTGCTTAGTGGAATAAATTTGTTCTTTTAAGAAAAAAGATTACTTTTGATATACAGAAAAAGTGATCTTCCTTAAATCACAACTTTATCTATACATAATCTTTTAAAACTTAAAAACGAATTATATAATTATGCACGAAAACAAATACCGCTCTTACACTTTACACAATTATAAAAACATACCTCAAATAAGTAATTTATCACCACAAGATATAGAAGCCATTGATGTTGTTGGCAGAGTTCTCCCATTCAAAGTAAACAACTATGTAATTGAAGAACTGATAGATTGGAACAATATACCTAATGATCCAATTTACACACTCACTTTTCCAAGAAAAGAAATGCTTTCAGCATCACACTACAATCAAGTGTTAAAAATGATTGACATGGACCCAAATGATCCTATCTATAAAAAGAAAATTAATGATATTCGACTGAAGCTCAATCCCAACCCTGCAGGTCAAGAAAGCAACGTGCCAACCATGGCCGGATCTAAACTGACAGGTATGCAACACAAATATAGAGAAACGGTGCTGTTTTTCCCCAGCCAAGGACAAACCTGTCATGCCTATTGTACATTCTGTTTTCGATGGCCTCAGTTTGCTGGAATGGGCGACCATAAGTTTGCAATGAAAGAAGCTGACTTGCTACACAAATACTTACGACGAAACAAAAAAGTTACTGATGTTCTTTTCACAGGTGGTGACCCACTAACAGCAACCAGTAATATACTATCAAATTATATCGAACCACTTCTTACAGAAGAATATTCACACATACACACCATTCGTATTGGTTCTAAAGCTCTTTCGTATTGGCCCTACCGTTTTCTTACCGATAAAGATGCAGATAGCTTACTTGAACTATTTGAAAAAGTGACCAAAGCAGGCAAAAACCTCGCTTTTCAGGCTCACTTCAATCATCCCAGAGAGCTTTCCACAGATGCCGTTAAACAAGCTATTAAACGCATACAAAACACGGGGGCGCAAATTCGCACACAATCTCCATTGCTCCGAAAAATAAACAATCATCCTGACATTTGGGCTGATATGTGGAAAAAGCAAGTTGATTTGGGTTGTATTCCTTATTATATGTTTGTAGCACGCGACACAGGTTCAAAAGCTTTTTTTGAAGTGCCTTTGGATAAAGCATGGGATATATACCGTAAAGCCTATTCGCAGGTTAGCGGAATTGCTCGTACTGTCAGAGGTCCCAGCATGAGTGCCAATCCTGGCAAAGTACACATCTTGGGTGTTACAGAAATAAAAGGGGAAAAAGTGTTTGTTCTTCAATTTATACAATGCCGTAACCCAAGACTCGTAAATATACCATTTTTTGCTAAATTTGATGCAAAAGCAACTTGGTTAGATCAACTTAAACCAGCATTTGGAGAAACAGAGTTTTTCTACGAAAAAGACAACCGAATAGGAACTAAAATAGAAGACGAAGTTCTGTGGGAGTAAAAAAAAACAGCAATAACAATCAAGGTTTTAATCAAAAAAAAGAGACAACCTAAAATAAACACGTTAAGCTAATTGCAATTAGATTAACGTGTTTTTCATATAGAATATTATTATTTACAATTCGATAATTTAAGGTTTTTGCAATGAGATTAAAATAAATTGCTAACTTTGAACTTTAGTTGATAATAACGCTATTACTTTTTCTTTAAAAAGTCAAATATAAATTTTATTCTACACACCCATAAAGAGTTTGATAACAAACATTCGCTTATATGAAAAACAATAAAAGATCTTTTTCGTCAATTCTTAAAACGATTGCGCAAGATCGTGACAGAACAAACATCCTTCGCAATTGGGAGCAAAAATCAATTGCATATCTCGTTCAAAGAGTACCAAAATGGCTATCTTCAGATGGTTTAACAGCAATTGGATTTTTTGGCAATCTATATGTAGGAATATGCTTGGTATTAGCTTTGTACGTTAGCGATATATTTTTGTTACTAAGTTTGCCTGGGTTCCTTATCAATTGGTATGGCGACTCATTAGATGGACGATTGGCCTACTACCGCAACACACCACGTAAATGGTATGGCTTCAGCCTTGATGTTACAGTTGACTGGGTTGGACTATCAATGATTGGGCTTGGATACTTTTTCTATGCACTTCCCCAATGGAAATGGTTGGGCTTTATCTTTGTTGTGCTATATGGTTGGGAAATGATTACTGCTCAACTTAGGTATAAAGTTACAGGCACTTATTCTATTGATTCAGGCATTGTAGGTCCTACAGAGTTGCGCGTTGTGTTAATAGCAATCATTGCAGGGGAATACTTCTTTAGGGGATCTATTTATTATGCTGTCATTATTGCTTGTTTAATTCTTGTCTACACTAACTTTACCGACACAATAAAAGTGTTGAAAGCAGCAGACGAAAGAGATGCAATAGAGAAAAAAGAAAAAGCAGAAAAACTTGCTAAAGAAGGGCCACGAAAAATTGACACATTAGTACTTAAAGAATAATACGATATAGGTTTTTTACAACATATAATAAAGACTACTTGAGAAATTGAGTGGTCTTTTTTTGATGTATCTATTTGTGAGAAATAATATTAGAACTTCATTATTAAAAACTGAAATTGAGGAGAAGTAATTTTTTGTTATACCATTTGAATATATAAAATCAATCATCTTGCACAGCATTGTGTCCTTCTTTGATTATTTGATTTATCTCTTTCTTTAAATTGCTATCCAATTTTTCTGTAGTAGAATAACTTGAAGATGCTAAGTCAAATTTTGAGAAGATAGGTAAGTGATCAGAGCCTATATCAGAAAGTATTTTAATTGTATTAACTTGTATTTCTTTCGAAGAAAATATGAGATCAATAGGAAATCTAAATATGACAGGTTTGACTGGAAAGGTTCCGAGTATACCTCTACCAATTCTCACATCTCTCAATTTGGAAACTTTAGCAAATAGCTTTGAACTTCTTGACCAACAAACATCATTAAAATCACCTGTAACGATAGAGGGAAAACCGTCTTTTCTTATTAGTTTTGCCAGCTTCATTAATTCTGCATCGTTATATCTTGAGGTAGTCTTTTCTGTGGGACTCGGAGGTGGAGGATGAACACCCCAGAAAACAAAATTATTATTGTTTTTATCAATCAAATGCGCTTCAATTGACGGCGATTGTTCGGATAAGAGGTAGTGCTCCTTAATTTCTATTGACTTTAATTTTGTGTAGAAATGCATGCCATACCTATTCTCTAATGCAATTTTATAATTAGATGAAAAATCTTTTTCAATTACTCCCAAAGCCTCTTCCCAAGATTTATTAGATTCCGTAGTTAATAGAATATCTGGATCAACCCTTCTAATTAAATCAATCAGCTTATGATAATCATTGTTTTTTTGTAACACATTTGCAGAAAGCACTGAAACCTCATGTCCAATGGTTTCATAATTATCTGCTTCTGTTTCTTTGAATCTAAATTTAAGAGGAACATAGGGTAGAATAATAAAAAGTTGATATGAGATAGAGATTAATAGAAAAAACTGAGAGAGATATTTTAATGTACTTTGTTCACTAAAAAAAAAGAGACTGACAATTAAAACAATCAACTGTACAAACAAAACCTGAATTCTGATATAATCAAATATTTTTACAGACCAATGAGTTATTCTAAAAGAGGGCAAAAAACTCATCAAAAAAAGCATGAAAGATAGTATTAGAATTGTTACTGCCATAAATTTTTCAATTGTTAGTCATTTATTTATTCTTTAAATTTCTATCGTTTAATATGAGCAAATATACAACAATTCTAAAAATAAATCATATAAATTTTGATTTTTCACTTTCGATTTTTCATTGATTAAACGACTTTTTAAAAGCTAATTAAAAGACAAACTATAAAATGAAATTGCAGCGTAATGTTTTTCATTTTTTCAAAATACCTTTTTCAACGCTTTCATCAATCAATTTCTCAGCATAATTCCATAATGAACTTGAACCTTCTTTTATCTTTTTCTTTTTTTCGTACACTTTTTTGTAGTTCACTCCAAATTCAGTCCAAGTTCCACCATTGTTTGAAACGTTTTGAAGTAGCGGTTCTAATCTATCCATCGACTTTGCATATTTTGCTTCGTTTGTTTCGCCACGTTCAAACTCTTCCCAAGTTGAAATTAACTCATCAGCTTGTTCTTTGGGTAGCATCCCAAAAATTCTATTTGCTGCTAATCTTTCTGCGTCCGTGTTCGTATGATTTTTCTCCGTATCATAAATAAAAATGTCACCTGCATCTATTTCAACAATATCGTGTATCAAAACCATTTTCAATACTTTCAAAATATCTATTGGACCATCAGCGTGCTCCGCCAAAACTATAGCCATCATTGCTAAATGCCAACTATGCTCGGCATCATTCTCATTCCGGTCGCTATTAAATAGTTTTGTTTTACGCTTAATATATTTGGTCTTATCTATTTCTTTGATAAAGTTGATTTGTTGTAATAAATTATCTATCTGCATAGTTTGTTGTGTAGAGATTGTGAACTATCAAGAATAATATTGCAAATACATCATCTTAAAATTGAGTTCCATTATTTAAATGCATAACTGATAAAAACACCGTAATTTTCTCTTGAAAATTTAACAGGCCCATACCAGTCATAATTTGTTGCAAATCCAAAATTAAAAGCTTTGTAGTTTAATCCTAAACGACCGTATAAAGCACTTCTTTCATGTTTCTTTGTATCCATATCCTGATTAAACAAAAATTCAACACGGGAATATAAAGACCATACATCGTTTAGTTTTGGTTTGTACTGTAGCACAACTTTACTTTCAAAATTATTCGATTCAGTTAAATAAAACCCAGATGAGATCAAAGTGAAAAAAGTTTTATCTGCATAAGAATATAATCCTCCAGAAAAAGGTCGGAAACCCCACTTTGAATTTAAAGCAGCACCCGACGTAACTCCTAAACCTTTGTATATATCATAAGAAAGCAACAAAATATTCATTGACTCGTTCTTGCGAAGATCATTCTCGTAGTCAGCTGCAAAATATGAGCTAACAAGAACTCCAAATTTTGTACTGCTTGTAAATTTTTTATTAATCGTGATTTGAGAAACAAACCGATCGTTTCCAAAAAACACCTCAATAGGAATTGGAGGTGAACCTTGTGGTTTAGCTCCTGAATCCTGAGCAATAACCACTGATGAAAAAAACAATGTGATAATATAAATAAGTAACTTGGTAACTGTTTTCATAATTGCCTAAAATAAAAGTGGATAAAGATAGTATAAAATAATCCTCTATTAGTCGAACATTCGAATAATTAAAACGATGAGTTATCTTTAAACGTAGACTATGGTTTTTACACTTACAGTATCTCCACTTTCAATCAAGTTCTTATTTTAAAGACTATCTTCCTTCTTAATCATTTTCTGCAAAAAGATATTGCTTGGCATTGTTATTTTCTCGTTATCTTTTGTTTTGATTGTAATAAAGAAAACACCAATATCATTTAAGACACCTTCTATCTCGTAGTCCTTTTCCATTATTGTCAAAGAATCGCCCATCTTTATGGGATGATTGAAAAAGATAATCAGTGTAGAGGTGATATTCGATATAAGTGACCACTGTGCAAAAAATGCGACTCCCAAAATTGTCATTGTTGTTGAAAGAAAAACCACTAAGTCAGATTGCTCAACACCCCAAATAACCATCAGAAAAACAAGAAGCAGTATAACCAATAAAGCATTTGCAATTTTATTGGTGATTTTTATTCTTCCAGAATGATATTTAAATCTAAATCCTACTTTATTTATCAATCTTCTGGTGAAGAACTTCATTATAAAAAAAACCAAAAACAGAACAATGGTTTGAGCTATTTGATATATATATTCTTCCATTTAAATAATCTAAAGTTTCTAATGAATAAGAATAGCAGCCGATTTAGGACTGCTACTCTTAAAAATATTGCTATCGCTTTTTATTAAATATCGTTTATTCGGGCAAACCGTATGTATCAACAACAAAGTCAATGTCTTTATCGCCCCTGCCACTTAGATTAACCAATATGGATTTATGGGGTTGCTCCTTAGCCAGCTTTAGCGCATAAGCCACAGCGTGAGCGCTTTCAAGTGCAGGAATTATACCTTCTAAACGGCTTAGTTCGTAAAAAGCATCAATAGTTTCTTGGTCATTGATAATATCGTATTTAACCGATTTCATATCTTTAAACATACTGTGTTCAGGTCCAACTCCTGGATAATCCAGCCCGCTGGCTACAGAATGAACCGCTGAGGGTTCGCCTTTTTCGTCTTGCAATGTGTAGCATTTAAAACCATGAATTATACCCACAGTTCCAAATGTCATAGTTGCAGCATGATCGCCCAAATCTAAAGAACGTCCTCCTGGTTCAACACCATATAGATGGCACTCTTCATCATCAAGAAATGCCGTGAATATTCCCATAGCATTACTACCTCCGCCCACACAAGCAACAACATTATCGGGTAACTCTCCAGTCATTTCCAAAAACTGCTCGCGTGCCTCAATACCAACTATACGTTGAAAATCGCGAACCATCATAGGAAAGGGATGAGGCCCTACCACTGATCCAATGCAATAAATTGTGTTTTCTGGGTCTTTCAAGTAAGCTTCAAATGCAGAATCAACTGCTTCTTTCAAAGTTTTCAAACCATGTGTAACAGGAACAATCGTTGCTCCCAATATTTTCATGCGTACAACATTTGGGTGCTGTTTTTTAATATCCACTTCACCCATATGTATTTCGCACTCCAGTCCGAAATAAGCTGCAGCAGTAGCCAAAGCCACACCATGTTGACCAGCGCCAGTTTCTGCGATAACCTTTTTCTTGCCCAAGTGCTTCGCAAGCAGCACCTCGCCCATACAATGATTCAGTTTATGAGCCCCTGTGTGATTTAAGTCTTCACGTTTTAAATAAATGCGTCCTCCGTATTTTTCTGACAAACGCGCACAATAATATACAGGAGTTGGACGTCCTTGGTAATGTTTGCGAATACTACGAAGTTCTTGTATGAAGTTGTGAGACTTACTGATGGTATGGTACGCATCTGCTATCTTTTTCATTTCCACTTCTAATGCTGGAGGAACAAATGCACCACCATAGCCTTCGTAAAAGCCCTTATCATCTGGGTATTTTTTAAAATAACTGCTCATAAAATATTTTATATTAGTTTGACTTATATGTAAATCATGCTTTGTATGAATACAAAAATAGCTTTTTCTTGCGCAAACCTTCAATAAAAGGGGTAATATATTTTGAAATATTGCTCTTAAAGTTATTCTATTGCAAATTTATCAGATTCAGATTACATCACAAGGTCTTATCTTTCATACATGAGTTGCCCGCCAACCAACCAGTTGAATAGGCAATTTGCAGGTTATATCCTCCCGTTTCAGCATCAAGATCAATCATCTCACCTGCAAAATAGAGTCCTTCCACAATTTTAGATTCCATTGTCTTTTTGGATATCTCTTTGGTGCTTACACCCCCTGATGTGATAATGGCCTCTTTGAAAGAGCGATGACCTGATATTTTAAATGAAAGATTTTTTAGAAGATGGAGAATTTGTTTCCGTTCTTTTGAGGAAACCTGATTGCATTCTTTTTCAGTATCAATATGCAAACGTTCAGCAAAAACAGGAATCATACTTGCAGGCAACCAGAGTTTAAAAATATTTGCGACTTTTTTATTTCCATGCTCATTCAGATCGCTAATGAGGCTGTTATCAAGCTGTTGTTCATCAAGCTCGGGCTTTAGGTCAATTACAATTTCAACCTTATTTTTATTCTCTAATTCACCAACAACCATTCTACTTAAAGTAAGAATAATGGGTCCAGACAAACCAAAATGAGTGAAAATCATCTCTCCAATGGACTCTGCTTTTTTTCTACCATTCACCCATGCCATTGCTTTCACGTCTTTCAGGTTAAGACCTTGTAGTTTCTGAGCCAAATCACCTTCAGTTTCGAGGGACACCAGAGCTGGTCTTGGCGTTACAACGGAGTGTCCTGCAAGTCTTGCCAGTTCATATCCCTCGCCGTTCGAACCAGTAGCAGGATATGATTTCCCTCCAGTTGCCATAATGACATGATTACTCAGAAACTTTTGACCGTTTGCCTGAACGCCTTTTATAGTGCTGTTTTCAATAATCAACTCTTCAACTCTGTGATTGCAACGTATATCTACTTTATGATTTTTCACCCAAAGTAACAATGCCTTTAATACATCTGATGAACGATTGCTAACTGGAAAATAGCGATTCCCATATTCCAATACAACTTCAACACCATGCCTTTTAAGTAGTTCAATGATATCTTTTGAGAAAAAAGAAGAAAAAGCAAAGCGCAAAAAACGTCCATCAGGATATATATGTTTTATAAATTCACCAATAGGGGCGTTATTTGTAATATTACATCGACCTTTACCTGTAATAAGCAATTTACGTCCCTCTCGTTTCATCTTTTCCAACACCAACACCTTGCCACCAAGCTCTGCCGCTCGGCCTGCTGCTAATAATCCTGCTGGACCAGCACCTATAACAATAACATCGAAACTATTAATTGCACAAAGATACTGTCATTTTATCTGAATCACATTTGTTTTATTGAAGATAATTCTGGTTTGTGTTTTCCATATCGTCGAGATGTTTCTGTAAGCTCATACATATTAGTAAATCATAATCTTGAGTCCACTCCGAAAACCCTCAAATGAGTGAATTTGACTTTTCTGAGTAGACTCAACTTTAGAATATTTACTTTTACGTATAATATTAAAAATGAATATATAGCTGGAAATATCCTCATGGTGGAAGTGGAATGCTTTTTTTGCTTGAAAATATCCTCAAGTAGGAATTACAGCGCTTTTATTCTTTGAAAATCATCTCAGGGTGGAAGTGGAACGGTTCTATTTCATGAAAATGATCTCAGGGTGGAAGTGGAATGCTTTTTTTACATGAAAATCATCTCAGGGAGGAAATGGAATGGTTTTGTTCCTTGAAAATCATCTCAGGAAAGAA
>DEZB01000011.1:63951-134104 GCA_002364735.1 Bacteroidales bacterium UBA3143
AAAGAAAAGGAACGGTTCTATTCCTTGAAAATCATCTCAGGGAGGAAATGGAATGGTTCTATATCTTGAAAAAATAAGTTCCCCAGTTGTAGATTACTGCTGCATTATAAAATGTGGCAGTTAGCAAAAAGATTATTACTTCAAAGTAGCTTTACTTGGATTTAAGGTTAGGGTTAAAAAAATCTGCTTGATACAATACGCATCAAGCAGATATGCTATTTTTACCAACTTGCATTAAGGGAATGCCGTTTTTTACCAACAGTAATGCTAACCTCAATTTTGTTATCGTTTATTGTTTCTGAATCAAACTGAGCAGAAATTGCTGGTTGATTCTTAGTAAAAGGATAAATTACGGTGATAAATCTTGAGGGTGTCTCGTGGTTTTTATCCATCTCGAATACAAATGCAGGGCGTTCGCTTTTTTGACGGTAGTCATAAGACACCCACCCTTCTTCTTCTATAAGATTGAGCGGTTTGTTACCCCAAGTTTTAACCACAACATTGTTGTCGTCTTCGTAATTTGTGGCAACAGCCAAGTTCTTCTTGTCAAAGTTGGCAGTGCCTTCAGCCAATTGGTAATGTATGCCAACTTTACCAAGCGCACTGCCCATTGCCTCATCAACAATTACAAAAAACGATTCATCAACAAAAAACACTGTTCGTCTGTGGGCTAAATCTTTGTAACTCTGATTTTGAACTACCACAGTCTGCGCATCTTTGTTAGAAGTTTCCCAAAGCAATAGCTTAGAGTTTGTTTCCTCGATGTTCTCGTTGTTGAGGGTCAGTGTTTTGTGAACCATCGTTTGTCTAAACCAATTGCGCTCTTTCAAAACCTCTTCGCCGCCGCCATAAACATAGCTTCCTGCATCGGGAAAGAAATTGCGCCCTTTGATGAACAGTTCAAATGTGCCATTGTCGGGTTGGTTGTGCCAAAATGCGGGAGGACCTGCTTTAAATATCATTACCGTAGCAGCTTCGTCCCAACCATTTCTCAAAACATAATAACCACCATCTTTGAAAGCTTTAGAATGGTAAGCTGGCATTGTGCCCTCTTGCCTATCAGTTGCAAAATACTTTAAAGCATCGTAATTAGGAAATACTTGTTGCCATTGTTTGTAGTTCTTGAGCATCTGTTTTTTATCAACAGCTTTTGCATCGCCAAAGCAAGGCATAGTGTAATCGGGAAAAGAAAGATTGTAGACAATCTCTATCATTTTCTCAATGGTTGCTAAATAGTAGTCAGGAAATTCATTCCTGAAACCATTTACGTCAGCCATTTGCAAAGCTCTATTGAATATGTTTATTGACGCCAAATGGTAATGCGGATCAAGTTCATACTGCATACCATCATCAAAAACCTGATTCTTTATCTCTTGGCTCAATACTTCAACACCACTTTTGCGCCACTTCTCTGCATCTTTAAATTCTGGAAAGAATGCACCAGCATATATCACTCTTTGTGCTTCAAAAAGCAGGTGATTACCTCTTTCTGAATAATTTCGCAGAATGTGCTCAGCGTGTTTGTGATAATTCACTAAGAATTGTGACAAAAACGCTGGCGTGAAATGAGGACTGTCTTTAAAATAAAGAAACTGCTCGGTTTGATCTTCAAGGCGATGACTTACTTCTAAAGGTCGCCATGCAAAACCCATATTCTCTAACACTTTATCACCATCACTCAGTAGTTTGGCTTCTTTTCTGTCAAGCAAGGGGTTTTTATCTATCCAATCTAAGTATTGAAATGCCCACTCCTTAGCATACTTTTCGTCACCCGATAGTTTGTAAGCCTTACCCATTGGCGACCACCATTTGTGGCGGTGTAGTTGCCAGCGCAACTCATTGTCTTGAATGGGCCAGTACTCCCAATTAATATCATCGCCATATGAATAAGAAGGCTGATAGCCACGGTGAGCAAAGAACTTATGCTGTAAGGCATCATCGGCCCACTGTTGTTGAGCAGTGCCAATATTGATATTATTTAAATCAACATCGGGATGATGAATGAAAGGTCTACTTTGGTAGTATTCCAAAAGGGCGTTAGCAGCTTCAGCATCTTTACCTTGATCATGAAGTGTTTTCACCTTTTCAAGACCATCTGCACTGAGATTCAATAAATAGAAAACCTTTTTGTTAAGGTTTTGAGAAATACCTGTGAATGAGAACATCAAACATGATAAAGTAAAAATCGCTATTTTTTTCATTGTTTATTTTTGATTATAATTCAAGTAACGCTTCAGTGTTTCTAAATAATAATAATCTGCATAATTGAGAGGTGTATCAATTTCAGAGTTAGCAGGAAGATGCCCAACTGAATGTTTCAATATAAATCCTAAGTTGTCTCCTTTTGCAGCTAAGTATTTATCGCTTGATAAATTCTTTAAAATAGTTTCAGCATAATTAAAGTAAGTGTCTTTTTTTGCTGCATCGTACGTTGATAATTCTAAAAGAGCAGATGCTGTAATGGATGCTGCTGAAGCGTCGCGAAGTGCATCGGGTATGTTAGGTGCATTGTAATCCCAATATGGAATAAGGTCATCTGTTTTTACATTGTCCATAATAAATGAAGCAATATTGTTGGCAAAGTCTAAGTACTTTTGGTCTTTAGTAAATCTGTACATAACTACATACCCATACAAGCCCCAAGCTTGACCTCTGGCCCAAGCAGAGTCATCGCTATAACCTTGGTGGGTAGCTTTCAGTATTACATCGCCTGAGATTGTATCATAATCTACAAGATGAAACGATGAAAAATCATCGCGGTAATGATGCTCCATTGTTGTGTTAGCATGACGAATGGCTACATCTTTGTATTTAGGATCATTTGTTTGTTCACTTGCCCAGAATAGCAATTCCAGATTCATCATGTTATCTATGATTACAGGATACTGCCAACTTCCAAAATCCCATGAACGAATAGCTTGTGTGTTTTCGTTAAATCTTCCAATCAAGTTATCTGCAGTTTCAACCATCACAGGAATCGCTTCAGCATCACCCGTTATGCGATAGTCATTGCCATAACTGCAAAAAATCATGAAACCCAAATCATGCGTATCTTTATAATACCTTAAGTCGTTTAAAAGATTTGTATATTTCTGAGCTTCATTTTTGAAGTATTCGTTATTTGTTAGTTCATAAAGATACCACAGACTGCCAGGAAAGAATCCACTTGTCCAATCGTAAATATGCTCAAGACGTATTTCCCCATTTTTAATAGAGCGAGGCATTTTAGCGGAATCTGCTATAGATTCTGCCATCATCTTCGTTTGATATGATGCTGTCTCAATTGCGTTTTCTTCCCAAGAAGTTTCTTTGTTGTCTTTGCCACATGCCAATAGGCTTAAGCTTATTGCAAGAGTTAATAGAATAGATAATTTTTGGTTCATTTTATTAATAATTGGTTGTTGCATTTTTTAATACTGCTTACATTTTACACAAAGATATTATTTTGCAAGACACTTTCGCTTACATTTGTTTGCAAAAGCTATTATTTCTGTTAATCTCTTTTATTTTATCTGTTTCAGGTGTTCTTTAGAAAGACAACTGAAATATTTTTTTGAATTGAAACAAAACAAATAGCTAATAAAAAGAAGATTCATATATTTCAATCCGTTTTCAAAAAGATATTTGTAAATTTGCTACTATTGAATTGAAAAAATGGACATATATACACACTAAAACTAAATACTGATGACAAAAGCTATCTTTGATCTACCAGAAATTACGAACGAGCCAGTCAAAAGTTATGCGCCGGGTACCGCAGAAAGAAAAGAGCTAAAAGCTAAGTTAACCGAATTCAAAAAAGGTGGTCTGGATCTTCCTATGGTTATAGATGGGAAAGAAGTGCGCACTGATAAACTTCACGACATTCGCCCTCCACACAATCACCAACATTTGTTGGGTCATTATCACCAAGGTGGCAAAGAGCATGTGCAAATGGCTATAGATGCTGCACTGAAAGCTAAACCAGCATGGGAGAATATGAATTGGGAGAGCAGAGCGGCAATTTTCTTGAAAGCTGCTGATCTAATTGCAGGTCCTTATCGTCAGTCGATTAATGCAGCAACCATGTTGGGACAGTCTAAAAATGCTTTTCAATCGGAAATAGATGCTGCATGCGAACTGGTAGATTTCTATCGGTTTAATGTAAGAAACATGTACGATTTGTATGCCATGCAACCTAATTCATCTGCAGGAATATGGAACAGAATGGTGTGGCGTCCTATTGAAGGATTTATTTTTGCTTTGTCTCCATTCAATTTCACAGCCATTGCTGGTAACTTGCCAGGTGCACCAGCACTAATGGGAAACACCGTTGTTTGGAAACCATCTAAAACGGCTGTTTACTCCGCTCACATAATCATGCAGATACTTCAAGAAGCAGGATTGCCTGATGGTGTTATCAACTTGGTGTATTGCTCTGGTCCAGATGCAGCCGATGTAATCTTTAAGGACAAGCATTTTGCTGGATTGCATTTCACAGGCTCAACAAAAGTGTTTGACGGTATGTGGAAAACAATTTCTGAGAATGTATCAACCTACAACTCCTATCCACGTATTGTGGGTGAAACGGGTGGGAAGGATTATGTTTTTGCTGACCCTACAGCTAACGCCAAACAAGTAGCTACAGCATTAATACGCGGCGCATTTGAATACCAAGGACAAAAATGTTCTGCTGCATCGCGCGCGTATATTCCAGAGAATTTGTGGGATGATGTTCTGAAATATATGAAGGATGACCTAAAGAACATAAAAGTGGGTGATGTGGAAAACTTCACCAACTTTGTGAATGCGGTGATTGATGAGGCGTCTTTCGATAAATTAGCCAAGTATATCGATGAAGCGAAGGCTTCTGGTGATGCTGAAGTTATATTAGGTGGAGAGTATGACAAAAAGGTGGGTTATTTTATTCATCCAACTGTAATTTTAGCAAAGAAACCCGATTATGTGACGATGAGAGAAGAGTTGTTTGGACCAATTTTAACTGTCTATGTGTATAAGCCGGATGAAGTGGAAGAGACATTGGATATTTTGGACAAAACATCGAGATATGCTTTGACAGGTGCAATTTTCTCAGCTCGCAGAGATAAGATAGAACACTACACACACCGATTGATGCACACAGCTGGCAACTTCTACATCAACGACAAACCAACTGGTGCGGTTGTAGATCAACAGCCATTTGGTGGTGGACGAAGATCGGGAACAAATGATAAGGCAGGATCAATATTCAATTTGATTCGTTGGGCATCTCCACAATGTATCAAAGAAACGTTTGTGCCAGCAACAGATTATATGTATCCGAATTTTTTGGAAGAATAAGGTTCCTTTTAATTGAAAAGTGAAAATGACCTTCTTATGCGAACTTGTGCCAATATAATAGTGATTAGTTTACAAACATAACAACTAACAACCTTGTTATTTGAATATTATCAAACTCAACAACAATGAAAAAAATTAATATAGCCGTAGATGGGGTCTCTTCAAGTGGTAAAAGTACAATGGCTAAAGATTTAGCCAAAATAATTGGATACATATATATTGACAGTGGAGCAATGTATAGGGCAGTAACCCTGTATGCTTTGCGGAACGGAATCATTAATAAAGATAAAACCATTGATGAAGACAAACTAAGGGAACATCTACCCAATATTGATATTCAGTTTAAGCTGAATCCCTTGACTGGTCGCCCCGACACGTATCTGAATGGTGAAAATGTGGAAAGAGAGATTAGAGGAATGGAGGTCTCCCAATTGGTTAGCCCTGTAAGTGCCATAGGTTTTTTGAGAAAGGAAATGGTGGAGCAACAACAAAAGATGAGTCTGGACAAAGGAGTTGTGATGGATGGAAGGGATATTGGTACAGTTGTTTTTCCAACGGCTGAGTTGAAGTTGTTTATTTCAGCCTCACCCGAAATCAGAGCCAAGCGCAGAATGGACGAATTGAGAATGAAAGGAGACCAAGAGACAACGTATGAAGAGGTGCTTCAAAACATAAAATATCGCGACGATCATGATCAAAACAGAAAAGAAAGTCCACTTCGCAAAGCGGACGATGCAATTGTGTTGGACAACTCAACTGTAAACATCGAACAGCAATTGGATTGGGCGCTGGACATGTACCACAAAACCATAAACAAAACATTATGACATCAATTAAAATCGATAAAAGATCTGGATGTTGTTTTGGTGTTGCAAAAGCGATAGCAAAAGCAGAAGAAGAACTAAAAAAAGGTGAAACACTATACTGTTTAGGTGATATAGTTCACAATACCTTAGAAGTAGAGCGATTAAACAAGCTTGGGTTAATTACAATAAACCTCGAACAGTTTAAAGTCCTTAAGAATGTGCGAGTGCTGCTTCGAGCCCACGGTGAACCACCCAGCACTTATGAAATAGCTAAAAAAAACAATATTGAGCTTATTGATGCATCATGCCCTGTTGTATTAGGTTTGCAGAAGCGGATTAGACGTAAAGACCAAGAAAAAAGAGACGATGCTCAAATTGTTATTTACGGCAAAAAAGGGCACGCAGAAATTATTGGGCTTAAAGGGCAAACTGATTCAAACTCTATAATAATTGAAAGCAAAGAAGATTTAAAAAAACTTGACTTCTCAAAAGATATTCATTTGTTTTCGCAAACTACAAAACCGTTAGACGGATTTAAAGAAATAACCACTTTGATAGCAGAAAATATGAATGAAGGTGCAAACTTCGAATTTTTTGATACCATTTGTCGTCAAGTTTCCAATCGTGTACCAAACATGAAGGAATTTGCAGAAAAACATGATTTGATATTCTTTATTGCAGGAGAAAAAAGCTCAAACGGGAAGGTACTATTTGAAGAATGTGAAAAGCACAATCCTAATTCTCATTTTATTCATAGTCCAGAAGAGGTTGATCTTACATTAGTGGGTGATAATACAAGTATAGGAATTTGTGGTGCAACCTCCACTCCTAAATGGCAAATGGAAGAGGTCGCAAAGATTGTAAAGAAATTAAAACCAGACGTTCACTTAAACGATTCAACAACATTTTAAATGCCTGTTCTTTATCTTTGTCGGTTTATTTTTTTATCTTTGCACTTTAATTTCTATTAGGTACTATCATTCAAATTATATAAATAATAAATGCTTCAATCGATAAAATGTATAGGCATTCTTACTTCTGGAGGAGATGCTCCTGGAATGAATGCAGCCATTAGAGCAGTAACCAGATCTGCTATTTTTAATGATATTAAAGTAAAAGGAATCTACAGAGGCTTTAAAGGTTTACTAACAGGCGAAATTGAGGATTTTAAAACAAATAGTGTTAGTAACATTATACAACGTGGAGGAACAGTATTAAAATCAGCCCGTTGTGATGAGTTCTTGAACAAGGAAGGTAGAAAAGTTGCATTTGAAAATATGCGCAAGCATGAAATAGATGCGCTGGTGGTTGTGGGAGGCGATGGTTCGCTAACGGGTGCAGCTATATTTGCTCAAGAGAACAATATACCAATTGTAGGACTCCCTGCCACTATCGATAATGACTTAATGGGAACCGATGTAACAATTGGATACAACACAGCATTAAACACAATTGTGGATGCTGTTGATAAAATACGAGATACAGCAAGTTCGCACGAAAGACTATTTTTTATTGAAGTAATGGGGCGCAACTGTGGTGCATTAGCATTAAATAGTGCGATTGCCGCAGGAGCTGAAGCAGCCATCATTCCTGAGATAAGTATCGAGAAAGACCAACTACACGAATTCATATCGCAAGGTTTTAGAAAATCTAAAAACAGTAGTCTTGTATTGGTTGCCGAAAGTGAAATAACTGGTGGCGCACTTCAACTGGCTGAAAGAGTAAAGAATCAATATCCCCAATATGACGTGAGGGTGTCAATACTTGGACACTTACAACGTGGAGGCTCACCATCTGCTCAAGATCGCATTCTTGCAAGTAGAATGGGTTACGCTGCTATTCAAGCTCTTCAAGAAGATCAACGCAATATAATGATAGGAATAAGGAACGAAGAGATTGTGTATGTACCTTTCTCTAAAGCTATCAAAAAAGAAAAACCAATCAATCCAGAATTAGTGGAACTGTTAAGAGTATTATCAATATAATACTACTTATAAATTTTAAAACGACAACGATTAATTGGATTAGAAATGTTTGTATGTTCTGTTCAGATTAAATTAGATTAAAAACAATTATTCAACAAAATATTTAAATAATCATCATTATGGATATAACACATATTGAGCATATAGGAATTGCTGTAAAAAGTATAGAAGAGCAGCTACCCTATTACGAAGAAATTCTTGGATTGAAATGCTACAACATTGAAACTGTAGAAGATCAAAAAGTGAAAACTGCATTTTTCAAAGTTGGTCAAACCAAAATTGAGCTTTTGGAACCTACCAGCGAAGACAGCACAATTGCTAAGTTTATTGAAAATCGTGGTGAAGGTGTTCATCATATTGCTTTTGCAACAAATGATATTAGTAAAGCTTTGACAAAAGCAGAAGAAAAAGGTGTTGCCCTGATTGACAAAAAACCACGTAAAGGGGCTGAAGGATTAAATATTGCATTTTTGCATCCTAAATCAACAGGAAGAGTTCTTACTGAACTTTGCGAGCATCCTGAATAACATACAGGAATATTATAAAGCAATACATTCATATTTGATTAAAAATTAAAAAATATATTTATATGAGCAAGCAACTCGAAAAAATTAAACAGCTGATTCAACTACGTGAAAAAGCAAGAATGGGTGGTGGCGAAAAAAGAATAGAAGCGCAACACGGTAAGGGTAAATATACTGCCAGAGAACGCATAGACATGCTCTTAGACGAAGGTAGCTTTGAAGAATTTGATATGTTTGTTGAACATCGTTCAACAAATTTTGGAATGGACAAAACAAAATTCCTGGGAGACGGTGTTGTAACTGGTTATGGAACTATTGATGGGCGTTTGGTTTATATCTTTGCGCAAGACTTCACTGTGTTTGGGGGTTCTCTTTCTGAAACACTTGCACTCAAGATTTGCAAGGTGATGGATCAAGCCATGAAGATGGGTGCGCCAGTTATTGGTATTAATGACTCAGGCGGTGCCAGAATTCAAGAGGGTGTTAACTCTTTGGCTGGCTATGCTGAGATTTTCCAACGCAACATTCTCGCATCGGGCGTAATTCCTCAAATTTCTGGAATTTTTGGTCCATGTGCTGGAGGTGCTGTTTATTCACCTGCATTAACTGACTTTACCCTTATGACAGAAGGCACATCATATATGTTCCTTACTGGTCCAAAAGTAGTGAAATCTGTTACTGGTGAAGATGTAACTCAAGAACAATTGGGTGGTGCTCACGTACACAGTACCAAATCGGGTGTTGCTCATTTTTCTGTAGAAACCGAAGAGGATGGTTTATCTCTAATTCGGAACTTACTTAGTTTCTTACCTCAAAACAACTTAGAGGAAACGCCCCTTAGAAAAACTGATGATCCGATTGACAGACTTGAAGATGGCCTAAACGAAATTATACCTGACAATCCTAACAAACCATATGATATGTATGAAGTGATAGGTGGTATTATTGATAGCGGTGAGTTTTTAGAAGTTCATGCAAATTATGCAAAAAATATTATTGTAGGTTTTGCACGTTTTAATGGTCAGTCAGTTGGTATAGTAGCTAATCAACCAAAATATTTAGCAGGAGTATTAGATATAAATGCTTCTCGTAAAGCTGCACGTTTTGTCCGTTTTTGTGATGCTTTCAATATTCCTATTGTTACCCTTGTTGATGTTCCCGGATTCTTACCAGGAACTGCACAAGAATACGGCGGAGTAATTCTGAATGGAGCAAAATTGCTTTATGCATATGGTGAAGCTACTGTTCCAAAAATTACCGTTACATTGAGAAAGTCTTATGGTGGAGCTCACATTGTAATGAGCTGTAAACAACTACGTGGCGATCTTAATTATGCATGGCCAAGTGCCGAGATTGCTGTAATGGGAGCTGACGGAGCAGTTGAAGTACTGTACGGCAGGGAAGTTGCAGCACAAGAGACACCAGAGAAAAAAGCAGAAGTTATGCAAGCCAAAAAAGATGAGTACACCGATCTTTTTGCCAATCCATACAATGCTGCTCGTTATGGTTATATTGATGATGTAATTGAACCAAGAAACACTCGTTTCCGTATTATTCGCGGATTGCAACTTTTGCAAACTAAGAAACTGCAAAATCCACCAAAGAAACATGATAACATGCCTTTATAAAAGAAGATATAGAATATGATAGATAAAACAAAAATATTCATCCTTGCTATATCGTTAGTTTTCATAGCAGGTTGTAACAAAAAGATTCATCAGCCTGAGTGGGTGATTAACGAAGTCATGGTAGAGAATGAAAATAGTGTAACTAATGACTTTGGAGAGAGACATGCATGGATTGAGATTTATAACAACACATCAAGAAGTCAAAATTTAGCAGGTGCTTTCATAACAAACGATCCAAACAATCCTAAGAAGTATGCTATTCCACGCGGGGATGTTAAAACTATTGCAAAACCTCATCAACATCTTATTTTTTGGGCAGATAACAAGCCTCAGAATGGAACATTCCATCTGAGTTTTAAATTAGACCCAACAAAAGAGAATTACATTGCTCTTTACGAGTTGGATGGGAGAACGCTTATTGATGAGATAACTATTCCTGCTGGTTTGCTTACAAATAAAACTTACGGTTACGATGCTGACGGCATTAAGTATGATGCTCAAGGTAATGAATTGGCTCAAGTTTTAGACAGAGTAACCCCATCGAGCAATAACTTAGTGGTAGGAGAGAACCCAAAAATCATCGCTTTAAAAGAAAATGACCCTCATGGTGGAATGATAACAATAACATCGATGTTAGTAGTTTTTCTTGCTCTTATCGCACTTTATTTTGTTTTTAAATTCACTGGCAGAACAGCCAAGAATTTAACAAAAAGGAAAGCACTTAAAAGCGGTAAATTATCTGCCTACAAAACGCACGAGATATCTGGTGAAGTCTTAGCAGCGATATCTGCAGCTATACATGAATTGAACCAAGATGTTCATGACGTAGAATCTACTATATTGACTATTGATGAGGTGAAAAGAAAATATTCGCCTTGGAACTCAAAAATATATAGTTTAAGAAAACTGCCTAAGTAAAAATATCAATTAGTAATCATAAAAAAGAAATAACATAATTCCTATGAAAGAATTTAAATATACAATCAATGGTTCTCCATATAGAGTAGTAGTAGTAAACTCAGATGAAGAATCTGTTGGATTAGAGGTGAACGGTACACCTTACGTGGTAGAACTTGAACAGAAAAAGAAAAAATCCATATCACGTATTCAAAGACAAGTTACTCCATCTTCTCAACAAAGAGAGGTTGCACCAAAACCAAGCGTTACACGCACATCTGTGGCAGCAGCTGGTAGTACACAAATAAATTCACCTTTACCAGGTGTAATATTAGACCTTCGTGTGAAAGTAGGAGACATAGTGAAAAAAGGTGATACTTTATTGGTATTAGAAGCTATGAAAATGGAAAATAATATTCAAGCAACTTCTGATGGCAAAGTAGCAAGCATTTCTATTCAAAAAGGAGATTCTGTGCTTGAAGGAGATGTATTAGTAGTAATAGAATAAATATAGTACATATGAATATTTTATTATCATTATCAGATAATTTATCAACATTTTGGGAATTTACAGGATTTGCAAATGCAACAGTAGGTCACTTAGTAATGATAGTAATTGGTCTATTCTTCATTTACTTAGCTGTAAAGTATGAATACGAACCATTATTATTAGTTCCAATCGGTTTTGGTATTCTCATTGGAAATATCCCATTTGCAGAAGCTGCCAATTTAGGAATTGGAATTTATGAAGAGGGGTCAGTTTACAACATCCTCTATCAAGGTGTAGTCCAAGGATGGTACCCACCACTCATTTTCATGGGTATTGGTGCTATGACTGACTTTACATCCTTAATATCTAATCCGAAATTGATACTTATTGGAGCTGCAGCTCAATTCGGTATATTTGGAGCTTATTTTATAGCTTTACAAACCGGATTTGAACCTAATCAAGCTGGTGCAATCGGTATTATTGGTGGTGCAGATGGCCCTACAGCTATTTTCTTAACTTCAAAATTAGCACCTAACTTGTTAGGAGCTGTTGCAATATCAGCCTACTCATACATGGCTTTAATCCCTGTAATTCAACCTCCATTTATGAGATGGTTGACTACAAGTAAAGAACGTGTAATAAGGATGAAAACGCCTCGTGCAGTTTCTCAAACAGAGAAAATTATTTTTCCAATCTTGGGAATGCTTTTAACAACATTCTTAGTCCCCTCAGGTTTACCTCTATTAGGTATGCTTTTCTTTGGAAACATATTGAAAGAATCGGGTGTAACCAGAAGGTTAGCAGAAGCTGCTCGTGGACCAATTATTGATATTGTAACAATCTTATTAGGTGTTACAGTGGGAGCGTCTACACAAGCAACTACATTTTTGAAATTTCAATCCGTACAAATATTTGCAATTGGAGCGGTTTCATTTGTGATTGCAACATGTTGTGGAATTCTGTTTGTAAAACTGATGAACTTATTCCTGAAAAATGGAGATAAGATTAATCCACTTATAGGAAACTCTGGCGTTTCGGCTGTTCCAGACTCAGCACGCATTTCTCAGCAAGTTGGTTTAGGATATGATCCAAGTAACTACTTATTGATGCATGCAATGGGACCTAATGTAGCTGGTGTTATCGGTTCTGCGGTTGCAGCTGGTATTCTACTTGGCTTCTTGATTTAAAAGAATATCGCAATAATTATATAAAAAATCGTGAGCTACTACTGGTTCACGATTTTTTTTGATAATTGTCGAGTGATATAAGCGTTAAAATCATTCGAAAAGATATATACTTAAATATTACTCAGATTACTCTACAACTTTATCTACTCCACTTTTTTCTAATAAATCATTCACAAAAACTTTTATTGAACGATTATATTTTTTGGAAGGAATATTTTTAATTTCATTATATCTTTTCTTCATATTTGAAATACCATTTTCTTCATTGAGTAAAATGGTATTCTCCGCATTAAAGTTCCTATCTCTAAATACAAAAGGATTATTCGTGATAATTTTTGTACCACAACTTTGGGCTTCATAACATCTGATAGTAATACCCGACTGATCTGGATGAGCAAAATCTATAACAAATTCAGAATTGTTTAGAACGTCAATATATTTTTTATAAGTTAACGGTTTAAAGAAAATAAATTCCCGATATTTAATGTAGAGCAAAGGGTTTCTTAGAAAATTAATGGTGAAAGTGACAATGTTTTGTTCATATATGTAAATGAAGTTTTTAGCATGAGGGAAAGCTGAAATCACAAGATCAATAAACTGAAGACGCTCTGAATGATTTCTGGCAATTCCACTAATTCCATAACCTTGTTTTTTATTCTCAATTTTATCGGGAAGTGAACTAAACAACTCAATTATTTCAACATTATGCTTTTCGGCATCTCGATAGTCAAAAGTATAAAATGAATCCACATCTTTCATCCATTTTTTTGGAGCAGGGTGATATTTAAACGAATCAAACGTGTAACCTATAACTACAGAACAAGACTTCTTAATTTCATTTATCAATGAAGAGCTCATTCCTCGTCCCTTTATAATAATAGCAAGATTATACTTTTTCCCCTTGAGACAACTATTTATTAAGCGGTGTTTAGTTATCCACAATAGAAAAGGAACTTTAAGCTTCCCCATTATTTTACCAACGGCATTAGCAGGGTATTCATCATTTGATATAGTGACTTCGTATCCTATTCTGGTTAATTCAGTTTTCAGATATTCTGAATAAGAATAAAAAGAAAGAGGTGCAATAAGTAGACAGGTTTTTTTTGTAGTCATTTTGGGATAATTAGAAAAAAGATTATTTAAATAAACCTTTTAATTTCATTTCTTCAAGTGACTGATGTGAATTGTCACTTTTTACTTCCTGAAGATTAACCCATTGACAAAACAAATATAATCCTTCTTTAAAAGAGTATTGTGGCGTAAAATTCAAATACTTCTTCGCCAAAGTAAGATCTGCATAGTTATGCCTGATGTCTCCTACACGATAATTACCTGTAATTTTAATTTCAGATTTTGATTTGTAGTAATTTTTCAACAATTCGGCCACCGTTAAAACATCTGTTGCTTCACCTGAACCAATGTTTATAACTTTATAATCACCATCACTATTAAGAAGACCAGCAATTGTTCCATTAACAACATCATCGATAAAAACAAAGTCCCTGCTTTCTTTTCCATCTTCAAAAATATTCAAAGAATTGTTGTTTTTTAATTGAGTACTGAAAATAGACAATATACCTGTATACGGATTAGACAAAGATTGCCCTGGCCCATATACATTTTGAAATCTAAATGCGATTGACGGAATGCCTAAGGCCTTACCAACAATAAGCACCATCTGTTCCTGTGTTTGCTTAGATAAGCCATAGATTGAGGTTGGTTTATACAAGGATTCCTCATCTGTTGGCATCAATGTAACGGATTCTCCACAAAATGGACATTTACATTCAAAGTCTTTATTATTCAACTCTTTTTCATTCCTTGCATCGGGATATACAAAGCCATGAGAAACACATTTATACTTACCCTCTCCATAAACAGCACGGCTGGAAGCTACAACTAATTTTTCAATATTGTGTGGTTCATTTGTTAGAATATCTAACAAAATAGCTGTACCTATAATATTAACATCATTATATTTCTCTACTTCATACATTGATTGACCTGTTCCTGTTTCTGCTGCTAAGTGAATCACCATATCTTGACCTTGTAAAGCTTTTTTCCAGTCATCACGATTAGTTACATCTCCTTTAATAAAAATAGCATCGGAAGATAAAATTCTATTAAACGTATATGACATATTATATGGATCTTCTCCATGTATTTGAGTAGATAAACAATCAAGGATTGTCACTTTAAAACCCATCTCCATTAGTTTGATAGCTATATTAGATCCAATAAAGCCTGCACCTCCACTTATTAAAACTTTTTTATTCATTATTATTTTAATCCAATTATATTTATATTCGTAACGATTATAATTTATAGTATTTTTTAAAAGTAAATTCAAACATACAAACTCATCTCTATAAAATAGAGCTATAGAATTCTAAACAAAAGAGTGGGCTAAATTAAAATTTAAACCGATTGTTTATATTATTGAAATAGTAGCGTCAATTGAGAAAGTCGCTATTAATTATGAGAAAAAAAGGATTAATATTTAGCTTCTCGATTATTCCTATCAAAATCATTTATAATAGATACTGTACTTTCAATATTACTCTTTGAGGATGCACCAAATAAAATAGACTCGATATTTGGTAATTTAGCAACATACTCTAAAGCTTCTTTTGGTGGAATGGCACCACCACCTAATACCTGCATTGCAATAGCGCGCACCTTTCTGTTTTTAAGAGTATCTTCATAGATTTCTTTTCCTCCAGACATACGAAAGTTTACTTTGTTTATAGAAGAACATATTATCGGGTTTGTAATTCCAACTGATTCTAAAGAGTCTAACAGCATTGGCATATTCATTGTTATATAACCTGGTTCAGCATTATATTTCTTACGAATATAATCATCAAACGCTTTCAAAACGCCAGACATACCTAAGCCTAACAAAAGATCTGTAATAACGTTTTGTAAAAAGATTACAGGAGTATCAATACCTTTAAACATTTTCATTTCAGCATCAATCAATAGTTCCATGATTGAAAGATAATCTTTAGAGACTACAGCCATGCCACCTTTGAACATTGATCCAAAAAAGTTTCCTGGTACATATTGCTTAATGGTTCCTTGTATACCTAGTTCAGTCATTGCATTAGCATATTTATGAGCGTAAGGCATACATGGATAAATCTTAAAACCTTTATACTTTTTACTATCGGCTCTTATAACATCACATATTTGAGCAATTCTATCATGTGTTGTACACATGAAAGTATTGATTCCTGCTTCTATCGCATAGTCCAAAGCTTTGATTATTGCTGCATCATCTTTAAACTTTATAGATTGAGCTCTTGATTTTTCATCGGATATATGATTTACCGCAAAAAATTGATTATCTCCATACAAAATTCTCTCCATCATGAAATATATTGTTTTGAATTGTTCCTAATTTTTGAAATAGCTCTATCAGTAAGCAAAGCACTTTTAAAAGTATTAATGGTATTAGGAACTTTCCCCATTACAGCATTAATAAAATAATCGATTTGTGCAGAATATTCTTCACCTCTCAGATAAAAGTCAACTTGCATAGTAAGATCGGTAACATATTTTATATTCCATCCTTTACTATATCCTGAGGGATTATTATCATCTTTAAAATACACCTTCAACTGAGTTGCATCAGATATGATCTTCCCTTTAGTACCAATTATAGTAATTGTAGTTGTCATTTTCCTATATGTTTCATCACTCCAATTTACAGAAAGTACTCCTGTCACTTTATTAGATAATTCAAGAATAGAATATACAGCATCATCAACATATTTGGAATAAATTGATTTAATAGATGAACCTCTGGCACTGTCTATTGGGGCAATCAAGTCGTTTATTAAATCAATAACATGTGATGCATAATCCATTAAACAACCACCACCTTCCGAAGGCTTTGAACGCCAAGTATCTTGTTCTTTTTTTAATACAACAGGTCCATAAGCTTCACCAGTAAAATGGTATATATCACCTAAATGACCCCCATTAATTATCTTCTTTACTTCTTGAAACGTACCTAAAAATTTATTATGATAACCTACTTGGTTGATTAAATTGTGAGAGTCAGCTAATGCCACAAGCTCTTCACCTTCATCGGTTGACAAACAAAAAGGTTTTTCTGCAAATATATGGATATCTCTTTCGATTAATTTTTTTATAACATCAAAGTGAAAACGAGTAGGAACCGCAACAAAAACAGCATCTGGTTTAACCTCATCAATCATTTTTATATAATCGGTATAACAAGGAAACTTAGTGTATTTTTCAAGCATTCCTAAAACTATTTTTGAGGTATCAGAAACCCCGACAAGATTAACATCGGGGTGAGCGCCAAGAATTGATAAGTGGGAAATTCCCATCTTCCCAGCACCTATTAAAGCAACTTTAATCATAACTAAACTTTTATTGATTTTAATATGTATGTTAGTGACATAAATGTGTATGTACTTATTTT
This sequence comes from Bacteroidales bacterium UBA3143, assembly GCA_002364735.1. Lineage (GTDB taxonomy): Bacteria > Bacteroidota > Bacteroidia > Bacteroidales > Dysgonomonadaceae > UBA2632. The sequence continues at coordinate 81,244 of DEZB01000011.1, forward strand.
TTATTCAAACTATCATAAAATACTACCTTTCTTGGATCAAGCACGATTAGAAATTCATTGTAGAATTAAGATGAATAACCAATATATTTTATTGTGCATTTGCATAAGAATCTTTCCCAAAAACAGTAAGATATATAATTTTTAAATCCCACCAAAAATCCCAGTTCTTTAGGTACTCCATGTCATAGTCTACTCTTTTTTCCATTTTCCATAGTTCATCTGTCAAACCTCTATATCCATTCACTTGCGCCCATCCAGTTACACCAGGTTTTACATAATGTCTGACTTTATAATAATTTATTAATGCCGAATATTGATCTGTATGTTTCAACATGTGAGGACGAGGACCAACAACTGACATTTCGCCTAATAATACATTGATAAATTGAGGAAACTCATCGATGTTATATTTTCTCAATATTGCGCCCACTTTACTAATTCTTGAATCATTTGCTTGCGCCTGTTTTTTATCGGCATCCTCATTCACCTGCATTGTTCTAAACTTTATACAGTTAAATATTTTATTATCAATTCCTGTTCGTTTTTGAAGAAAAAAAACAGGGCCTTTAGAATCTAATTTTATTAAGAGAGCAACTATTGGAAATAACCAACTAAAAAGAAAAAAGATTACAAGTGAAGAAAAAACAACATCAAATGCTCGTTTAAAAAAACGATTTGAAAAATTATCCAAGGGAATTTCTTGCGGATTATAAATAGCAAGTGAACTTACGAAATCAGCATCATTTAATCTTCTTTCATTCCAGTAAGTGTTCATCATTACATATCTTGCTTTCACGCCAACTTTATTACATAAACCAAGAAGTTTTCGTGCATTTTCAACTTCAAAATATTTTGAAGGAGTAACAAAAATTTTCTTTATTCCATGTTTAACTGTCAATATCTCTATATCATCTATTTTACCTAAAATTGAGATATCATTCCTATCATAGTCTTCTGTATCCGCAATATAACCAAGTAAATTAAAACCAAGTGTAGGGTTTTTTTCTAATAAATAACCCAAAAGCACATCTGTTTCGCGAAGTCCTAATATAACTACATTGCGTTGAAACTTGCCTTTCTTTCGAACATAACTCAAATACTTGTATAGGATATAAAATACTGTAATCTTTAGGATATAAAATAAGCCAACGTATTGTAGTAGAAATCGCAAAGAATAGTTTTCTGGTAAGAAAACCTGAGCTAAAATCAACAGAAAAAAAACAAAAACACCCATTCTTAAAGTAATATGTTTTACACGACTTCTGTAATTATCTGAAAAATAATAATTCCTTTTAGAATAGAGTGTATAAGCAATAATTTCTGCTATTGCTGCATGTAACAAGTACAAATTTTGATTAACTGAAGTAATTGGATTGAAGTACATAATTGCAAAAACTGCCACAAAAAGCAGCGTAATATCCAATATGAGAAATAAAAACCTCAACCCTTTGTTTTCTGGTTGCATAAGTTAGTGTTTTAAATAAAATAAGCCTAAAACAATAAAGAAAGATACCTTTTAGTACTAATTGATTATTATAATTTTAGTCATGATTATTAATAAGTTCTTTTCATAGTTCTCTTAAACCAATTTTTAAAGAAAAAGTTTCCGTTCATATAAAATTAATTTAGTTGTTTTGTCTTTCTGGTAAACGTCTAAAAAAATATCTTTACTTACAGCATCATAACAAATATACAAATACAAAGTTTATTGAATTTAATATTTAACACCCTATTAAAAAGTCAAATTCCCAAAAATCAAAAACTGATCAGAAAAACAAAGTGTCATCATCTAACATTTTTAAGAAAAATATAATTTCCCCTCATCAGAAATCTTCCATTGATCAAAACCTTTTTCTTTCCATGGTAAACCTCTATCAAATTTGTATGGCCATGGATAGTGTGGACCTTTGTTATCTTTTGACCATAAATGGTTTACCTTACCAATTCTTACAGCAGGATTACCAGCATGAAATTCATAGTCTTCTACATTTTTCGTTACAAGAGACTTTGCTCCTATTAAACAATGTTTTCCTATAGAAAGACCTGGTAAAATAACAGCACCCGCTGCAATTTGCGAAAAATCATCAACCGATGTACCAATTAGATGGTTTGATGGTGGAAGTAAGTCATTAGTAAAAACCACCATTGGGTAAATAAAAATAAAGTTCTTAAAAGTACATTTACTGGCAATTTGTACATGACTATTTAATCGACAATAATCGCCAAAGGTGACATTACCTTGAATATCACTGAAAGTACCAACTATACAATTCTTACCAAACACAGTATTTTCTCTTATTGATACCGTGTTACCAGTAGTAAAGGAATCTCCAAATATACTGCCTGAGTATAATATTGAGCCGCTTCTTATCAATGAATTAGAACCAATTATAGTCTTAGGATTTACATAGTTCTCACTGTAATAAGAATCCACCCCTGGCTCTCCAATAATACAATTTTCGCAAATTGTTGAATTATCGCCAATAACAACATTATCATGAATAATAGCATGGTCTCCAATTCTTACATTATTCCCAATTATTGCAGAAGAACTAACAATAAAATTATTTTTGAATCTCATTTTTTGATCACTTTAAATTTGTCTACAGATATTTATAAACTACAATTTGAATTTATTTTTTTACCACTTGATGTCACATCAAATTTTATAGAGAATTCAAATATTTGAGGAAGCTTATAAACAGCTAATTTTTCACGACACAATTTCATTAGCTTCTTTTCTAATTCAATCCTATTTGTATATTCATTTATAACAATTAGCGCTTTAATAGCTTCTCCATAAACATCATTTTCTACAGCGTATATGGTACAATCAATAACTTCTGGATCTAACACCAGAACCTCTTCAATTTCTTTCGGACTAATGCGATTTCCTCTTACTTTAATAATGTTTTTTCTCCTTGAAGTAATAAAAATACAGCCATCATTATCTATGTATCCTAAATCTCCAGTGTGTAACCATCCATTTTTAAGCACTTCATTAGTTCCTTTTATATCTCGATAATAACCCTTCATAATATTAGCCCCAGAAGCAACTATTTCTCCGATTTCATTAATATCTAAAACGCTGTTTTCATGATCAACCACCTTTAAAATTACGTTTGGAATAGCATTTCCAATAGATCCAATTTTTATTTTTAATAATTCTGGAGACAAATAAGCCAATCTTGCGGTTGCTTCTGTTTGACCATACATTACAAAGAAATCAACAGTTGGAAAAGCATTAATAAACTCTATAATAAATGCTTCATGTAAGTTTCCACCTGCTTGTGTTACATATCTTAAAAAAGGGAAATCCGTTTTTGCAAAAGTTTGAGACTTTCGTAGTAGCATTTGATAATGACTTGGTACACCTGAAAATCCAGTACACCTATATTTTTTTAGATCATCTATTACTGATCCTAATAACATAAAGTTGTTATTAAAAACTATGGACGCTCCTACTTTCAAATGTGTGTGGAAAACTGATAATCCATAGCAATAATAAAGTGGAAGTACTAAAAGGATTGTGTCATCTGATTTTAACTTCAAATAAGCCAAGATCGATTCTGTGTTAGCTCGAAGATTTAAGTGAGTAAGCATCACTCCTTTAGGTTTACCTGTTGATCCTGATGTAAATATTATTTCAGCTAAACGATTGTCATCAAATGATGTTTGTTTAAGTACATCTTCTTTTAAAATAACTTCTTGACAGTTTGTAATTATTTCATTAAGCGTTGATTCATCAATTTTTTCTGTATTTATATCAATATCGGATCTTAATTTATTTGAAATAAACACCAATTTAGATTCAGTTAATTCTTCTATATATTTATAGTTTATAGGTTCAATTCCAGGATTAATTGGGACACAAACATTACCTGATTTAATTATTGCCAAATAACTTGTTATAAAGAAGATTGAATTATTACTAAGAAGTATCATTTGATTATTTTCTCCAAATCTATTTCTAAGATAATATGCAAGCAACATACTATTACTATATAAAGTATTTAAAGAAAAACCTTTCGATTCACTTAAAATAAAATTTTTAGTAGATTCCTTGTTTTCTGAAAATAAATAATCAAAAAAATTCATTATCGTCTCTTTATTATGGTAAATTTATTGTTTTAGTCCTCCATATTAGTTTTAAAAATAGATTGGATGCGATCTTAAGTAAGCAGTAGTATTTCTTTTTCTATCTAAATTCCTTAGAATATTATTAATATCTTCTTCCGTCTTTTGTACAGCATCAGCTATTTCGCTAATAGAATAATCATTTTCAGTTCCATATAGAATTAGATCCATTGTTCTAAATGGCAATTGAAAAAAGAACTCCTCTTGAGTTTGTTCCGCACTGTAGGTGTCTGTTGTGGGAGTTCTGTCTAAAATATCTTTAGGAACACCTAAATAATCTGCCATTTGAAATACTTGAGACTTATAAAGTTTCGCAATTGGCATCACATCTGCTCCTCCATCTCCATTTTTTACAAAAAAACCTTGTTCCACTTCATGTTTATTTGGAGTTCCTATAACTGCATAATGATAGCATTCTGCATAATAATAAAGCATTGCCATTCGGCTTCTTTGTTTAAAATTTGATGCTGCAACGATTTGCAAATAATCTCTTACTGGCAACACTTTATTGATTTCTCTTCCATCAGGTTTTATAACTGTAACAGAAAAAACAGGTGGTATATTTCGATCAATTTTTTGTTTAATAACTATTTTCGACTTGTCGGTATTAGGATTAAATTCTGAAATAACATTTTCGATTGCACTATTTCGTCTTGCATAACATCCAAAACCTGTAAGAGCGCCAGTCATTTCTTCAACAACAACTTTAACTCCAAACTTTTTAGCCAACTCTTTAGCCATTCTTTCGCTATCCGAGTTTGACTCGGCTTCTGGCAATATAAGTCCTAAAACATTTTCTGCTCCAAATGCTTTTACAGCTAAAGCCAAAGTAGTAGAAGAATCAATCCCTCCACTAATTCCAACAACACCTCCTTTTCGATTCAATTCAAGATGGACAGTGTTCTTTAGTTTTTTAATAATCTCATTACAAAAAGACTCTATATCTTTAATATGTAAAAGATCTTCAGATAATACATATTTAGAATTTCCCATAGCACATCGATTTAATTCTGTTTTAGATTTATATCAAATACATTGTTTTCCAACATCGAATTTTCTTTATTTAAAAATTTTGAATTAGTTTTCTCTATAAATAAAGAATATAATATTTGAGTAGATAAAATTGACGTTAATGCCATATTATCTATTTCTGTTATTTGTTTTGAAAGCTTCATCTTTTCAAGCAGTTGACTTACATTATCGTAATTAAAAAGACCAGCAGATTGAATCTTTTCTTTCGAGAGAAAGTCATTTATAACAGTCGAATACAGAGCAGAAAACATAGTTGACCCACCAGGAGTTCTATAAGGTTGCTTTTGTCTGTTAATCACCTCGTTGGGGAGTTTATTTTTCATCATAGCTTTCAAGATATATTTCTCTTTTAGGCCATTTAATTTGAAAGATGGATTCAACTTCATGCTCAACTCTATAACTCGATGATCTAAAAAAGGATATCTACCTTCAATTCCATTAGCCATTGTCATTCGTTCTCCTTGAGATGACAACAGATAACCACTCATAAAAATTTTCGCTTCAAGCCATTGAGCACGAGACAATATATCAATCTCTTTTAATTCTGTTCTAATTTTTTCAGTAATTTCTTCTACGGGATTGTAATCTTTTATTTCATCTATTAAATCAGACGAAAAATATTTTTTTATTCGTGAAGTATTGTTCCATCTTAATAGATGAGAATAAACTGGAGAGGAAGTTTCTGTTAGCTTGTAACCAAAAAACATTTTTAAAGACAAATTATTTGCTGCATCCATATATGGTAAGTATGGATAAAGCCTCTTCAAAAGTAAGGGACGATATTTAGAAGACGGTTCTTTTGCCCAAAACGCTCTTATTATAGCTTCCTTAAAAATATTGTATCCTCCTAATATTTCATCAGCTCCTTCACCGCTAAGAACAGAGCTTACAGTATTATCTTTAACTGATTTTGACAACAGTATCATTGGGACTGCTCCTGTTCGTAATAAAGTGGTTTCAGCATGCCAAACAACACGCTCAAAATTATCAGAAATATCATTTTCATTACACATCAATTTAGTATGATTTGTAGTGAAATACTCCACAATCATTTTTTGATAAAATGACTCATCGTAACGACTATCTGTAAAACCCACAGAAAAAGTATCTAACTTAAAATCAGGACAATTTCTTTTTATATATGCAATTATAACACTTGAATCAATCCCTCCGCTTACATAAGCACCAAAGTTATTATCAGGTTCGATTCTAATTTTAACTGCATCATTTAAAACAGCATCAAGTTGATCCATAGCGTCTTCAAACCTTAATCGAGAATATTCATGAGGCTTAAAGACTGGGAAAGTCCAATATTTATTTATTTTGATGCCATCTGAATTAAATATTAAACTATGACCTGGAGATAGCTCATAAATATCTTTGAAATTTGTATTAGGAGCTATCGTTGTCCAAAAAGTAATAATTTGAGTAAGTGATTTAGAAGATATAGTCGGTTTTACTGTGGGGTATTGTAAAATTGCTTTTATTTCTGAAGCGAATATAAAGTCGTTATCATTCTGGGTATAATACAAGGGACAAATCCCTACCCTATCTCTTGCTAAAAAGAATTCTTTTTTTCTTGTATTCCAAATTGCAAATGCAAATTGACCATTAATCATATTAAGACAATCGTCACCAAACACTTCAAATAAATGAAGCATAAGTACATCATCACTGTAAACATTCAGATAATAACCAGCTTTATGAAGTTTATTTTTTAATTCCGAATGATTAAAAATATTTCCGCTCCAAACAATCCATAATGTTTTTGATTCATTTGAAACAGGAATTCTCTTTGTCACATTTACAACGTTTGATCTTTTTAAATCAGCCATTGCTATAAACTCAGAAGTACAAACCCTCAACTCATCAGCCCCTCTATGTTCTATAGAGGTAATCATAGCGTTTATAACATATCGTTTTTCAATGCTTTTTTTAGAATTATAAAAACCAACTATGCCTGACATATTTAAAATTTAGTACTCTGTATTTAAGGAAACTTGTCGAATATTTTTGCATAATTTAGCTGATACAAAATCAGATATGCTCATAATTGATTTAAAATTATCATTGTTCAGCTCATCATCTTCTACTTCAATATTAAATTCTTCCCTCAAGAAATCAATTAAGAATAAAAAACCCATTGAATCTAATAAGTTATTCTCAAATATTAATGTTTCCGTTTGAATGTCAGATTTTTCTGTAAAAGACTCTTTAACTATGTAATTATGCACCTTTTCGATTATCACGCTTTTCTCCATAGCATTCTATTTAATGTTGTTTATTATAATAACGTTGATAAATTTTTATTGTTCCATAAATTCATGGTTTAACATTACCTAATTGAAAAGTATAGCCAAGTGTTGATATACAATTATGAATTTCCTTAAATCGAACAAGTCCAACATTTGGTTCTCCATCTGTGCTTGATTTACCTAAGTCGATGAAATTAAAACCTTTTTCTTTATAAAAATTGTAAATATTGAGATAAATAAAATCTACAGCAGCTAATTTACGCGCGGATAAAAGATCTCCTACAAATACACCCTGAGAAATTTGTTCATGTCCTCTGTAGAAAACACCAGCACTTACCCCCTCTCCATTACTATTTCTAACCAAAAAGAAATCAACTGGAATTACATCATTCACTTCCATAATATCTTCTAAAGACATAAATATATTACGATTTTGGCCTTTCCTATTTTCTGAAATAATTTGAAATGCTTCTTTAATCGAGGCTTCATCTTTTGCCTCGCTAAAAGAGAGTCCTTGCCTTATAGCTCTTTTGCAATTTTGTCTTACTTCACTTTTACACCATTCTCCATCAAAATGTCTTAAATCTATAAAATTTAATATATCTGGTGTATTCATGTTGTAACCCAGTCTTATAAAAGCATTTACCAACTTTGCATTTATAGTTGGATTATAAATGTTGGGAGAAAGTGTTACACTCAAACCTTCAAGATTCCACTCTGTGATGTATTGCTTTAGATGAAGCAGGAAATCATAAATTCGATCATAAAAAACGGCTTCATATTTATAATGAAATCCACCAAAAGGAGCTGAAAATGGAGCTAATAGCACGTTATCCTTAATGCCAGCCACCAGTCCAATAGCAACATCTTTATGAGAAGAGTCAATTAAGCGAACAACCCTATCAACTTTATTATTTACAAGATTAATAAATCCTTCAGAAATAAATGGATATGGATCATGAGCAAAATAGTTTTTATATTCCTTTGGTGAAATATCAATTATCATAGTATTTTGTGTGTTTTTTTCGTTTACTATTATCAATTCAACAATAAATGTTGTAGTATTTCTTTTAATTTAGTCTCAAAAGTTTGAAGTGTAAATTCATTTTCATATTTTTTTCTGCCTGCAACCCCCATTTTAATTCTTAATTCTGAATGTTTAATCAGTAATTCGAGTTTCTCAGCAAATGCTTCCACGTTTTTTTGAGGAACTAAAAAACCTGTAATTCCATCTTCAATAACATCAGGAATCCCACCTTCGAAAGTAGATACTATTGGAATGGAATATTGCATTGCTTCTAAATTTACTAAACCAAAAGTTTCGTTGTAAGTGGGAAATGCAAATATATCTGTTTTAGAAAAAATTGATATCTTATCCTGATTATATTTTTTCCCTAAATATTTTACATGGTTTTCCAAGTTTAATTCATCAACTCTCTGTAAAAAACTTTTAATTGTTATATCTCCTTCTCCTCCTACAAAAGTACAATGAAAGGATGTTTTTTTGTTTTGAATAATTTTACAGGCTTCAAGCAATACATATACCCCCTTCGACTTCATCAAGTTTGATAAAAATAATATCTCAACTATTGCATTTGTGTTATTTTGCTTATTATTAATAATTTCTTTAATATTTTCTACATCAGGTATACCATTAGCGCAAATAAAAACATTGCTTTTCGTAACAAAAGTATTTATGTCGTCGTACAAATAAGATGAAAGTAATATCACTTTGCTTTTTTTAAAAACATACTTATAAAGCAAGTAATTTACTTTTTTAGTTTCATTCTTTTTTATTCCTTTGCTGTGAATATGAAAAACCGTTTTTACTTTAAATAATTTGAGCAGAAAAACAAATGATACATCTTTATAAAATGCAATGCTCGAGATTGACAAAGCAAAATAACAGAGGTTAGGTTTATTTTTTGTTAGTTCAAGAAGTAATTTAAACCATGATACAACAAAACGCCATAATTTTAATACTTTAGTTTTACCTGTTTCATCTATTGATCGAGAAACAAGTAAATTGATATACCGTGCTTCGAAAGTATTATTTATTTCTTTGCTGTTTTTAATTAACTCTCCTACCATTGATACCCCATGTACTGGAGGTGGAAGATGAAGTAAGAATAATACATTATTATTTTTCATTATTATATATATCCAAATAAAAATTAGAGTATTCTTTTATCATTCTATCAAATGAGAAGTGTTCTGATACAAAATTATAAGCTTTTAATTTGAGTTCATCAATATCATAATGATTATTCTTTATGTTCTCAAACAACTTCAATATATCATTTTCATTATCTAATTTGAATCTTAAAGGCCAATCAGTTGGGAAAGTTTCATCCAAACCTGGAGCATAACTTGCAATTACTGGAACTTTAGCAAAAGAAGACTCAATTGAAACTAATGGTAATCCTTCAAAATGTGAAGGCATAAAAATAAAATCAAAATCATATAGTTTCTCAGATATATTTGGCACTGAATCATATACATAAACATTGTCATACTTTTTCTGTAATTCCAGAATATCATATAAATAATCTCCATTGCCAATAATATGAAAAACAAATATGTCTTGGTGCAATTTATTAATTTTATTAATTACGTTTATCAATGTATCAATACCTTTGTACAGAACAAATCTGCCACAAAAAGCTATATTTATTTTTTTATTAGAAGTTTTAAATGGATGCTTTTTCATTTCAGGTATTTTACATCCATTATAAATAACTTTTTGATTTGAAGAAATAGGTTGTTTGCAATCAATGCGCAACTTTTTATGTGCATTTAAAGCGCCTAATGATACACTTGCAATATGATCATCATGAAACGTTGACTCTGTAAATTTAGCGAATTTAGGATGAACACTCCATAATTGTGTGCTATGGATTGTTCTCACAACAGCAGGTTTTTTAATATTAAGAAATGACAATATACGCATTGAAGAAGCAAGGACAAAATCAGGTAAATCTGTATGAGAATGAACTATTTTAGGTTTATTTTTCCAAAGGAGATAAAATAGTTTTAGAGGTGCAAAAAACATACTAACTCTTTTTTTTCCTTTAAAAAGAGTAATCATATCAATGTTTTTTTCTGCTAAGATTCTCTTTTTCTCATGTGCATAATTATTTTCTGTATTATATAATTCAACCACAGTGAATTTAAAGTTATTATTATTTATATTCGATTTACAATGCTCGGTTAGTTGAAAAGCGACATTTTCTGAACCACCTAAGTGTATCGAAGTTATTAACTGATATATTGTGATCATATTGAAAAAGTTTTATCTTTAATTATTCCAAAATATTAATTGTAATTCTGTTAATGACCAATATAAGGAGCTTAGTTTTTAAATCTTGACCATAAGAATGGAAAAAAAGTTTTTAACCAAAGCATTACAAATGAATAGGGTAAAAATAATGGGAAGTGCTTTTTTATATAATAAAGATATTCCCTATATGCTAAACCCTTTGGACTCTTTAAATAAGCAATTCGTTCTTTTAAAGAAGTATAGTGAGACTTCCAGTTTTCACCATGATCATGCACACATATTCCTCCAACGTTAGGAGCTAAATACACTGGTATATTCTTTTTTATAGCTTGTAATGAATAGTCAAAATCAGCTATTCCGTGCGTATATTGTTCATCAAATATGCCAATAGTATCTACTGTCTCTTTACTTATCCACAATATATTGGCATTTGTCAATTCACATTGTTGAGGAACATTTTTTGGGGTTAATAGTTTACTTCGAACAACAAAATGATTAGTAATTAATCCATATCCACCATAAGTGGTCTGGTTTGTATTCTTATCAATTGTTGCTCCAGAATATATGCCAGTTTTCTTATTCTTTTTTAAAGCATATTTGTCTGTTTCTATCAAATGATTAAGAAAATCATTATGAAGCACCACATCATCATTTAGTAATAGAAATGCGTCGTAATTTTCACGTTCTAATGCAGTTCTCCATGCCAAACGCATTCCCCCTGCCCAAAACAAGTTCCCAGCTCCTTTAATTATATTTACCTGAGGGAAAAAATCTTTAACTGCATCACTTGTCCCATCCGTCGAACCATCATCAACTAAATAGATCTCGAACTTTAATCCCTCAGGGATATATGCTTGAAAGAATGATTGCAAACAAGCTATAGTTTTACTTTTGCGATTAAAACATGTAAGTAAAACAGCAATTTTTTTATTTTCCATTATCTTCTTTTTCTCTATATTTTTCATAATTTAGATATCGATTGTCAAAAACACCTCTAATCCAAATAGTAACTTCATTATTATTCATCATCCTAAATGAGTGCGAAAAGCACAGACCTATCAATACCCATAAAATAAAATAGTTTAAAGAAAAGTTATTTACATCTTCTACCCAAGAATACAACCATCTAAAAGCAACAAATAGTCCCAACATTTTAGCATAAATATTTTTAGATCGGTTAATTGCCAAGAAACTTGCTCTATAAAAAATTAAAAGATATAGTATGATGCCTAACACACCTGTCCATGTGAAAACGTTTAAGATCCCAACCTCATTCTCAAGTCTTTCATCTCTTCCTGTAAATTCATACGCTAAGGGACCAAAATTATCAGAATCATTTCCTCTTGCAGGTGTTCTGCCGAAAAAGATATAATCATTATTAATTGCAGATTGAAGAACTTCTACATATAAAAAGGTACGTGTATCGGCTGTAACATTAATTTTATTACGATCACCTTCATCATCCATACCTGTAGCCTGAAATTCTCCTAAATACTCACCAACATTAAAAACATTAAAAACTCCCGTAACTGCCAAAGTTAAAAATACAAAAGGAGCGATTATCAATAGAATTCGTATTCCTTCTAAAAATTTAACAGATAATTTTTCTTTAAAATAATATATTAATAGAATAAAAAAAGGAAAACCAAATTTTATTACATTACTTCTGGCCCCTAAATCTGCACCAAAAACGATTGCTGTAAAAAATAATAGGATTAATCTTTGTTTAAAACTTAGAGCTGGTAAGAACAACAACAAAAAACTTATAGGCATAAGAAAGAATCCAAAAGAATCAGTTCTAATTAATAACATAAGAATCATGAAAAGAGGTAATCCATATTTTATATATTTTGAGAGAATGGATTGCACAACAACTTTATTTGTGGTTGAATATACAGTAATAGGTAATAATAGTGCCATCGAATTATTTACTAATCCTTTCCAATCCCAATACAATTCTGCAACAAAAGCACCACGCAAAATACAAATTACCATCCAAAATAAGTATAGATTTATTACCAGTAAATTTTTTTTATTCCTTTCATCTAAGAAGTACTTATTTGATAAAAAGAAAAGAGCAAGAAAAGAAAATATTATTATCCACCAAATTACTGTTACATGTAAATAGGTCAAATATGGTAAATTACTTGAAGGATATGGTAAAATACTATATATTGCTATAAATAGAATTCCATATGGTAACACATAAGCAACGAAATGTTTCAGTGTATATTTCATTTTTATTTTTCGGTAGTCCACAGATACTAATTATGTTGTTTAATTATTTCTTTATAAATATCTAAATATTGATTGGTAATTAAATCTTTGTCATGTCTTCTTAATGCTATTGTATTTGCATTCTCACTCAATTTCATGGCTAAACTATCATTTTCAAAAATTCGATTAATTTGATAAGCTAACATATTATAATCTCCCGATGGAAAGAACAATGCACTTTCTTCATCCTTGACCATAGACATTACTCCGCCTACTGGAGAAACAACTGAAGGTGTACCTATCATCATCGCCTCTCCTAATGCATTGGGACTATTTTCAACAAAAGAAGCGAGAACAAAAACATGAGCTTTTTTATATTCAATAACCATTTCATCCTCATTTAGCCTTGGAAGTAAAATAACATTATTTTCTAACTTTAAATTTATAATTTCTCTTCTCAAAAAGTTGCTATAGTCTTCCGCAATTAAATGTCTCTTAAACATAGAAGACTTTAATTTAAAATCAGATAATGGTGCGACAATTTGAATGTTTGGATAGTTAACTTTAAGGATTGCAATAGCTTTCATTAAAACATGTAATCCTTTTAGAGGATATGCTGATGATGAAATGAAAACTCGAAAAGGATTACAATTTTTTATATTCCAGCTATTACTATAAAAAGATTTACGGAGCATTTCATCTCCGTGAAAATAATGTGCAGATGGATTAAATGTCGCAACTTGAGTCTTATCCCATAACGTTCTACCTATAAAATACTGATTAATTTGTAAGATTTCTCTTTCAATATCCATATATTTCTCCCATCTCTTTAAAGCTCCTTTAACCCCACCTCGACCCAATAAATTTTTGAGTGATCTATACTTATTTAATTTAATGGTTGCCACGCTGTATTTTAAAAATAAATAGCATGGATGGATTAGTCCTTGTATAGAACATACAATAGGTATTCTATTATCTATATACTTTCGTAACAAACCAAAATTAATTTCTACTCCATGAATATGGATTATATCTGGTTTAAAATCATCTATTACTAACTTATAATTCTTTATCAATGATTTATTTAATTGATTTAAATTATCTCCTGACTTTATAGGCACTGAATAATAATGTATATTATCAAAACTTTTCTTTTGATATGTTCCGTTTATTACAGGTGTAACAGAACCTAATTGGATATTTTGATTCTTTTTTAAAGATACAAAAAGAGGAATTGTCCAAGAAGAATTTTTTTCTGGACGACCCTTCACAAAATTATAAAAAGGTTCAAATACACCCCAAGTAATCCACAATATTCGCGTCATTTCATTTTTAAATTTATTTTTACCTACTTGTATGTGTTTTATATTTTGAATACCAATAAAAAAAGCTTAACTTATAAAGTATTCTTTGTCCTTTATAACCTTTTATTCCCTTCCAATAATAAGTTAACCAATGTTCGTAAAATATGGAAAGATCAATCAAATTAAATACATTAAGATTGTTTTTTCTATATTTCTCAAATATTGCTAAAATCTCTTTGTTCCTTAAATCCTCAATTAAAGGACCCCTCGATATTGAATTACTATGAACACGGTATTTCACCGTATTTTTATTCATAAAATATATTCTATATCCATTTAAGTTCACCCTATATATAAGAGGCATATCATCATAAATACGATAATCTTCATCAAAATAATCTATCTCTTTCAATAAATTTCGGCATATAAAAAAAGTAGGAGAATTTAAAAATTCTGGCCATCGAATGTATGCTTTTAATTGACTTGCAAAAGTTTTAGCGGAAAAATAGAATAGTAAACCTTTATTTGGCTCATTTGACTTTTCATTTAAAACACCTCTACAGTTCATTTCTAATAAATTTGAAACGACAAACTTAGCTTCTGGATTTTCTTTTATGAAAAATAAATTATCTTCAATACATCTTTCCAACAAATAATCATCAGCAGCAATAAATTTAATCCATTCGCCTTTCGATCTTTTCACGCCTCTATTGCAATTCGATGGGATTCCAGTGTTTTTTTTAGCCGTAATAATCTTAGTTCTAACAAAGCTATACTTATTCTTTTTAAGCCAACATTCACATAGCTCTAAGGTATTATCTGTTGAACAATCATCGGTAATTATCAACTCAATATTTGAGTAAGTCTGTTTTCTCACACTCTCTAATGTTTCTAAAACAAATTTTGAACTATTGTATGTAACAACAATTACTGACACCAAAGGTTGATTAATTACTTCCATTTTTTACGTTATTATTTTTTCTTTTTTGATTGAGGAAATCTTTAATTACTTGCTTCATTGCAATTCTTTTCTCTAATTCATTCAAAGAGTACCAACCAGAAATAATAATTAATACCACACCGACTATATAAGGGTAAGGCTGATTTAAAAACTGTACAGCTACAAAACTTATTAAAGCTAATGTCAATTGAATAAAAAACAATACCAAGAAAGATCTACCAAATGAGAAACCGTATTTTATCTTAGCAATCACATATACCTGAATCAGGTAAAAAATATATGTTATAAGAAAAGAAAATCCTAAACCTGTCAATCCATAAAAATAATAACCAAGCATATTAAACAACAGCGTATAACAATTCCCTATTAATTCATTCCAAAAGTATAATCTACTCGCACCTTTAGCTAAAAAGACAAATGCTACTGCCCAACTTCCTGCTTTAAAAAACATACCTAATGCAGCCCAATATATCATACCTGTGACAGCAATAAATTGTGTAGAATATAGTAGTATAACAGCCCAATTAATAAATACCAAAAAAGCAATTAAAATAGGGGCTAATATTAGCACAGCAATTTCTGCTTGTTGATTCATACTTTGCTTACACAATTTATCATCATTAGCTACCGCAGCTAACCGAGGATAGTAATCTGTTCCCATTGCTGTGAAAATCATACCAACATAAGTACCAATTATGGTAAATCCTGCTGTATACAATCCTACATCAGTAACATTTCCAGTTCTACTTATATAAATACGTAGTAAATAAGCTGATGCAACTGTTACTAAACCACTTAAACTAATAGCAAATCCCATCGCAAGCATGTCTTTTCCCTCTGCTATGGTTGTAGCTTTTGTTACCTTTATGGATTTTATTCTCACCTTACGAGCAAAATACCATGAAAAAAATAAAGCAGATAGTGAAGTTAAAATTATTACAGGAACAATGCCATTTACACCAAATTTATAATACAAAGGAACAGTTATTAATAAACCTACAAAACTACCATAGAGGTTTGCTTTTGCTAAAAACTGCAATTTACGGAGTCCTTGCAATAGCACCATCTGTCCTGAACTTAATTGATTAAAAAGTAACGTAATTGAAATCCAAATAAACGCTACTGTATAATTTTTATTTCCAAATGTAATTTGACTCAACCAAGGAGACATAACTAAAGTCAAAACAGCACCCAATATCCCAGTAATCCACACCAATCTGCGTACAACTGTTATTACAGTTGAAATACGCTGTTCTTTATATGTTGCATTTGATTCTGAAATATTTTTCACGGCGCTCGTACCTAATCCAAAATTGGTTAATGCTGATATAAAACCAGTAGTAGAAGTGAGTAATCCAACAACACCCATTCCAGAGGGTCCTAATAAAACGGCAACAAATTTTGATCGAATTATTGAGATAATTATCTGAAACACCTGAACGCCACCAAAAAGAGAAGTGGCTTTCATAATTTGTCGATAGGATGTTTGATGTTCACTCATTATGTATTAAACTTTGGAAATTTTGAAAGAGTTTATAGTTTTAACTACAATTTCAACTTCGTCATCAGTTATAACATGACTTATAGGTAAACTTAATTCTTCATTGTGTATTTTCTCTGTTATCGGATATGTAAGATAATTCCATTCAATATAGGCTTTTTGTTTGTGAGGAGCAACAGGATAATGAATGAGTGTTCTCACACCATTAATATTGAGATGTTGTTCAAGCTCATTGCGTTTTTTACATAAAACAGGAAACACATGAAAAACGTGTGAATCCCAATCATCAATAATAGGCAAAGTCAGTGCATCATTCTTAATATTATCGATATAATAACGCGCAACATCTTTTCTACGATTATTATCTTCATCAATGTATTTAAGTTTTACACGTAATATAGCAGCTTGAATTTCGTCTAATCTACTATTTAAACCCTTGTAATCAAACTGATACTTTATAGTTGAACCATAATTTCCCAAAATCCTAACTACATCCGCAAGTTCTTTGTCATCTGTAGATACTGCTCCAGCATCACCTAAAGCTCCTAAATTTTTACTGGGATAAAAACTATGACCTGCAGCATCACCTAATGATCCTGTTTTTCTTTTTTTATATTTACAGCCCACTGCTTGAGCATTATCTTCAATTAATTTTAAATTATATTTTTCACATATTCTTCCAATTTTATCAGTATACGCACATTGTCCGTACAAGTGAACAATCATGATTGCTTTGGTTTTATTTGTAATCGCTGATTCAATTAAATTATCATCAATTTGAAATGTTTTAATATTAGGCTCAATTAATACAGGGACTAAATTATTATCAGTGATAGCCAATATCGAAGCAATATAAGTATTTGCAGGAACAATAATCTCATCCCCTTCTTTAAATAGACCTCTCTCAATATATCCTTTTATAATTAGTCGAAGCGCATCTAATCCATTTGCTACACCTACACAATACTTCGATCCAATAAATTCACTATACTCCTTTTCAAAATTTTTATTCTCTTCCCCTTGAAGATACCAACCTGAGTCTACCACTTTGGCTATAGCATTGTGAATCTCATCAGAATATTTCTGTGTGATTTTTTTTAAACTAAGAAATTCAACCATTTTATTTATCAATACTGCTCTTATATAACTATTATGCTTATCCTAAAATTTTTTCTGTTTATAGTAATATTTTTCTAATTGTTGAATTCCAACTATTAGGTATTAATTCCGACTTATATAAAATTTATCCGTAGTATAAATGTGGCAACTATTCATTTAAGTATTCTCATTAAGAAAAACCTTTCTAAACTGATTATTACTATTTTATATCTCTTTTATATCTGCATAAAAAAATTATTTAGAATCACATGATCAAGCACATACATTTTAGGGATTAAAGTGTCTTCTAAAACTTACTTCTCATTTTTATATGCCTTAAACTCATTGTAATGCCTTATGTAATCTTCTTCTTTATAACGAACTGATGCTAAAACTAAACATACAGAACCTGATGAAAAATTATCTATGTTTTTCCAGATGCCAGGAACGATTAGTAATCCGTAAGAAGGTCTATTTAGTGTGAAAGTTCTTTTACTCTTACCATCATCTATCGTTACATCAAAACTACCACTTGCTGCTACAATAAACTGCTGAAGTTCTTTATGGGCATGTCCACCCCGAGACTCTCCACTTGGAACATCATATAAATAAAATACTCTTTTTACATCAAACGGTATTGTGTCTAAATTTTCTATCACACTTATGCTCCCTTTTACATTATGATGCTTATTAATTTCTAACAATGAACAATTATTTACTGTTGATGATTTCATATATAATTACCTTTCTTTAAATAAATCATAATCACAAATATAATCTGAGAAGTCATAATGTGTGGAGGCTAAAACCAAAGCCAATGAGTTAGTTGAGAAATTAAAAAACTGTCTCCACAAACCATTTGGGACATACAATCCATAATAAGATCTATTTAATGAAAATGTTTCAATCTCAGAACCATTGTCAACTAAAATATCAAAACTTCCAGAAAGAGCCACAATAAATTCATGATTCTTTATATAAGCGTGACCATCTCGCATCCCACCTCCAGGTACATCATATATCCAATATGTTCTTTTGATACTAAAAGGGATGTTATTCTCTTCAATTACTGAAAGATTCCCTCTATTGTCTAACATTTTAGGAAGATTGATCAATCTTGGTTTATCTACTATCATTTTATCTAAGATTGTATTATTAATTAAAATACTTTTAATGATTTAAGTGTTTGATTAAAAATCATTCCTGATTTGCTATTCATCACCCAAATTATATCCATAAGCAAAACCTTTCTTTAAACTATATCCATAACCATATCGTTTTCCATAGCCATATCGATAGTTACGTTTATTGAAATCAACTGAATTTAATATGAAATACATATTTTTCAGCTTATCTTCATTATATATTATAGTTGCATCTTCAATATTCTTTTTAGGTGTATAATCCGCCCGTACAATATATAGATTTATATCAGCTATCCTATTTAGCATCAAACTATCCGAGACCAAACCTACTGGAGCTGTATCTACAATTATAAAATCAAATTGATCTCGTAAATTTTGTATTAATTGATCTAAAGCAGGTTTAGCAAGTAGTTCATTAGGGTTAGGCGCAACAGGCCCTGCATTTATCATAAATAAATTAGGATGAATCCCAGAAGGCTTGATCAATTTATCAGCAGTTTGATGTCCTGACAAAAACATAGTCATTCCTCCTTCATTTGGCACATCAAGATAAAGTCCAAATTTTGGTTTTCTTATATCTAACTCAATAATCAAAACCTTTTTATCTAACAATGCCAAACTTGTTGCTAAGTTAATAGTTACAAATGTTTTACCTTCCCCACTAATGCTTGAAACCATATTAATAACTTTCTTATCAACACTATCTATTACAAACAATAAATTAGCCCTCAATAAACGGACCATTTCAGTAAAACTATCTGTTCCGTCTTCTTTCATAAGCATCCTGCTTGTTTCTATTGTTTTAGGTATTTCACCCAAGAGGGGGACATTAGACATTTCAGCTAACTCTTGTTTATGCCCTATTTGGTAACGCATTAACTCTTTTATCTTGATAATGATGATAGGCACGAATAATCCTAAAAAAATGGCTATCAGAAAACTAAATATCTTATTAGGTGAAACAACACCCAATATTCTCACATAGTCTATCAACTTTGTATTTGGTTCGGCTGTCGCCATATTCATATATTTTTCTTCTTTCTTTTGGAGCAAAAACAAAAACAAAGATTCTTTCACTCCTTGCTGGCGAGTAATATCTGAATAAATTCTTTGTTGACGAGGCACTGCTCGAAGACGAGCTTTATCTACATTCAGTTGTTGCGATAAATCACTCAGTGTAATCTGTAGATTTCTTTTTTCGTTCTGCAAACTCGATCTAACAGTTCTATACATTGATTCTATTTGGTTGGATAGATCAATCATAGCTTGATTACTACTGGATGCAACCCGTGAAAGTTTTGTTTTTTCCATTACCAAGTTGTTATAGTTTGAAATCATGCTATTCAAACTTTCGCTTCTAATTCCAGAATTAGCAGGAAGAAGTTGGTCACTGGGATCTTGATTTTGAACAAAGTTGGACAAATCTGAAACAATCGCTAATTGCGTTTCAACATCCATTTTTCTTTGTTCAATTCCTGAAGTTTGAACATTGTATAGATTTGACTGACTTGCTAAATCTGTAATTCCTTGACTTTGTTTATAATCCTCCGCTTGTGAATCAACAGTACTCAACTCATCACTTAATAAAGAAAGATGTGCATCAATAATTTGAGATGTTTTATCCGCTAAATCAAGTTGATCACTCAACATTTCCCTGTTGTAAACCTCAATTAGATGCTCCATAAATTCTTTACCTTCCATCGCATTATAACTCTTTAAAGATAGTGTTACAACAGATGATGTTTTAGAGGTTACCTCCATTTCAAGACTATTTATAAATTGATCGGCTACTCTTATTGGATGTTTTATTACAACTTCTAAGAGCATGTTATCTTTAGGTTTAAAACCTGTTTTAAAAACATTAATTTCACCAAAAGGGAATGTAACTACACTATCTTTTAAAAACGATTTTACTGTGTAAGAGTTATTTAAATGTTTACCAGAAAATTCATATGATCCATTAGAATGAACCAAAACGCTAAGTACAATATCATCCTCTATAGCATTTAGCATAGTTTCGGATAAAGTAATATGAATAGGGCTTTCACTCTTATATAAAACTTCTTTTTTGTATCTAATTATGTTCAATAATGAACTTATTTGTATATAAGTAGTATAGTTTTCTAATTCACGCACAACCTTATCTGCTATTAATGAACTACCCAACATTTCCATTTCATTCTCTACATTACTTTTTTGAGTAATAAGACCCATTCCATCAAATGCAGGAGTTGTTGATGAGCCACTCCCTTTCTGTGAATCTTGAAACAAAACGGACGTTTGAATCTTATAGACTGGTAAGGTGAACTTAACGTATAATACAGCTAAGACAATAAAAGCAACAAGTGAAATAACAAACCATTTCCAAAAAGATAGGTATTTAATAAAAAGTCCTATAAAATCGAATGATTTTTCCGATAATAATTTAAATTCTTCTTCTGGTTTTGAAAGTTTCATATTTGTATTGTTCTCCATTTTCTATCTTCTTGTTGCAGTGAATATCGTAACTCCCATGGTAGCTAATGAAATTAAAACTGAAATTGATGATATTCTAAAAGATTCAGCTGCACCATATTTTGATGAATTCGCCCTTGATTGATTTGGTTCTACATATACTACATCATTTTGTTCTAAAAAATAGGCTGGAGAATTAATGACGTTTTTGTCATTCAAATTCAACGTGTAATATTTTTTATTACCATCTGAGTCCTCTCTCAAAACTTTGACATTCTCTCTTTTTCCATAAATAGTCATATCTCGTGCTAAAGCCAAACCTTCGAAAATAGTTAATCGTTCATTAAATGTGCTATAATTACCAGGAGCATTCACTTCTCCCAAAACATTTATTGAATAGTTGTTTATCCGAATTGTTACAATAGGCAACTCTTTAGTGAAAGCTGGTTTAATTTTCTCTAAGATGTAATTTTCTAAATCTTTTTTAGTCATATCTTTAACATGTATTTTCCCTAAAACGGGAAAATTAATGTTCCCCTCATTATCTACAAGGTATGGCTGTATTGCAGGCTGTGAAAAAATCTGGTTCGTCATTGACATTGTTTGTGTCTGAAGCTGTGGTGTAATTAAGTTATAAATACGAGAAGCCTCAGGCTCCGTACTGACCACAGTTATTGTAAGTAAATCTTTTGGTTTAATTTTAGCTTCATAAAACAGACTACTATTGTTTTCAATCTCTTTTATTCGCTTCTCACTTTGTTGCATATATGCAATATTTTCCACACTACTACATGCGGTAATTGAAAGTGCAATAATAAGTAATAAGGGTATGCTCCTAATCATAATTAATCAATTTTTTAATATCAAGATGTTTTTTATGAGTAAAATTGTCTATCAATTCAATAAACACATATGAAAGATATATGTTTAAAAAAAACATAAGAACATATAGTTTTATCACCATGATAAATTAATTACTATTTGAAATTTAAGATTATAAAAAAATATCTATGAAATATTATCTATTATAATTTATATAATTGAACTAATACAAAAGAGGACAATTTGATTTAAAACTTAGTATTAAATAGCAATTTAATTCAATATCACTAATCTTTTTCCTATAGCATAACCTTTACTGGCATCATCTGGAGTTATGGTGACAGAAATTGGTGATAAAAATAATCTAATATTTTTATCATTAAAATTAAATACGAACATTGTATTTGCCTCAATACTCATAAGTGATATGTAGAACGTTTTATTCAACAAATGTCTTAGCAATATATTTCTAAATAACAGATTTAATAAAACTTCGAACATCATAAAATGTCACTTGATAGACTTAACAAAACTACTTAGAAAGTCGGTTTTGTAAGATGGTTTAAAGTGTAAAGTTGGTTAGAAACAAAATAATAGCGTATTGAATAATAACTAATATTTAGAAGCTCACGCAATGTGATATTGGGTTTTTGGACCAATTTTAGGAAAGTGTAAGAAGCTATATAAAAAATGCCCGACAAAAAATAATTACTCGTTCTAAAGAGAAAGTGACAAGTTACTGGTCATTTAAAATGATGGATTAAAGAAAATTAGAAAGATGAATATTAGGTTGAAAGTTAATATATCCACTTAAAAGAAGATTTTGAGATGGTACTTAGCGTCTTTAAAAATTGAAAGAGTTTTAAGTAATAATCCTTCTCTCCAGTAAATATGATTTTTAGGTATAAAGGAGAGACTCTAATGAAAGAATTGACACTTTAAAACTCACAAAAAAATCTTATTTCGCAATTTATTAGCCAAACACACTTAAAACATAACCTACAATGTTAATATTCATGCATATTTACACTCGTATGTTTGGGGTTAACAACTGAATTACTATTTTTGTTCAAAAAATAATCATTAAATGTTTTCAATTTTCATATTCAATTCTATACTAATAACTTATCAAGTAACTTCTTTATAATAATCAAAATTTTTAGCGTATGAGTAAATAAATTAAACTGATTAAAAAACAAATTCGAATTATCAACAATATAATTTCTTAAAAATCACACAATCTTCTATTTTAGAAATTATTCATTAAGGGCTGAATACATTATTCACCTACATTTCAAAATTTAAATAACAAAACAAATGATTAACGCAATTAAAAATAAGCACTTTATCGTATTAATTTCTTTGATGTTTCCATTTTTAATATTTGGTCAAGGAGCGAGATATACTGGAAACTACAAAAAATCTGATCCAATTGAAATTGTAAATAAAAATAATATAATCATCGAAGGATTAGAGTTTAATAATTTAAATGGTATAGCAATTACATTATGGGGATGTAAAAATATAACTATAAAAAATTGCAAATTCACCAATATAAATATCAAAACTGCAATATATTCAGAAAAAGGTAGCAACGTCGTTGTAACTGATTGTACTTTTAAAAATGTTCAAGAAGCATTTATAGCTTCTGGCGGTACAGGGAACATAAAATTTGAATATAATGATATTAAAAATGTTTTGGGCAGTTTACGTGGAGGTTCTGCTTCTTCCCAGGCAGTACAATACAGATACTGTAGTGGTCCTGGCAATAGCATTACATATAATGTAATTGAAAATATTGAAGGTGAAAGCTCTCCTGATGATAACATAAATATTTTCTTCTCTCATGGAACCCCAGATAGCCCTATACGAGTAGCAAACAACTGGATTAGAGGTGGAGGACCGTCTGATTCTGGAGGCGGAATTCTTTTAGGTGATTGGGGCGGTTCATATCAAATTGCAGAGAACAATATTGTGGTCAACCCTGGTCAATATGGCATGGGAATCGCTGGTGGTAATAACATGACCCTTAGAAATAATAAAATATATTCAAAAAAAAGAGCTTTCACTAATGTGGGTTTTTCTATTTGTAACTGGACTGAAGATAAGACAACGGGGAGCTCGTATAATATTACGGTTGAAAACAATCAAGTTAATTGGACTCATCGTGATGGTTTTTTACACATGTGGTTTATTTGGAAAAATATGAAAGATGTACTTAAAGGTAAAGAAAGTAATATCCAAAATCTAAATTTAGATGAATCACTGCTACCAGATATAATTATAAATAGATCAGGGAATAAAAATAATGGAATTAGTTCAGTAGAAAATAACTCTACTAATCCTGAATCACCTATCACTCAAGTTTATATTGATAGTTTTAACAGAATTGCTATTAAATATTTTGCTAACCCATCGCCACATGCTTATGGTGAACTCTTTACATCTGAGGGACAAAGATTAGAAGCTTTCACACTACCTCGTTTTAATACTGTATTCCCAGGAAAGCTCTCAAAAGGTGATTATTATGTAAGAATCACTTACAAGGATTTAGACAAAACTGAAATTAATAAGATTACAATTAATTAAAACACATTACTTCAACACAATTTTACAAACAATTTTCATGAAAAAAGTACATTATTTATTTATAGTTATGCTATTATTTTCCATAGTAGCATGTGAACAATCTTTGGAAAAAGAAAAAATTGAACTCCAAGAATACAATACTTTAGTAAACTGGACAGTAAATGCTTATATTGATAATAATATTATTTTTGGTCCTTTTACAATTTCAACTCAAACTGCATCCAGTAAAGAAGCAATTACCATAAAAGATAATGGTAGTTTTTGGAAATTTCAAACAAAAGCTGAGTTAATTAAATCAACTGATAGGTTTAATGCTAAATCATCTATTAATGAAATAAGTAGCTTAGGTGCTAAAATCAATATTAATGGAAGCATTTTTGACAAAGATAGTATTAGCTTTGATATACAGTTTGAAGATGATGAAACACCCTATGGTTTCACCTACATAATTAGAGGACATCGTAATTGATATAAATAATTTATCATATAGATATTTTCAGTAATTTAAAAAGGCTTCAGTAAAAACACTAAAGCCTTTTTTAGATTTTTAAAAACAAATTAGATAAATATTTTTTCTTGTAAAATGGAATTGATTTAATTGATCAGTTTACTCCACTCTTTATTAAAATTGAATTTTTTTTCTTTCATCAACGATGGCTTTAAATTTAAATCAATTGAGGAAAGGGATTTCATAGTAGATAAAAATATTTTTAAATTTTCTATCGTGTTTCCTTTGTCCAAGGGATCAAAGACAATTCCATTTTCTGAAGTTATTAATGATGAAGCACCTGCATACTTTGAACACAATACAGGTAAGCCAAAGATTAAAGCTTCGTTTACAACTGCACCAAATGTTTCAGATAAACTGGTTAAAACAAAACCTGAAGCACATAAATACCATGCATATAGCTCGTCATTATCATATCTTCCTACCAAAATAACTTTATCTTGTAATTTATGTTGCTCTATGATTAACTCTAATCCTTTTTTTTCATCACCATCACCTACAATAATAAAGATCAATTTTTTGTTTTCAAGCAAATGAGAATGAACTGTACTTAAAAATAATGGGAGAGCTTTCTCAGTAATAAGTCGACCCACAAATAGTAAAACTTTTTTATTATTCAAGTTGTATTTTTTTGCATATTTATGAGCAATAAACTCGATATTTTTCGAGTTGTTTCTCAATCTTGTTGAACTTTGAAGTATTGGTGATATTATAATATTTTCCTTTTTAAAATTAAGTTCCTTTTGATAAAACGATGAAACTTCTTGAGACAGTAAAACAATAAAATCCAAATACTTAATTGAATATCCTCTGGCTATAAATCTTATACCAGATTGTATATTATGACATATATCTAAACTGTCATCAATCATACTCCCTACTTTCTGTTTTAAAAAACCTATTCGTTTTAATAAAATCAAATATTGTGTTGTAAAAGAAAATTCATGTCCTATAACTATGTCAGGATTAATGGATTTAATTTTTTTGAACATCCCAAATCGAAAAAAACGTCCTTTATGTCTTGGACCTCTTATAAGAAATGAGTATTTAAATTTACATTGAGAGAGCAAAAAGCTCTGATCGTATTTAAAGGTCCACAAATTGTCGAAAAGAAAAACTAAATGCAAATCAAATATCTCATTAAGAGCGTTAAACTGATCAATTCTGTATGGAGCTAAGGCTGGGTGAAACACCAACATTTTTTTTTTCATATGATATAAACAAAAAACTTAATTTCAATATTAAAGATTTAACAAGAACATAATTAATTATTGAGTATAACAATTGTTTAGTATTTATGTTTTGTCATTAGTTACTAAAAAGCGAAGTTCATCACTATTGATAATAAATTCAAAAAGTTATTTACAATCATTGATATTTACGTGTTACTTATTTAAACTTTCTGCCACTTTTTCTGTTTAGTCATATGAAAAGCGAAGATCAATATTTTGAGTTTACTTTTAAAAAATTCAATTTTAATCATCGCTTAAATATTTTAATAGAACTATCTGAAATTTTAATCCTTTAAAATGACATTAAGAAAACAAGCCATATCTGGAATGGCGTGGACTTTTGCACAGCAATTTAGTACCCAAGGTATTGGATTTTTAATTTCAGTTGTTTTAGCTCGCTTATTATTACCGGCCGAGTTTGGAATTATTGGCATGATTGCAATTTTTATGGGTATTGGTGCAGCATTAGTTGATAGTGGATTAGCTTCTTCTCTAATAAGAACTCCAGAAGCCAATCAAGATGATTTTTCAACTGTGTTTTATTTTAATATAGTTGGTAGTATTTTAATATATTTAATACTATATCTTACAGCTCCATTCGTTGCTAATTTCTTTAACCAAGCAATACTAACCCAAATAACAAGAGTTTACGGAATCACTTTTATCATCAATGCTTTTTCAACCATTCAACTAACCCGATTAACACAAATGATGGATTTCAAAACTCAAATGAAAGTTTCTGTGCCAGCATTAATTGGAGGAGGTGTAATAGGAATAACATTAGCATATAGGGGACATGGAGTATGGAGTTTGGTATGGATGAGAGTATTTCAATCTTTTCTTAATTCCCTACTATTGTGGATAGTTACAAAATGGAGACCCTCTTTGGTATTTAATATCGAAAAATTTAAATATCATTTCAACTTTGGATATAAATTGTTATTATCGGCACTTTTAGACACTACATTTACGAATATATACACTGTTATAATTGGTAAACTATTCGCTCCTGCACAATTAGGATTTTTTACACGTGCAAACTCAGTAGTACAACTGCCAGTGCAAAACATTTCTGGAGCTTTAAACAAGGTTACTTATCCTTTATTTGCCTCCATAAAAGATGATAATGTAAGACTGAAAAAAGTCTATAAGCAAATTATGCAAATGGTGACTTACCTAATAGCTCCAATTTTAATTATAATGGGGATTTTAGCCACCCCTTTATTCAGATTTGTTTTTACAGAAAAATGGTTACCTGCAGTACCCTATTTTCAAATACTTTGCATTTCTGGTATTTTGTACCCTTTTCATGTTTATAATTTAAATATTTTGAATGTAAAAGGTAGAAGTGATCTATTTTTAAAACTGGAAATTATAAAAAAAATATTATCTGTTATTACAATTTTAATTTCAATACAGTTTGGTATGTATGGTCTTTTATGGGGTGTGGTAATATCTTCTGTATTGGCTTTATTTATTAATGCACATTTCTCAGGTAAATTCATTCAATATTATGGATTTGAACAAATCAAAGATGTATTACCTATTTTGTTAATTGGATCGATTGTGGGTGTTATAGTTTGGAGTTTGGATCAAATATTGATATATTATACAATAATGGATCTCTTACGTATTTTATTAGGAGCTTCTTTTGGAGTTATATCATATATCATAATGTCGATTGTATTTAAAATAAGGTCTTTTTACGATGTTAAAAATATAATCACAAAAGACTTTAAAGAGTAACCATATCATTATTAACCAGATATACTATAAATAAACAACAAATTATCATTCAAATGAAATTAGGATTAATGCAACCATATTTTTTGCCCTATATTGGATATTTCCAGTTGATTGAGGCAGTAGATAAATACATTCTTTATTCAAATTTAAATTTTTCGAAAAGAGGTTGGTCGAATAGAAATAGAATATTACTGAAAGATGGAACTATAAATACAATTACAGTTCCATTAGAAAGGCAAAGTTCGAGTTTATTGATAAATCAAATAAAAGTTTTTAATAAAATAAACTGGAAAGAAAAATTATTAAAAGCTATATATATGAACTATAAGGGTGCGCCTTATTTTGATGAAGTTTATCCATTTTTGGAAAAACTGTTTAAGTATCAATTTGAATATTTGTACGAATTAAATGGTTTTATGATAAAAAACATTTGTAATTTTATTGGTATAAATACTAAAATCGAATATGAGAACCAGAATAATTATTCAGAATTAGAAAAAAAACTAATAAATATCGAAAATAATGACTTCCATCAGTTTCCTTATATGCAAGAAATTAAACCTGATAAGAGAGTTGCACGTATTATTGAAATATGTCGTACTGAAAATATAAATATTTATGTGAATGCAATTGGTGGTCAAAGTTTGTATTATAAAAAAATATTTGCAGACCTCGGCATAGATTTAAGATTTATAAAAATGCAAGAATTTGAATACTCCCAATTCTTTAACTCATTTGTGCCTAATTTATCTATAGTTGATGTTTTAATGCACAACGGATCAGAAGGCACATTAAACCTAATTCAAAAGTATATATTTGTATAAAAGACTATGCATTGAAAAAACTCATTTAGTAATAATTTATTATTAGATTTCTTTTTCACACCTAATTACTTTATTATTTTAAATAATCTTGGTTGTATAATTATTGCATAAACAACTGCTATAACACTTAACTAACACAAATAATAAAAATGAAAACTATACTTATTTTAGTTGCTGGTGAATCAAATTTACCAATTATTCAAGCTGCAAAAAAATTGGGATATTATACAATAACCTGCGATAATAATAAATTAAATGCGGGTCATATTATAGCTGATGAAAATCTTTTTATAGACGTATATGATTATAAGTCAATAATCGAAGCAATTAAAGATAAAAACATTGATGGTGTAATGTCATTTGTCTCTGCACATGGCTTAAATACAGCTTCCATAATATCTGAATATTACCAATTACCTGGGTATACTCTATCTGCTTTAAAAACCTTAACAAATAAGGGTTTATTTCGTGATTTTCTTGCAAAAAACAACTTATACTTTCCAACATATCAATGTGTTAATAATCTCAATGAAATAGATCTTAATTTAATTAATTACCCAGTAATTATTAAACCAACAGATAAAGGCGGTAGTTTGGGTGTAGTTAAAATCAATACAGAAAACGAGTTATTTATTAACTTCCAAAAAACAAAGGAAGTTTCAGATTCAGGTAAAGTGATTATTGAAGAGTTTTTAGAAGGAGAGGCGCTGATTAATGGAGATTGTCTTATTTACAAAGGTGAAATTATTTGCAATATGATAGGTAATTATATTTATGATAATGAGATAAATAAAGTTCTACCTATTGCTACTGTTTTCCCTACTGAACAAAATAATCTCCCACAAGTCATCAAAGAGATTAATTTGATTATAGAAAGACTAAAAATACCCGATGGAATTATTAATTTTGAGGCAATTATTAAGAAAGACATTCCATATATTATTGAAATCAACCCCAGACCAAGTGGTAATTATATATGGAAATTAATGGGTTATAAGTATAATTTTGATGTACCCGTTTTCCTTCTAAATTCATATTTTAAAATGGGAAATAATAAAAATAGCCCTAATAATTTCAATCATAATAGCTATGCTTATCAATTATTATATAGTGGCGAAAAAAAAATATTTAAGGGATTTAAATCACCTACTGTTATGAAAAACAACATTCTTGAAATAAAATATTTTATGAACGAAAATGAGATTATTAATCCTTTTGAGAATTTATTTGAAAGAATTGGAATTCTACTTATGGAATTCAAAGATGATAAGAATAAAAAATGCTATATGGAAAATATTAAAAAATTTAGAATATGACTCACCTTCCCGATAATTTCTTTATGGAAAAATATGGTATAAAAGTTCGTTTAGTTGTTGAAGACGATGCAGAATTTATTTTATCTTTAAGAGCAAATCCGTATAGGACAATGCACATGAAAACTCTTAATTACGAAATTGAAAATCAAAAAGAATGGATACGAGAATATAAAAAAAGAGAAAAAGAGGGACTTGATTATTATTTCATATATAGTAATAAAGAAGATAAACTACTTGGAGTTAACAGAATTAGTAATATCGATTATGAACACAAGAGGGGAAAGTCCAGCAGTTGGATTGCAGTTGAAGGTTTAAAATTTGAACCTCTTAAAATGCTAATATTAGGAAATGAAATAGTGTTTAATATACTGGGAATTGTTATGTCATGGGGGGAAGTACATAAAAATAATAGCAGAGTTATCAAAATATTTAATCTATTTGGTTATAATTTTATAGAGAGTGCATCAGAATATTATAATTTTACGATACATAAAGATGATTACCTAAAAGCAAGAGAAAAAAGTTTATTGAAAAATATAATGGCCCATTAAATTACAGATCTATTGAGAAGAATGACTTTTTTATATTCTTAATCAATAACACTATGAATGTTTAATAAATATAGAATCTATTTTTTTTAAATGAATAAACTAATTAATATTGCAGACAGAAATATTGATGACAATGCTCTTGTAATAATTGCATGTACAACATATAACCAAAAAAAATTTTTAAAAGAGACATTAAAGGGTTTTTTAATACAGAAAACCTCATTTCCAGTTGAAATAATTATACACGATGATGCTTCAACTGATGGGACAAAAGAAATAATACAAGAGTATGAGAAAAATTACAAACATATAATCAAACCGATCTATCAAACAGAAAATCAATATACAAAGAAAATTGATATCGTTAAAAAATTCATATATCCTCTTTTAAATGCAAAATATATTGCAATATGTGAAGGTGATGATTATTGGACAGATCCACTAAAATTGCAAAAGCAGGTTGATTTTTTAGAACAAAATGAAGAATATGGATTAATATATACGGAAATTAACAGAGTAGATGAGGATGGTAGCATAGTAGAAAGTAGGTTTTTTAAAAATCATATAACTTCTTTTTGTGAAAATTTTGAAGATTATTTGGTTCACGCTCCTTTTATGGCTCCATGTACATGGCTCTTTAGAAAAAGTTTATATAAAGAAAGAAACAAAAAATATAACGTTGCTGATCTCCCTTTATTATTAGATATTGCAGCGCATTCAAAAATCCATAAATTAGATGATGTTACAGCTCATTATAGAGTATTATCTAATAGTGCAAGCCATTTCACAAAATTACATTCATCATATTCTTTTATTAAAGGGATATATCTAATACAAAAGGACTATGCGGAAAAATATAATGTTAGTGAAGAAATAAAAAATACAATCAGACTAAATTTTGCTTTGAAATCATATAACTTTGCAGTATCAGAACACGATGTAGATCAAATTAAAATATCAAATAAACTATTGAAAGGACATCCAAAGGTGGATTTTAAATTTAAAGTTATTCAACTATTAAGTAAATTTAAATTTGGTCGTCAAATTGTGAGGTTTAGATTAAAAAAGATTCTTGGATACAATTAAAAGTTTTAATGAAAATTGTATTTATAATAGATTTTGAATCACATAAATAAGTCCTTTTTCAACACTACTATTATCAAGGCAAATCAACTTATATTAACTATCACATATCATACTGTCCTTTACGCTTCTTTTTCCCAAATCAATGAAATTTTTTTTCCAACATCACTTTATTTCAATTCTTTGAAAACCCTTCCAGTATATTCGATCAGAAGCACATTTTGTTTTAGAACTACATGGACTTGTGATTTATATAGTCACTTCGAGAATTACAAAATAATACACCTATTTCATAGTTTTTTGAAAATATAGACCAACTTCCAAGTATCTATTCATTCCCCCAATAAACCCTGAATTTTTCAGCCATCTACTTTTATGAGCATCTTTAAAGAAACCCCTTAATTTGATCAACTCCATAAGGAAGAAGATCTACCAAACCCAACAAACTCGTTATTTTTTTCAAAACATTTTCACTGCGGTGAAAATGTTTAAATCTGATGAAAATTGCAAACACCGTGGTGAATTTGTTTAAAACAAATTGTTTTTCGTTTTCTTGATCAATTATGACCCATTTACTATCTAAAAAACCAATTATTGATGTAGAAAGTCTGTTTCATTTGCTGAATTCTTCATTCTTGAGAACTTTTTCCTTTTATCATGGCATTTTTGTGTAATATATACTCAAAAAAGCATCAATTGAGCGTTTCAAAACATTTTCACCGCGGTGAATTGCATTTTCATCAGATGAAAGTCAAATCTACCGCGGTGAATTTGTTTTGTAAATCTTTTTGATTGATTTTTTAATGCAAAAAAAAAGATCCTTTCAAATAGGAATCTTTTTTTTGTATTAAAAATTTTGGTAAATGTGTCTGCTTATTTATCTCTCTATGCTAAGCAATTCAACATCAAATATCAATGTAGAGAATGGTTTGATTGTTCCTCTATCTTCTGCACCATAAGCCAAGCTATATGGAATATATACTTTCCATTTTGAACCAACTGGCATTAGCTGTAAAGCTTCAGTCCATCCTGGTATCACTTGAGTTACTCCAAAAACAGCTGGTTCATTTCTCTCAACACTGCTATCGAAAACTGTGCCATCTAATAATGTTCCGTGATAATGAACTTTCACTTGATCGTTTTGAGTAGGTATTGCACCAGAACCCTTTTTGATGATCTCATACTGTAGTCCACTTGGAAGAACTTCAACTTCTTCTCTTTTAGCATTTTCTGCTAAGAAGTTTTCTCCTTCTTCTATAGCACCTGCATACTCTCCTTTTAGGTTCTCTTCATTCATTTGCTGAGACTGAGCTTGAGCAGCTTCCATTTTGTTTTGTACAAACGTGCCTGCATCAGTTTTTGACATTGCCAACTCACCATTTTTTAGTGTCCCAACTAAACCTGCAATTAACTGATCGGTATTAATCTTTTGAGTAGTGTCTGCTGCAAAAATAATGGAATTAAACTGAGGAAGCATTTGCTGCGAAATTTGATTTCCAATGCTTAAACCTTGAATGTAAGATGCTTTTTTATCACCTGCATTTACTGCTTCTTTCAAACCTTTCAAAAACTCATCTAATTTTGGAGCATTGGCTTTGTTTAGAGAATCAACTTTCGATTTCAACTCTTTTTGAAGCGCTACTCTTTCTGTTGAGTCTGCAGAAGCTATTCTCATTTGATACTCATACTCCAAGTTAGATGCATTTTCCACTACACCTAATTGCTCTAAATATTGCATTAGACCCTGGTCTGCTAAGTTTACACCATAAGCATAAGAGATTGAGTCAACCTCTGTTTTTAAAGATGCTTTAGGAGTGGAGTTGTTTCCGCATGAAACAAGCAATAAACTTCCAATAGCAAATGCACAAAGTGCACTTAGTTTAATTTTTTTCATTTTCGTTTTAATGTTTAATTTTTTGATGTTCGTAATTGTGTGATTTATATATTTGAATCTTTATTTATTCAATTCCTAAAAGTTCCACTTCAAAGATGAGTGTTGAGTTGGGCTGAATATCGTTTCCTGCTCCTTGTTCGCCATAAGCTAAATTGGAAGGAACAAAAAGTCTCCATTTTGAACCAACAGACATTAATTGCAATGCTTCTACCCAACCTTTAATAACTTGGTTTACACCAAATGTGGCAGGTTGTCCTCTTTGCACTGAGCTATCGAAAACTGTTCCATCAATCAATGTACCGTGATAATGACATTTCACAGTGTCTGTTGCGCTTGGTGTTGCTCCATTGCCCTCTGTTAATACTTCGTATTGCAATCCGCTTGGCAATTCAACAACGTTTTCTTTTTTCTTGTTTTCTACTAAAAATTGCACGCCTGCTTCTTTGTTCATCTGTAACATTTCTTTTTGTTTCGCACTAAAATATGCTTGAATGTGTTGGGTGGCCTCTTCCAATGACATGGTAGTTTCCTCGTCTTTCATAATTTCAGTAAATGCTTTTACGAAAGCGTCTACATCAAGGTTTTGTAATCCAGTTTGAATAAGTTGAGTCGCCATGCTCATTCCTAATGAGTAACTTAAATTCTTCATTTTTCTATTTTATACTACAGCGATGCCAACTGTAATTAATTATCAGTTTATTTCTTAATAAATTGATTGGCATCATAATTTATTATTCGTAAATTAAAAGGCAAAAGTAACACATTAATGTGAAACAGTATAACTTATGAGAAAAAAAGTAGTTATTAGACCTCAGAAATTTCAAAATGTAGATTTGAAAATTGATCAAATGTCGATAACAGTTTTGTGTTTCTATGATCATAAGTTATACAATGTATATGTGAAGTTGAAATAGAGCAGCGTTACAGTTTTAACTCTAAAGTATTTTATTGCAAATTTCTCTTACTGTATCATTGTACTCGTTCATCATTCCCTCCACTACATCTTTTGCAGATATAATTGATTGGATGGACGATGCAATTTGACCAATTTCTAATTCTCCTTCAGTTAAATCACCTTCAAAAATTCCTTTTCTTGCACGCCCTTTACCCAATAGCTCTCTTATCTCTTCAGCTGAGGCACCGCTTTGCTCTAATGCTTCTATTTGATAATAAAAGTCGTTCTTTATTAGCCTTGTTGGGCTTACTTGTTTTAATGACAAAATTGTGTCACCTTCGGGTAGGTTTACACATCTATTTTTGAAAGCCTCGCTGGCAGAGCTTTCGTGGGTCAATGCAAAACGCGTCCCCACTTGCACCGCATCAGCACCCAAAGCCATAGCAGCCAGCATACTTTTGCCCGATGCAATGCCTCCTGCTGCAATTAGGGGCAAGTCAATTGCGCTACGCACTTGAGGAATGAGCGTGAGTGTAGTAGTTTCTTCACGTCCATTATGTCCACCAGCCTCAAAGCCTTCAGCTACAATAGCATCAACTCCTGCCTCTTGAGATTTTAATGCAAACTTAGAACTGGAAACAACATGAGCTACTTTAATCCCATTGTTTTGAAGTGTAGCAGTCCATGTTTTTGGATTTCCAGCCGAAGTGAAAACAATAGGGACTTGTTCCTCCATTATAATTTCCATTAGCTCAGCAATTTGCGGATAAAGCAATGGAACATTCACACCAAAAGGGTTTGATGTTGCCGCTTTACATTTCACAATGTGCTCTCGCAACATTTCAGGATACATTGACCCCGCACCTATAAGCCCTAATCCACCCGCATTGCCAACTGCTGATGCTAAACGCCATCCACTACACCAGACCATTCCTGCTTGAATAATTGGATATTTTATGTCGAATAGTTTTGAAACTCTATTTTCAGTCATTTTATATTATATTTTTCAGCAAAGATACTTTTTTTATATGAAGGAGATAAGTGATATAGACACATTCCACATTTTTTAGTAGCTTTGTAAACTCTATATAATTGTAAGAACCGTACTATTAATTTTACAACTAACATGAATATTCTTCTTCTTGGCTCTGGTGGTCGCGAACATGCGCTTGCATGGAAAATGAGACAAAGCAATAAAACGAACAAATTATACATAGCTCCTGGAAATGCAGGGACTGGGTTGGTGGGCGAAAATGTTTCGATAAGAGTCACAGACTTTTCTGCCATTAAACGTTTTGTGATAGAAAATAAGATTGACATGGTGGTAGTGGGCCCCGAAGATCCACTGGTGAATGGCATATATGATTTCTTTGCAAATGATGCAGTAATAAGCAATATCCCGGTGATTGGTCCTTCAAAGGAAGGAGCAAAGCTGGAAGGCAGCAAAAAGTTTGCAAAGGGGTTTATGATGCGCTACAACATACCGACTGCAAAATACATGAGTGTTACAAAAGATAATCTTGAGGAAGGTTTTCAGTTTTTAGAATCACTCTCACCTCCCTATGTGCTTAAAGCAGATGGTCTTGCAGCAGGAAAAGGCGTTATTATACTCAATGAGCGCCTTGAAGCTATTGATGTTTTAAATAGAATGCTTTCGGGTATGTTTGGTAGCGCAAGTAAAACAGTTGTTATTGAAGAGTTTTTGTCAGGCATAGAATGTTCTGTTTTTGTGCTCACGGATGGGAAGTCATATAAGGTGTTGCCTGTAGCTAAAGACTACAAACGAATTGGTGAAGGAGATACAGGATTAAATACTGGCGGTATGGGTGCAGTTTCTCCAGTTCCTTTTGCCAACGATGTGTTTATGAAAAAAGTTACGGAGCAAATAATTGAACCAACTGTCAATGGACTTATAGAGGAGAAGATAGAATATAAAGGTTTTATATTCATTGGATTAATAAGCGTGAAGGGTGAGCCTTTTGTGATTGAATACAATGTGCGAATGGGCGATCCTGAAAGTGAAGTAGTTGTTCCACGCATCAAATCTGACTTTGTAGATTTACTTGAAGGAGTTGCTAACGGCAACTTAAACGAAAAAGAGCTTGAAATAGATGAACGCTATGCCGCAACCGTTATGCTTGTTTCGGGTGGATATCCAGAGCTTTACGAGAAAAATAAAAAGATTGAGGGGTTAGACAAAATTAAAGACACCCTTGTATTTCATGCAGGCACTATCAAAAAAGAAGGCAGTGTTTACACAACAGGTGGTCGCGTACTTTCACTTACATCCTTTGGCGACTCCAAACATGAAGCCCTACAGAAATCATTTGATGTGGCCGAAAAAATATCTTTTGATAAAAAATATTATCGCAAAGATATTGGGTTTGATTTATAAATAGAAGAGCTTAAATAAAGGAGTATAAATGGCTCAAACTTATCGAAAGTTTCGAATATACTTGGTGGAGTCGCGCTTCACTCCCTTTGGGTTCGCACTCATTGCCATCCTATTGCGATTGGTTATGTTTCTTCTGATAGGCATTGAACAGCAGCCACATCCATCAAGCTTTGTTTGGCATCTCATTGCTCCTTTGGTATCTAATCATTGGGTCTCACTCATTGCCAGCACAGCATCCATTTTCTTAATTGCATTCACTGTTTCGCAACTTAATTTACGCTTCAGCCTAATCAGATTTAGAACAGGGTTGCCATTTTCGATATTGGTATTGTTTTTAAGCATTCATCCAGCGTTTCTCCCCATGTCTCCAAACTTTATAAGTGCTTTTCTTGTCTTATTGAGTTTATTCCCCCTACTCCAATCATATCAACATCATTCACCTCGCAACTTTGCATTTAAATCTGGAATATTAATTGCAATGGCTGTAATTTTTCAAATTTACACGATAGCTTTTCTTCCTTTTTGGCTATATGGCACGATTTCGATGCATGGCTACAGAACAAAGTCGTTTATTGCTTTAATCATTGGTGCAATACTTGTTTTATGGAATGTAGCAGGTTTTTATTTCATATTTGACAACTTAGCATCTTTCATAGAACCATTTACTTATTTAAAAAATATTATCCAAACTACCCCAACTTTTTCTCTAACGCAATGGATAAGTATTGCCTTATTGATATTGATTTCAGGAGTTTATATGGTATTAGATTATCAATTTTTTAGACGTGAGCGGGTGTTGACTCAAAAGACATTTGCATTCATAAATTTGATAATTGTATGTAGTTTTATGTTACATTTTATTTATCTAAATCAAACAAATTCTTTTATGTTCCTTATCGTGATTCTGATGTCTTTTATTGTTGCACATTATTACTCTCACATTCAAAGCAACTGTCAAGTTTACTCATTCTTTTTTCTTTTGATTGGATTATCGATATTTTTTCTCAACTTTTTAATTGGTAATCCTCTCCAACTAATTTCATAACTCTAACTTCACAGAAAATATAAGTCTCTGCTCTAACCCTTTTATACAACTTTTGACAAAGTTATTTATAACAATTGCTCAGTTTCAATTGTTTATATAATAAATCAAACACTACAAAACTAAAAGGAGGAGTCTATATGAAATACAACATTAAATTAGCTGCATCTTTATTTTTTGCAATCGGCTTACTATTTGTTAGTTGTGGAACTTCACAATCTGCTATTGAAAAAGCAAACAAAGCACAACTACTGAACGAGCAAATACAGAATATGAACTTTAAATTCAACGCTACTTATGCCTATCCACAAAATTATAGATCTATTTATCTTTCACCTTACTATGATGTGAAAGTTACAACAGATACTGTTCAAGCATATTTGCCTTATTACGGCAGGGTCTATTCTGCCCCCATGAATGCTAATGAAGGAGGCATAAAGTTTGTAAGCACAGACTTTGAATACGAATTAGAACAGGGCAAGAAGGCTGGTAATTGGACCTTAAATATACGCACCAAAGACACGCCACGCCCTTTCACCCTTAATTTCGATTTGTGGGACAATGGCACTGCACGTTTGATTGTGCAAGATAGAGACCGGCAAAACATATCATTTCAAGGAAATATAGAAGCAGTTCAAAAGCCAGAATAACGGGCTTTTTTCATGTAGTGAGGTTGACTTTTCAGAACAGACTTTTTTAGTTTATTTATTTAAGCCACTGAAATCTGATTTATTAATAAAAGTCTACTGTTTATTCTGATTTAACCAATATATAACACTTTCTAATAAACTAAGCTGACTATTAATTCGTATTTTTGTAATAATGAGTTCACACTGAAAACTCTCTATTGCTGATTATTAGACTTTTTCTGTCCTTTCTCCTGAAAGAATATGACTAATAATCAGCTCTCTGCTAAAGTATCCTGTAGGAGATGTATAGGCAGGAATAAGTGAGATTGACTTTTCAGAATGGGCTCAATAATTAAATTATTTAAAATATGACCAAAAAGAAGAAACCCATTATTCTGATAACCAATGATGATGGTTTTAGAGCAAGAGGAATACGCACATTAACCGAATACCTAAAAGATGTAGCAGATATAATTGTATTTGCTCCAGACAGTCCCCAATCTGGCATGTCAAGCGCAATTACTTCTATCAATCCTTTACGTTACTTCTTATACAAAGAAGAAGATAATGTAAAAACATATATTTGTAACGGCACTCCTGTCGATTGCATAAAGCTGGCAATGAATGTATTGGACGTGAAGCCTGATATGATTTTCTCAGGCATCAATCATGGTTCTAATGCTGCTATTAGTGTAGTCTACTCTGGAACAATTGGTGCGGCAATTGAAGGTTGCATCTTTGGAATACCTTCTGTTGGAGTTTCGCTTTGCGATTTTGGTGTAGATGCTGATTTCTCTCAAAGTGGCATTATTGCAACAAGAATTGCTCAAAAAATAATGGATGAAGGATTGCCTAAGGGCGTTTGTTTGAATGTGAATGTTCCTAAAGGAGAGGTGAAAGGTCTTCAAGTTGCATCGCAGACACAAGGAAAATGGACCAACGAGTATTATCCATCTAAAGATGGCGCACAAAGGGATGTTTATTGGTTAAGAGGCAGGTTTGACAACTGGGAAGTTGATAATAAAAACACCGATGAATGGGCGCTTACTAATGGTTTTGCAGCCGTAGTTCCTGTTAAAATTGATATGACCGACTATGACATGATAAACAAATTGAAACATTGGGAGGAAGAGTTGAGCAAAATGTATAAATAATTAAGTGAGCCCACTCTGAAAACATGCAATTAGTGATAACTAATTTTTTTACTCTCTTTCTCTATAAGCCTAATTATCAGCACTAAATAAAGTCCTCTTTAGGGATTTAAGGGGTGAAAATAAGATGTATAATTTTTCGCAGTGGACTCATCAATGCAATCCGAATCATCAAATATAAGCCAGCAACACATGAAATACTATCTTATAGCGGGAGAAGCATCAGGAGATTTACATGCATCTAACTTGATGCAGTCCATCAAAGAAAAAGACGAAAACGCTACCTTTCGCTTTTTTGGTGGCGACTTGATGCAAAAGGTTGGTGGCACACTTGTAAAACACTACCGTGAATTGGCTTTTATGGGTTTCATTCCTGTTTTGCTGAACCTTAAAACAATACTCCGAAACTTGGAAATATGCAAAAAAGACATTGTAAAGTTTCAACCAGATGTAGTTATCTTAGTTGACTATCCAGGGTTCAATCTAAAGATTGCGAAGTTTCTTAAACTCAACACGACCATCCCTGTTACTTATTATATATCTCCAAAAATTTGGGCATGGAAGGAATATCGTATTAAATCTTTCAAGAAATATGTCGATCAGATGTTGTGCATTTTGCCATTTGAAGTAGATTTTTATAAAAAGCACAATTATCCAGTCAATTATGTTGGCAATCCCACAGTTGACGCCATAATGAATCGTGAAGATAGAGAGCAAACTTTTGAGAAGTTTCTAAAATTGAATGATTTGCCCAATAAACCCATCATTGCTATTTTGGCAGGCAGCAGAAAGCAAGAGATTGAAGATAACTTACCAGTAATGCTTAAAGCAGTAGAGGCTTTTACAACTCATCAACTTATAATAGCAGGTGCACCTGGTATTGATAGGGACTTCTACACCAAAAGTATAAGTAATAGAAAAGTCAATCTCATTTTTGGACAGACATACAATATTCTTGCTCAAGCAGAAGTTGCCTTGGTTACTTCGGGCACAGCAACGCTTGAAGCAGCACTATTAAATGTTCCACAAGTCGTTTGTTACAAAACACCAGTTCCAAAGTTAGCTTATTGGGGATTTAAACATTTACTGCACACACCATATATCTCATTGGTAAATCTTATTGCAGATAAGGAGGTAGTCAAAGAACTATTTGCAAAATTTTTCTCAGTTGATACTATTCAGAAAGAAACAGAAGCGATTCTATTTGACTCGGAGTACCGTCAAAATATGCTCAATGAGTATGAGCGAATTCAAAATATTTTAGGAACAGAGAATGCTTCAGATAAAGCAGCTAAACTAATATACGACAAGACAAAGAATTAGAATTCCCACAGCATTATTATAAAAAGAGATACAAATATCAACTATTACAGTTTATTTTTGTTCCATAAATAGAACTAAATTTGTTTTTACAAAATCAACATTTAAATAACAAACACACATGAAAATTGGTATTCTTACATCGGGGGGCGATTGCCCTGGAATCAATGCAACAATCAGAGGAGTTGGCAAAACAGCCATCAATCATTTTGGGATGGACGTAATTGGTATTCACAATGGTTTTTCTGGTTTATTGCACAAAGATGTTTCTACTTTAACGGAAAGATCTCTATCGGGAATTTTAAATTTAGGGGGAACTATCTTGGGAACTGCAAGAGAAAAAGTATTTCGTAAACTAATTACCTCTCCCGACGAGGAAGACCGTAAAACCATCAAAAAAGCTTACCATGAATTAGGGTTAGACTGTTTGGTTTGTATTGGGGGCAACGGCACACAACGTACTACATGGATGTTATCTGAAATGGGTTTGAACGTAATTGGCATTCCAAAAACAATCGATAATGATGTTTGGGGAACAGACGTTACATTTGGATTTGACACAGCAGTTACGATAGCAACTGAAGCCATAGACCGTTTACACTCCACTGCAAGCTCTCATCGAAGAGTTATGGTGATAGAGCTGATGGGGCATCATGCAGGCTGGATAACCCTTCATAGTGGCATGGCTGGCGGTGCAGATATAATCCTTCTTCCTGAATTGGGATACAATATGAAAGTGATTATTGATAAAATAAAGGAACGATTGGAGATGGGAAAACCTTATTCGATTGTTGCCGTAGCGGAAGGAATTGAAATACATGGAAGTAAATTAAAGCCTGCAAGTTATTTTGCAGAGCATATAGAAAAAGAAACAGGAATTGAAACACGTGAAACTGTTTTGGGATATGTTCAACGTGGTGGCTCACCCACTGCTTTCGACAGAAATCTTGGCACACAATTAGGCGGTCACGCTACAAGCCTCATAAATGAAGGGAAATTTGGACGAATGGTGTCTGTTAAAGGACGCGGCATAACCGATGTGCCATTGAAAGAAGTTGCTGGAAAGCTACGAATAGTCACTGCTGATGATGATTTAATTTTGCAAGGCAAACGCATTGGTATATCATTTGGGGTAGCAGATTGAGAAGCTTAGTCTTACAGGTTCATTAAAAATGAGATAAGCTATTATCATTGTCCATAAAAATAAAACCTCCTTCTCTTATAAAGAAAAGGAGGTTGCTATTTTATGTGGTTTTTTGTATTGTGATAGATATAAGTGTGAGTTTCTATATATCACACAACGGGTTGAATTGTATCAATATCACTTATATCTTGTGAAACTTTGCCACTTCTGGCATTTAATATTTTATCTTCAAAACTTTCATCTTCTTCAATTAGTTTCAAAGCTTGCTCCGCTGCCTTTTGATGTGACTCTTTTTTTGAGTATCCTATTCCGGTTGCAATTTCAACATCAGCAATGTAGACATTTGAATGAAAAATGGGATTGTGATTTTCGTCATAGTATGACTTAATAAGATCAAACCTCACATCAACTTTTATTTTCTGTCCCCACTCTATCAATCGCGATTTAAAATCAACTTCATTTTTTACTACATCCTCAATATCGAGATGCTCTTTGATAAGTGTATCAAACACAAATTTTTTAGCTACTCTATATCCTTGATCAAGATATATGGCTGCAATAAGCGCTTCAAGCGCATCGCCATACATATTGGTATTATGAGCCACATTGCGTGTAGAGGAAATTAATAGTTTATCTAAGCCCAACTCCAGGCCCAGTTTATTTAAAGTATCTCTTTGTACTATGCGTGAGCGCATATTAGTAAGAAAGCCCTCTTTTTTATTCTCAAACTTTTTGAATAATATATCCGCAATAATGGCATCTAAAATGGCATCTCCTAAAAACTCGAGACGCTCATTGTTTACCCATTGACCATTATTTAATCTAATTGATGAGGACTTATGGGCAACAGCTTGTTGGTATAAAGAGAGATCGTGAGGATAAAAACCCACTATGTTGTAGAATGTAAGATAGGGCTCTTTCCCTTTTCTTGGAATAGCCCTCATCTTTTTGTATATTTTTTTTATCACACTTACTCTGTGTATTTTTTGAGAATAACGCTTGCGTTGTGCCCTCCAAATCCAAATGTGTTGGAAAGAACAGCATTAATCTCTCTTTTCTGAGGTTTATTGAATGTGAAATTCAAATTATAATCAATCTCAGGATCTTCATCACCTTCTGTAAAGTTAATAGTAGGAGGAACAATTTGATCTCTAATTGCTAAAATGCTAAATAAAGCTTCAACTGCTCCAGCAGCACCTAATAGATGACCAGTCATAGATTTTGTTGCGCTAATGTTTAGCTTATAACTATGTTCGCCAAATACATCTAAAATTGCTTTTGTTTCTGAGATATCTCCAACTGGTGTGGAAGTGCCGTGCACATTAATATAGTCAATGTCTTCGGGCTGCATTTCAGCATCTTCCAATGCATTGCGCATAACGAGCTTTGCACCAACTCCATCAGGATGTGACGCAGTTAAGTGGTAAGCATCAGCAGACATTCCAGTTCCTATAACTTCGGCATATATTCTTGCTCCACGAGCTTTGGCATGTTCCAATTCTTCCAGAATAAGAGAAGCTGAGCCTTCACCCATAACAAATCCATCGCGACTTTTACTAAAAGGTCTTGATGCAGTTTCAGGCGACTCATTACGAGTAGAGATTGCATGCATGGCATTAAAACCCCCAACTCCAGATTCTGTTATAGCAGCTTCGGCACCACCAGTAACAAAAGCATTTGCTTTTCCTAAACGAATTAAATTGTATGCATCAGCAATTGCGTTAGTTGATGAAGCACAAGCGGATACGGTAGCATAATTTGGTCCTCGCAGTCCGTAAATCATAGAGATGTGCCCAGTGGCAATATCGGCTATCATTTTCGGAATGAAAAAAGGATTAAATCGTGGACCATTTTCTTTGGTAAGATAATAATTACCTACTTCTTCTTCAAAAGTTTTTATACCGCCAATTCCAGCTGAGAAAATAACACCAATTCTGTCTAAATTTTCTTTTTCGAAATCTAATCCAGAATCTTCTATGGCTTGGGTTGCAGCAGCAATTGCTAATTGTGAATATCGGTCGTGCTTTCGCGCTTCTTTTCTATCAAAATGTTCTAATGGATCAAAATTCTTAACTTCGCAAGCGAATTGTGTTTTGAATAATGAAGCATCGAACAAAGTAATAGGTCTGGCGCCACTATTACCTGCAAGGGCACTTTCCCACGTTTCATTAACGTTGTTGCCAATAGGGGTTATAGCTCCCAGACCTGTTACTACTACTCTTTTTAATTCCATATATTTATTTAATGGATAATTATTTCGCGTGTTCTTCTACATACTTTATTGCATGATCAACAGTTGAAATTTGTTCTGCTTGGTCATCTGGAATTGAGATATTGAATTCCTTTTCAAATTCCATGATCAATTCAACAGTGTCTAATGAATCTGCTCCTAAATCG
Organism: Bacteroidales bacterium UBA3143; assembly: GCA_002364735.1. Lineage (GTDB taxonomy): Bacteria > Bacteroidota > Bacteroidia > Bacteroidales > Dysgonomonadaceae > UBA2632. Next base: position 126,166 of record DEZB01000011.1, read on the forward strand.
TTTGTGAAGCTTGCTTCGTTGGTAACTTCAGATTCTTCAACGCCTAATTTATCAACGATAATTGCTTTTACTCTTGATGCTGTTTCAGACATAACTTTAGTGATATTAATTAATAAATAAACTTTTATTCGTAATTTTGCGATGCAAAGTAAATCATTTTTTATTGAATAAAACAAATAATCATCCAACAATTTCACCAAAAGTGCACATTTTTGAATTTTTTGTGCAAAAAACAACGTTTTTATGACTCAAATAGCTCTTTTTGCTTCGGGAAGTGGAACAAATGCCGAAAATATAGCCAATTATTTCGCTAATAGTCCAGAAATAAAGGTTTCTTTGATTATTTCTAATAATCCTCAAGCTTTTGTGCATCAACGAGCCAAAGCATTGAATATCCCCTCCTACACTTTACCTAAAGAGGCGTTTAAGGATGGAAGAGATATAGTTAAGCTATTATCTGAATATAATATAGACTTTATTGTACTTGCTGGCTTTCTCTTAAAAATACCCGAGTCTTTATTAGAAGAATTCCCAAAACGGATAATCAATATACATCCTGCGCTATTACCCAAATATGGGGGTAAAGGAATGTTTGGCGACAATGTGCACAAAAAGGTGATAGAAATGGGTGACTCACAATCTGGTATAACTATACATTATGTAAATGACAAATATGACGATGGAGAAATTATATTTCAAGCGTCATGTATTATCAGTCCAAATGACTCGTTTGAAGATGTTGCGAAAAAAGTACACACTTTAGAGTACACTCATTTACCTCGTGTTATTGAAGAGGTAATTTTAGAGAAAACTAATTAACAAGCTGATAGATTGATTCATTTCAAAATTTTTATTGGGATATAAATTTTCAAAATAAATGAAGTCTCCAAAAAAAAAAGCTTTTATTAAAAATAAAAAGCATGGAATTACTTTGGAAATAAAAAAATATACTATCTTTGCATCGCTTTTTGCGGCTGTGGCGTAATTGGTAGCCGCGCTAGACTTAGGATCTAGTGACGCAAGTCGTGGGGGTTCGAGTCCCTTCAGCCGCACAGATATAAGATAGTTTTCTAAGATTTTTTAAATGAGCGTCATAATTATCATAATTATGACGCTTTTTTTGTGTTTAAGCATTCCTTTCTCTTTTTTTTTAATTACAAACACGCTGGGCAACATCAATTATATATATATACTACTGACAGCTTTGTAATTAGGAGCTTAAATGTTCGAAGCAAATAGTTCATAAAACCTCTATAGGGTCAAGGTACAAGCTGTGAATGAACTAAAAATATGCAATGAAATTAATTGTATGCACATTCAGAAAATAAGGTGATAAGGTTAGATACATGGTTATATGTCAATGTTACTAAGGTTTGAAAGACTTACTCTCTTTTCTTTTAGTACATATTAGCTCTTAAATAAATTTCAGCTTCTATTCTAATCTTTATGCAATAAGCTTCAATCTTCCTTTTAAACCTTAATAAACCAGTGCTAAACGACATCACCAACCTTATTACCTTATTTTATTTTTGCAAGAAAAGAGCTTATATCAACATTTCTACAGGTTCAACGTACAACATTTCTACAAGGCCATTGTATTTCGTTATTCTCATTTTTGAAATAGTGATTCAGAACTATTTCTTGATCTGTTTTCTTAAAAGATGAAGCATCTCATTATTTAAAGCTCATTATTTAAAGCTCATTATTTCTACTTGTATTATAATTAAAACTTTACACTTTAAATAATATTGCATATATTTGTTATCTTTACAAATGCACTGTAATCAAAACTTCTGAATAATACGCTTACAAAGAATCCTTTATAACCAACATATATAAATTATCTAATGGAAGATAAATAAGCTTTCGAGTTCAATGAGAAAAAATAAATAATACATTCAACATTTTAAACCTATTAATTACAAAAAGATGAAATTCAATTTATTCTTACTTTCTGCTCTCTTCTTATTTTTATCGTGCAACGAGGCTAAACAACCTGTAGCACAAAGTCTTGTTAATGGAACTGACCTCAGCGGTTGGCATATAGATGTTCCAGCAATGGACAACAACCCCGACACTATCAACCCGTTTATTATACGTGACGGCATGTTGGTTACTTTGGGCGAACCTATTGGACATATTATTACCGATGATGAGTACGAGAATTACCGCTTGCATGTAGAATACCGATTTACAAAAGGAGCAGGCAATGGTGGTGTTATGCTCCACTCCTCAACCTTACGAGCAGTTAACGATCTGTTTCCTCAATCACTGGAAGTGCAAATGAAGCATGAAAATGTTGGCGACTTTTGGTGTTTTCAAGAAGACATTGCAGTGCCAGATATGGAAGTAAGACGTGGACCAAAAGAGAACTGGGGCTCTACAGCAGACAAACAACGCAACATTCCAAAATTAACTGATGCTGAAAATCCTGCTGGTGAATGGAACAACCTGGTGATTGAAAGCGTTGGAGACGAAGTAAAGGTTTGGCTAAATGAGACATTAGTGAATTATGGTTATAATAGCACTTCACAAAAAGGTAAAATCGCACTACAGTCTGAAGGTTCAGAAATTGAATTTAAGCGAGTTGAATTGACTCCTATTACTAAAATAACAGAATCAAAATAATTGCAAGATATATCATTCAGGCATTAATTTTTAAAATAACAAAAAAGATGAAAGTCAATCTATTTATTCTAACTACTCTTTTCGCATTCGCGGCTTGCACCTCAAAACAACCCGAAGCGCAAAGTCTATTTAATGGAACAGACCTGACAGGCTGGCACGTGGATGTGCCAGCAATGGACAACAACCCCGACACTATCAATCCTTTTATTGTACGCAATGGTATGCTGGTAAGTTTGGGCACTCCCGCAGGTCATCTTATTACGGACAATGATTTTGAAAACTACCAACTGGAAGTGGTGTATCGTTTTGCAGGGACTCCTGGAAACTGTGGAGTTTTGATTCATGCCACAACTCCTCGTGCATTGTACAAGATGTTCCCAAAATCGTTGGAAGTGCAAATGGAACATCAAAATGCAGGAGACTTCTGGTGTATAGTAGAAGATATTACTGTTGACAACATGGAAGAACAACGAGGTCCAAAAGAAGATTGGGGCATTACGGAAGGAAAAGCACGTCGCATAAAGAAATTTACCGATGGAGCCGAGAAACCAGTTGGTGAATGGAACAATATGGTGATAGAGTGTGTTGGAGATGAAGTGAAAGTGTGGGTAAATGATGTGTTTGTAAACTATGGTTACAACTGCACAGCAAGCAAAGGACAAATAGCGCTGCAAGCTGAAGGTTCTGAAGTGGAGTTTCGCAAAATTGAACTTAAGCCCATTTCTGAACTTACATCCACCAATTAGTTTTTGTAGTTTAGATCCTCATCAAAAGAATATATGAAAATAGTTTTCGCAACTAACAACGCCCACAAGTTAGATGAAATAAGAAAAATAAGTAAAGACCAATTAGACATACTTAGCCTAACAGATATCAACTGCCACGAAGACATTCCAGAAACGGGAGATACCCTACAAGAGAATGCACTTATAAAAGCGAAATATGTAAAAGATAAGTTCGGGCTGGATAGTTTTGCAGATGATACAGGTCTTGAAGTGGAGGCTTTAAACAATGCTCCAGGCATATATTCAGCAAGGTTTGCGGGTGAGAATTGCGATTCAGAGGATAATATGCGTAAACTACTTCATGATTTAAAGGGTGTAGAAAACAGGAATGCACGATTTCGCACAGTTATTGCCCTGATTCTTAATGGTGAAACACACTATTTTGAAGGTGAAATATCAGGAGAGATTATTGATGCCAAACGAGGCAACAATGGTTTTGGTTACGACCCCATATTCATGCCCGATGGTTATGACAAAACCTTTGGAGAGTTGTCTGAAGAGATAAAGAACAAACTAAGTCACAGAGCAATAGCAACGCAAAAACTGGTCACCTTTTTGTTGCAACAGAAAGAAAACAAATAAAGTAAAAACAAACAACATAAAAATTTTAAATTCATGGAAAATATTATTCGCACAGGAATTATTGGTTATGGTCTATCAGGAAGAGTTTTTCACGCTCCCTTTATAGACATCGTGAAGGGATTTAAATTATCTATGATAAGTACCTCAAGTCCTGAAAAAATAAGCTTAGCACAAGTGCGCTATCCAAACGCAACCATTGTGCCTGATGCAGAAGGTATTGTAAACGATCCCAACATCGATTTGGTAATTATTACATCGCCCAACACAGTTCATTTTCATTGGGCAAAAGAGGCACTGCTTGCCAACAAGCATGTAGTGGTGGAAAAGCCTTTTACCGTTACTTATGCTGAAGCACAAGAGTTGGTAGAGCTTGCAAAGGAGCAAGAGAAAATACTGACAGTTTACCACAATCGCAGGTTTACAAGCGACACAAAAACGGTAAAAAAACTTTTAGAAAGTGGTGTATTGGGTGATGTGGTTGATTATGAAACACATTTCGATCGTTTTCGCGATGAACCACGCCCAGGAGGAGCATGGCGCGAAGAGCCACTACCTGGTTCAGGCATTTTCTATGACCTTGGCTCTCACTTAATAGACCAATCGTTGCATTTTTTCGGTATGCCTCATTCAGTGACGGCCCACATCAAAGCCATGAGACCATGGGCGCAAGCCGATGACTCTTTTGATGTTAAGCTACACTATCCCACTCACACCTCAACCGTGAAGTCGATGATGTATGCAAAAATACCAGGTCCCACATTTCAAATACACGGAACAAAAGGTTCGTTCGTGAAATATGGACTTGATGTGCAAGAAGCAGATTTAGACAAAGGAGCCATCCCAAACACTCCCGATTGGGGAAGTGAACCCGAATCCATTTGGGGCGTTTTACAAACAGAGTACAATGGAATTGAGATGCGCAGCATAATAGAAAGTGAAAAGGGAGATTACCGCGATTACTTCATCAATTTGCGGGATGCCATTTGGGGCAAATGCGATATAGCCGTTACAGCAGAAGAAGGTGCTAACGTTATGAAAATAATAGAATTGGCTATACAGAGCAATAACGAGAAGAGAACTGTGGAGGTAAAGTAATAAATATTTTAAGCAGAGACGCCGTATTGAGTGTGTCTGCAAATAATAAGATTTGGCAAGATAATGATGAAACCTGTAGAAGAGACGCGATTAATCGCGTCTCTTTGCGTCACCTGCTCGCGCGGGTAACCCGTGTGTCGCGTAGCGAAACTTTTCGTTCTCACGTTTTATTACTTCTGCTTCACAGCACACCGATTGCAAATCGGCGCGAGCTGAGGCAGGATGCTAAACACTACGCGAATAGACACAAAAAAAGTGCGCTTTTTTAAAAGTGCACTTTTTTAGATACTACTTAAGACGCTAAACTATTATCGATTACAGTTAGCCGTCCAAATTTCACCATCTCTTATCATATTGATTGTAAGCTTTTTCTCATCAATAGTTATAATACTCCCTTCATCCCAATCTAATGTATAGCTATTCTCTCCTTTTTTTATTTCTTTGTTTTTAATGCTTGGGATACCATCAGAAAAATTAAAAGTGTATTTGTCTCCTAACTTAGCTACAGTAACACTACCATCATCTTTTGAAATTGTTTTTTCACTACTTGTATAACTAACTTTACCTTTGTATGTCCCTAAAAAAATATCGTTATCTTTAGGGTCATCATCTTTACTACAAGATGCTAACACAAACACTCCTAAGAAAATTACGGTCAATAAACCTAATAATTTTTTCATAATAATTATTTATTATTTAAATTGCAATTCGTATTTGAAAGACAGTATAATTTTGATAGTCTTTATAATGTTTATTATCAAATACATCAACATAACAAATCTGTTAACACCATTGTTCAATGATAGGTGCTCTCATAAAGATGCATAAACGTTGATTTATGAGGATAACAAACTGCATTTAAACTTAGAAAACCAAATGGCTTTATTTGAAAATCGGAGCGGTCACCATCTTTCAGATAGGGGGGCTATTAGGGTGGCTATAGCCTCCCCAATGCAAATGAAAGAAAAGGAAAGGAAAGAAGAGAAAAGAAAATAAAGAATAGGGAAGATACTACCGTATCCATGTCGGATGATTCCATCATCCAACGCGAGCACTTTCAAAGCTTGCACTACTTTGCGTCTTTGCGAGAGACACAAATCATAAAACAAAAAAATATAAATTCATCATCTACGCTATTCGCATTTTCTTTTCAGTTACTTTTGCCCCCAATAAAACCAATAAAAACATGAAGAACTTTTTTATAAAACATTTCCTACGCCTAAAATCAGCCATTCGTCTGTTGATAATTGAATTTACCGTGGTAGAAATCTTTGGAAAAGAAAAAGCTGCGATTTTTGAGGCTCTTTTCAGTAAAACAATGCCAATTGAAGAGAAAAAACAATCAGAAAGTGAAGCCACATCAGCAAAAATATATCGCTATGCTCCTCAACATCAATTTATGGCTAAAACAGCGAATTTTTGCGCGCGAAATCCATAAACATTTGTTGTAAAACATTTTGTTGGTGTAGGATGCAAATTTCATCTTTTGTAAACATTTTCTACACGTAGGAAATGTTTGGAAAAGGTCATCAAACAAAGAAAATAGCTGCACCCCCCATACTGATGAATGCTCCAATGACTTGTTGTGTAGTAATTTTTTCTTTAAACATGATGGCCGAAGGGACAATAATGATGATGGGAGCCAATGCCATAAGTGCCGCCGCAACGCCTGTTTGAGCATGCTGAATGGCAAAGAGTGAAAGAGCAACACCTACAAACGGACCGAAGATAGTCCCAATGGTTATTGCCTTCATGCTCTGGAGATCTTTGATAGCCAAAAACACTCGATTGAATCGCTTGAGATAAAGCATTAGGATAAAGAAGCTGATAAAGCCAAATATGGCTCTAATTTGAGTAGCAGCAAGCGGATCATAATCGCCCATCCCTTTTTTACTCAATATCAAGCCCAATGCTTGCCCGAGTGCACCGCCCATTGCAAAGAGGAAACCTTTTAAGGGAATGTTCAGTTTCAGTCGTTTGCCTGCAATGGCAATTACAATTCCTGAAACACTGACCACAATGCCAATGATGCTCTGCAACGAAAGTATTTCGCTTAAAAAGAACCAACCAATAATGGCAGTGAGCATTGGAGCCAAGCTCATCACCAATTGAGATGTGCGCGAGCCAATGATAACATAAGATTGAAACAAGAGTAAGTCGCCAATGAAAAAGCCAATAACACCCGACAAACCCAACCAAAACCAATTTTCGAAAGTGGCATCTGTTGGGAAAAAATATCCTTGTGTGAATAACAATGTTATGCCTAAAAACACGACGGCAAGAAAAATGCGGATAATGTTAACGGAAAGTGAACCAACAGTGCGTCCAGCCTTTTCAAAGAAAAGCGCACTACCTGTCCAGCAAAAGGCAACCGCCAAGGCTGCTATTTCGCCAATGTGTGATTGAAAGAACATAGTGTAATGTATAGCATTGTTTAAGAAGTAGATTGTTGAAAATGATGTTGCAAATGTACATCTTTTTTTGTTTGCAACATCAATTCGTTCGCGCGGGTTTAACCTGTGTGTCGCATTCTTTCTAAGAGACGCAATGCATTGCGTCTATACCTTACAGCACACCGATTTGGAATCTATATTCTATCAGAGACGCCCCAAAACCCATATCACACACCACCAAAACCCATTTCTTACATCTCTTCAGCCACAAATCCTGTCCGTTTAATTGTTTTAATGATGTCTTTAGCTTCCAAGGTGTCAGTTTCTACAGTCAATACTTTATCAGCACTATCGGTATCTACTTGCCAAGAGGCTATTCCTTCTTTTTTATCTAAAAATGGTTTCACACGTGCTTCGCAATTGGAGCACTCGATGTTGGTTTTAAATTTTAATGTT
>DEZB01000067.1:0-17348 GCA_002364735.1 Bacteroidales bacterium UBA3143
CTATATCAGGGAATGACAATGAAGATGTGGGGTGTGTGGTATGAGTTTTGGGATATGTGGTATGGGTTGTGGTAAGCAGCCGTAGAGACGCCGATTTATCGCGTCTCGGTGAAGCCTTGCAATCCGCCCCCCAACCCCCTAAAGGTGGAGCTGGTTACTGCAGTATTTAATCATCAATTCAGCCTAAAACTTGCATAATGCAAAGTCCCCTTTAGGGGATTTAGGGGCAGAATATAGAAGAATGGGTTGTGAGGTGTGGGATATGTGGTATGGGGAACAGCCGTAGAGACGACGATTTATCGCGTCTCGGGGGGAGAATGGGAGAATAATTGACAATTGGTCTGGGAGTACATCCAAATGTGTAATAGTTACACGCTGCTATAACATTTAAGCCTGATATAATGCCACCCCTTTCGGGGTTTTGGTACTTTCTATCTTGTTTATGCTATAATAATATCAACCCGCTGGGTTTAGTCAATACATCTCTACAAATGCCCTGCATTGTCATCCTTCTAAAAGCCAACACCTAAAACCTTACAGCTTTTTTCTATTAATCCTTAAATGCCTGACTCAGATAGTTGAGGTGGAAAAATTGCGGTATGAGGTGTGTGATTTGAGTTACGAGATATTGACAGGAGGTATGTGACATGGGGTGTGTGGTATGAGTTTTGGGATATGTGGTCTGGGTTGTGGTAAACAGCCGTAGAGACGCCGATTTATCGCGTCTCGGTGAAGCCTTGCAATCCGCCCCCAACCCCCTCGTATGTTTGCAGATATCTAAAGGTGGAGCTGGTTACTGCAGTATTTAATCATCAATTCAGCCTAAAAACTTGCATAATGCAAAGTCCCCTTTAGGGGATTTAGGGGCAGAATATAGAAGAATGGGTTGAGAGTTTTGGGATATGTGGTATGAGGCATTGACAGTATGGGGTATGGGGTGTGTTAGTGTGGCAATGCTCAGCACTTTATCTGTGAAATCTGCTTTATTCATAAAGTACCGAAGGTATTTTGAATAATCTGTTTTTTTGAAATTCAACAGCTTATAGAATTCATCGAAAATAGAAACTCCTTCGAATATATTTTGACTAAACAAATCTGAGAAAATCTGTGGTATCTGTGGTTTAAAAAACCTTTCGAATTTGAACGCCGCTGAAGCCTTGCAATCCGCCCCCCCAGCCCCCTAAAGGGGGAGCTGGTTACTGCAGTATTTAATCATCAATTCAGCCTAAAACTTGCATAATGCAAAGTCCCCTTTAGGGGATTTAGGGGCAGAATATAGAATAATGGGTTGTGAGGTGGGGGATATGTGGTATGGGGAACAGCCGTAGAGACGACGATTTATCGCGTCTCGGGGGGAGAATGGGGGAATAATTGACAATTGGACTGGGAGTACATGCAAATGTGTAATAGTTACACGTTGCTATAACATTTAAGCCTGATATAATGCTACCCCTTTCGGGGTTTTGCTACTTTCTATCTTGTTTATGCTATAATAATATCAACCCGCTGGGTTTAGTCAATACGCCTCTACAAATACCCTGCATTGTCATCCTTCTAAAAGCCAAATACAGGTTTATCCGCTTTCAGCGAAGGAGAATTACCCTCAACATAAGGCCAATTGTCTTTCCATTTTACCTGATCTAACATTAAGACACGCCCTCTCGGATTATCAACAGATACAGCATGATAGAGTATCCAATCTTGTTCTTTACTGTCTTGAACTATTTCTGAATTGTGACCCGTACCTACAAACTTGGAGTTTTTTCGAATTACAATCTCATGCTGGTTGTCCATCATCGATTTGCCATACTTATCCAAATAAGGTCCAAATAGATTGTCGGAACGTCCAACCACTGTTGTGTAGGTGCTATTCAAACCCTCACAGCAAGTTCCAATAGAAGCAAACATGTAATAGAATCCATTGCGTTTATGTATATAAACCCCCTCATAAGCTGTTCCAGCTATTTGTTGTTTTACAGCATTTGATTTCACAGAAAGTGCATCATCCGATAATTCAATCGCATAGATTCCACGGAAACTGCCCCAAAAAAGATACTTCTTTCCATCTTCTTCAATATAAAATTGATCAATAGAATTTTGTACATCAATTTCGTTACTTCTAAACAGTTTGCCCTTATCTGTAAATGGACCCTCGGGTTTATCTGCTGTTGCAACTCCTATTCCAGCAGTCCATTCGCCACCCCAAACCGACATTGAGTAATAGAGAACATATTGATTATTGATGTAGTTAATGTCGGGAGCCCACAATCCACCTTGTGGTTCAAAACTTGGACGTGATTGATCTGTAAAAGCTGTCCCCACATTTTCCCATTTCACTAAATCTTTCGATCTATGAATTGGGGTGTTGCGTATATCCTCTGTGGCATATAGATAGAAATATCCGTCTTCTGCTTTAATAATAGTGGGATCGGGCAAACTATAATTAATCACAGGATTACTGTATGTTTTAGTATCTTCAGGTTTTGGTGTTTCAGTATCGCTGCTTTTACATGACGTTAATAACACCACTAACATAAATAGTTTTATGGTTGAAATCATATTTTTAATTCTTTAAAATTTCTCCTTTAATAATCCATATACCTATCTTATCTGACTGAAAGTTGGTAGATGAAAGTGCAGCAACTTCTCCTTTACCCAAATCAGTTAAAGCGTTCCATTTGGCTTCTTTGCCAAGCGGTACATTAAACGGACGAGATGGATTTTTGAAATTGCTCGTTGTATTGCTCACCACCACTTCCATTGTCGAAAGCTCCCAATTGGTTGTTCGATTGTAGGTAGTTTGGTAAGATAATAAATAGACTCCTATGTCAGTCTTTATGATGTATGGAGCACCAGCATAGACCTTAGATGGCAGTGGATTTGATAAAGCATTATGTCTTTTATCCGATGTGTCAGTTACAGCAGTCGACCAACTATCTTTTAAGTTGCTACATACAATATAAGGATGAAACATACCAGCCACATTGTCTTCAATTGAAACAACAATATCCTCACCATCTATAACAGCTGTAGGCATTCCATCTCTATGACCTTTTCTAAAACTGACAGTTGTAGCATCAGAATCCCATGTCATTCCGTTATCGTTTGACGAAAGCATTGATATTTCCTGTTCGTCACTTTCAGTGTATGGATATTCATTTGCAAAATAAACGTGTAATGTTCCATCAGGTAAAGCAAGAAATGATGGTTCCCAACATCCATCTCTAAAATAGGTTGATGCTTCATATATCACTTGTTCTTCACCCCAAGTTACACCATTATCTGTACTACGTTTCAACGCAATTGAAAATGGATAAACACCTTCTTTTGCAGGTCTAAGGTTGCAAGCAAGTAGTAAATCTCCATTACTTAGCTGAATGAATTCAGGATTTGTAATGTTTATTTTAGATGATTGATCTTTATCACTATATTCAAAACTCTCATATATAATGGTTGGTTCACTCCATGTGGAACCCTCATCCAAGCTTCTTTTAAGTGCCACATCTCCCTTACCATTTTCGTAAACCACCATTAAAGAATTATCCTTAATTCGGTTCATTCTTGGATAAAATCCCGTTTCAGCAATACACGTTAGTGTTTCACTATTCCATTTTACAGAATATTCAAGCGATTTATTCTTATCTTCCTCATTCTGACATGAAATGAGGAAGATAAATAAGAAACCTAATATTAGTCGTTGAGTATGTTGCATATCTCTTGATTAACTTTTCTCACCCTTGACTCATCTAATTTTATAATATCCCGATCATAAGTAATTAACCCATTCACTTCCACTTCTACATCAGTTGTTTGCGTGTACACAGCTGCGGAAAATCCTTGGCGTATGAGTTGTTTCAATTGCTCGGCATACTTTACATATTCGTCAGTAACTTTCTTTTCACTGTCAAACTGGATATAACCCCAATTTCTATCAGGTTCCCACAGATGACCCTTAATAGCCCAACCTATTCCTCCATATTCTCCCAACACTGTTGCACGCTGAGCATCATATAAATACATCGTTGGATTTGGATAGTGATGCAGGTCAAGCATATCGCCTACAGTGTAATGGTTTCCACCACTTGCAGGATTAACTAAACGAGAAGGATCGTAGTTTTTTGTCCAATTAGAAATTTCTTCGGTTTTAAATTGTCCCCACGCTTCATTAAATGGAACCCAAACAGCAATGGAAGGGTAGGAGTAGAGATAATCGATGACCTCTTTCCACTCTTTCCTGAAGTTGTTCTCAGATTCTTGACTTCTTGCCCTTTCCACTCCCGTAAAATAGTTGCGCATTTGCCACTCAGGACTTCTATCACCATTTGGCATGTCTTGCCAAACGATCATACCAAGCTGATCGCAATGCATGTACCAACGCGCTGGCTCCACCTTCACGTGTTTGCGAATCATATTGAAACCCAAATCTTTTGTTTTTTGCACATCAAAAAGCAGGGCTTCATCAGTTGGAGCTGTGTAAAGTCCATCGGGCCACCATCCTTGGTCTAACGGACCAAATTGGAACAGGTTCTTATTATTGAGTTGCAGACGAACAATACCTTTATCATCTCTTTTCATAGAGTATTTGCGCATTGCGGCATAACTATCCACTTTATCAACTTGTTTGTCGTTACTCCATAGCTCCACTTCAACAGCATACAAAAAAGGATCTTCGGGCGACCATAGCTTCATATTATTTGGCATAGCCACTTCAACAGGAAGATCATTTATAGATTGAGCAGTTGCAATTACACTTGCTCCATCTTTTACTTTCACCACAACTTTGTCCGTTGCACTTTTAACGTTGGCGAAGGTTTCAACTTGCAATATTTTTGAATCAATGTTTGGAGTGATTTTAATATTCTCAATGTGTTTTTCAGGTACAGGCTCAATCCATACTGTTTGCCATATGCCACTAACGGGTGTATACCATATTCCTTCGGGCTTATTTACTTGTTTGCCTCGAGGTTGATAACCGTTATCAGTAGGATCCCACACTCTAACTACAACTTTATTAGAACCTGATTTATTTAATGCAGGAGTTATATCGAAGTTAAATGGAGTGTATCCACCTGTATGTTCTCCAACTTTCACATCATTCACCCACACATCTGCCTTCCAATCCACAGCACCAAAATGAAGCAACACATTGTTGTTTTTCCATTTAGTAGGAACAGTGAATTCACGCTGATACCAAAGTTCATTCTCTTTCCCCAGCATTTTTTGCACCCCAGAAAGACTTGACTCCACTGCAAATGGCACCAATATTTCTCCGTCAAATGTGGATGGCTGTTGCTCTCCAACAGGAAGTATGGCATAATTCCACAAACCGTTTAGATTTTGCCATTCTGCACGCTCCATTATTGGGCGAGGATATTCAGGCAACACATTGTTTACATCTATTTCAGATGCCCACCTTGTTTTAATCTTATTACCCGCTGGCTGCCATTGTGCAGCAAGGGTAAATGTTAGAAAAAGCGTTAGAAATAACGTCAGTCTTGTTTTCATGTAAAAATAGTTTTTGAATTTTATACGATTAAAATACTTACTGATACGAAAATACATGTTATTACACTGTATCATTATAAAATATGAATCAAAGGATGCAATATTTATCTCAATCTGCTATTTATCTTGAAATTCTTTTGGTAGAATGCCAAATTGCTGTTGAAAACACTTTGCAAAATAAGATGGTGAGTTGAAACCCACAATATAACATATCTCATTGATTTTATAATCTTCTTCTTTCAGAAGTTGGGCTGCTTTTTTTAATCTCTCTATTCGAATGTACTCATTAGGAGTTAGCTCTAATACACCTTTAATTTTACGATAAAAACTTGCCCTACTCATATTAAATTGTTCAGCCATATCCTCTACATTAAATGACGAGTCAGATAGATTATTTTGAACAATATCGTTTAGTTTTTTTATAAACTCCTCATCCGATTTTGTTGACGCAAGCGTCATTGCTCCAATAAAAGGGTGTTTTAAGAAAGACTGCCTCAAGGTTTCCCTATTTTGCAATAGATTAGCTACTTGAGCGTGCAACACATCAATGGAAAATGGCTTATCAATATATAAGTCAGCTCCTTTTTCATAACCTTCAATTTTTGCTTTGCTATTCGTTTTTGCTGTAAGCAAAATAACAGGAAGATGACTGATTTCAATATTCGATTTTATCTTCTCCGTTAGTTCATAACCATCCATATTTGGCATCATTACGTCGCTTACTATGATGTTTATATTCTCAACATTTATTATTTCTAAAGCTTCCTCTCCATTATATGCTTGCAAAACGCGGTATTCTTTGCTGAAGTATCTTTTCAAAAAGTCATTCATATCATTGTCATCCTCAACAATTAAAATTGTAGGACTCAAACCCTTCTTCTGACTTTTTTTCAATTCATGCTCTTTCTCTTTGTCTTTTAATTCACGCTCTTTCTCTGCTTCATTCTCCTCTTTCTTGTTAGCTGAAAAGACCACACTAAATACATTTAAACCATCAATAACTTGGTATTCAATCTTGCCATTCATCAAGGCGGTTAGTGATTTCGACAATGCCAAGCCAATTCCTGTACCACTAAATGCTTCATCTTTATTTTTATTCATCTGGATGAAAGGTTTAAATATAGATTCTTGATAATCTTGTGGTATGAGTGGTCCATCATTCATAACAGAAAACGAAACAAAAGGAGCATTCTCTTTTTCAAAATAGGTCACCTTACAGTTAACGAAACTTTCTCCATATTTAAGTGCATTACTCATAAGGTTACTAATAACTTTAGTGAATGCTTCTCTATCTACTTTTGCAAAAATAGGACCATCAATATTCTCAAAGTCTATTGCTATATCTTTCGTCTTCGAAATGGGGCTAAATAAATAAACAATATCTTTTATTAGTTGCGGAATATCATAAGATTTCATATCTAAAGCGTAAAGCTCCGATTCCGTTTTTTGAAAATCTAATAGCTGGCGCGTTAGTCCCAACAATCGATCTGTGTTTTTACTCATTATCTCCAAATCATCCTTTATGTCATGAGATACATGTTGATTTTTCAACACTTCATCAAGAGGCGCTTTTATTAAAGATAGAGGAGTACGAATCTCATGCGCAACATTCGTAAAAAAATCTATTTTTGACTCATAAAGCTTACGCTCGGTCTCTTGTTCAAATATGCGCATTTTGCGTCTATTGTTTTTCTCAACTCGCTTCTGTATGTATAGGCTGATAAGCATGGTTGCAACAACAAACAGTATAAAATAAAAGGTGTAGGCCCACCAAGTAAACCAAAATGGAGGGGTTACAACAATAGCTAACTTTTTAATGTTGTTGCTTCCTGGGATAGCAGCATAAAGTGTATATTTACCTGTGGGTAAATTTGAGTAGGAGATAGTACGACTATTATCTGTTGGCATCCAATCTTTATCATACCCCTCCAGTTTATAATGTATTTCACTATTTCTATTTTCAGAGTAGCTAAGTACTGAATACCCTATGCTTAGTGAATTTTGATTGTGATTGAGTTTTATTTTATCAATGTATTGAATACTCTTGTCTAAAAGTATCCCACCTCCTATTTCCTCGGGAAAATTGTTAATATACAGTTGATTAAACACAATTGGAGGATCAAAGACTGGTTCTTTAAAGGTGGAAGGATTAAAACGAACAAAACCATCTATTGAACCAAAATAGAGTGTGCCATCATTGGTTTTAAAACCCGATTTATAATTAAATTGATTGGTCTTCAATCCATCATTGATAGTATAGATACGAGTTGTCTCGTTCTCTGGTGAATACCTTATTAAACCCGAATTTGTGGAAAGCCATAACTTCCCGTCATCGTCCTCCAACATTTTATAAACAACATTGTTTGACAACCCTTTTGTGCAGGCTACCGTACTAAATGATTCTTGTTGTCTGTTATATTGAGCGAACCCACCACCTTCAGTAGTAACCCAAATTCTTTTTTTACTATCTTCAAAGACAGAAGTAACCTTATTGTAGGGCAGGCTTGATGAATCAGCAGGATTGTGGGTATAATTTTTCCATTTGTTCTCAATTGGATCAAAAGAGTATAGACCTTTTAAAAATGTTGAGATCCACAT
Source organism: Bacteroidales bacterium UBA3143 (assembly GCA_002364735.1). Taxonomy (GTDB): domain Bacteria; phylum Bacteroidota; class Bacteroidia; order Bacteroidales; family Dysgonomonadaceae; genus UBA2632. Next base: position 8,104 of record DEZB01000067.1, read on the forward strand.
TTTCCCGTTGCTATCCTCCATTATATCTTGAACAAATATGCTGTTAAGATGATTTATACGGTTAAAATCATCTGTTTCGTAATTGTAAGTGTTCAGTCCAAAAATTGTTCCTATCCAAAGCGTACCTTGTGAATCTTTGTAGATAGAAAAAATGCTATTCTCAATCAACGAGTTCTCTTGTTCTGTTTTTTGGTAATGCTTTAATGTTTTACTTTTTAAGTGATATCGGTACAGTCCTTTAGAAAAGGTGCCAATCCATAAGTAATCCTTATCCAGATAAAGCGCATGGATATTTGGGTATAAATTTTTAAGTTGATCATCTATAGGCATAAATGATGAGGTCTCTGGATTAAAGAGATTGAGTCCTCTATCTTCAGTACCAATCCAGATATTATTATCTTTTGATAAACAAAACTCCCTCACCCTCATTCCAGACAAACTCTCTTTGTTGAAAATAGGATAATAGTTTTGAAAGTAGGTACCTTTATTTGGGAAATAGTCAACTCCTCCAAAATATGATCCAATCCAGATGCCACCTTCTCTATCTTTATACAAAGAGTAAATTGCATTGTCTGATAAAGAGGTTGATAGAGATGGGTCAAACTTTAAATTCTCTAATTCACCCGTGTAAATGTTGAAGAAATAGATTCCCGATTCAGATGCTATCCAAATAGTTTCATCTATCCGCAACAAATCACGTACAAATATTGGATTACCACTCTTGTCTGTTGACAATATATTGCTTATCGTTCTATCTATAATATCAATCTTGATTAGACCTTTTTGGGATGTGCCTATCAATAAACTATTTCCATCAGCAATTACACTGGTTATTTCTCCTGTTTGGTAAATCTCTGAATTATTAGGCTTCAAAGTAAATTCCCTTACTACTTTTCTGTTTTTATCTATTCGATGAATAGGTCTTGAATAGGGAAATACCCAAACTCCGAAGCCCGTATCTTCGAAGAGTGAAAGACCTTTCAATCCACCTTTCTCACTTTCTATTGTATAGAGGTCTAACTCATTCGTCTCATAATTATACATGAAAACTTTTTTCTCTTCCACCGAAATCCAAATATCTCCATCAGTATCAATAATCATGTCACTGATTAAGCCACGAATAGAATCATTATCTTTTGTCTTCGTGTCAAAAAATTTAAAAGACTCCAACCTCGGATTGTAAATATATATACCGTCATCAGTTCCCAGCCATATATTGTCATCTCTATCTTGAACAATAACGCGGAAAACATTGTCATTCAGTTTGTTTTCCGAAGAAAGTCTGAAAATTTTAAATGACTCTCCATCAAATCTGTTTAACCCATCCTTTGTTCCAAACCACATATATCCTTCTTTGTCTTGAAAAATACTTGAAACAGTATTTTGAGACAATCCATTATTAATATTAAAGTGTTTGAATTGATAGGATGGATTGCTGTATCCCATTGTTAGCTTTAGGAGCAGCAATATATGCACAAGAAGTATACGATTGACGGAAGAGTTTAAAATTTTCATTGTTATGATCTGGATGTTGAAACAAATGTAATAAAAAAGCACCAATTACATTTAAGAGGCTAATCTTAAACTAATAACTGGTGCATTTTAAAAATTTAGTTTCAATAAATTACTTCATCACACTAAGTGTTGGCGTGAGGTAGTTCGGGTCAATAAATAGCTTCTCAGTATCACCCTCTTTTTTGAACCCAACCTTACTTATATACATGTTACGTGGATGAATGGAGGTTGTGCTTTTGTGTGCGTGATAAACAATGCGCCATTCTCCCGCTTTGTCTTTAAACATTGCACTATGTCCAACGCCTACCAATTCTCCAGGTTTCTGCAACAACGGATTGTCAGGATACTTTGTCCATTCTCCCATAATATCTGTTGCCGTTGCGCAACCAATACCATAGAACTGGCTCTCATAGCTGTTTGCCGAATAGGTCATGTAGTAAACTCCATTGTGTTTAACAACAAATGAACCTTCATTTACACGTGGCCACACCTCTTCCCACTCTTGCGAAACATGTATGCACGGATGCATTGACTCCTCTTTTATGGTCATTAGGTCATCTTCCAATTCAGCTACCCATATATTTAATCCATCATTAAAGCGATCAAAAAACAGGTATGGTTTGCCATCATCATCAATGTACAATGAATTGTCTATGGTTTTTTCTCCTTCAAGCATTGGCTTTTTTTCAGCTTGCTTAAAAGGACCCAATGGCGAATCAGATACTGCCACACACATATGCTCTTCGGCTGAATAGTACATGTAAAATTTACTGTTTACATAATACACTTCAGGTGCCCAAAACCACTTGTTGCCATACGAATCATCTTTGTGCAAGGCAAGTCCACTTTCAGTGGCTACTGCTCTTTTCCATACTTTCAGGTCATCAGAGGTCATCACTTCTATCCCATTTTCGGCTCCAGTTCCATATGCATAGTACACATTGTCATGCAACAATATAAAAGGATCAGCCAATGGCACTAAAATAGCAGATGCATCTTCATCGCTCTCATTTTCTTTTAAAGAGTTGCTGCCACACGACAGCATGATTAATAAGCCCAATAATATGAGGTATCTTGTATTCATTAATATTTAGGATTTTGCACCAAGTTTACGTTGTTATTAATCTCATTTGAAGGTATGGGCAAACGGTTATGTTTCCCAATTTCAAAGTTTTTGAAATCTGGATCTCTTGCTATGAGCTCATTTATACCTTCACTGGTGTTCAGCAACCCCCATCTCTTAATATCGGGCCATCTGTTGCCTTCGGTTGAGAGTTCAAGAGCACGTTCCATTTGCAATCTTTTTAAGAAAGCATTTTTTGATTGCGTTGCCGCTAAATGGTTCACTTGAAGTTTAGGCATATTTGCTCTTGCTCTTACCCTATCTACCATTGATACTGCTTTTGCTAAATCACCATCTGTATTTGCAATGGTTTCAGCATACATCAACAATACGTCAGCAAAACGAATTAGTCTCACATTGGTTGGGTTATGATAGTCATCATAGTCGCGGTAATAATCCGAACCATATTTTCTATAAAATACACGACCTTTCCAGTTTTGTTCATTCCAGATGTTGGCATCATTTCCATCAAGATTATACCTGTATATTCTATTGTTATCTTCAAAATCTTCATTCATTCCTTCATAGAACATCGAATATTTCAAACGGATATCAAAGTTATCATCAATATCTTTCTCTTTCTTGAACTCATCTACTATCCATGGTCTTATTTCACCATCTGTCCAACCAATTCCTGGAGGTGCAAAAAATTGTCCTCTATTTAAACCTAAGTTGGGGTCAACATCAAAGTCACCGTCGCCAGAAGGAGCTTTATTCACATCAGAATACTGAATCTCAAAAACAGACTCTTTATTATTCTCATTAAATGAAGTGAAGTTATCCCTATAGTTTTCAACTAAATCATAATATTTGCTTCCGTTGCCTTCCACCAACCATTTCAAGTCTTCATTAGCTTTGTCCCACTCATGCTCTTGCATGTAGCATTTTGCTCTAAAAGCATAGGCGGCTCCTTTAGTTGCACGTCCTTTCTCGTTGTTGCTCCACTCTTCGGGCAAAAGTTTAACGGCTTCTGTCAAGTCTGCAATAGCTTGTGCAAACACTTCTTCCTCGGTATAACCCATTGGTGTATCACCTGGCTTTGAAGGCTCCAACACAATAGGAACACTTGGATTGTCACTTCCCCACAGTATCGCTAAATTGTAATAGTAGAGGCCTCTCAAAAAATAGGCTTGTCCAGCCAAGTGGTCTTTAACATCTTGGTTCATTTCTATATCAGGCAGATGGTGAATTACCTGGTTGGCTCTAAAAATAGCTTCATACGAGTCACGGTATGTCCAGCTATTTCCTTCCCAAAAGTTGTAGTTGAGATATTGAAATCTTGTCCATTCTTTTAGTTCAGCCCATGGGCTTTGGCTAAAGCCTTCGTCCGAAGTCAAATCGAGTCTGAACCAAATCCAGCGGCTATATGTGCCTGGTTTGTAGAACATGTTGTAAACGGCATTTACTCCATGTTCAGCATCCTTCTGAGTTTTCCAAAACGTTGATTGGGTCAAAGTATTCGGATTATCAACGTTTACATCGCATCCATTAATGAAAACAAATGCAGTAGCTAAGATAAATATATATAAATATTTTTTCATTGTATTCTTTTATTTTGTAAGTTAAAACGTGATTTGAGTTCCTATTGTTAATCCGAATGGATTTGGAAATGCTCCACCATCATAACCTCGCTCCCAAATGCTGGGGTTTACAAACTCAGGGTCGAGACCTTTGTAAGAAGTTATTGTAAAGAGATTTTGTCCATTTACAAAAACTCTGAAGTTTTCAAATGCATTGTTGAACAAACTCTTTGGGAGTGTATAACCCAATGCAACTTGTTTTAATCGCAAGTAGTTTCCATTTTCCAACCACCTGTCTTGATCACCACGTACATTGCGCGCATCGTCATACAGTGGTCTTGGATCTACTCCATTTGGATTGTTTTCTAAATCAAATGGGTCATAGTCTGCCCTGTAGTTAGAGTTGTCATCAAATCTGTCATATCCACTACGTGGTCCATTAAAGAGTTTATGTCCCAGTGCACTTGTTAACTGCACCATCAAGTCAAAACCTTTGTATTCGAAAGTAGAATTTAAACTTACGCTCCATGCAGGGAAGGATGAGCCACTGTATTGTCTGTCTGAGTCAGTTATATTGCCATCATCGTTAAAGTCAATGTATTTTACATCACCTGGTTTTGCATTGGGTTGTATTATTTTACCTTCGCTATTAACATGATTCATCACCTCCTCTTGCGAACGGAAGATACCGTCAGTTTTAATCAAATACCATTCACCAATTGGACTGCCAACAAATGATTTGGTGTTCCATTGCGTAAAAGAATCGCGGTCATATCCAAGCTTCAATATTTTGTTTTTGATATAGGATGTGTTTAACTCAAGCGAGTATTTAAACTCATCAATGTTGTCTCTCCAGTTTAAGCTCACTTCAAAACCAGTATTTCTTAGTGAGGCTGCATTTACCAATGGATTTCCACCATTATTACCAGTTGACATCAATATCTGCATACCAGTTAAAACATCTCTTGTTTCTTTGTTGAAGAAGTCAGCAGTCACACCAAGTTTATTATTCAAAAGTGTGGCATCAAATCCCACATTGTATTGATGAAGCTCTTCCCATTTCAAATCGGTGTTAACTAATTTCACTTGCGTCATTCCAGTTTGAACCGTTTGATCTTGACCAAAAACTACTTGCGGAAATACATTAATAAAAGGAATCCAGTCCCAGTTACCAATATTCGAACTACCGAGCACTCCATAGTTTGCTCTAACTTTAAGGTCGTCTACCCATTCCACATCAAAGAACTTCTCGTTGCTTATTCTCCATGCCCCTGCAATAGAGGGAAATACACCATTTCTATAGTCAGGTCCAAATTTCGACGAAGAGTCTCTACGTATAGTACCACTAATTATGTATTTGTTGTCATACGTGTAGTTTGCTCTGCCAAACAGAGAAAAGAGTTTCGATAGGTTTTGAAAGCTTCCAGTTTTAGGATCTATCAATGCACCATCCAATTGTTCAAAGTAGCCATCTCCTTTTCTCAACACATCACTTTTGGTTCCCCATATCTGCGAATAATCTTCGGTCATATAACTACTACCAGCAACTATCGCAAGATCATGTAAGCCAAATGACTTGTTGAACTCCAACGTATTGTCATATACATATGATTGAGAGAAAGCCTTGTTTCTATTAATGCTTGTAGGATCGGTAGGTTGATTGTATGACCATGATCCAGCTTTCCTCATATATAGATGAGAGTCGGAGCTGGTTACAAATCCAACATTAAGTCTGTATTTCAAGAATTTGTCAAAATCCAATTCAGCAAATGCGTTTCCTCGTATGCGCATATTCTCGTTGGTTCTTGTCTCTAAGTTCTCGCGTGCTATTGGATTTACACCAAAAGTAACATCCTTACTTCCGTCTCCATAACCATATCCACCCGGATTATTTTCATCATACACAGGAATAGTAGGAAGCATTCTCCATACATCTGTAATAGGATTGGTGTTGAGTTCATCTACAAAATAATTGCTAATAGTAATATTTTCGCCCAATGTAAAACGAAATTTGTCTCCAAAATCTCTAAACACAGAGGTGTTTACTCTTGCAGTTACCCTTTTACTGTCAGTGCCATAAGTTGTACCCGAATTGTCTTGGTAGTTGGCTGACAAGAAATAAGTACTTGTCTTTCCACCACCCGAAAAGCTTGCATTGTAGTCTTGTACAACACCCGTTTTAAACACCTCATCTTGCCAATCTGTATTGCCACTGGCATGCGAGGCAGGCCCTCTTCCTGCATTCTTGAATGCCAAATCATTCAGTTCAATCCACTGCTCACGGTTGGTCAGGTTATACCTTGGCAACCATTGAATCGTGTTTTTTGCTGAAATATCAATTTTCATTACACCTTCAGTTCCTTTTTTGGTGGTAATAATAATTACCCCATTGGCAGCACGCGAACCATAAATGGCAGCAGCCGAAGCATCTTTGAGCACTTGAATACTCTCAATGTCATTGTAGTTAAAGTCGCGGTTAGCAGTGCCAAGAGCAACTCCATCAATTACATACAAAGGATTGCTCGTGCCAAAAGTTGAAGTACCACGTATTTGCACAAACCCCTCGGCACCGGGTTGACCCGATGATCTAACAAATAAACCAGGAACGGTGGAAAGAGCATCAGCTACAGTACCTGTAACAACCGTATTCTTCATCGTTTCTGGTTTAAAAACCGAAACAGCACCTGTCAAATCAGCCTTTCGTACAGACTGATACCCAATCACTACCAATTCGTCTAAGCTCTGTGTGTCTTCCGACAGAACAATTCTTAGTGTTTCAGATGATGCACTTACATCCTTAGATAGGTAACCTATGTAAGAGATACTCAAAGTAGCACCTTGCTGCACAGATAATGTAAAATTTCCATCAATATCGGAAACTGTTCCATTTGTCCTATTCCCTAATTCAATTACATTGGCGCCAATGATTGGTTCGCCCTTTGTGTCAACAATTTTTCCGTTTACGTTCACTTGCGTTTGAGCAAAAAACATTAGCGGGAAAACCATTAAAACCAATAGAAGATTTAATTTCTTTTTCATGTATAGTTATTTTTAAAAAGTTTATATCAAAGAAACACTTATAAAATAAGATGAGATAAAACATTTATATCAAATAACAATACATTTGTCTCAAACCTTTAATGTAAGATACAATAAGCGGATGGGTCGAAGATATATGCTTGATTAAATCGTATTTTGTTTAATGAATTTTTGTTTTAGTTGCTTCTTAATTTTATTTTCCAAAATAGCTTCAACTTTATTTTTTATTACACTTCAAAGTTCGATGTTCTTATTTAAAGTTTCACAAATTGATCGCTTTTAATCACTTTAAATATATCTTTTTCATAAATAATAGATAGATTAAAGAGTCAGATAATAGACAAACTATATATACTATTATTAAATTATAAAATGCCGTCAAACAGTTAATATAACAATAGCTATTTGATACATAGTTAATATCTCCGCCAATAATAAAATAGCGATGTTATATATAAATATATGATGTTTATATGTAATATGAAGGTGCTATAATGAGTATATTAATTTATCAATTTATTATTGATACTTTTATTATTAGCAAGCTATATAATATATATAACAATTATTCTTAGAAAGACAGAATACAATTGGCTGCATCTTTAATTGACAGTCTATTAATAAAATACTGAAGTTTTATACTTTTTGTTGACCAAAATAGGTATAATCTAAAATAGAATGTATACATTTGGAGTGGATTACATTTGTGTAATTATTTGAACATCAGTTTCACTTCTAAATAATGTAGGGAGTGTCTTTTTTTATCATATAAACCAAAGAAAATGAAGTTGATTAGAATTAGTCTCTCCAAGCTCTTAAAGCTGGAGGTGCCAGAATTGATGAATAATGTAATTTCTGCCGTTGAGGAACACAATCCCCAATTACTTCAACTTGAGGGCATCTTGCAACTCTTGAAGTACAACAAAACACTTGCCGATACACTCAAAGTGCCTTATGGAGCTCATCCTTTGACATCTAAAGTACACGAATTACATGAATTGCGACTTGAGTATGCAGGTTCTATTTCCACCCAAATACAAGCCACTGTACGTGTGCCAATTATGGCTTCTCGTCCGGAAATGATAATTGTAAACGATTTGGTACGTAACTATTTGTTAGGTCTCAGAAACAATAATCAGCACGTTGTGTCGAACTTACTTAGCAGCTTCTTTAAAGGAATTGATGCAAACGCACAAATTGAGGATGCGTTTAAACAAGTGGGATTGCAACTATATGTTGATGAATTGAGAAAAGCGGATGTTGCTTATAAAAAAGCATACAATGAACGTGGTAACTCTTTAGCAAAGAGACAAAGAGCGAAGGTGAATAAAAGTGTTCAAAAGAATGTGCAAGCAGTTTTGCGCAGTTTTTTTGATCATGTAGAGTTGTCTCAAATGACCTATACGCATCTAAATTATAAACCTTTAATATCTCTACTCAACACCATACTTACAGACTATTCTACTTTGATAAAAACACGGGCTACATACAATAAGAAAAGAGCCAAGGCTGCCAATGTAGATGCAGAAAAGATTGCGCCAGAAAAACATATCTTGTGTGTGAATGGTAAAGAAACTGGATCGATGATGATCAAACCAAAGAAAAAAGAAGAGAAAGATTCTATTAAAGTGCGATTGAAGAAGGGACTAAATGCTAAACCCCGGCCACCAGCGCCCTAAAGAGGGGTTTGTGGTATGTGGTATGAGGTGTGTGGTTTGTGGTGTGTGGTATGTTGAGACTGCGATTTATGGCGACTATATAAAAACAGTAACCTTGCACATGAAATACCTGCCCCCCTTCCCCCTAAAGGGGGAGATGGTAACTGCTATATTTAATCATCAACATTAATCGCTACCGTTTAAGCTCTTTACGATGCAAAGTCCCCTTTAGGGGATTTAGGGGCAGTGATTTGGGGTGTGTGGTATGAGGTATGGGGTATGTGGTTTGTGGTATGTGGTTTGTGGTATCAGCAGTAGAGACTGCGATTTATCGCGGCTATATAAAAACAGTAACCTTGCACATAAACTACCTGCCCCCTTCCCCCTAAA
>DEZB01000067.1:17519-28359 GCA_002364735.1 Bacteroidales bacterium UBA3143
CCCCCTTCCCCCTAAAGGGGGAGATAGTAACTGCTATATTTAATCATCAACATTAATCGCTACCGTTTAAGCTCTGCACGATGCAAAGTCCCCTTTAGGGGATTTAGGGGCAGTGATTGGGAGCAATGTGGTGTGGGGTATGTGGTGTGTGGTATGTGGTGTGGGGTATGTGTGGTAAACAGCAGTAGAGAATGCGATTTATCGCGGCTATATAAAAACAGTAACCTTGCACATGAAATATACGCCCCCCTTCCCCCTAAAGGGGTTTTTGCATTGTATAGATTTAAACAGTTGCTAACTGCGAATTAAGATCCAAGTCTCAAGTTCCAAGTATCTAAGACCTATTTCATACAAGTAATTAGTAATTAGTAATTCGTAATTCGTAATTAGTAACAGCAGTTGCAAACTATTCCCAATTTCATAATCCCTCTCTCGTTTCCGCCCCAACTTCAGGGGACTGGGGGGCGGGTTGCAGTGTTTTACCGAGACGCGATAAACTTTATACTACTTACTACTTACTACTTACTACTTACGTCTTATCACTTACCACTTACTCCTTACTTCTTACTCCTCACTCCTCCTAATAAGTAAAAATATTCAAATACCCCCTTACAATTATAGTTGTCTCAACAATTAACTGTTTGAATTGTTATTGTGACTTTTTAGATGCTTTTGTTTGTTTCATGGCAATTATAAAAACGAATAATATCAAATTTCACTGCTTTCATGTCATTATGTTATAAAAAATATATTATCTTTGCATCTCTAAAATTAGTTTTAGTTGATAAAACGAAGAATATATAGTTAAAATTGATTCTTGTGTCACAATTTAATTTATATTTGAAGTTCAAGCCAACAGCTAATATATGAAAATTATAGTTTTACGACATAGATGCATGATTTTAAGATGTATAGAGTAGGAAATCTCTGAAATCACATTCCTACAAAGTTTTAAAGCGAACCAATGAAATTGAAGTATAATACTATTACAATAAGCAATGACGTTATTTTAAATAATAGTAGCACAATCAAAAAAGTGTATGTCTGGACTGAGGTCATACGTCATACATATATATAAGAGAGAAATAAAATAAAAAGAAAAGAAAAAACTAAAGTGAAATTTAATAGTAAGTGTAATTTAAAAGTAGATTTTTTTATGAAAAGAAAATTAATGCTGTTTATGTCCCTACTTTTGATAAGTATTGGACTCGCAACTGCCCAGACGCAAGTCAGAGGAGTTGTTGTTGACGAAACCGGAGAACCGGTTATTGGTGCGACTATATTAATTAAAGGAACAGCGCAAGGAACAATTACCGATTTTGATGGTAATTTTGCGTTGACAGTTCCTGCAAATGCAACACTTGTTTTTTCATACGTAGGTATGACATCACGAGAAGTTGCTGCCTCCTCAAATATGAGGGTTGTTTTAGCATCCGATACACAGGCGTTGGAGGAGTTAGTTGTTACAGCTATGGGTGTAACAAGAGAAAAGAAAGCTTTGGGGTATGCTGCAACTTCAATAAAAGGTGATGAGATAGCCCAAGCAAAAACTACAAATCCTATGTCAGCTTTGTCTGGAAAAGTAGCAGGTTTAGATATATCGTCTGCTCCTGGTCCTGGATCTACTCAAAATGTTATTATTCGTGGTGCATCTTCTTTTGGTAATAATCAACCACTATATATAGTAGATGGTGTTCCTATTACCAACTCTCAAAACCGAGCAGGGGATAACCTAAATGCTCAAGTTGACTTTGGTTCAGGTATTAATGCACTTAACCCTGATGATATTGCTGATATGACCATATTAAAAGGTGCGGCTGCTACTGCACTTTATGGTTCGAGAGCTGCAAACGGTGTGATAATGGTTACTACCAAATCTGGAAGCAATACAGATGGAAAACTACAAATTAATTATGACGGAGGTCTAACATTAACACGTGTTGGTCGACTCCCAGATGAACAGACACAATTTGGACAAGGCTGGAGTGGAGATCGAGAGTTAGAAGAAAACGGTAACTGGGGTGCAGCTTATGATGGTAAAGACAGAGTTTGGGGTAGAGTTATTGATAATAGCCAAAAACTGAAACCTTATGTGTATCTTAATAATAGAGTAAGAGATTTTTATGATACTGGTGTAGATTATAGCAACGCTGTATCTTTCTCTGGTGGAACTATGAAGACCAACTATTTTTTGTCACTTTCTCAAAACAGTATAGATGGGGTTATACCTACAAGTCAAGATTCATATGACAGATATACCATTGCAACAAGAGGCTCTCATCAAGCTGGGAAATTTAATGTGAGTACATCTGTAAACTTTAGTACAGAAAAAACAAATGCTGTTCCTTCAGGACAAGGTACTTCTCTACATAGATCATTATATGAAATAGCTAATGATATTTCAATTGTTGATCTTAAAGATTATAACAATAAGTTCAATAATTTGGATAATTATTTTACTCCATATGGGGTTAATCCATATTATGTACTTAATGAAAATGGTGCTACCCAAAATAAAAATAAGATATTTGGAAAGTTTCAACTTGAATATGATATTATCGAAAATTTAAAAGTAAGCTATCGTTTTGGTGGTGATTATGAGTCTTCTCGAGCTGAAACACATCAAGCTATCATAGCTTTTACACCAGGAGCACCTAATGATGGTTCGAGTGTCGAAAATCCAGGAAGTTACGAAGAAATGAGAAGAGAAAGAATACAGCTTAATCATGATGTAATGGCAACTTATAGTGGTGATTTGTCTGATGATTTCTCTCTTAATGTAATTGCTGGTTTCAATGCCAACGATAGATCTTACAGCTGGTTATCAGGAAGTATAAATTCAATTGATGTACCTGGCTTCTACAATTTAAGCAATAGTTTGTCTCCATCTGTATCAGAACAATTTAGTAACAGTCGACGTTTAGTGGGAGTTTATGCAAGTGCTGATATAGATTTTAGAGACTATATGTATTTGACATTGACTGCTCGTAACGACTGGTCATCTACTTTGCCTACCGATAAAAACTCATTTTTCTATCCAGGTGCAACATTCAGCTTCCTTTTGACAGACTATCTTAAAACAATGGATATAAGTACTGGAGTTGTAGATTTTGCTAAATTGCGTGTAGCTTATGGTCAAACTGGTAATGATGCCGAACCATATTATGTATATGATCGTTATGTTCCTGCTGCTGCAGTTAACCCAGGCTATCCAAGTGTTGACGATCTTACTTTTCCTTTAAGTGGAGTAAACTCTTACTCAGTTTCAAATAGATTAGGAAATGCTGATTTAAAGCCTGAGCTTACGAGTGAGTTTGAAGTAGGAGCTGAAGCTCGTTTTTTCAATAATAGAGTTGGATTTGATGTTTCATACTACAATCGCTTAACTGAAGGACTAATTGAGGTTTTACCTAAAGACCCTTCAAGTGGATATACTTCTCAGATTAGTAATCTTGGAGATATTCGTAACAGAGGTGTTGAGCTTACAGTTGATGTGACACCAATACGTACAAATGATTTTTCATGGAATATATCATGGAATTATACCGCAAACAAAAATAAGGTTGAAAAAATAGATGTAGATGAAATATTTCTTGCTGGATTTGGAGGTGCAGGTATATATGCTGTAGAGGGTCTTCCTATTGGTCAGTTTAAAATGAATAGGGTTAAAACGACAACTATTGATGGAGAAGAGTTCACCATAGTAGATGGAAAAGGTAATCCTCAACCTACACCTGATACTGAGTTTATTGGTAAAGATATTAACGAGAAATACAGAATGGGTCTCACAAATACTTTTACTTGGAAAGGTTTATCACTGTCTGCAACTTTTGATTATCGTAATGGTGGATACATTCACTCTCAAACAAAAGACTACATGCATTGGACTGGAAGTTCTCCTGAAAGTGTGTTGAATGACAGAGAGCCATTTTTGATGCCCAATACAGTGATAGATAATGGTGATGGCACATTTAGTGAAAACACTGTGCCAGTTGACCCTACAGCCTTACATACTTTTTATAGTAATGGTGGTTTTGTTGGCGAAGAATACGCTGTATTGAGTCGTAGTTATATGAAATTGCGTAATGCAAGTTTGGCGTATGTTCTTCCGCAAAGTCTGACCCAAAAATTTAATGTAAACAATATTCGTTTATCATTCAATGCTGGGAATATACTTTTATGGACACCAGCTGAAAATGCTTATATTGATCCAGAAACCACAACCTTTGGTAATGATGTTGGTGGAAAATTTGGCGAGTTTAATGCCAATCCATCCAATGTATTTTACACGTTTGGTCTCTCTTTGACATTTTAAATAAAACAATTTATAACTGATGAAATTATGAAAAGATATATAACAATATTAACTACATTACTTCTAATGTTCACTATAAGCTGTAGTGATTATTTAGATGTAAATCGTGACCCGAATGTTTTGGCTGAAATTCCAGATGCAAAAGTATTAATGCCTGGAGCTCAAGTGGGTTTAGCTAATAATTTAATGGGATGGGATTTTGGTTTTGCAGGTGCATTTTGGGTTGAATACTGGACTCAAGCATACACAGCTTCTCAATTCAAATTTTTAAATGAGTATAATGAGGCAAATTTTTCTAACTCATATCAAGATTTAACTGCTGGTGTTCTTACTGATTTGAAAAAAATTAAAACTCTTACTGAAGATTCAGAAGATAAAGGAACTTATTTTGTAGCAGAGGCATTATCCATTTTTACTTGGCAGATCATAACCGATTTGTGGGGAAGTATTCCTTATTCTGAAGCCTTAAAAGGCAATGAAGGTATAGATTCGCCTAAGTTTGATGAAGGTAAAGATATCTATGCTGATTTGATGAATAGAATTAATGCACTTTTAGCATTAGACTTATCAAATGCTACCATAGATAAGACTACGGACTTTATTTATGAAGGTGATGTTAGTGAATGGGTTAAGTTTGCTAATTCATTAAAATTGAAGTTGATGCTAAGGTTATCTGAGACCTCTGAATATAACAATGCGGCGACACTTGCTTTTGTTCAAAGTGCTAATTTATTAGATTCAAGTGCGAAAATTTCAGGATCTGTTTGGTCAGATGATGAAAAAAGTGGAGGACAAGAAGGAAAACGTCATCCTATGAGAGAGTTTCAAGTGGGTGGAGCTAACTATTTATCAACAAATGTTATTGCAAGTAAATCTTTTCTTGATTATCTTTTAGAGAATGATGACCCTCGATTAAATTCTTTATTTGTTGCTCCTGCCGGTGGAGTGCACAAAGGTGCTTTTTTTGGTGATTTTGATTCAAAAGCTGATTCTGACGGTAATGGAACTGCTGATGATAAAGAAAAGTATAGTACTGTTGAGTTTGCTTATAATATGGATATAATGATTATGTCAGATTGGGAAGTTGATTTTTATATCGCAGAAGTATATGCAAGAGCTTCAAACAATGCTAAAGCTGAAGAATATTATGAGATGGGAGTTAATGCTTCACTTGCACAGCATGGAATTGATGATGCTGATATTCTTGATGGTAATGGTTATGCAGAATGGACCAATGGAACTGTTGAGGAAAATATTAAGCAAATTGCAATGCAAAAATGGGTCGCCAATGCTAAATATCAACATGTTGAATCTTTCTTAGAAAGAAATAGATTAAAGTATCCTTCTGTTAACGATATAGACATAAAAGCTGATCGTACATATGCTTATCAAAATTTCCCAGTGGGACAGCTTACAATATCTGTGAATGGTAGAGCTAAACTAAATGGAACTCTTCCTCAGTCACCCATGTACCCAACTTCTATTCTTACTCGCAATGTGAATGCAATTCCACAGAAAGCTGATATTGGAGAAAAAGTATGGTGGAATAAAAAAGCAGGTAAATAATATTTGTAACAAAATTAAAAACATGAAATATGAAAATATATAAATACAGTTTGATTATAATTTCCGTGTTATTTCTTTTTGCATGTGAAAAGGAGACGGAAGGAATTTCGAGGATTACTTATTATGTTGATTTGTCATTAAAAGGAAATTCAACCGAGTTTGTAGATCTGGGAGGGACATACAGTGAACCGGGATGGACAGCAGTTGCAGAGGGGGAAGATGTTTCAGACAACGTTGTTGTTAATGGTAATGTTAATACAAGCAAAGCCGGTCTATACACATTAAATTATTTGGTAAATAATGCCGATGGATTCCCTAAATCGGCCACTCGTCAAGTTGTGGTTAGCGACCCCACTCCCTCTCCACTGGCGTCAGGCTTTTATAAGGTTTCGAATGCAAGCAATCGTACATCCTTAGGTAGCGGTCCCGGTGCTACTGGGCATAAAAATTATTCATCTGAACCTACAATACTGATTTATCAAACATCTCCTGGAAAGTTTTATATCTCTGATTTTTTAGGTGGATATTATGATAAGGGTGCAGGATATGGACCAAATTACGCAATGACTGGTAAATTTACTCTGAATAATGATATGGAGATAATTCATAATGAAAGTTATTTAGTAGGATGGGGAGATTCCTTAGGTGATCTTGTAAATGGAAGTTATATGCCTTCTACTAAAACATTATCATATACAGCTCAGTACGCTGGAGTATTTGATTTTAATGTAATTGCAACAAAACTATAATTTAAAATACAAAGCAAACATGAAAAAAATAGGATTAAACATATTAACAGCTCTCCTTATTTTCAGCTTCTCTTCTTGTCAAGAAGATCTTGAAATTTGGGATAGTGAAACATTAGAGTATTCAGGAAGATTTATTGTCGACCTCTTGAGTGAAGACATGAATGATGTATATGTAAGAGGGGAAGAAATAATGATTTATAATACTTCAGATAATATTGAAAATGAAGTATGGATAGATGATCATGGAAATATCTTTCCTCTGAAAAGTAAATTTATATTTTCCGGTAATAGTAGCTCTTTTAAATCAAATGTTGACGATTTCGCACAGTTAACATATAATAATATTATGTCAACTGAAGACGTACCTTCACCAGCTCCTACTGCCGCAGGCCAAACTACAACTGTTGATGAGCAATGGTATGTTAAAGCCGCAATATTAGAAGGGAAGATACTACCTAAAGCAGCCACTACAGTTGGAGGCAATGAAGTGGATAGTTTGTACATGAAAGTAAAGCTCTATAGTGGTGTTGCAACTTTTAAAAGTTACGAAATACCTGAATCAATGAGACAAGATCCAGAAAAGGCTGAATTTAAATGGAAATTTGAATCAGCGACTCATGATGCTACTTTAGATGAGACGTATGTTCTTTCTGGTCATAGATATTCAGGAATGCCAGAAGATAGATAAGTAATTAAATAGATTTAATTTAGATTTAAAACGAGATAGTCATGAGGCTGTCTCGTTTTTTTGTAACTTTATTAAAATAATACACTATAAAAATTTGATGTGAGAAACTTAGTAACTTTATTAATATTACTTTCAGTTTTTATTATTGGTAGTTGCGAAAAATTATCAGATATTGAAAAACAAGAGAACTCCTTAAAGACTTCAATAAAAAGCATTTATAAGTAGTCAACTATTCCCATTTCAAAACGAAATATTACTATCTCTTCGCCCATTATCCTATTATTTTCGTATTTTTGTATTTCAATAAAAGTTGCAACAACCTTTGTTGCAATTATTTGTTTACACAGTTATTATAAAAACAGATTTTTAAGATACACATATCATGGCTCAACAACAACTGGTAATATACAATACACTTAGTCGCGAAAAAGAAGTTTTTAAACCCCTACATGCTCCTCACGTTGGATTGTATGTGTGTGGACCTACAGTATATGGCGATCCGCATTTTGGACATGCACGTCCAGCCATCACGTTTGACTTACTGTTTCGTTATCTGCAACACATTGGTTACAAAGTGCGCTATGTGCGCAATATTACAGATGTGGGACATTTGGAGAATGATGCCGATGAGGGTGAAGATAAAGTTGGAAAGAAAGCTCGCTTGGAAGAGTTAGAACCAATGGAGGTTGTGCAGTTTTATACCAATAGCTACCACAAAGCTATGGATAAGCTGAATGTGTTGCGCCCTTCTATAGAACCAAGTGCATCGGGCCATGTGATGGAGCAAATAGAGATGACGCAAGAGATAATTAACAAGGGGTTTGCGTATGAGAGCAATGGCTCAGTTTATTTTGATGTGGAGAAATACAATCAATCGCACGACTATGGTATATTGTCGAAACGTGATATTGATGAAATGCTTGAAAATACCCGCCAATTGGATGGGCAAGACGAGAAGCGCAGAAGCATTGATTTTGCATTGTGGAAGAAGGCTGCTCCAGAACACATCATGCGATGGAAATCTCCATGGAGTAATGGATTCCCTGGTTGGCACATAGAGTGCTCAGCGATGAGTACGCGCTATTTGGGTGACCAGTTTGATATACATGGAGGTGGTTTAGACCTATTGTTTCCCCACCACGAGTGTGAGATTGCACAAAACACTGTTGTCAAAGGCGAACGCACTGTAAAATATTGGATGCACAACAATATGATTACGGTGAACGGCACAAAGATGGGTAAATCGATGGGAAACTTTATCAACCTGGATGAGTTTTTTGAAGGTAGTCATCGGCTTTTAGATAAACCTTACTCTCCCATGACCATTCGGTTCTTTATTTTGCAATCGCATTATCGTAGCATGGTTGATTTTAGTACAGATGCCATGCATGCTGCTGAAGTGGCATTAAAGAGGTTGTTGGATGCCTCTAATCATATAACCAATATTCCAGTGAGTGATAATTCATCTGTGGATGTAAAATCGTTGAGACAGAAATGTTATGATGCGATGAATGATGATTTGAATACTCCAATTTTGTTGTCACATTTGTTTGAGGCGACACGCATCATAAACTCTGCCATTGCGGGAATTGAGAAATTGTCACAAGAAGACATTGATGAATTGAGCGATCTGTTTGAAATATTCTTGCATAACTTGTTGGGTATAATAGATGAATCGACGCTAAAAGATAGCAACTATGAAGCATTTGAAAAAGCAGTAGATATGCTATTGGAGATACGACAAGAAGCAAAAAAACAAAAAGATTGGGCTACATCGGACAAGATTCGCAATCAACTGACTGAGGCGGGATTTGTGATAAAGGATACGGCGGATGGGTTTGAATGGAGTTTGAGTTAATTGACAATGGACAATTGACAGTTGACAACGAATAACTAATTAGTTTTTCGCTATGAAAAAAGAAAGTGTTGTAATGAGTAAATCTTATGCTTTTGCATTAAGAGTTATCAAATTGTATAAGTATTTAGTTGCAGACAAGAAAGAATATGTACTTTCGAAACAACTGTTACGAAGTGGTACTGCAATTGGTGCACTTATAAAAGAGGGAGAGCATGCTCAATCAAAAGCTGACTTTCTTAATAAAATGAATGTCTCACTTAAAGAAGCAAATGAAACTGAATATTGGATTGAGCTTTTAAGAGATTCAGAATACTTATCAACTTCAGAAAGCCTCTCTTTATTGGCAGATATAGGTGAAATAATACGTATCTTGATTAGTATCGTTAAATCTACAAAAGCATCTCTATATAAAAATAAAGAGCAATCAAAGATAGGAAACGTTGACAACTTAATAGAGAATTGACAAGTGACAATGGACAAGTGACAACGTCAGAGAGAACTGACTGATGACCAGGAACAATTGATTAAGAATAAATAATTAAGTTTTGCTTTGGAAAAAGAAAGTGTTGTAAGGAATAAATCTTATGCTTTTGCATTAAGAGTTATCAAATTGTGTAAGTATTCAGGTACTGAGAAGAAAAAAGCAGGAAACGTTGACAATTGAACAGTAACAAAAGATTGTCCATTTATAAATTGAGAAAAGAGCTTTTCTATTGTCCATGTCAACTGTCCATTATTCCCTTTTTACGTTATCAACTGTCAACTGTCAATTATTATAACATGCAATTACTCCTCTCCCCCGCCAAACTAATAAACTTCAACGAAAGCCCGGAAACAATAAAAGGATCTACTCCATTATTCCCAAATAAAACAGATCAATTAATAGATTTCTGTCAAAGATTGTCAGTGACTGATATTGCACAATTGCTAAAGGTATCGATGAAAATGGCGCACGAAGTATATGGGTATTTTCAAACCTATCATCTGGATGATGTTCCCCAACGCAGCGCCGCTTTTGCTTTCAATGGTATTGCATTTCAAGGTTTAGATATCCATGATTTCACAGCAGATGAATTGTCGTTTGCACAGTCTCACCTCAATATTGTCTCTGGGTTGTATGGGTTGTTGCGTCCACTGGACTTGATTAAACCTTATCGATTAGATGTTGGGACAAAGTTGTCGCCAACTGATTTAAATAATTTAAATTCCACCAATCTTAGTTCCACTTATCCCAAATCAAATTATCTTTACGGTTTCTGGCAAGAGACGGTCAATCAATATCTTTATGCAAAGTTGACTAAGGATGATAATACGATTATAAATCTTGCTTCTTCTGAATATTACAAAATGATTGGAACAGATTTGTTGCCCGATAAAATGAAAATGATCACCATTGCCTTTCGGGAGCAAAAGCCAGAAGGACTTAAACAGGTGGTGGTATATGCAAAAAAAGCACGCGGACAGATGGCTCGTTTTATTATAGAAAACAAACTAACAAAAGTGGATGATATAAAGGCTTTTGATACCGATGGGTATTTTTATTATCCTGCACAGTCAACACCGACTGAATGGATGTTTGTGAGGTGAGGGAAAATGGGGTGTGGGGTATGAAACAATTGACAATTGACAATTGACAATTGACAATGTGAGCTTCCCTAAATAGG
>DEZB01000024.1 GCA_002364735.1 Bacteroidales bacterium UBA3143
TAACTTAATGACATTGGGCGCAAGTCTCTGACTTGTGCTTTTATTCTCCCAGGCACTGGTCAGAGACCAGCGCCAACGAAGCTTATACTTGAACAGCTAACTCTTCCCCTAAATCAAATGCTTTTAGGTTAAGTGCTATTATATCTTCTCCTTTATCTGCAAATAGCTCTTTTAAGCTGTTCTGAAATTGCTTTTTTTCAATTCCCAGAAATTTGGAAGCTAAACCAACCATTACAACATTTTCTACTTTGGCACTACCAGCTTCTAAAGCCGTCTTGCGAACATCGATAAAAATATGTTTGAATCCACTGTTCTTAATTTGCTGAATGATTTGTTCTTCTTCTGGATAATTAGGAATGTTTTTCACAGTTTCGTTAGCTGTTATAATAATACCATCATCGGCAAGAAATGGGAGGTATCGCAAAGATTCCATCAATTCCAAAGAAAGTATCAGGTCTGCTTTACCTTTTGGTATCAAATCGGAATAAATTTCTTTATCTGAAATCCGTAAATGTGATTGTACTGCCCCCCCTCGCTGGCTCATTCCATGCACCTCTGCTTGTTTTATTTGTAATCCTGATAGCATCGCAGCATAATCAATAATGGCTGCTAATGTCAGGATCCCTTGTCCCCCAACTCCTGCTAATATAACATTTTTATGCATTGTTTGATTTTCTTTTCTTACGTTTTAATGTTTGAATGCACTCGCGAGTTGCCAAAACAACCGATACTCCATTATAGTTAAATTCGGCTTTAAGGATCTTAATGTTTTCATCCAGATTTCTCTTTAACGGAATAATGGTTTTGATATGTTCTTCTGACACACCCATGCCAAGGCATATTTTATATAATCTACCAAACCCCGAAGAGTCTTGTCCTCCAGTCATAGCTGTAGTGTAATTGTCCGATATTATTATAGTTACAGGCGAGTTATTATTTACAGCGTCAAGCAATCCTGTAATACCAGAATGAGTAAATGTGGAATCTCCAATAACTGCTACTGCAGGATGTAAACCTGAATCGGCAGCACCAATGGCCATGGTTATAGACGCACCCATATTCACGCAAGTGTTAATAGCGTTAAAGGGTGGTAAAGCACCCAGTGTATAACAGCCAATGTCAGAGAAGACATGTTTTTCGTCATAATCTAATAAAGCTTTGTTTAAAGCTTCGTATAAATCGCGATGACTGCAACCGTCACACAATCTTGGTGGACGACCGGGAATATCAAAAGTATCTTGTTGTTGTGAATCTCTTTTTATTCCTAATGCCTCAGCAATTGCGTCTGGTGACAACTCTCCTTTACGTGGTAATGCATTATCCAGTCTTCCTGAAATTTTTGAGTTATCAAAATATCCTCTCAACAGTTCTTCGTATACGGGATATCCTTCTTCAGCAACTAATATCGAGTCACAACGATTATAGAAGTCTTTTGTCAATTTTTCGGGAAGAGGATATTGCGATATTTTTAAAACAGGAATATCTAATTCATGTTCCGTTATAACTTCCATTACATAATTGTAGGCAAGACCCAAAGCAATAATTCCATGCTTACCTTTTCCTTCAATTACTTTATTGAATGGCGATGCTTCTGAGTAATCAATTAGCTCCTTTTGCAACTCAAGCAAATCTGCATATTGCTTGCGTGCATTAGCTGGTAGAAGTATCCATTTCCTTTTGTCGGTTTCAGGGTTCAGTTCATTTTGAGCAACGGGATCTTTGCTTTCAACTATAGCGCGAGAATGAGCAAGACGGGTAGTTATTCTAACTATAACAGGCAACTTTATTTGTTCGGAAAAAACAAATGCGTCTCTTACACAGTCGTATGTTTCTTGTTGATTTGAAGGTTCTAATAGCGGCAGGTAAGAAAACTTACCGTATACCCTCGTGTCTTGTTCGTTTTGCGATGAATGCATAGATGGGTCATCAGCTACTACAACTACCAAGCCTCCGTGAATGCCCGTTATGGCTGAATTCATAAATGCATCAGCTGCAACATTTAGTCCTACGTGTTTCATACACACCAAGCTTCGTTTTCCAGCATAAGACATTCCCAAAGCAGATTCATAGGCAGTTTTTTCATTTGTCGACCAGTTGGAATGAATTTTTTCCTTTTGTGCATAAGGGCTTTTTTGAATGTATTCGGTAATTTCTGTAGAAGGTGTTCCCGGATATGCATAAACACCTGAAATACCTTCGTCAAGGGCAGCCATTGCGATTGCTTCTGCGCCTAAAACTAATTGTTTGTTCATAAAATAACTTTCCACTAATTATTATTGTCTGATATGTGTCAGTTTAATGTTAATAGGACTTTAAATGAAAAACCAATAGAGTTCTTTTAATATGGCAATTTAAAAAAAATCAAAAAGCGCACTTTTAATTTCTATAACCAGAAATAAAGTGCACCTCTTCTGCATTTCGTGATGTAAAACTCACTGCATCTGTTGTAACTGTAATCAATAACAAAGGTAGCGATATGTTTTAAACAAACAATTTTTATTTAAATAAAGTGACTAATGATAAGCATACGCTACACATATATTTCTAATTCGATAGTAAAGATGTACTTTTGATTGCTTTATCGTTATATCGCAGAACGTATAAACAGTTTAATTGCAATTTAAGCTATTAATATTGTTTTATTAGCGATGCCTTAATATAAATTACTTGGTCGTATCTTAAGAATAAAAAAAGAAAAATGAGAAAGAAAGATATGAAAACTGAGAACCCAGAAAAGATTCTTTTAAAACGAATTTAGCTCAACACTCTTAAATAAAATATTAGAAAATAAAACTTGATTATTCATATTACCATACTCTTTAGATGAAAATGAAGAAAGTTATTTAATTGATTTTATTTTACCCTTTAACAACAGAATTATCAGTTTATAACTATCTTTGCTTTGAATGCAATATTAAACATCTAAATCTTTTAAATCTTTTCGGAAATGATTCGTATTAAAAACTCAACAAGTATTCAACATTTACTATTATTTTTCTTTTTATTCTCGAGTGTAATAAGCATGGCACAGATACAGAAAAAAGGACTACCTGAAAATGTCGTAATAACATCTAACAAAGGCAAAACTGGAGTACAAAGCAATGAAAATGGAGAATTGCAGCTAAATGTTTCTCCAAAAGATGTCAATAAATTTCAAACCAATGGCGTTGTTTATTACAGCGATTTTGGAGCTAAGGGTGATGGCAAAACCGATGATATTGATGCAATTGCTGCTACTCATGCGTTCGCAAATCAGCATAATCTATTGGTGAAAGCAGATGAGGGAGCAACATACTATATAAGCGGCAAAAATCGTACAGCTGTTGTCCGTACTAATACAGATTTTGGCACAGCTGCATTCATCATTGACGATACTGATGTTCAAAACCGAAATGCTAATATTTTTATGGTGAGCTCAGCTCTGCAACCATTTAAACTTGAGGGAGTAACATCCCTTAAGAGGAATCAGAGAAAAATTGACGTCTCTTTACCTAAAGCTTGCCTTATTACGGCTACCAATTCCAACATAAAACGTTACATCAGGTTTGGTCCAAACCAAAATAAAGGGTCGTCGCAAACGGATATTTTTATTGTTGACAAAGACGGCAACATCGATATGAATGCTCCGCTGATATGGGATTTTGATGAAATCACTGATATTACTGCACTTCCTATTGACGAAATAACTTTAAAAATCAACGGAGGTCGTTTTATGACAATTGCTAATAAAGTAGTTTCAAAATACAGCTACTATGGTCGTGGCATCGCTATCAAGCGTTCCAATGTTGTAGTGGACGGTCTGGAGCATCGCATTACGGGCGAAGGTGATAGTGGAGCACCTTACAGCGGCTTCATCAATGTGAGTGAATGTGCCAATGTAACTGTCCAAAACACTATTTTGACTGGGCACAAAACTTATAAAACCATAGGCTCAGCTGGAGTTGAGGTCTCTATGGGCACTTACGATATCTCTATCGGTAGAGCACTTAACGTGTCGTTTATAAATTGTAGCCAAACAAATGATATCAACGATAGTAAGTATTGGGGAATTATGGGATCTAACTATTGCAAAAACCTTATTTTCGACAATTGTGTTTTTTCCCGATTTGACGCACACATGGGTGTTGCAAATGCTACAATTCGCAACTCAACTTTGGGACACCAAGGAATAAACGCTATCGGCAGTGGCATCTTTACGTTGGAGAACTCTACCGTTCGAGGAAGAACTCTTATTAATTTGCGTTCTGATTATGGCAGTACTTGGCAAGGGAAATTAATTATTCGCAATTGTGTTTTCGTTCCAGCAAATGGTAGACCTGTCAGCGCCAGCTTGATTGGTGGTTTCAATTCTGGGATGCATGATTTCGGATACACCTGTTATATGCCTGAACGTATTACCATAGATTCACTTTATATCGACGATTCTAATCACCCAGATAATTACCAAGGACCAGCTATCTTTGGAGATTTCAATTCTAAAAAGAGTGATGACTCTTACGAAGAAAAGTATCCTTATATAATAACTAAGGAAGTATCCCTCAAGAATGTGTCTACTGCAAGTGGCAAACCTGTGAGAATTAGTGACAACACATTTATGTTTAAAGAGGTGAAAGTAAATCGTAAATAATTACTAAAATCTTTCATATTGATTTGGGGATCTAAATCCCTCAGCGTTTAATATATACAATTCACCATCAATGTATTTAACATTGATGGTGAATTGTATTATGGATAGACAGAATGCCGAGAAATGAATTAAAACAAGTGAGTAAATTCTTTATAAAATTGATAATTATCGGGTATTAATTACCAGATCCGTAGGTTCAAAAGCTACGCACTCCATGGTAGCGCTGCTATTTTTCTTTTTCTTGTTCTTCTTATCCCCCATTTCCATATACATCATCAGCCCATTTTTATATTCTTCTGAGAATTTCTGCATTGCTGGCGGAATGTTGGCATGTTCACTTTTAAACATATTTCCGAAGCCTGCTTCCATTTCAGGAGCGATATAGATAGTAAATTTATATTCATCATTTTCCATCTCGCGTCCAACGCAGTCGTAACCCAGAAACTTGCGATTGGGAAGCTCTTTAATGGTGTAATCGCTATAAGTATCTATGTCTTCTTCATCAATTGTATTGCTTAAATCAATTTCTGTAGCTATTGCCATTCCGTTTACATTAGTAAATACAGCATTATTGCCTTGATCGAATACCATTGACATATTCATGTTCTTGTCTCCACCCATATTCATTTTTACACCCATGTAAGGTTCCGTTTTACTAAGAAAGTAATCAAAATCGACTTCTCCTTCTTGGGTGCTCATTTTTAATGTATAACGATAATCAAACTTATACGTAGCTGGCAATTTAGACATATCAACTTTATTGCCAATAGGGTTCATTAGCTTACCAAAATCTGGATTAAGAAGTTTGTCCATAGCCTCCCCAGTTTTATCGGCAGCTTTATCGGCAACCTTGTCTGCAGCTTTGTCAATAACCATATCCTCAGTCTTTTCCAAAACACGTTCTTTTAATTTTTTAAAAAACTGGGCATTGGATTGGCTCACTCCAAAACTGACAAGTAAAGTTGCAATTAGTAATATTCTTTTCATTTTGTTTTATTTTTAATTAGTACATTTGGTAAGCACATAATCAGACAGAATTAAATCATATACTAAGAACAATTATTTATGTTAGAGTTAATATTAGAGTTAATATTAGAGTTAATAATCCTATGATCTGATCACATGATTGTTGAATCTTAGATTTCAAAACTACTATTAAAACCATAAATCTACTATAACTATTTTCTCAAATAATTGTAATAGCACTTATTTCTCTATATTATTAGAGGAACCAAAGAAAACAATGGTGAAAAAAATTTTTATGGTGAGAATATTTTTCTAAAGTAGATTTTTTATAAGGTAACGTTGTGAAATAAATGAATTAATAACTGCAAGATATAATACAAGGGTCAAATCTTAAAAAAGAATCGACCCTTATATGTAGCTTGTAATTGCTAAAAACCGTATATTTTAAGGTTATAAATTCAATTTAGTATTTTGTTTTTTTGTATAAGAGAATAAGACCATAAACACTAACTCTTACTGTTTTAGATCTGTCTTAGTATCAATATCCAACTTTTGACTTGCACCTTTTTGAGGTGATCCATCATCGTTGTAACCAATATGAGATACCCCCAATTCTCCCTTTTTGAATTTTTCTAAATCTGTATGTCTATCTGTTTCTTCAGATGGAGTTGTTTTGTTTTTTCTGGTTTTACCGTCAATAAATTCTGCTGGAGGATTGGTGTCGAAATCATTTTCACTCAATTTGTCGTCTTTTTTGTCTTCCATAATTTTGTCGCTTATGTCTATTTTAATTCAATGATAAAATAATGATAATCTATTAATGGAACAAATACATATTCAATTATGTTCGTAATGGAGATATTAAGGTCTACATTTTATCAAAAACTCAAGATTGACATAAAATACTAACTAAACAATGTGTTTTACACACTTATAAAATCTTATTCTTTGGCTTTGTAGCTACAAAATCTTTTAAATAGAAAGGCTCGAAATAGGCAACGTTCTCAAACTGTTCTTTTTTATATGCCTTCAAACTTATGTCAACCATATTAGATGCTAATGGATAAACAACATCAATAAAAATAGCATTTGGATGATTAATTAGCTCTTTACATTTGAAAGCACCATCGCCAAAAAAAGCGACTTTGTGCTTTGACAACAAAGATTCAAAACTATTCTCTTCAATTATTTTGGCTGTTGTAGGCTGTATGATATTTAAAGAAGAATCATACACAGATGTGTACACTTCCATCCTTCGTGCATCAATCATGGGACAAAGTAAAGTGTCTTTGTCTACTCTCTTACTCATTGTCCAAGCCATAATATCTAAAGTGGGCAGTGCAATCAATTTAGATCCCAATCCATAGGCAAGACCTTTAGCTTCGGAAACTCCTATACGTAAACCTGTATATGAACCAGGACCACTACTTACGGCAATAGCTTCTATTGTAATATTATTCTTGCTTGCAAATTTAATAGCTTCTTCTGTAAAAACACCCAACAGAGTGGCGTGCGATTGTGCAGTATGACTCTCTCTGTTGAAAACCAATTCTCCTAAGCAGGAGAGTGCGCATGAACAGACTTGCGTTGCTGTTTCTATATGTAGTATGTTGCTGTTTGTATTCATTGTCTTTAAATAAAGTGGAAAGATAGCAACAAAATTAGCTATAACAGACGAGTTGAGAAAATTTTAAAACACTATTAAAGTGACTCCTCTATATTAATAGTCACTTTTGTTTGACTGTAGTAATTTTTGATAGCAACTCAAAAAATGCTTTTTTACGCTCAGAACTCACTCTCCAATCAACAGGAACCGACTGAAAACCATCTTCAAAAGGTTCATCCAGATCTGATCCTTTTTGTCCTTTTACTCTTCTAAAGTCAAAATATCCCCAGGAAGCATGAGCTTTTAATGCATTAAGCATATTATTTGCTGGCTTATCAAACTCATAGTGATCATCTTCGTTAAAAACAATGGGCATTGGTCTATATGCTTTCAGTTTCCGTGTAAGTTCCACCATCTCAGTGATTCTTTCAGGTTGTCCCACCCCATTGCCGTGCAACAAGACATAATCGGAAGATTTCACAACCTTTTCAGTGGGTATTGTATTACCATTAAAACTTGTGCTTACATAATAACGATAGCCATTTTTCTCTTTACCTTTAGCCATATCAATAAGTTCATACACTCTTTCAGCTTTTAATATTGGGTGGCTATATCTATTATCACATTCGTTATTAATTTCAATCAGTACATTTCGATAATTGTGTTGAAACAACCAGTCAATAGTATTATTAACAGCATTAATAACGGCTCTTTCGTTGGATAGGCGCTCATCCTGTCCAAAGTAAAACATTCCAAGAATAACCACCATCTCTAACTCATTGGCTTTATCTAAAATTCTCTCAAGCCTTTTCATGTAGTTTATTCTTAAAGTTCCGTCACTATCAAAAGCTGAATTATTCCATGGTTGGCTTTTTGAATAACCAAAAGGACTTCCCCCTTGCATGTTAAGTGTAAAAGATAACAGTCCATATTTTCGCCAAACGGTCATTGCGTCTACAAATTCATTTGTGTTTCTATCTGGGTTCCAAATGCCAGTATCTGGATATTTCCATAAATGCTGGGTTTCTGGATTTAGATCGTCAAAAATGCCTTGCACCATACGTGAATTTGGAAGTAAACCTTCCAGTGAAACTCCGTCATATGATACGCCTTTCAATGTTATTTCATTGTTGATATAAAAATTATCACCATGAATGGCTACAATGGTTTTGTGCGATGAACTAATACTGTATAAAGGGCTAACATAAATTAAAGTAGCCAAAAATATGATGCAAAAAGGACAGACTAAATTCTTCATATGTATATAATTCTTTTAATATGGTGAATGCTTAAAATTAAAAATTGCATTTTTCAGAGTGAGGTTAGCTTTTAAAGGTAAAGCGTTTTGATGTTATAACCAAACAGTACAAAAAAAAGTGAATAAGTAGAGTCTCAAATAATTTCTCTTGTCTAATATAACATTGTACGCTTTGTTTGATAGAGATAATCTAATATTAGCTCTCAAACAGAAAAAAAGCTGCACCTAATACGATACAGCCTTATTTTTATTAATCAGTAGTTTTAACTACTTAAATTAATATCTTTCTCTGCGATCACCACCACCGCCTCTGTTGTAACCGCCACCACCACGTGGACGTTCTGTGCGAGGTCTTGCTACGGATACTGATAGAGTACGTCCGTCGTATTCTGCTCCGTTTAATTCTTCAATTGCACGTTGGCCTTCTGAATCGTCTTCCATCTCAACAAAACCGTATCCTTTTGAACGGCCTGTATCTCTGTCTGTAATAATCTTTGCTGAAGAAATAGTTCCGTATTCTTCAAATAGTTCTTTTAAATCGGCATCGTTAATTTGATAACTTAAGCCTGCGATGAAAATGTTCATGTAATAAAAATTAAATAAGTAAAAATTGAATTTGTGCAAAAGATTTGCATCAGGAAGGTGAAAAAGGACTTAACAATATTGAGAAGAAACCAAATACCATGCTGTAGAAAAACTAATGCCTCACAAAGATATAAATAAATTTATACTATCAAACAAATTACATGTGTATTTTTATAGAGTTTTGTTTTTTATACATATAAATGCGCTAAAAGTGAGGATTTCAAACAATCTAAAAATAAAAAAAGAATGCGTTGAAAACTATCAAACGTATTCTTTTTTTTAATATTTCGATATATAGTGTTGTTTTATTGCGTAATGCCTGTTCTTTCTAACAAAGCAGAAACAGTTGGCTCACTTCCTTTAAATTTTATATAGAGCTCCATTGGATCGGCAGTATTGCCTTTTTCTAATATATTCTCTCTAAAAGATTGTGCAGTTTCTTTATTAAAGATGCCATTTTTCTTGAAAACCGAAAAAGCATCTGCATCTAACACTTCAGCCCATTTATAACTATAGTATCCAGCAGCATAACCACCCGAAAAGATATGACCAAATGCTGTTGACATACTCGCCTCGGGCACCACTGGAAGAAGTTGAACTGGTTGCATTGCTTTCTGTTCGAATTGGCGAATATCAAAAGTTTCAGCTTTATCTAATGTGTGCCACGCCATATCTAAGTAGCCAAATGATAACTGACGCAATGTTCCATATCCAACATTATAGTTTGACGCATCAATTATTTTCTGCACCAACTCAACAGGCATTTTCTCTCCCGTTTGATAGTGGAAAGCAAACTTATCAAGGTACTCTTTCTCCACCAACCAGTTTTCCATTATTTGCGATGGAAGTTCTACAAAATCGCGGTATACACTCGTTCCTGATAAACTCTCGTAAGTTGTTTTGGCCAACATTCCATGAAGTGCATGACCAAACTCGTGCAGAAAAGTATTTACTTCGTCGAATGTTAATAAAGCAGGTTTTGAATCTGTTGGTCGTGTAAAATTCATTACAATGGAAATATGTGGACGTGAATCAATGCCATATTTCATAAACTGACCTTTATAAGAAGTCATCCAAGCACCCGACTGTTTGCCATCGCGGGGATGAAAGTCTGTAAAAAGAACGGCAACAAAATTATTGTTCTCATCAACCACATCAAATGCCTCAACTTCCGAATGATATACAGGAATTTCATTGTTCTTTACAAACTTGAGTCCATATAAATCTGTAGCCAAACCAAACACTCCTTTTTTCACATTCTCCAGTTCGAAATAAGGACGCGTCAACTCATCGTTCAAGTCAAATCGTGCATCCTTCAGTTTGTCAGCATAGAAAGTCCAATCCCAAGGTTGAATATCCATTGGCTTGCCTTCCATTTCGGATGCAAACTTTTTAATATCGTCAACTTCTGCTTTTGCAACAGGAAGATATGCCTCTGAGAGTTGGTTCAACAGGTCATAAACACTATTTGCATTTTTCGCCATGCGATGTTTAAGTGCATAAGCTGCAAAATTATCGTAGCCAAGCAATTTAGCAATCTCCAAACGCAGTTTCACAATTTCTTGCACATTCTCTTGATTGTCAAACTCTCCACCTTTCACATTCTTTGTGTTATAGGCCATATATAGCTTTTCGCGCAAATTACGTTGTGTTGAATATTTCATAAAGCCAATATAGCTTGGAGCAGACAAGTCAAACATCCAGCCCTCTTTGTCTTTCGATTTAGCTTTTGCAACCGCAGCATCTAAAACACTTTCGGGCAATCCTGCAAGATCTGCTTCATCAGTAAGCAGCATATTGTACTTGATGGTCTCTTTCAAATTGTTTTGACCAAAGTCAAGTGTTCTTTTGCTCAACTTCATCGACAGTTTACGATAAGTGTCTTTGTCCTTGTCTGACAAGTTTGCACCACTACTTTCGAAGCCTTGGTATACTTTTTCAGTCAAACGTATTTGTTCTGGATTCAGGTCTGACGTAAGTCTATTTTCATAAACGTTTTTTACTTTCTTAAAAAGCTTTTCGTTCAAATTAATATTGTTGCCATGTTCTGATAATTTTGGACTTAACCCTTGCGATAGCTCCATCATCTCGTCGTTGCTATCAGCACTGAGCATATTGAAGAACACATTGCTGACCTTATCCAGTAAATCTCCCGAATACTCCATAGCTTCAATGGTGTTTTGAAACGTAGCAGGCTCACTATTCTCTACTATTAAATCGATTTCTTTCTGATGCTCTTCGATCCCCTTTTCGAAAGCTGGAACAAAATGCTCGGTTTTTATTTTATCGAATGGAGGAGTTCCATGAGGTGTGTTATACTTTGCGTAAAACGGATTTGTTTGCGCACTTGTTGGTGAAATTAATATTGACATAAAAAATAATTGTATAAATAATATTTTGCTCATAGCAATCTTTAGTTTAAAATGTAACTGAACGCAAAGATACATTATTATAGAATATAGGAGATAGCTTACAACAGAGTTTTTTTCATACAATATTTGGATTGGATAAAAACAATAATAATCCACTTGACAAAAAAAGAGTTCGTTTTTATTGGGCTATATGGATAACGGTGTTAAAAAAAATATTATCTTTGCTTTACACAGTATGTATATTACATGCAACTAACCTAAACAATTTAAATGAATGAATATGGGAAGCAAGAAAAACTTCATATTAGACACAAACGTTATACTCCATGACTACAAATGTTTAGACAATTTTGAAGAAAATGATATTTACATCCCCTTTGTGGTGTTAGAAGAACTGGACAAGTTTAAAAAAGGGAGTGAGCAAATCAACTTCAATGCACGCGCCTTTGTGCGTGAGTTAGATGACCTGACAGATGATGACCTTTTCGAGAAAGGTGCCGAACTGGGTGTGGGTAGAGGTAGACTTTACATAGTGAACATACCTGGATATCATCCTAAAATGGCAGAAGCTTTCCCTGAAAAAACTCCCGATCATCGAATTCTTTCTACTTTTATAGGGATAACCGAAAAACAACCCGAAACAAAAACAATTTTAGTAACCAAAGACATCAACCTGCGCATGAAAGCACGCTCATTGGGTCTTTTGGTTGAAGATTATATTACTGACAAAGTTGTAAATGTAGATGCTTTCTCCGATAAAGAATTAGAGATAGAAGGTATAGACGGAGACTTAATTGATGAATTATACAGCAAGTCGCACGGCATACCAATTGATGATTTCAACTTTGATGTATCGCTAGATCCTAATCAATGCTTTATTCTGAAAAGTGAACGCAACAGTATATTAGTGCGCAATAACCCGTTTACAGGTCGCATTGAAAAAATAGTAAAAAGCGCCAACTTTGGCATTCAAGCACGTAACGCAGAACAAGCTTTTGCATTTGAAGTTTTAAACGATCCACAAATTAAATTAGTGGGAGTGACTGGAAAAGCAGGTACGGGTAAAACCCTGTTGGCATT
The DNA here is from genome assembly GCA_002364735.1 of Bacteroidales bacterium UBA3143. Classification (GTDB taxonomy): domain Bacteria; phylum Bacteroidota; class Bacteroidia; order Bacteroidales; family Dysgonomonadaceae; genus UBA2632. The sequence goes on from DEZB01000024.1 coordinate 12,495, forward strand.
AGCAGCAGCACTGAATCAAAACAAACAGTACACACAAATATTATTGGCTCGCCCCATCGTATCTTTGTCTAACAAAGATTTAGGTTTCTTACCCGGTGATGAAAAGCAGAAAATGGCCCCCTACATGCAACCGCTTTATGATAACCTGAAAGTAATTAAAGCACAACTCTCCAGTAGTAATCCCGATTTGAAAACACTGGAAGATATGGAGAAATCGAAGCAGTTAGAAATTGAAGCTTTGGCCTACATTCGCGGACGAAGTCTTAACGACACTTACTGCATTATTGATGAAGCGCAAAACCTTACACCCCATGAAGTAAAAACAATTATCACACGTGCTGGTGAAGGAACAAAGATGGTGTTTACGGGCGACTTGCAACAGATAGACTCCCCTTACTTGGATGCACAATCCAACGGACTGGCGTATATGATTGACAAAATGAAAGGACAAAACATATTCGGTCACGTTAATCTTGTAAAAGGCGAACGAAGCGAACTGTCTGAATTGGCCAGCAATTTGCTGTAGACAATGAACTGATAGACAATATAAAGAACTTAATAAAGAAGCTGTCTCAATATCTATTTTTGAGGCAGCTTTTTTATTGACACCTAAAAAAATTTAAAAATCTAATGTTATAATAAAGCCTTAACAATAAAAAAATGTGTAGTTTTGCCAACACTATAAATTTAAAAGAACACTAAGTATAATAATTAATCACTCCAACCATGAGATTGAAATTTCGACCTGGCTTATTAGCAAAAGTAATTATTGCAATAATTACGGGTATTTTGGCATCATTGTTTTTCCCCCTGTGGACAACAAGAATATTTGTAACCATCACAGGTATATTTTCGAGTTTTCTCTCATTCATTATTCCCCTAATCATACTTGGACTGGTTGCTCCTGGTATTGCCGATTTAGGCAAAGGTGCTGGCAAGCTACTGGGCATAACTGCTCTCATTGCTTACGGATCTACAATTCTGGCAGGATTTTTCTCTTATTTCACCACCCGATGGTCTTTACCCATGCTACTTTCTGCACAAGAACTAACCAAAGGAAGTACTTTGAGTTTTGTAGAAACAGTTACTTCTTTTTTCATCATAGATATGCCTCCACTCATGAGTGTCACCACCTCCCTCATTCTTGCATTTGTTATTGGGTTGGGCGTAGCTGCAATTGATGGTGACAAAACAAAAGTTTTATTAAAAGAATTCAGAGAAATTATTATCCTTGTTATTGAAAAAGCAATCATCCCTCTACTCCCTCTTTATATCTTTGGCATATTTATTAAAATTGGTGCAGAAGGACAAGTAGCTCTTGTGCTTGGATTATTCTTCAAAGTCATCATTGTAATATTTGTCATGCACATTTTGTGGCTGTTGTTTCAGTTTGTTACTGCAGGAGCCATCACCAAAAAAAACCCATTAAAAGCACTCATCACAATGTTGCCCGCATACATGACAGCGCTTGGAACCCAATCGTCAGCCGCAACAATTCCTGTTACACTTATGCAAGCAAAAAGAAATGGTGTTGACGAAGATGTAGCCGACTTTGTAATTCCTTTGTGTGCTACAATACACCTATCGGGTAGTATGCTCAAAATTGTAGCATGTGCTTATGCCATTATGTTTATGACTGGCATGAGTGCAGACACCGAGATGTTCGCTGGCTTCATCATGATGCTTGGTATCACTATGATAGCCGCTCCTGGGGTTCCTGGTGGTGCTATTATGGCAGCAATTGCTTTGTTGCAATCGATGCTTGGTTTTGACGAAACACTCACAGGATTAATGATAGCACTTTATATTACCATGGATAGTTTTGGAACGGCTTGCAATGTAACGGGCGATGGTGCTATTGCAATGGTGATGAGCAAGGTGAATAGGAGATTGAAGAAAAACTCTTATAGTAAACTCTAAAATTGTCCTCCTAATAATTAATAAAAAAGCAGCCATTAAAAACTAAAATATAGCAACCTTTAGCTTAAATCTTGGCAATTATTTTACTTATTAGTTTGTAAGATTTAAAAGTTCGTAATCCTCATCTTTAACTCTCAGTTATAACCCATAAAAAAAACCTTCAAGATTAATCTTGAAGGTTTTTTTATACTACAATTGTAAAAGTATATTATTTTGAATAATCAGCTTTCACATTTTCATTACTAAGTAAATAATCAATGCTTTGTTTAACACTCTCAATAGGTTCAAAATTGTAATGTTCTACTTCTACAATTAAATATTCAACACCTGATTTATCTATGTTTTGAAATAAATTATCAAAATCCATCACACTATCACTTCCACCTAATTCTTTTTCATCTTTTATATGAAGTAGCTTAAAGCGGTTTGGATATTTATTGAAATATTCAACGGGTGATTGTTCTCCTTGAGTTGTCCAATAAACATCCATTTGAAAAAATACTTTGTCTGGATCTGTATTTTCAATCATGTAATCATACATAAGCTGACCTTCAATTTCTTTATATTCAAAAGCATGATTGTGATAACCAAACTTCATGCCTGCTTCATTACACTTTTCGCCAATTTGATTATAATAATCACAATATTGTTTCAAATCAGCAAGTGTTTTGGGAGTAGGCATCCAAGGAGTAACAATGTATTTCATTCCAGCTTTTTTGTGAGCATCAATCGCAACATCCCACCAAGCCCAAACATCATCCCAGTTTGTTTTTTCTATGTTTTCTTCAAGTGGTCTACCAGTATGCGATGATAAAACTTCCATTCCTACAGCCTCTATCTCACTTTTAAATTCTTCAGGAGACATACCGTAAAATTTCCCGTCGTTATAATTTGCTGCTTCCACACCTTTGTATCCTGCTTCAGACACCTTAGCAATGGTTCCCTTAAAATCACTCTTGATGTCATCTCTAACCGAATAGAGTTGTATGTAAATATTTTTATTGGCCTGATTTACATCAGTTGATGACTCTTTGTTTTCTTTAGCTTGTGTACAATTTGATAATAGTAACAAAGCGCCTAATATCAAAGTAAAAAAAGATATTTTTTTCATACGAAAATCATTTATAAATATAATTAGTTAATAATGTACATGTTACGTTGTTTTGC
>DEZB01000001.1:0-149549 GCA_002364735.1 Bacteroidales bacterium UBA3143
AATTATCGTGCAAAGGTCTCCATAAATCCATACCTGGACGACCTGTATTATTGTTGCTTGAAAGTATTTTGTCTTCAAGAACTTCAAATACTCTTTCGTTCCACTCTGGTGTAATAAATATTTCTTTTAATGCTAAACATAAACTGGGTAAACTTCCCGCTCTTTTTGCAGTGGATATTTCAGTGTCTTTAATCAATAACCTGCCAATAGATAATTGTTGTTCGAATCTTTTTCTCATTTTTGAAACTGTTTCATGTTTAGGTCTGAGTTAAGCGAATCTCAAACCATTAAAGAGTTGAAGGTAACAACTTTAACTGGAACATACAAGCTTTTAACGCTAAAGATTCAAGGATATTTAAGGGGGTAATCATCTGATAAATTGATGTTTATGAGTTTTCTTGCAGACACTATTTACAAAGTATTTAATCCCCTCAACTTTAAAAACTCCTCGGCGGCGGCAAGCGATTCTAATTTACCAACATCTACCATATTGTTATCGTTTGCTATAAATGCATGTATAAGATTTTTGTCACAAACAGACAAATAGAAATTGATAATTGAAAACTTATCAGAAAAACTTTTCATATAAGATATTGCATCTTTTGAAATGATATGTATCCCAAAGAATGCAAGCTTACGATGTGCAGCAGTGTCGTAATCTGAAGATGAAATTGTTTCCCCATCTTTCTCATTAATCCATCCTCTTAGATTATTGTGTTGGTCAAAAAATAAATACCGTGAAGTTTTTCTCTCATTTACAACCAAAGTTGCAAGTGCTTTACGCTGTATATGATTATTGTATAGATCCAATAAATCCACATCAGAAAGAATGTCGGCATTATGTATAAGCATAGCTTCATCTTTTTCGAAGAACCAAGAAGCTTTTTTAATGGCACCTCCTGTGTCAAGCAGTTTGTCACGCTCATCAGAAAATTCAATTCTGATATCAAAGTAGTTCTTAGATTTTACAAATTCAATTATTTGATCACCAAAATGATGTATATTGATAATGATTTCATTAAACCCTTGTTGTTTTAATCTCAGAATTACGTGTTCAATAACTGGTTTTCCTAAAATAGGGACTAATGCTTTGGGGGAAGAGTTTGTAAAAGGCTTAAGCCGTGTTCCGAGACCAGCAGCCAAGATCATTGCTTTCATAGTTTGATTTTTTTAGCTCAAGTATTAAATAGCGACTTTCTTTCGCTATTATCTTTTTTTAAACTCCTGGTCAAGGTTTTGTTCACGGTGGATAAGCGCAACCTTTACACCAAATTTATTGGAAATATGTTCAGCAATATGCTGTGCAGCATATACCGATCTATGTTGACCTCCAGTGCATCCAAATGCAACCATCAAATTTGTAAAGCTTCTATCCATATAGCGTTTTACATGATTATCAACAAGTTTGTATATCGAATCGAGAAAAATTTCCATCTCCCCATCTTCAACCAAAAAGTCAATAACAGGTTCATCTAATCCGGTGACATTATTAAAACGTTCAAATTTACCAGGATTGTTAATTGCACGGCAATCGAAAACATATCCACCTCCGTTGCCAGAAGGATCGCTGGGTATCCCTTTTTTATATGCAAAACTCACTACCCTAACTTCCAGTTCGTCTTTTTGTGTATCCGTGAACTGTTTCAAATTAATCATCTCTTCCATAACTTGGCAAAGGTAGGGATATTCAGAGAAATCTGATTTTAATATTTCTCTAAGGTTATTTAATGCAAAAGGTACACTTTGTAAGAAATGTGGCTTCTTTTCAAAATAGCCTCTAAATCCATAAGCACCCAATACCTGTAGGGTTCTGAAAAGTACAAAATGGCGTAATTGCTCGAAAAAAGAAGCTTTATCAACAGGGTAATGCTTGTTTAATGACGTAATATATGTATCTAATAGTTCATTGCGCAGATCATCTGTGAAGTTAGCTTTTGCTTGCCACAAAAATGAAGCAACATCGTAGTAAACAGGTCCTTTTCTTCCACCTTGAAAATCGATAAAGTAAGGCTCATTATTTACCAGCATAACATTGCGTGATTGGAAATCGCGGTATAAGAATGTATTTGTTTTACCTTCTAAAAGCTTTTGGGATAGTCGTTCAAAATCATCTTCTAATAAGTTTTCTTGAAACTCCATTCCAGTAGTTTTAAGGAAGCTGTATTTGAAGTAATTCAAATCCCAATAAACCGATCTCTCATTAAACTCTGCTTGTGGATAGCACACATCAAAATTGAGGTTTTTGGCACCTACAACTTGAAAATCTGCCAGCATTGATATTGTTTTATGCAACAATTCTTTCTCTTGATGGCTAAACACACCCGTATTACGTCCTGCACGAATGGCATCAAAAAGAACTGTATCGCCCAAATCTTCTTGAAGATAATACATCAATTCGTTGGAAACCTTAAGCACTTTAGGAACATTCAAGTTTTTAGAGTGAAAGTGTTCTGATAATTCAACAAAGGCATAATTCTCATCTTTAGATTGGCCATGCACTCCAATTAAAGAAATATCTCCTGAAGTCAAGCGGTAATACTTTCGATTTGATCCCGATGAAGGAAGCGCTTCTATTGTAGGATTCTTTTTGCCAGTATATTTTGTAAATAAAGAAAGGAGTTGCTGCATGATAATTAGTGTTTTGCTTTTGTCTTAAAGAAGAGATAACTATATATTTTCTAAATCTTTCAACCATACAGTTGCCATAGCATCGCTCGGCATTCTCCAGTCGCCACGAGGAGATAAATTGATTGATCCAACTTTAGGTCCATCAGGCAAGCAAGAGCGTTTGAATTGCTGTGAGAAGAAACGTCTGTAAAATATCTTTAGCCATTTAAGTATATCTTCTGAAGTGTAGGTTTTCTTAAATGCTTCTTGGGCTAAAAAGTAAATCTTTGTGGGTTTATCACCATGTCGCAACATGCGATATATGAAGAAATCATGTAGTTCGTAAGGACCAACAAAACTCTCACTTTTCTGTGCTATCTTACCTTTCTTATCGGCTGGGAGCAATTCTGGACTAAATGGAGTATCTAAAATGTCTAATAATACTTTTTTTGTTTCTTTGTGTTCTTGTGTGTTTGCAATCCATCTTACCAACGAGGCAACCAACGTTTTTGGGACTCCTGCATTTACAGCGTACATTGACATGTGGTCGCCATTGTAAGTAGCCCATCCTAATGCCAACTCTGATAGATTGCCTGTACCCAATACCATTCCTCCAATTTTGTTGGCATAATCCATTAGGATTTGAGTGCGCTCGCGTGCCTGACTGTTTTCGAACGTTACATCGTGTTGATTTATATCGTGATCAATATCCTTGAGATGTTGAATCACTGAATCAACAATCGAAATCTCTTTTGTGGTAACGCCAACAGACTCCATTAATAGATTTGCATTTTGATATGTTCTGTCAGTCGTTCCAAATCCAGGCATGGTGATGGCGTGAATATTACTGCGAGGAATATTTAATAAATCAAATGTTTTTATTACAACCAATAGAGCCAAAGTAGAATCTAAACCGCCAGAAACACCCAAAGTTATAGTTTGACTTTGAGTATGGAGCAAACGTTTTGCCAGAGCATGAATTTGAATGTTGAAGACATCACCTAAAACCTCATCTTGGTCTTTGGCATTAGGAATAAAAGGATGAGGATTAATAGTACGAAACAAGCTTTCAAAGTTCGATATTTGTCCCGTATTGCAATAAATATGGATACTTTCATTGGGAGTCAATCTCGACGAACTGCTATTCTTTATGCGCTCGTTACGCAACGCTCCCACATCTATATCGTTTACAATAAGTTCGTTTTCTAAAGAAAAACGTTTTGACTCAGATATCAAGTTGCCATTTTCACCAATGTAGCAAGCACCCGAGAAAACAAGATCTGTTGAAGATTCTCCAACTCCAGCGCAAGCATACACATATCCAGCATTACAACGAGCCGATTGATTTAGGATTAATGATTTGCGGTAATTGTTTTTACCAACTACTTCATTGCTTGCCGAAAGGTTGAAAATAATATCTGCACCCTGCATTGAAAGGTGAGAGGATGGGGGAGTAGCAGTCCACAAGTCTTCGCAAATTTCTATTCCAAATTTTGCAAAAGGAGTCTCGAAAATCATCGATGAAGAAATGGGGTATTCTCCAAAAGAAGTAACAGCTATTTCATCAAACAAATCTACGCCGCTTGCAAACCATCGTTTCTCATAAAACTCATCATGATTAGGAATCTCCTGTTTTGGAACAAAACCCAATATACCTTCCGATGAAAGTACGGCTGCAACATTATACAGTCTATTCATATGAACAAGCGGAAGTCCCACCATTACAAAAAGTGAGGGCTTATCCTTCAAAAACGCAGCTAACTCCTTCAACGACTCTATTGCTTTGCGTTGCAAAGCGGTCTGAAAAAATAAATCAGCGCAAGTATAACCCGTTATTGAAAGTTCAGGAAAACAAAGAAACTGAACATGTTGTTTAGCGGCTTCATCTATCAATTCCTTTATTTGAATAATATTGTAATCACAATCAGCAACTTTCAGTTTTGGTGATGCTGCAGCAACTCTTGCAAATCCATGCTTGTTGATATTCATTACTGAAGAGGGTTTAAAGGTTTTTGACTACACTACAGGTGTATCACAAAGATATATAATTGTTAGTAGAACATCTCTATCACATAGCAAGAAAACTTCAAGTCTTCATCTATTAACAACATATATCTATCTTCAATTAAATTCTTATCGTTTCCATCTTTTCAAACAACTTAGGTAATGCACTGTTAAGATCGTCTATTGAGTCCAATAACAAATCGGCTCCTGAATCTATTAATACCTGATCAATAAGAGGACCCGTATTAACTGCAATCGTAAAAATATTGGCTTTATGTGCAGACTCCACCCCCAGAGGTGCATTCTCGATCACTAAAGCTTGATTTGGTTTCAAATTTCCAGCTTTTTGAAGCCCCATCAAGTAGGGTTCTGGATGTGGTTTGCCAATCTCCACTTCAAAAGCGGTAATCATCGTTTCAGGAGTAAAAATCCCTGGAAGATCACCGTTTAAACGCTCCCACAATCCAGGTTGTCCTGACCCTGTTACTAATATTGGAATGAGACCTCTCTCTTTAACTATTTCGATAGTTCCTTCTATGCCAGAAATCAACGCTCCAGTATCGTACTTAAAGAATAGCTCTGTCTTTCTTTTATACAACTCTTCTAACTCTTTGTCTGATGCATCCCTCTTCAAGTTTCTTTGAAAAAGCAAATTGGTTGTATATATTGCAGGTCGTCCTTCTTGATAGAAAAATTCATTTGGCTCTGCTTTCAAGCTCCATTCTTGCATGGTTTGTTGCCAAGATTTTTCGTGTGCAGGCATAGAGTCATATATCACGCCATCCATATCGAAAAGCACTGCTTTCAGGTCTAAGTTCTTAAACTTATTTCTTTGAAGATACTTCGTAATTACTTCTGTCATATTTTTATTTATAAATTAGTTTGCAAGAACTGTCACTCTCTTGTTTTATTGTTTTTTTATTGTGAATCTTAATTAAATAAGTGCTTTGCCTAACTGGAAGTTGATCCAGTCAAACAAAACACTCTAATATTTATAGTTTCAAAGAGGAGTTCTAAATCCTTTTTTTCAAATCTTCTGTTTCTTTCTCAAAACTGGGTTTCTCTAACAATGCAAACATGTTGGCTTTGTATGCTTCCACACCAGGCTGGTTAAATGGATTAACACCCAAAAGATAACCGCTAATGCCGCATGCTTTCTCGAAAAAGTAGATCAATTGACCAATGTAGTAAGCCGACAATTCAGGAATTTGAATAACAATATTTGGTACACCACCATCAACGTGAGCAATACGGGTACCCAACTCAGCCATTTTATTTACTTCATCTACTCTTTTGCCTGCCAAATAGTTCAAGCCATCTAAATTTTCAGAATCGTTTGGAATCTCTACTTTTTCGTTTGGTTCTTCTATTGAAATAACTGTTTCAAAAATAGTACGTTCTCCTTCTTGAATCCATTGTCCCATTGAGTGTAAATCGGTTGTGAAATCAACTGCTGCATTAAAGATACCCTTTAAGTCTTTGCCCTCGCTTTCACCAAACAACTGTTTCCACCATTCTGCAAAATAGTGCAATTTTGGATGGAAGTTTGCCAATATCTCAATCTTCTTTCCTTTTTGATATAAAACGTTGCGTGTAGCTGCATAAAGGGAAGATAGATTATCCTTAAAATCGGTGTCTTCACTTGTATCTTTTTCCATTTCGGAAGCTCCTTGCAAAAGCATGCGTATATTGATGCCAGCAACAGCTATGGGAAGAAGACCAACTGGAGTGAGAACAGAATACCTTCCACCCACATTATCTGGTATTATAAACGTTCTATATCCCTCTTTCATTGCTAAAGTGCGCAATGCACCTTTACTTGCATCAGTAATGGCAACAATTCTGTTTTTTGCTTCTTCTCTTCCAACTTCTTTTTCTAATTTGTTTTTAAGGATTCTGAAAGAGAGTGCAGGTTCTGTTGTAGTTCCAGATTTGGATATATTGATTATACCAAAGCTTTTGCCATCTAAGTATTCTATTAACTCATGGATATAGTCTTCACTGATATTATTGCCTGCATACAATACTACAGGGTTTTTCCTCTTGGATTGCAACCATTCAAACGAATTAGACAAAGCATCTATTACAGCTTTTGCGCCTAAGTAGCTACCGCCAATACCAACAACAACCACAACGTCACAATGTGACCGCAAGTAAATTGCTGTTTTATCAATCTCTTCTAATTCTACCTCTGTGATAGATGATGGAAGATTGACCCATCCTAAGAAATCATTACCAACAAGTGTGCCATCATGCAATGCTTTGTTAGCCGCAGTAGCCAGATTTGCCATTGCATCTATTTCAAACTTCGAAACCCAAGGAGCTACGTCCTTTATATTCACATTTATTTTTCCCATGTTTATTTTATCTAAGAGATTTAATTAATTTCTGAATTCCTATACGAGGAGAAACATTATTATACAAAATATCATAAGCAGCATCCACAATAGGTATATCAATTCTGAATCGCATGTTCATTTCTTTTATACACTTTGTAGCGTAGTATCCCTCTGTAACCATTGCCATTTCTAATTGCGCTGTTCTCACTGAATATCCCTTGCCTATCATTGCTCCAAGCGTACGGTTTCTGCTGAATTGAGAATAACCTGTCACAAGCATATCGCCTAAATAATGGGGTTCTAATATATTTCGGTGTAAAGGCAAAACACCTTGAATGAATCGCTCCATCTCTTGTGCGCTATAAGACATTAAAACTGCTTGGAAGTTATCGCCATATTGCATACCAGAACAAATACCCGAAATAACAGCATAGATGTTTTTAAGCACTGCAGCCAACTCAATGCCAATGACGTCAGTTGAGGTAGAGCTGTTTAGTATACGCGAAGATATTGTTTCGGCTAACATTTCAGCTTTGCCTAAATCTTTACATGCGGCTGTGAGGAAAGACAAGCGCTCTAAAGCCACTTCCTCTGCATGACAAGGACCTGAAATGATACCAATGTTTTCCATTGGTATTTTATAGTTGAATGCGATATATTCCGAAACAACCATATTATCGAAAGGAACAATGCCTTTAACTGCTGAAACAACAAATTTGCCTTGAAAGGCACTTGTTTTTAATCTTTTGAGATGTGCCTTCAAATAAGGTGAAGGGATAGCAATTATGATGGTGTCAGAATCTCTTACGATTCGTTCAATATTTGAAGAAAAGGCAATGTGTGCAAGATTGAATTTAACGTTAGAGAGATAAGTAGGATTGTGCCCAGTTTTATAAAAGTCTTCAATTGCTTCATTTTTTCTTACGAACCAATTCAATTGTTTATTTTTCATTAGCACTATTTTCGCAAGTGCTGTAGCCCAAGTTCCACTTCCAATAATAGCAATCTTTCCAGGTAAATTCATTTTATGTATTTCTTGAGATAATGTATGAATGTATATATCAATTGGTTCATTAAGCTTGTTCTGTCCATGTTTTAACCTCTTCCGAAGTAGGATTGTTCAGTTCAAGTTTGAATTTCTTATTCAAGCCACATAGTTCTTGATGTAGTTTATTAGGATTTACATCTTTTAGTGAGTCAACTGTGTTGTAGCCTGCTTTTTGAATCACCGCAACCCATTCTTCGGGTATTCCAATAGAAGTATATTTTGTAATTTCATCTTTCTTTGCAGCTTTCTCAGGGCGCATTTGAGGAAATAGCAGGACTTCTTGAATGGAGGTTTGTCCTGTCAAGTACATAGCCAGTCTATCCATGCCAATCCCCATACCAGAAGTAGGAGGCATTCCATATTCTAATGCTCTCAAAAAATCGTTATCGATAAACATGGCCTCATCATCTCCTTTTTCTGACAGTTTTAATTGATCTTCAAAACGTTCACGTTGATCAATCGGGTCGTTCAGTTCAGAATATGCGTTTGCCAACTCTTTGCCATTAACCATCAGTTCAAAACGTTCTGTTAGATTGGGATTGGAGCGATGTTTCTTAGTAAGTGGAGACATTTCAATGGGGTAATCAATAATAAATGTAGGTTGGATGTAATTACCTTCACATTTTTCACCAAATATTTCATCAATAAGTTTTCCTTTACCCATTGTTTCATCTTGCTCAACTCCGAGTTTGTTGCACACTTCTCGTAGTTCTGCTTCATTCATTTCACTAACATCATATCCAGTATTCTCCTTAATAGCGTCAATCATAGTGATGCGTTTGTAGGGAGCTTTAAAATCTATAATATTATCACCAACTTTTGCTTCTGTAGTTCCAAGCACTTTAAGTGCTACATACTCCAGCATTTGCTCTGTGAATTCCATCATCCAGTTATAGTCGGTGTAAGCAACGTAAATTTCCATTACGGTGAATTCTGGATTGTGTGTACGATCCATTCCTTCGTTACGGAAATTACGTGAAAACTCATACACACCTTCAAAACCACCCACTATTAATCGCTTCAGGTATAATTCATTCGCAATTCGCAAATAGAGAGGCATGTTCAAAGCATTGTGATGCGTTGTAAATGGACGAGCTGCAGCACCGCCAGGAATACTTTGCAAAACGGGAGTATCAACTTCCAAGTAACCTCGGTGATTGAAGAAGTCACGCATTGCGTTAAACATTTTTGTGCGTTTCACAAACGTGTCTCTCACCTGCTCGTTCACAATCAAATCCACATATCGCTGACGATGACGAAGCTCGGGATCGGAAAAAGTATCATACGAAACTCCATCTTTTGTTTTAACAACGGGGAGGGGTTTCAACGATTTTGCCAATACAGTTAGCGATTGGGCATGCACCGATATTTCACCCATTTTGGTGCGAAACACATAGCCAGTGATACCAACAAAATCGCCAATGTCCAATAGTTTTTTAAATACAATGTTGTATAAGTCTTTGTTTTCATCGGGGCAAATATCATCTCGGGTGATGTATACTTGAATGCGCCCTTTTGCATCCATTAATTCAATAAACGAGGCTTTGCCCATGATGCGACGACTCATAATGCGACCTGCAATGCTTACTTGTCGCTGAGGAATTTCGTCTTCATTGAAGTTTTCTTTTATTTCAGTGGAGTGTGCATCTACTTTGTAAAGGGCTGCCGGATAAGGCTCAATTCCTAATTCTCTTAATTCATTTAGGCTTTCACGGCGAAATATTTCCTGTTCGCTTAGTTCTAAAATATTCATTTTAATATACTTGTTTTCTTTGATTTCTATTCTAAAGAATACAAAAATACAAAATATCTTGCATTAACTTAGATAGATATATAAATATATAGCACCTTATAGGCCTATACTTAGCAAGGTTAATGTTTTTGTACCCTACAAAAGAGTAAATCTCTCAGCGTTATCGGTTTTGTACCCTACAAAAGTATAAAAACCACACCCTGATGGCGATTATAGCATACAAAAAAGACAAATCTATTTTCTGAATGCTTTTGTTCAATACCAACGGTTCAAACAATTATTATCGTTACTTCGCAGTAGTATTAAGTTTAAATATTTCTATTGGATAAGGTTTGGCTAAACAATTATATAAAACTGGTGTTAAAACACTACTTTTGTTTTGAAGAGCAAAACACATTCGTCATTAATATAAAGAAACTGAATATATATGTTGATTCTCCGTTCAAAAACATCCAACCCAGCCTTTAATTTGGCAACAGAAGAATTTTTGTTGAAAAGCAAGTCTGAAGATTGCTTTTATCTATATATCAACAACCCATCCATCATTGTGGGCAAGAACCAAAATGCATTGGCTGAGATCAATGTGGAGTATGTTAAAGAAAATAATATTGATGTCATCAGACGTATGTCTGGAGGCGGAGCTGTATTTCACGATCCTGGCAATTTAAACTTCACCTTTATCATGACAGAACTACAGGATAAATCTGTAGACTTTAGAAAATACACCCAACCTATATTAGATGTGTTAAACGCAATGGGAGTTGATGCCAAATTTGAGGGCAGAAACGACATGACTATAAAAGGTCAAAAGTTTTCGGGCAATGCTAAGTATTTTTACAAAGACAAAATACTACAACATGGCACTTTGTTGTTCAATTCTAAACTTCCCGATTTATCGCAAGCCTTAAAGCTAAACCCTTTAAAGTACAAGGACAAGGCCATTAAATCTATTAGTAGCCGAGTTACTAATATTGAAGAACACCTGAACCACAATGTTTCGATTGAAGAATTCGAAAGTCGTATAATTAATCATGTACGTAATATGTATGCTGAGTCTGAACTTTATGAGTTAACAGATTCAGACATTGATGCTATCAATACACTTGTAGAAGAAAAGTACGGAACTTGGGGTTGGAACTTTGGTCATTCGCCACAATACAATTTTCAAAAAGGGATTAAAACAAATGGGGGACATGTGGAGATTAATTTGGATGTTGAAAAAGGGGAGATTAAGAAGGTAAAGATATTTGGCGATTTCTTTAATACAAGAGATGTGGGTGAGCTTGAAAATATCTTAGTAGGAGCGCCTCATGAACAAGAGTATATAAGACATTTGTTGACAACGGTTGGTGTGGAAAAGTATTTGTCAAATGTTACGGTAGAGGAGTTGGTGGGAGGGATGTTTTAAGTGAGAATAATTTAACCACAGATAACACAGATTATTTAATTCCTTTTTTGTGTTTATCCGAGTTATCTGTGTTTAAACATTTTAGTCATCCAACTGCAACGACGTTGATCCAATATGACTTCCATCGGCAAAGATATCCACCTTGTAAGTTCCTGCCATTAGGTATTCCTCAATATCCCAATAAAGTGCTACACCTGTTTCTTCACCTCCATACTCAACGATGCGCATGCTGGAAAAGGCAATGTCTTTATTCTCATAAGGGAACACATTGCCTGGGTTTTTGGTCAAAACACTGCCATCAGGCTGCATGATGCGTGCATAGATGATGCGTTCGCCTGGTTCGGCAGTTATGTTGCGAGAAATGGTGAATGATATGATGAACTGTTCGCTGCGACTCAATCTCTTTTGTGTTTTTCCTCTTGAGTTAACGGCTTTCATCGATACGTTGGTAGCCACCAATTTGGCAGCCAATGAGACTTTCTCGGTTAGTTGTTTCTTTTCTTGAGATACTACATTGAGCGAGCGTGTTGTTTCTTTGTATTGTTTGGTTATTTGCACATTCTCAGCTTTCAACTCTTCGTTCAATCGGTTGAGCGAATCTATTTGTTGAATGTACGACTTCAATATTTTGCGTAGCGTGCTCAATTCATCTTTCAAGCGACGTATTTCTGCTTGGTCAGTAGCTTTAGTAACGCGCAACTCTTCCATCAAGCGTTGCACTTTAGTTTGTTCGTTTTCTAACTTATAAAGCAACGAATCGTTTTGTACGCTAAACTTAAATCCTTCATATTGCATCGAAATACTTTCGTATTCGTCTTCCAATTCTTGTTTGTCAATCGTATATTGCTCTTGCATTTCGGTAATCTGTTGGTCTTTATGGAAAACAAAATAGGCTGTTATGGCAAGAGCAAGCGCCATGACAACAATAATCGCAATGAGTTGAGCCGTTCTATCTTTAAAGTCTAATTTCATGCTATGGTAAAAATTGATGACAAAAGTAGGGGTTTTAAAAGTTAAATCAAAATATTGATAACGCTGTGTGAGTGGTAAATTCTTCCAGAAAAAGCATTCCTTTGTAAGAGTTACCTTTCGCATTCAAGCGTGGACTCCAAACGGTGATGCAATATTTTTGAGGGTGCACCGCAACAATTCCTCCACCCACACCGCTTTTACCTGGCAGTCCTACCTTGAATGTAAACTGTCCGGCTTCGTCATAAAATCCGCAAGTTTGCATCAATGCATTGGCTCGTTTGGTGCGGCTGGGCGACAATACCCTTTTGTTGGAATAAGGTACAACTCCGTTGTTTGCCAAGAATAGAAAACTTTGTGATAGTTCTTCGCAACTCATTTCTATGGAGCAAATGTGGAAATATAGGTCCATCACTTCGTCAATATCGTTGTGTATGTTGCCAAACGATTTCATAAAGTTTACCAGTGCCATGTTTGTAAATCCAAATGCTTTCTCCGATTCTGCAACTTGTTGGTTGAAGTTGATAGTTTCAACTCCTGCCAAATCTCGTATGAAGGTTATCACATCTTGTTTGGGCGATTGAAGCTCGCTCACCAATATATCGCAAATAACAATAGCGCCTGCATTGATAAACGGATTGCGAGGTATGCCTCGGTCGCTCTCTAATTGCACCAACGAATTAAAAGCAGTGCCGCTTGGCTCAACACCTACCCGGTCCCAAAGGTCACTTTTCACACGAGAGTAGGCCAGGACATAAGAAAATACTTTTGCAATACTCTGAATGGAGAAACGCTCTTGCCAGTCACCAAAGGCGAACTTGCTTCCCTCAATTGTGGTTAGCTGCACTGCAAATTTGTTGGGGTCCACCTTCGAAAGTTCTGGTATATAGTCTGCCACTTTCCCAGTGTCCTCTACCTTGTTCAGATTTGTGTATATTGCATCAAATATCTTTATGTAATCCATCACTCGAAAAACTTAAACAGGGATTATTGATATTGTATGTAAATGGGACGTGGCTTTAGTTTCATCACCTCTTCAGGCTTTAGCAAGCGATGAGGTGGACGTTTCAAATCGTTCTTGTAAAATATTTTAAAGCCCGTAAACTGTACGGGTTCTTTTCTGATGTAGCGTTCGTATGTGCTGTATTTCAATTGTGGTGCTCCCCATCCATCCATGTCCATCACAATTTGCACCTCGGGGCGAAGCTTTATGTTTTTGTAGTTGGTTACCATGCCTTGCGTGAATCGGTGCACAATAAGTATTTTTGGAGGAAGATTATTGTCACGCACCAGTTGTGCTAAATATTCAGTAACAATATTAATGTCTTCGGCATCAAACGTGCCAATCCTCTTTCCTGGAACGCTTCCATCTTTCATAGAAAACTCTGGGTCGATGCCCAAATGAACATGAGGCATTTTCAGGTATTTCTCCAGTGCCACTGTTTCGGCCTTCACGGGGCTGTGTCCCACCTGAATGTCCAAAAACAGTATTGCATCTTCCATCTTTGCAATGGTTAGTGCCGAATCAATTTGATGATGAGGCATTCGCATATTGTAGGTGTTGCCCTTCATAGGCGTTCCTTGTGCCGTTGCTGCAATGTAGTGAATGGCAGGAATGACAGGCGTTTCGGGCTCTGCAGCTTGCCATGCAGCAACTTCATCTTTCAGCATCCGCCACATCTCCTTGGGTGGGTATTCGCCCAATGCTCCCATTTGCGAAGAATACATGTTGCCATAAAATGCCACAATTCTTTTAAAGGGCAATATTGCACCTTCCAAAGGATAGTGATCAGTTTGAACAGGCCACAAACCTGTGGTATCTCCATTTACCATTTGCTGTATCTGCTTGTTATAAGCTACCGAATCTACATACATTGATGCTGTTTTGGCCTCTTTTTCGAGGGCTGTGTCTATCTCCTTGTTTAAAATTGCAAGGCTATCAGTTTTGCTGGGTTTATTGTCTTGCTTATTTTCTGAATGAAGCGTACAACCAACAAAAAAGAGTAGGGTGAAAAGTAAATAAGTAGGTTTTAAATAGTGGCGCATATAAATGGTTTGAAATTAAATTTGATAACTGTGACAAATATACCCTAATATCCTGATTATCGAGTAGTGTGTTGTGATGAAAAAGTGCTCTTTCTCGAGAAAAAGAGGTCATGTTGCTTTACAAGGATGCTTTTTCTCGCAAAAAAGCGTTCATGCTACTTTACAAGGGTGCTTTTTCTCGTGAAAAGGGGTTATGTTATCTAACATTGGTGCTTTTTCTCGTGAAAAAGGTGCTATGCTTTCAAACAAGAGTGCTTTTTCACGCGAAAAAGGGGTTATGTTTGACATTATGTATGCTTTTTGATGATAAAACGATGCCTTTTGACAAAACACTACTTGTTTCTGATATAGATTTTCGTATTTTTCTTTCAAACAACCCTAAAGTATATACCGTTTGCGATGTTTTTCATATCTCCTTAAAAAATATTCCTATCTTTATGCTTTCAATCATAACGCTAAAACATACTATATATGAAAAAAACATTATTCACCTTATTGATAGGGATGTTCATGACAGTGGCGCATGCCGACGAGGGCATGTGGATGTTGCACTTGCTGAAGCAACAAAAACTGGCAGAAATGCAAGCAATGGGATTAAAGCTGCAAGATGTTGACATTTACAATCCGCAAGGAACTTCATTAAAAGATGCAGTTGTTCAATTTGGGCGTGGCTGTACGGGCGAAGTTATTTCGTCGCAAGGCTTGGTGCTCACCAATCATCATTGTGGCTACAGCCAAATACAGAGTCACTCTACATTAGAAAACAACTATTTGGAAACAGGATTTTGGGCCATGTCTCAATCCGAAGAGTTGCCCAATCCTGGTTTGACAGTTACGTTTATCGAAAAGATGGAAGACGTGACCGATTTCGTAAATAAATGCCTGCTTGAAGATAAAGACAAAGATGTGGATGGCGTTTTCTTTCTTTCACCCAAATATCTAAACAATTTGGCGCGCGATTTAGTGGGTGTTGAATACCTTGAAAAGAATAAAGGCATTGATGTAGAGATAAAACCTTTCTTCGAGGGCAATCAATACTATATGTTCACCAAAAAAATCTTTTCAGACATCCGTTTGGTGGGTGCTCCACCCAGCTCCATTGGTAAATTTGGTGCAGACACTGACAATTGGACATGGCCTCGGCACACTGGTGACTTCTCTGTGTTTCGCATTTATGCAGACAAAGAGGGCAATCCTGCCGAATATTCAGAAGACAATGTGCCACTTAAACCAAAGCGTTGGCTTAAGATTTCAACCAAAGGTGTTGAGGAGAATGATTTCGCTATGCTCCTGGGATTTCCTGGCACTACCAATAAATTTTACACCTCTTGGGAAGTAAAAGAGCGTCGCGACATTGACAACGATGTGAGAATTCACATGCGCGATGTGCGTCAACGTGCCATGTTGGAAGAAATGCTGAACGATCCTGAAGTAAACATTCAATATGCATCAAAATACTCAGGTTCTACCAATGCATACAAAAATGCCATTGGAACAAGTTGGGCAATTGGTATGCGCGATTTTGAAGCGCAAAAAAAGGAGCAACAAGAACGACTATTAGCTTGGGCAAAACAAAACAACAAACCTCAATATATTGAAGCGCTCAATACAATTGAGGATATTGTGCAAGCACGTGCCGACTTACGATTCAAGAGCTGGATGTTGAACGAAGGTATCTTGCGTGGCATTGAGTTTTCGAACATCCCTCTCGTTACGGTTGACTCATTGGCACTGGCTCTGAGTGATAAAAACGGTCAAGACAAAGACAAATATATGTTGCAATTGATGAGCGACTACCGCAAGTTTGCCAACAAAGATTATAGCAGCGCAGTAGATAGGAAGATAGCCAAAGCCATGTTAGAAGAATACGTAGAACTTGTGCCACACGACGACTTGCCCAGTGCACTTCGTGCCATTGACAATGACTTTGAGGGAGACGTGGATGCATTCGTAGATTACCTGTTCGAAAGCTCCATCTTTGGAAGCGAAGAGAACATGAGTGCTTTCATTTCGGGTAACCACACCGTTGACGAATTGAATAACGATCCCATGGTTAGCTTTGCCCAATCGGTAAAGAAAGAAGCGATACAATTGAAAGAGGCCCTAAGTGTTGACGACAATAAGTTTGATCAAGCACGCAAAACCTATTTGCAAGGAATGTTAGAAATGGATGGCGCAAACACTTATTTTCCCGATGCCAATTTGACATTGCGTTTAAGTTATGGTCAAGTAAAAGGTTATGAACCGAGGGACTGTGTTTACTACGATCATCAAACAACCATGGAAGGAATCATGGAAAAAGAAGACCCACACAGCTGGGAGTTTATTGTTCCCGACAAGTTGAAGGAGTTATACCAAGCAAAAGACTTCGGACCATATCAAATGGGCAATGGCAAAATGCCTGTTGACTTTGCTGCAACTACCCACACAACGGGAGGAAACTCTGGAAGCCCAGTGATGAATGCAAATGGTGAGCTAATTGGTATTAATTTCGATCGCAACTGGGAAGGAGTAGGGGGAGACATTCAGTTTCTGCCCGATTATCAAAGAAGCATCATTGTGGACATCCGCTACGTATTGTTTATCATTGACAAATATGCAGGTGCTACCCATCTAATTAAAGAAATGGATATAAATAAAAACTAAACAGATACTCTTATGAAATATAAAATAACAACGTTGTTAGTTGCCCTCTGCTTTACATTTGTAGGGTTGGCTCAATCACTCAAACCTAAGTCCTACACACAATGGATAACAAAGTCGGCCGACTACATGGAGTTGAATATGCTTGATAGTGCAGAATATGCCCTCAATCAAGCCATCAAGAACGATCCTGACAACACAAACAACACATGGCTATTGACCAGCCTTGGAACCATACAACAACATTTAGGTAAAATGGATGCTGCCTACATGTCGCTTACAACTGCGCTAAACAAACACCCACAATCTGTCTTCATTTTGCACCAACGTGCAACACTTTTGAAAGATATGGAGAAATGGG
The DNA here is from genome assembly GCA_002364735.1 of Bacteroidales bacterium UBA3143. Taxonomy (GTDB): domain Bacteria; phylum Bacteroidota; class Bacteroidia; order Bacteroidales; family Dysgonomonadaceae; genus UBA2632. Next base: position 17,179 of record DEZB01000001.1, read on the forward strand.
ATGAGGCAATGACTGATTACAACACCATTCTCAGTGTAGATTCATTAGATATTGAGGCGCTCTACAACCGCGGAGTTCTCAAACTCGATGCAAAAGACAGAACAGGAGCAGAAAGAGACTTTAATATTGCAGAGCAAAACGGTGAATTCTCACCTTATGGTTCGTTGGGCAAAGCGTTAATCTACCGATTGGATGAGAATTGGGAAGGAGCAGAGAAGATTTACTCCTCAGTGCTAAACTCTTTTCCTGAAATGACCCATCTATACCTTAAGCGAGCCGAATGCTATCTGCATTTAGATCAGCTCTCAAAACTTTCAGCTGATTTGCAAGCTGTAGCTGCTTCAGAATTTGACAACCCCATGTACTATTTCTTGCGGGGACAATTGCGATTGAAACAGTTTGATAAATTGGCAGCCCAAAGTGACTTCAAGAAAGCAAAAGAGCTGGGAATGGAAGAGGAGTTATTACATCCTTGGATACAGAAAGCGAATTAACCTATTCTATAAATTATTGTAAGCGCTATCGGATAATAAATATTTTGTGAGAACTAATTGATATGTCAGCAAAAACAAGCAGCTTAGGAAGCATTAGGCTTAACTTTAGAAAGACCTTTGCACCTAAGCTGCTTATCAATGCTTTTATTAAAACATCCAACGGATGTTCAAGTTTTTAATTATTCCACCACTGTCAACTTATATTTAGATAAGTCTTGCGAGTTGGTGCCAATCATAATATTGAATTCTCCTGGTTCTACTTTCCACTCGTCATTCCAATACTCAAGTTCCTTGTTGCCAACCTCAAAACTGATGGTTTTGGTTTCGTTTGGTTCCAGCGTTACGCGTTTAAAACTACGCAACTCTCTGTCAGGTCTCACCCGATCTGAAACTAAGTCATGAACATAGAGCTGCACCACTTCGTCTCCTTTCACCTTTCCCGTGTTGGTGATTTGCATAGATATGGAGGTAGAAGCATTTACTTTAATCTGATCATCGGCCAATTGCACGTTGTCAATTTTAAAAGTAGTGTAGCTCAAACCATGTCCAAAATGAAACAATGGCTCTGGATTGGATTTATATATTTTGCGAGGTCTTCCTGTTTCCAATTTGTTGTAAAACATGGGAGTTTGCCCGACATTGCGTGGAAAAGTAACTGGTAATTTTCCTCCTGGATTTATGTCCCCAAAAAGAACTTCAGCAGCGGCTGTTCCTGTATCCTGTCCAAGGTACCAGCCTTCCAAAATAGCAGGCGAGTTTTCAGCAGCCCACTCAATTGATCGTGGTCGTCCGTTAATTAAAAAGATGATGTATGGCTTGCCTGTAGCTGCAATGGCCTTAATAAGTTCGTCTTGCGCACCTGGTAAATCTATGTTGTCAGCATCTTCATTCTCCATGGTGGTTTCTTCTGAGCCACCCACTACCAATACAACCACATCCGATTGCAATGCTAATTTAACAGCTTCAGGTATTCTGCTTAAATCGTCAGTAAAATCGCATCCTTGAGCAAATGATACATTGCCTTTATTGCCAACATATTTTTTCACACCTTCCAAAACAGAAACAAAATACTTTGGTTTTTTAGATGAGTATCCTCCTAAACGCATTTCATTTGCATTGGGTCCTATTACTGCAATATTTTTGTATTTGTCAGTACTAATAGGCAACAAATTACCCTCATTTTTCATCAAGATGATGGATTTGCGTGCCACTTCTAACGCCAAGTCATCGTGAGCAGGTGTATTCAAAATCTCCTTAAAATTATCTAATGGCACTCCGTAGTAATCAGCCTTAGCGGTCATTTCTGCGTCCTCAAATGAGATCGCTTCGGGCTTACCATATTCGGGATGCAAAAGCATATCGAAACGCTCATCTACTCCGTTACCAATCAGACCTAAATCGAATTTGGCACGAAGAACCACTCTAACTGCCTCATCAACTAACGAAACATCTATCGCACCTTCCTCTACTGACTTAATTAAATTATCACCATACATGCGACTATCATTCCATTCTTGAAACATCACCAATTCTTGGTGAACGCCCACTTCCAATGCTTTTTTTGCAGCAATTGTTGCATTTGGTGCAAAATTAAAAGTGCTCCACATAAATCTTATATCACGATTATCGGATACCACCAAGCCATCCCATTGGTACTGATCGCGCAAAATATCCTTCATAACATGAGGGTTTGCATGACAAGGTATTCCATTGAGAAGGTGGTGAGCTGGCATGATGCTACCTACTCGCGCCTCTTCAATAGCCAACCTGAAAGGATAGAGATGAACGTTTTGCAACGAGTAGTCCGATATGTCCATTGCAGCACCATTATCTCCAGCCATTGGTTCTCCATCGGCAACAAAATGTTTGGCAGTGGCAATGATATGATCTTTGTCAAATCTTTGATCTCCCATCCCTTGCAATCCTCTGATATAGGCAGCTCCAATTTTGCCAACTAAGTAAGGGTCTTCGCCATAGCTCTCTTCGATTCGTCCCCAACGAGCATCGCGAGCAACAGCAATCATGGGTGTGTAGCAATGATGAATTCCATAAGCACGAGACTCTTTGGCGACAACGTGTCCCATCTTTTCAATCAACTCTTCGTCCCACGTACTGGCCATACCGATGGCTTGTGGAAATACAGTAGCCCCATCCATCTTTATTCCGTGCAAACATTCATTGGCACTTATATTGGCAATACCCAAACGTGCATTTGCATTAGGATATTGTGTGGCTAATTGATGTACTTTTTCTTTGAGAGACATTAGTGAAATGAGCGAATCAATTTGATGCTCATTTTTATTTGAGAAAATGTTTTGTTGCGCTTGCGCCTGTACAAAGAACAGGAACAAAAACATAATAGAAAAAAACTGTTTTACTTTCATCATAAAATTATATTTGTTAATCTTTAAAATCAGAAACTTTGAATACCCAAGCACTTTCTGCAGGTAATTTGTCAACTGTTAGAACAGGCGGTGTGATGGTTAATTTACCTTTGCTGAATGTAGTTTTTATTTTACCAGCGTACCCCAACATTTCCACCTTTCCTGCTTTGTTTAGGTTCGATAATACAATTGGTTCTTTGGGCCAATGCGTAGTGATGACGTACAAACTATTATCTTTTTTAGTGAAATACAGACCTTTAGCATCAGGTTTAGATTTGCTGCGCCATGGTTGAGATGAATAGATGGCTTCACCATTAACTTTCAACCATTTGCCCATATCCAACAAACGCTCTTGCATTACAACTGGAATCATGCCTCTTGCATCAGGTCCAATGTTCAACAAAAAGTTACCTCCATTGCTTACTTTTTCTATCAATATCGTGATGAGTTGTTTTGAAGAGAGATAATGCTGGGTAGTTTCAAATTGATTGTACCCATATGACGTTCCAATGCCTCTGCTCTCCTCCCAAGGGTGATCAGCTTTGTCGCCAATGCCAATACTACTGTGAACAAGGTCGTACTCGGTAGTGTAATAATCTCCATGCTTACTCCGTGTTTCTTTACCCCATCGGTCGTTCACAACAACTGTGTTTTTAACGGGCGAATCGTTATACAACCATTGAAGAAATTCTTCGCTTCTCAATGTTTTACTGTCATAGTCCCACTCACCATCCGAAAAGATGATTTCAGGTTTATAGTTATTCACCAGTTCTTTCATTTGCGGGATCATGTGATTGTATGCCCATTTATCCATTGTTTTAGCAGAATACAAAGGGTTTGCCCACTCTAATAGCGAATAGTATAACCCAAAATGAAGACCTGCATCGCGAACTGCCGTAGAAAGCGTATCAATAATATCGACATGAGGCCCCATCACTACACTATTCCATACGGGTGTTTGAGTGCTTGGCCACAAACAAAAACCATCGTGATGCTTAGAGGTCAACACAACATATTTAGCTCCTGCTTCTTTAAATAGATCTGCCCACTGGGCAGGATCGAAATATTCGGCTTTAAACATTGGGGCAAAATCAGCATAGCTAAAGTTATCACCATATTGTTTACTGTGGAACTTCTTAAATAGTTCGTTCCCTTCAATTAGTCGATTGTAATAGTGCTCAGCATATTTCTCATACACACCTTCCACCTCATTTACAGGTGCATAAGCGGGAACTGAATATAATCCCCAATGTATAAATATTCCAAACTTTGCATCAGTCCACCATTCTGGCGTCGGTCTTTTATCCAATGACTCCCAGTTGGCAGTGTATTGGGCAAATATGCCTGTGGATAATGACAATAAGCATATTACTAAAGATGCTTTAAGTAGATGAGAGATAACTTTGTGTTTCATTTAATGTTTTATGTTTTAAAAGTAGAGAAGAAAGCAACTTTGTTGAAGTTTAGCATATAAAAAGCCACTTTGTTTCATGTTTATATTTGATTATCATTTTCCATACAAATATATGATTAATTATAACTGTATGCCAATGATAGTATGAAAAGTTATTTTTGGAACACTAATCACGTATATCATATTCACTGTTCAGCTGCTCCGATTATCTTAAAAGTACTGATAAGTGGGCATGCTCTTGAATTTGAAATAACCAATCTTATTTTCTCTGTTTTAGGAAAAGGTTTTCCACTCGTTTCAGGAGAATTGCCCATAATTATTTTCTTATAGCCAATGGTTTCTTGAGCTGCAACTTCCACCCAATCTTGCCCATCAAAACACTCAATACTAAAAGATGCTACCCTTTGTCCCAGCGGAATATATTCTTGCAGAATGACTCCTCGAACATTCATGAGCTTTCCTAAGTCAATCTCAATGCTTGCCGAATTAATCCCATCATCTGTAGCAAAGTAGGTGTCATAGTTATCATCAGCTACTAATTTTGGACTAAACTCTCTTGCTTTGGCTCGCCAAGCATCAGCTGATATCTTAGCGCCTTCACCCTGAGCAAGGTCATTCTCATACAACCCATCTATCCATTTTTTGAATTCTTTGAGTCGGACGATAGATGCCTGATCAATCAATCCGTCTTGATTTGGAGCTACATTAATTAATGCAACTGCATTAAGCCCAACGGTGCTTAAGTAATATTCCTTGAGTTTCTCAAGACTTATTATTGGCTCATTGACATGAAACCAGTTTCCTTGTGCAATCAAAGATGCCTCAGTTGGATACCAAGGTCCGTCTTCATTGATAAAACTCCAGTTAGGATCTTTCAATCCGCCATGCGCTCCAGGAAAACGGGCACAATCTTCGGGCATAAACTTTACAAGAGTACCCGAATCGTAAACAAGTGCACCTGGTTGGTGCTTTCGGATAACCTCACTAACCTCCTTAAAATCAACAGTCATATTTGTGGCTCCAAAACCATCAAACCACAACTCGTCGACTTGACCGTAATTGGTTAATAATTCAGTAAGTTGAGCTATATAAAAATCACTATAAGCTGCTTTATCTTTACCAGAATGCTCGTAGTTGCGATCGTATATTGAGCTGTATATACCAAACAATATCCCTGCTTCATGGCAAGCATCTGCGAGTTCTTTCACCACATCTCCTTTACCATTTTTCCAAGGTGACGATTTCACACAGTGGTCAGTTGTGGCTGTCTGCCAATTGCAAAAACCGTCATGGTGCTTCGAAGTCAATACTATCCCCTTGAAGCCACCTGCAATGGCGGCCTGAACCCATTGCTTTGCATCAAGCTGTTCAGGATTGAACTTATTCGGATCTTCTGTGCCATCGCCCATATGATTATCACTGGGGTAAAATGTTTTTATCCCAAAATGAACAAACATCAGCATCTCCTGCTCTTGCCAATGAAATTGCTTTTCTGAAGGAACTGGCAAGAGCGCTTCAGGAGGAGTTCCTGTGTTATTACATCCCATCATAGCAAAAAGAACTATCTGAATAAGTAAAATAAATTTAGTCGAATTAATCATTGTGATTTAATTTTTTGTGTAAATTGATCGCTAATAAACATCCTAATTGTATATTTTTCCTTTTAAAATTTCAGAAAAGAAATTGTTGTAATATTCGGATACGTCCATGGTATCACCCATTTTAATCTGGAGTTCTTTAAACTCTTCAAAAAGATTATCCATAATTTCTTTATAGTTTTTATCACCAGCTAAATCAATCATTTCTTCAGAATCATTTTCAATATCGTACAACCTAACGACATTAGCTTTTGGATATATGATCATTTTATACTGATCTGTGCGGATCATGCGTTGATTTTCGAGGTACGCGCCATAAATAACGTCATGCCCTCTTGCTGATGCACTGTTGCAAAGAGGCAAAAGAGAATTGAAGTCTACGTGTTGCACTGCATTACTCCCAGCAATATCAAGTGAAGTTGCCATGATATCTTGCAAATAAACTTTCTCATCAAGCACTTTACCCTTTTCAATATTAGGACCAACAATAAACAGCGGAACGCGTATACTACGATCGTACATGTTTTGTTTGCCAATAAAACCATGATCACCTAATGCCAACCCATGGTCTGCAGTGAAAATAATATAGGTATTCTCCGCTTTTCCAGTTGTTTCAAGTGCATCCAAAATCCTTCCGATTTGATCATCCATATGCGTTATAATGGCGTAATATTCTTGACGGTTAACCTTTACAGAGTAAGCTGTACGTGGAAATGGAGCTAATCTTTCATCTCTTAAACCATGTCCTGACCCTACCTCTTCGGAGTATGGATATTCAGGCAGAAAATTCTTTGGAAGAGAAATATTTTCAACTGGATACATATCAACATATTGCTTTGGAGACTGCCTGGGATCATGAGGCGCATTAAATGCTATATATATAAAGAAAGGGTTATCTTCATTTTTAGCATTATCTAAAAAACCTAAAGCTTCATCTCCCAAAACTTCGCTCCAGTGTTTACCACCTTTCCAGTATCCACCTAATGTTTTGTCATATGGACTCCAAGTATCTATTTCATTTTGGATAAATTTTCTATCATAACGCCCATCAGTTTGGTTTGGCATTCCAGCTCTAACAGTACCAATTACATCAAAAACCTCATGTACATCACGATTTACATGCCACTTTCCTGCAAAATAAGTATTATATCCTTCTGCTTTCATTAATTCAGACCAATACTTTATTTGAGGTGTTGAGGATGTATTTTCAGATTTCTCTTTTACAAATTGTTCAGCTTTCCAAAGGTATTTCCCTGTATTTAGCATGACTCGACTTGCCACACTAACAGCTGGTGACCAAGAACCTTGATTGAAAGCATGGGTGAAAGTTACCCCCATTTCTCTCAGACGATCAAGATTAGGAGTTCTCACTTCTTTGTTGTTTAGTGAACCAATGCTTTCAAATGTCTGGTCATCAGCAAATATAAAGAGAACGTTGGATTTTGATTTATTCTGAGCAATTAAGCTTGTAGATAGGATTAATCCAAATACTCCAGTTATAACATTAATTTTCATTTTGAACTTGTTTGACTATTTTGAGTGTAAATCAACATTGATTTAATTCTTTAAATTAGACAAAGTTTGAATATCATCTGCATGAACAGAACCATCAGGCAAAGGACCGATATTAAGCAAGAGCTTGTTACAATTTAAGCACAAACTATTTTCAAGCCTTAATCTGTTAATTGCTAAAGACTAATGTTTAATTTCTCTCTTAGCTCTGTTAGAATCTCAATGTCTTCACTCCTTATTTTACCTTCGCGATTGGGAGGACAGTTGAGAATCAAAATATTATCTTGCGCTGTAGCAGTTTTGTATAGCTCAATTAGTTCGTCAACTGGTTTAAAAACAGTATCTGTCGTATTATAAAACCATCGTTGACTAATACATACAGTGGATTCCCATGGCATGTAATATTCTTCTCCGTTATGGGTAAATATTTTTGGATCATCTTTTGCCAGCAAATAAGGATCTCCCAGTCTAAAATCACTTGGGAAATACCTGATTGGATAACCCTCCTGCTGGTCTTTTGGTAATACTGGATGGTGGTCTGGATTTTCTGGTAGTCCAATTGTCCAATTCACTCCAATTTGACATTCTGGCTCTTTTGATTTAATGGTTTGATATATTTCTTTAATCGGCCAACGATTATTTTCTTTCATCCAACCCCCATCAAACCAAAACTCAACCACATTGATGTGTTTTTGAGTAATTTCAAGTAATTCATCTAACTGTTTAATCATATAGGAATTGTAGGTGCTATCAAGCAAACTGTTTTTCACATCACTGTTTTTGCTCCTGTCCCATAACGAATAATAAAGACCTAAACCAATATCATGCTTTTTACATGCTTTTGCAACAGCCTCAACCACATTGGTAGTATTACCTGAATTGCTCACATCATATTCTGTGTATTTACTATCCCATAAACAAAAACCATCATGATGCTTAGCTATTAGAATTACGTATTTCATACCAGCATTCTTGGCCGTTTCAATCCATTGCTCAGCATCAACTGAAGCAGGATTATAAGACAATGCTGGTTTTGAACCATCGGTCCATTCCATATCATGAAATGTATTTATCCCGAAATGAATAAACATTCCATATTTGCGTTCAATTTGTTTTATTTGTGCAACACTTGGCTCTGTTGATGGTACAGGAAGGAATTCTTTTTTTGTGTTTCCACAAGAAAAAAAAGTCAGTGTTACAATGCTAATTAATAATAATTGTTTCATGATTTCTCATTCTATAAATGCTGGTTTAATTTTTGACCTAAAAGTCATTGATTATGGGATTTATGCTTGTCAAACTAACAATTGCTAACTATCAGACAGAATCTACTTAGTGTCTGCCAGAGAACTGCTGCTTTTTGAGTCTTTGATAAGAAAACGTCAAAGACAAGGCTTTTGAAGCTTTTGAAATTAAGGAGTTTACTCCTAATAAATGACTGTTTCAAAAACGAGAATAACGTGGTACATTGAGCATGTCGAATGCAGCATTTGGCGTTTTCTTGCTGAGACTACTTATAAATACACTCCATATAAACCATATACCAATCTACAGGCCGTGGATTATTTAATATAGGATCGCCCTGCAACCAGTTCCATCTCAACAGTCCAATTTTTATAGCTTTGCGCATACTGCTGTCGTCCTCTGCCTCAGTCCAAGCTTTTTCTATGGCAGAAAACGCCATGCTCTGTCTATCAAACTCCACTTGCTGCTCGTTTAGGCACAAAGGTGCAGAGCGTAGCGCAAATTCACGCATCGCACTATAAGTCTTGGGGTAATTACGCCTGATGTATTTTCCATCCTTACCAATTTTAAGCTCTTTGGTTTCATAAGGAATCTGAGTAATCGAATTCATTGATACAACTTTCATTCCAATACCTGCTTGATACATTAGCACTACTACAAACAGTATGAAGCATCGTTTATAGTGGCACTTAATTTGTTTTTCTATCTTCATTATAATCTTCTTCTCACTCAACAGATTTCTCACTTAACCCTGAAACGAAAAATTTCAAATTCAGCAAAATCGTAATTCAATTCTTTTAGCAGACTGTTATTGTTATCATATAATGCAATACGTCCATTACGTCCAATATTTTCTGGATTGGAATTTCTGTTCCACCAATGACGTATCATCCCGTCTTCAACCTTATCTTTTATTTTAAGCTCATAGCAACCTGCGGGTAATTGCTCAAAATGATCATGATAAACTTGTTCGTCTTCCAACATCTCTCGTTCATAAAAAATCTTACCTAAATCATTGGTCAGCGTGTAAGAAGTTTCGTGTGCCCTGTTCCTATCATTTGCTTCTATGGTAAGGTAAAAGGACGATGGCATTACTGGTGGTAACTTTATCAGCGATGTCATAATGTTGTTATCGGCATTATCATCAGCCATGCTGTTGGGCTCGCTTATTTGAACTATAAAACGGGGATTCTTTTCGGCTTCATCCCAAGGAATATTGGGCAGTGTCACCGTTTTCTTCTCCAAAAACTCCAATCTTCCACTCCACAAGTATTTGTGTTGCCGACCACCCGCTATACCGTAAGTAATCATCATACTGCGCAATGTGTTTTTACCCGTGTTTTGAATAACGATTGTTGGATCGGTGCAAATAGGATTTATCCTACTGTATTCATCTCTTGAGCTGGGTGCAATAATATCGGTTATTGCAGCGTCATTTTTAAAATTTGGCGCACCATAAGTAAACAACTGATGACTTTGTATAAAATCTCCACCTTTTTCACCATTGTCTTTATACATCTCAATTGCGTAATCGAGTTCAATAGAATCGCCCGGCTCTACAAAATTGGTAAGTTCAAAATCGTAAGTATCAACCGGAGTTCCAGGACACCAACCAGCGCGATCGAACTGCCAAGTGCCCCCTTGTGGATAAATAGGATTGTCGCCACATTTCTTCCATAAATTCCAACGGAATAGTACTTTGCCATTGGCTAAATAGGTGTGCGTTTTACTGTCCCACTCGCAACAATTGCGAGGCCCAAAATGCCCGTGTCCCGATATTCTGGCTCTGAGCATATAGCCCGAGGCTTTGGGGTTTAGCGCTAAAAGAAATGGTTTCAACACTTTTTCGTCAGCTAAATCTTCGTATATATATTTTCCCCATTCATACATATTAGTCACCGATATCACATCGCGAACAGGTTTTCCTTTTATAAATCTGAACTTTAGATCAACCAACTCAGCTGTGTTACCAGTTGATAAATCAACCTCTCCTCTCAAAAGTGGCGCATAATCGGTAACATCATATACAAAAGTAAAACCTTCACCTAAATCGAGACGTTTACCATAAGGTGTAACATAGTTTTCTAACTCAAAAATCTCTTTTGTGCTATCATCTTTGGAAACATAAAGATGGGTGTGCGTTGAATAATCCCATTCGCCGCATGGATATTTGTCAAGGGTAGTTCTCTCATCACATTTGATGGTACGAATCATTTCTATCTTTGAATAACTCTCATCATTGTCGGGCAATTGGAATGTTCCTCTCCTTTTTGTAATGTCATCAAAAGTAAATGTTTGCACCACAAGCGTATCACTTTTTTGTGGTTGACCTATTACATTTAGCGAAAAGAAAAACAAGAGAATTGTATATAGTATGTTTGTTGTTTTCATTGTTTATATTGACATAAGAGATTATGAATTAAAGAGAATGAGCGAATTAGTTGCTTTCAATAGCTTGGCCTGCTTCGCGATAAAGGTCAACTGGACCGTCTAACAGAACAGCTATTACCGTTACCTGCTCGTCTAAATCTTTTTCTGGCACATCAATGTATACCAAACCAGGCACAGAACTCCAATAAAGTTTACCAATCTCGTTGTGTGACAATTTGGTTCCATTGCCTACCACCAATATCCTATTTATTTTATTTTTCAACCCTTTAATCACCAGCGGACCGTTGGGTTTGTTATCTACAAAAAGATAAAGCATAGTTTTATCTTTTGACAAAGCTGTGGGGCCATAAAAATGTCCATGAGGTATACCTGCCTCTGTGCCATAAATGGCCTCTTGATGTTTGTTGGTCCATCTACCCAGTTCTTTGAGTATATTCACCTGCTCATCTGGGATAGAGCCGTCAGCCTTGGGTCCTACACCCAACAATAAGTTACCACCCATACTGATGCAATCTACAAATATGCGGATAATTTGATTAGGGGTTTTATAGTTATGATCGTTGTGCTGAAAACCCCACGAATCATTCATGGTCATGCACAATTCCCAATAGTCGCTTTTAGGTTTAGTCACTGGAAGTCCCTGCTCGGGTGTAGCATAGTCGCCATAACCTTGTAATCGCGAATTTACGATTACCTCTGGATTCCATTTTGCAAGCGCATTACGCAACTCTTTTGCCTTCCATTTTTCTGCACTTTGCTCCCAATCACCATCAAACCAATACAAATCGGGATTAAAACGTTTAGACAGTTCTTCTAATTGACCAAAATTAAATTTCACAAACTTATTCCATCGTTCTGGATCGTCAGAGTAGCGTTTCTTATCTCTCAGAAAATTAGGATAATCTGGATGTGACCAATCCAATAGTGAGTAATACAATCCTACCTTTAATCCGTTTTTTCTCAATGCCTTTACAAAAGGAGCTACAAGATCTTTTTTTGCTGGAGTCTTATCCACAACGTTTAAATCACTCAGTTTGGTATCCCATAATGCCACGCCATCGTGATGTTTTGATGTAAGCACAGAATAGCGGGCACCACTTTTCTTAAAAAGGTCTGCCCAATATGCAGGATCATAATTTTTAGCAGTAAACCCATTGAGTTGTTCCATATAATCTGGATGTGAAATGTAGCTATTAAAAAAAGACCATGATTCGTCGATTCCATTTACTGCATAAATTCCCCAGTGAACAAAGATACCCAGCTTGGCATCTTTGAACCATTGCATCCGCTCAGTTTTATCTTCTGGTGTTTCTATTTTTTGAGCATCTATATTCATTGCAAAAGCAACAAAGATGAGTAGTGATATAACTGTTTTTTTTAATCTCATAGAGAGTTGGTTATTTTAAGCGTTACATTTTTTTCTTTCAAAAAGAAAGAAAGTCAAAAAGATGCAAGCCGAAATAGTGAATATTATTTGCACTTATTTATGGTTACTATTTTACACCAATATTGCTGCTTTACTTCTTTTATAAGCCTGCCCCCCATACCAAGCCACTACCACAAAACTAATAAATGGTAATATAAACGAGGCATTAACAGCAGGAAATGAAGAGCCTATAGTTCCCAAATCAATAATGGATGCTTGGAGTGGCGGTAATATTGACCCTCCAAGAATAGCCATAATGAGACCAGCTGCCCCAAACTTGGCATCGTCACCCATTCCCTTCAGAGCAATTCCATAAATGGTAGGGAACATAAGTGACATACACACCGATACAGCTACCAGAGCATATAGCCCGTAAATGTTTTGAAAACCTATAACTCCGATTGTTAGTACAGCAGCCGCAATTGACAATGCTCGTAAAAGCTTACCTGGATTGAAAAACTTCAGGAGATAGGTATTAATGAAACGGCTGATACAAAAGATAATCATGGCAAAAATATTATACTTCTGCGAAAGCACCTCAGCAGCTTGCTCCTGCATGCCTTGAGCCATAAATATACGTGTACCATATTGAATGATGAATGTCCAACACATAATTTGTGCACCCACATAAAAAAACTGTGCTATAACTCCTTGTCGGTAGTTATCTATTGAGAAAATTCGTTTAAGCGTTTTGCCAAAATGTATTTCATTAGATTTATCGCTATTTTTTGGCATTTTTTTAATCCAAATAATTAGGAACATCACCAACACCACTATACCTATTATTAAATAGGGAGAGATAAGCACCGTAAGGTCAGCTTGCTTTAATGCCTGAAATTCAGCATCGGGCAGCACTGCTCTTTCTGCGGTTTCCATTGGATTAATACGTGCTTGAATAAAATTCATGGCAACATACATTCCTGCAAGTGATCCAAGTGGGTTGAAAGATTGGGCCAAATTGAGCCTTCGTGTAGAAGTCTCTTCGGTTCCCATCGACAAGATGTAGGGATTGGCACTTGTTTCAAGAAATGACAACCCACAAGTGAGAATAAAATAGGCGAAAAGAAATGGATAAAAACTACCTGTCATCATTGCAGGGAAAAACAAAAAAGCTCCCAATGCATACAATCCCAAGCCCATTAGAATTCCAGATTTGTAGGAGAACCGTTTGATAAATATAGCTGCGGGGAAAGCCATTGCAAAATACCCTCCATAGAAAGCCACTTGCACAAGTGCTCCTCCCGTATTACTCATCCTAAATATTTTGGAGAATGCTTTTACCATTGGGTTGGTAATGTCATTCGCAAACCCCCAAAGAGAGAAGCACAATGTGATGAGAATAAATGGCACAATGTAATTAACACCATCTTTTCTAAACAAAGACTCTTTTACTTTTTCCATTTCTTTAATTTGATCGTTTATAAATTGTTATGTTCACAAAGTGTATGATAGCATATAGCTAACTATTTTTCATAATATAAGAAAAGGTCAAACACAGCGCTTTATATATTCAAGTTTTTATTGATTCTGTCGAAATGCTGTATTTGACCTTTTTCTTCTAAAGATTATTTATATATCGCTCCAAAATTATCGCAAGCCCTGTAGTCAGCTCCTTCTTTATCCATACCAAAAGCATTCCATGCTGTAGGTCTAAAGATTTTTTGCTCTTCCACGTTGTGCATACACACTGGAATACGCAATATAGATGCAAGGGTAATTAGGTCTTGCCCAATATGCCCATAACTGATTGCTCCATGATTGGCGCCCCAGTTATTCATTACAGAGTACACATCTTTGAAAGCAGGTTTGTCTGTCAGTCTTGGCACGAACCAAGTGGTAGGCCAAGCTTTATCGGTACGTTCATTCAGAACTGTATGAATTTCAGCATCAATTTCAACTGTCCATCCTTCAGCAATTTGAATTACTGGACCCAATCCATGCACCATATTGATACGTGACATAGTTACAGGCATTCCACCCTCTGAAAGAAAATTAGAAGAATAACCTCCACCTCTGAAATAATCAAGATTGGCAGGATACCAAGTAGTTGCTTCCAAGCACTTTTCCACTTCATCTTCAGTTATTTCCCAATGAGGTTTCATTACTGGTTTACCATCTTTTCGCTGTTTGCCAGTTCCATCTAATGTTGTTGAACCAGAATTGATCAAATGCAATATGCCATTTTCAGCCAGACCAGTTAATTTCTTTCCAGTAACTCTTTCAACTGCTTCGGGACTCCAATAAGTACGAACATCCGAAAATATTTGCGCTGTATTGGTTAGCAAGTGTCCAAATAACATAGACACACCATTAAGCGCATCATTTTCAGTGGCAACCGTATAGGCTTCTCTTATTCCATTCCAATCGAACGAGCTATTCAGAATTGCTTCTGAAAAATCTCCATTGGGCATAAAATCCGTCCATTGACGCTGTCCTTGAAAACCTGCAACAATGGCATTGTGTCCTATTGCTTCTTCTTTAAATCCTAATGATTCAAGCTTTGGATTACCTTCCATTAAGTCACGGAAGATAAGCGTCATTTTCACAACAAACTCCCAATCATTATCTTTTGCTTCTCTCGACTTTGCTTTTGCTTCATTGTTGAAATCTGTTCCTTCATTAGATTTACAATGTTTCTCTGTCCATGCTAATGCTTTTTCAAATTCATCCTTATCGTATATCTCTTCTTTCACACGACGAAGAATTTCGGTCATGTCAACAGCCTCATTGCGCATACCCAGATAGCGTTGGAAGAAATTGTTATCAACAATTGAACCAGCTATACCCATAGAAACATTCCCAATTGAAAGATAAGATTTGCCCCTCATAGTTGCCACTGCTTGAGCAGCTCGTGCAAAACGAAGAAGTTTTACAGTTACATCCTCTGGAATTGTGTTATCGCTAAGGTCTTGCACATCCTTACCATATATACCAAATGCGGGCAATCCTTTTTGAGCATGTCCTGCCAACACTGCTGCTAAGTATACAGCTCCAGGACGCTCTGTGCCATTAAAGCCCCATACAGCCTTTGGATAATGTGGATTCATGTCCATTGTTTCTGCTCCATAACACCAGCAAGATGTCACAGTAATAGTTGAGCCAACACCTTCGCGCTCAAACTTTTCGGCGCAAGCTGCACTTTCGCCAACCCTACCAATGGTAGTATCTGCAATAACACATTCAACGGGACTTCCGTCACCATTTTTCAGATTAGAGCTTATTAGCTCTTGAACGGCTTTTGCCAAATTCATTGTTTTCTCTTCAAGGCTTTCTCTTACACCGCCTTGACGGCCGTCTATTGTTGGACGAATACCGATTTTAGGATATTTCTTCATAGTTCTATTTTTTTATTATATAATGTTCTGTTTTAAATTCTAATGAGTGAGTCAATATTTATACAAGTTTTAGATCACATTAAAAGGATCCTCGTGATGTAATCACGGTAGGGAGATAAGTCTGGACAGCTTGATCCAGACAAATAAACTCGGAGGCAATTCGCCCCATTTCGCTCCAATCAATACCGATACTTGAAATGCCATCTTCAACTATTTCATAAAATGGGTTTTCGTTGTATGCCAACAAACCAAAGTCATGTCCCATTTTCAACTTTTGATTCCGACTTTGTTTTATGATGTTCACCACATCAGACTGTTTAACAACGAGATAAAAACAGTCCTTCATTATCATGGTCTTATCAGTTATCTCATCTAAAATCTCAAATTCAAAATTATGATCAAGACAAAACTTACTAAAAGCCAATTTACTTCTTTGTGGATGCTTATGTCCTCTATTTAATACATAAATCATTTTTTTATATTTCAGGAGATCCTTCTTTATTGCTGACAAACTATCGTATAAAAAATCCTCAAAATCTTGGCACACATATGAATATTCAGCTTTATCAAAACCTCCAAAATCTAACAACAGAAGCTTCTTTTTATCAATCTTAAGCAGACTATCAGAAAACTTCTCGTTATCGTAATTCATCACCAAATACTTATTGTACTTCCCAATAGATTCACCAATGATTTTATTGAAAAGATGCTCGTTGTACTGATGAAACCAAAGATCCACATTATAAGATGGGGGGAGTTTAGAGATTAATGTATTGTAGAGCAACTCTTTAAAAGTAGAATACTCGTCCAACACCAATAATATATTTTTGGTGTGCGAAGCTACAATGTAGCTTTTACCATGTATTGAATCAATAGCACCACGACTCTTTAAGTCCAAAAAGGATTTAAAAACCGTGTCTCTCGAAACACCAAACTTTTTAGTTAATTGATTAATAGAAGGAAGACTATCTCCCGATTTTAGGTTGTTTAGCGCAATAATCTCTTGAATATAATCTGATAATTGCTGAACCTTTGTTCCCTTTCCTGTTAACTCTGACTCCATAATGATTTTAAACTGTTCTGTACTGTTACGAAGCAAATGTAATAAGTAAGTACAAGACGGCACAATAATCTTTTATGTTGTACAACACATAATGGATAAAATAAATTTTTGAATTTGAATTGAGTGGTTTAATGGGAAAGAATTGCAGACATACTGGAAACAGGGTAGTTTTTTCACCCAAAGAACTCTCGCAAAGGCGCAAATATTTTACAGCCCTCGTTTCGAACGGCCTGTACCGATGTTCTTTGAAAAAACATAAAGTTAAAGAACCCTCTCATTTCAAAAACAAGGTAATAAGGTTAGAGGTAGGATTATTGCAATGTTACTAAGGTTTGGAGGACTTACTATCAATTGTTTTTTCTTTTGACGTATTGCCACTTAATAATGTTCGGCTTCTATTCAAATCTTTACACATAAGCTTCAATCACTTCGAAACCTTAGTAACTGTGGTTGCTCTCTCAACCCAAGCTTATTACCTTATTCAAAAGATAGAATATAAAGCTCAACTTGATTTGAAAGGAAATTACAGGTCCGCATCTACGAAGATCAGTGCAGTCAATTATTCACATCATGGTAATCATGCAATCCTTCTATCATGGTTCAGAAACTTTGCGTCTTTGCGCCTTTGCGTGAAAAAAATTGTGAGACAATCAAGAATCATCGTCCTCAAGTGGTAGTACATAAAACTTTCCTTTGTTGCCAATGACAGTATTGTTTTGGCAAAGGAAGCTCTATTTTCAACAGAGACGTGATAAATCGCCGTTTTTATGGCTACATTCTTCAACACTCCACACTGTTATTGCTTTTCATTGTCAATTTTCAATTAAAACAACTTTCCACTTTCAATTAAACCACTTTCTTTTTGTAAGAATAACAGATAAAAATTATAACTTTGCACATCAAAAGTGGCCAAATCGTTGAAAATTGTTTTTAATCGCTCCGACGAATGGCTTGAACTTATACTAAACAACTATCTTTTATGAAAGATTTTTCCTTAAGAGGAATGGGGGTAGCGCTGATTACTCCATTTAAAGAAGACAAATCAGTAGACTTTGATGCGCTTACACGCCTTTTAGACTTTCATCTTGAAGCGGGTACCGACTATTTGGTAGTATTGGGCACTACAGCCGAGACACCTACATTGACTTGTGAGGATCGTGATGCAATAGTCCGTTTCGTTGTGTCACACATCCAAGACAAATTGCCCATTATTGTTGGGATGGGCAGCAATAACACTAAAGCACTTATCGAAGAGATAACCTCTTTCAACTTTGAAGGAGTACATAGCATACTTTCCGTTACACCATACTATAGTAAACCCACACAAGAAGGATTGTTTCAACACTACAAGACGCTTTCTGAGGCATCTCCATTGCCCATCGTCCTATACAATGTTCCTGGCAGGACGGGTGTCAATATGTGTGCAGAAACCACTGTGCGAATTGCAAAAGCTTGCCCAAACGTTATTGGCATTAAAGAAGCCCACACCGATATTCAACAAGTGAAAGACATTGTGGAGCAGACTCCCAAGGGTTTTGCTGTCGTTTCGGGCGACGACCCAATGACTGTGGAATTAATCAAGCAGGGTGGAGTAGGCGTTATATCCGTTTTAGGCAATGCTTTCCCAAAGGAGTTTAGCGCTATTGTAAACAATGCTTTGAAAGGCGATTTTGATAAATCGGAGCAAGCATTCGAAGATTTAAATGAATGTTGTCATTTGCTATTTGTAGACGGTAATCCCGCTGGTGTGAAGTGTGCTTTGCAAATGATGGGTTATGTTCAAAACGAATTGCGATTGCCCCTGGTTTCCGTTAGTGGAAAAACAGAAATGGCATTGAGACAGGAGTTAAATAGATTTATAGGTATAAAAAAATAGAAACACCAAATTCTGGGTTTCTACTTTTTTTATTTTGCTTGCTTTAAGCAAAACTATTTAATCATTCACTATGAGGGCGTGTATCACACCTGGTATCCATCCAATGAGTGTTAAGAGAATGTTGAGTAAGAATGCACCTCCAAAACCCCTATTCATTAGAACGGCAACAGGTGGAAGTAAAATGCTAAGTATTATTGTTAATAGTGACATATTTATTGTTTTTTAGTTTGTAATTATTTTTCTGTTCTATCTTCTAAAGCATCTTCTATAACCTCTTTTTGTCTTTCTTCCTCAACTGTCAAAAGAGGTGCTCCAGTTGCACCACCAAAGAATGCAGCCAATGCGCCTAATAGAAGAATGAAAAAGAGGTAAATGCTTGCCTTACCAATTGCATCAGTAACTTCTTCGCTCGCTTTCAGAGCTTTTTCTTTAGCATCAGCATAAATTGCTTTGGCTTTTTCAACGGCTTCATCAAGGTTTCTTTCCCATTTTGCAATAACACCTTCTATTTGATCTTCTGTCAAATCGGTGTTGTTAGCTAAATAGCTTTTTAATTTTTCACCATCAATATAATTACCATCACCTTCTACATAGATGTCTAAGTTTCCTTGATCGTCAAGATTAACAGTAATATCATTGACAAAATCTGAAATAGCATCTTTTAGATTTAAATCTTTTATGGCTGCTGAAGTTTCAGATTGAATTTCATTTATGCTTCTTCTTGCACGTTGTTCGGTGTCGCCCGGAACTATATTGTAGTTCTCTGCAGTCTGGATGACCTGAAAAATCTCTTGTTTTACATTCTCAAAAGATGAAAATAGACCCTCTTCAGATTGTTTTTGTTTTTCATTTAGACTAACCACAACTTCTTTTGCACTGTTACTGCCAAATACCGAAGATACAAGCGATCCCATTCCACTGATTGCGCTTCCAGCAATTGAAGTTAATACAAAAGCAGATATCACCAGATATACACCCCAAGACAAAAAACCATGAATGCCGCCATCTGCCGATGATGGTAATCCAGCCGTCCTGGCTGCCACTAATCCACCTACAAATAAAGCAGCTAAATTAGATAATATCCACCAAATTAATGTGGCTACTCCTAATCCTTGAAATGGTTGAGCTTCCGTGTATGGATTAATGGAAGTTAATCCAATCCCCCAACCCAACAGGTTGAGCAGAAATGCGATTGAAAAAGCTGTTAATGCTCCTGCAAGAATAGCTCCCCAAGATATTCTTGAAAATCTGTGTCTTAAATTGTTCCGACTTGTAAAAATTGTTTTCATACGTCTGTTTTTATTTGTTTTATTTATTTGTAAAAATGAATGATGTAGTACTATTCGCACTTGATGCAATTAAAAAATGTATTTTAGTATGACTATAATCTTATTCTTTCTCTCAAAATTATAAACAACAGTCAAGTGTGTTATTTAGGAATACCTCTCACACCTTGCAGCATATTTGGCGAAAGCTGTTTCTGATCCGCACTATGCATCACAGACATGTCTCCAGTAGTTTCCAATACAACCGCAAATACTTGATCGAAGTGAATTGTGTTTGCTTCACGCAGTTTAGCAATTAATTCTTCTTTACTCACATTTGCCTTAGCAAGATTTTCCTCCAATATCTCTCCGTAGTACATCAAGAGGATTGGCTCGTTTGATAATATCTTTCTTAAATGCTTGGATTTTCTTGCAACAAAAGAAAATATTGATTGAAATGTAACAATGCCAGCTAATGCAATGGCCCCTTTTAATATAGATTGATCGGTATGCATCACTACAGTAGCCAAGATAGACCCAATTGCAATGGTTGATGCAAAATCAATGTTTGACATTTTAGAAAATGTGCGAAGTCCTGAAATGCGTGTTATAAAAATAACTAAGGCGAATATAGCTAAGACAGAAATAAGTACTTTCACCAAAAGCGGCAAGGTAACGTAGATCCAATTCTCCATAAAGTTATTTTTTTTGATCTTAATTAGATGTTATATAATCAAGCATTTACAATATATTTAACAAATTTGAAGGGAGTTATGTTCAGCTTTTTTATCTCTAATTCCGAAAGCAGTAGATATATTCTAAGCATTCAAAATATTTTCTTTACTTTTGTATCATTAAATCGCAAATTAATCATAGAATGAAAAAGCTTTTATTTTATTCAACACTTTTATTTATGACCGCATCTATTGGTTGTTCTTCTAAAACAACCCAACATACCGATAAAGGTATAGAACTATCTAACATGGACACTTCCGCAGTAGCGGGAGATGATTTCTATAAATATGCAACGGGAGGATGGCAAGAGGCCAACCCCATACCCGATGAATTCTCTCGTTATGGCACTTTTGATAAGTTGCGCGAGAACAATCAAGAGCAAGTGCAAGGTTTGATTGAAGAACTTGGTGCTGAAGATCATCAACAAGGAACTAATGCCCAGAAAGTAGGCGACCTATATAGTATGGGTATTGATAGTGTGAAATTAAATTCCGATGGATATGAACCCATCAAGCCTATATTGGCCGATATAGATGCAGCTACATCAAAAAAGGATATTGTGAAACTAATGGCACAAGTGAGCCAGTATACTGCTAATCCTTTCTTTGGATTTTATGTAGGTGCTGACGATAAAAACAGTTCAATGAACATTGTTCATCTCTATCAAGCAGGTATTGGTATGGGTGAAAGAGAATATTATGTTGAGCAAAACGACAAGTCCAATCATCTTCGTCAAGGATATGTAAACTTAATGAAGACCCAATTTCAAAACATTGGCTACAGCGAAGCTGATGCTGCCGAAGCGGCTGCCAGTGCTATGAAAATTGAAACCGAGTTGGCTCAAAATCACTTCAGCAAAGAGATGCGCCGCATACCAGAAAAGAATTATCATAAACTGCGTCTTGTAGATCTCAATAAAGAAGTAGCTCCATTTGAATGGGATTACTATTTTGAGCAAGTGGGTGCAGAGAACATGGACTCGCTGAATGTATCACAAATTGAACCCATAAAGGCTGCCATAAATATAATAGATTCCGAATCGATTGACAACCTAAAGAGTTATCTCAAATGGATTGTTGTAAGATCGGCTGCCAATTACTTGAGCGATGATTTTGTAAACGCGCATTTTGAGTTCTATGGCAAAACAATGAGCGGTAGTAAAGAGCTTCGTCCACGTTGGAAAAGAAGTATTGATGCTGTAAATGGTGCATTGGGTGAAGCAGTTGGTCAATTATATGTAGAGCGTTATTTCCCTGCTGAAGCCAAAGAGCGCATGTTGACATTGGTTGATAATGTGATGGAATCATTGGGTGAACGCATCTCAAACCTTGAATGGATGAGCGATGACACTAAGCGCAAAGCACACGAAAAGCTAAATACATTTATTGTGAAGATTGGCTATCCTGACAAATGGAAAGATTACTCATCACTCGAAGTGAAGGATGACTCGTATTGGGCAAACATGAAACGCGCTGCGGAGTTCGAATACAAGGAAATGATTGACGAATTGGGCAAGCCAGTTGATAAAACAAAATGGCACATGTCGCCCCAAACGGTTAATGCATACTATAGTCCTTCATCTAACGAAATATGTTTCCCTGCAGGTATACTCCAACCTCCATTTTTTTATATGAATGCTGATGATGCCGTAAATTATGGTGGTATTGGTGTGGTTATTGGTCACGAAATGACTCATGGATTTGACGACCAAGGGAGAAAGTATGATAAAGAGGGAAATCTGAATGATTGGTGGACTGCCGATGATGCAACAAGTTTTGATGAACGTGCCAAGATGTTGGTAGATTATTTCGATAACATTGTTGTAATTGACACTGTGCGTGCTAACGGAACTTACACTTTGGGAGAGAACATTGCCGATCATGGTGGATTGCAAGTATCATACAACGCTTTCTTAAAAACCAAAGAAGCTGAGTCAAATAAAGTGATTGACGGTTTTACTCCTGCTCAACGTTTCTTCTTATCTTATGCTACATTGTGGGGCGGAAATGTAAGAGATGCAGAGATATTGCGACTCACAAAAATTGATCCACACTCATTGGGTAAATGGCGTGTAAACGGTGCTTTACCACATATTGATGCTTGGTATGATGCATTTGACGTTAAAGAAACTAATGCAATGTACCTTCCTAAGGAAAAACGTGCATCTATCTGGTAATTAGAGAGCGTGTGGAGAGAATAAATAAATTAACTGTTTTAATAATATAATATGTTTTCAGGAATAGTAGAAGAGGCTGCAACAGTAGTAGCTATTAGAAAAGACAAAGGCAATGTGCATTTCACCTTGCAATGCACGTTTACCAATGAATTAAAAATAGATCAGAGTATTGCTCACAATGGCGTTTGCCTCACTGTGGTTGATCTTAAAGACGATACATACACCGTAACTGCTATACAAGAAACATTGGATGTTTCCAACTTAGGAGCATTGAAAGTGGGCGATAAGGTAAACTTGGAGCGCAGTATGATGATGAACGGACGCTTGGATGGACACATTGTACAAGGTCACGTAGATCAAACTGCTGTTTGCGAAAATGTAAGGGAGGCTGATGGCAGTTGGTACTTTCACTTCAAGTATGAATTTGACAAAGAGATGGCAAAGAAAGGCTATCTCACTGTTGACAAAGGTTCGGTTACTGTAAATGGTGTGAGCCTTACGGTAGTTAACCCTACTGATAATTCGTTTGAAGTTGCCATTATACCCTATACATATGAGTACACCAACTTTCATCAAATCAAAGAGGGTACCTTGGTCAACCTTGAGTTTGATATTATAGGTAAATACATTAGCCGCATTCTTGCATTTAAAGACTAACAACTATGGACTTTTTAGAACTCGTATCGTCACGCCAAAGCGTTAGAGCATTTGATGCTGAACGACAAGTGGAAAAAGAAAAGATTGAGCGCATTGTAGAGGTAGCCCGGTTGGCACCTTCGGCATGCAATGCACAGCCATGGAGCTTTGTGGTGGTCGATGATCCCGAGTTGAAAAACCAGGTGGCTGATGCTACCTCCTCTCGTGTGTTGGGCATGAATCACTTCACCAAGCAAGCACCAGTACATTTATTGCTTGTTGAGGAGAAGGTGAATATTAGCTCTGGCATTGGCGGTTGGATTAAAAAGAAAGACTATGCGCAGCTGGATTTGGGGATAGTAGCCGCTCACATTGTTTTGGCTGCTCAAGCAGAGGGGCTGGGCACGTGTATTGTGGGCTGGTTTGATGAAGACAAAGTTAGAGATATTTTGCACATTCCTTCTTCCAAGCGTGTTTGGCTGGACATTGTAATTGGATATAGCACACAGCCATTGCGTAAAAAATCGCGCAAATCGATTGACGCTATTTTATCGTATAATAAATATAAGTAAGTTGTTGCTTATTCCGTTTCATAAAATATCTAAGCTATCTTTTTTGAAACATTTTCACTGCGGTGGAAAATGTTTCAAACAGATGAAACTTGCATCCACCGCAGTGAAAATGTTTGAAAACAAATTATTTTCGTTTTCTTGCGCTATTTTACCCATTTATGCCCATAAAATTCGTTTTTTGATGTAGATGTTTCCCATATTTTCTGTCCATTCTTGCATCTACGTATACTATTTCTTCTTACGCACCATTTTTTTCTCACATTTGCTCATAAAATGATTGTTTTTAGTGGTTCAAAACATTTTCACCACGGTGGATTGCGTTTTCAACAGATGAACGACTAATCCACCACGGTGGATTTAATTTCCACCTGTTTTTTGATGTATCTTCTAATGAATTGCAAAAAACAATGTCCTGTTATTTTCAAATTAACACAATGCTATCATATAATAAATATATGTATGTAGAAAATTTGTTTGTTTACTGCAACTAATTATGCTTCACAACAATCAGCTCTTATGTTTAAAAAATCAAAAACTCACAGTAAGGTGAGTTTTTTTTATTTACTTTGCAACTTACTATAAAATATAGGAACGGTTTGATAATTTCGGGTTGAAACGAAACATGAGCTTTCCTTTTTTTAACAGGCTATTTGCTACATTTATAGTGGTTTTACGATATAAATGTGCAATATTTGCATTAACGAACAAATTTCATATACAAAAAGCATAACGTCTTTTTCTTATTTCACAGAAGCTATAGAATGAACAAACAAAAACGTTTCTTATTATCTCTCATAATCTTTATTTCATTTATTGGAACAGGTGCTGCACAACAGGTTGGAGTTAACTCACCTTACGGAAGATATGGCTATGGTCAACTTTCAAATCAATCGATTGGTGTGGGAGAGTCAATGGGAGGTATTAGTTATGGTATTAGAAGAGGACAAAACATAAACTTTGGTAATCCAGCTTCCTATTCAGATGCCGACAGTCTAAATTTTACGATAGAAATGGGAGTTTCGGGTCAATACTCTAAGCTTTCGGATGGATTGAACAACCAATCGTTTCAGAATGGCAATTTTGACTACTTAGCTTTTCAATTCTTAGCATTAAAGAATTTTGGAGTGAGCGTGGGGTTGTTGCCTTACTCAAAAGTAGGCTACGATTTTGGTAGAGATGTAATAACGAATGACATAAGATATCGCGAAACGTTTTATGGATCAGGTGGATTAAGTCAAATATATGGGGGGGTTGCTTATGCTCCATTAGATTACCTTTCTGTAGGTGCCAATGTTTCCTATTTGTTTGGTAGTATAAATCATTCAAGAGACACCGATATTGGTGGACAAGGCGATGAGGCTTTAAAACGTTTGGTTAGTAAGTCTTTTTCTATTAAAGACCTAAAGTTAGATTTTGGTGTGCAATTTACATATCCTATTAATGTATATGAGTCACTTACATTAGGGGTTGTATATAGCCCTAAAATTAACGCTAAAGCAGATATTTATCCTCTTGATCAGTTGTATTCGGCAACAACTGCTAAGCCGTTAAAAACTGACACACTATATAATCAGCCATTCGATTTACCTGAAAAATTTGGAGTAGGTTTGGCTTATAAATCCACCAACTTAATTGCAGGTATTGATGGAAGTTTTGAGAGGTGGGGAGGTTCAAAATATCCTACAAGTTTAGATAGTTTGACAGATGACACTCGTTTTAATGATAAATATAGTGTAAATTTAGGAGTTGAATATGTAGCAGACCCTGTACATCGCAATTTTTTTAAAAGAATGCGTTTTCGTGGAGGCCTTTCCTATTCAAATTCATACATGAATACAAAGGTATACGATCCTAACGATGGTAAAAGTCTTGGAACTGCCGGATATAAGGAATATGGCGTTAATGTTGGTTTTGGATTGCCTTTCAGGGACTCTCTCAGTGGTAGAATCTCCATGGTCAACCTTGGCTTGGGCTACACATTAATGCAACCCGATCAGAAATATATGATTAAAGAAGAGATATTTAAGATCTCGGTCAATATTAATATCAATGAGTTCTGGTTCTTTAAGCGACAATTTGATTAATTTGCAATTCATATTAAACTTTCGTTTTAACATAACGTCATACTAACACAGATAAAAAGAAACACGTAAGATTCACTTAAAAACACATAGAAATGAAAAAGTTTATTTTAGCTATTGTTCTCGCGACATCTACACTGGTGGGAGTGAGTGCTCAAAAGGCAGGATATGATCCAGTTAATGCTCCTTTTGGTCATGGACAAGACAGTATAAATTGTCGTATGAATTTAAGCCTTATGACAACTGCTGCAAAAGCAGAAAATTATCAAGATGCAGTTAAAACATGGACTGCCGTCTACAATAATTGTCCAGCATCAAGTAAGAATATTTATATTTACGGACCACGTATCTTTAAAGCACTACATGCTAAGGAAACTGATGCTACCAAAAAGAAAGAATACTTAGATAAAACGATGGAGATATATGACAACCGTATGAAATATTACTCCGACGCTGACGCTAAAGGTACTATTCTTGCTTTTAAAGCATACGACTACCAAGAAATGATGGGCGAAGATGCTGATCCTGCTGTTATTTACAAAATGTTGGGAGAAGCCATTGAAGATATGAAAAGCGAAATGTATCCATCTGATGCTTATGGACATTATATGATCGCTTCATTAAGACTGTTTTTGCAGGATCAATCTAAGAAAGAGCAATATATAAATGACTATTTTCGTATAATGGATTATATGGATAAAGCCAAAGAAACTGCAACTGCCAGTAATGATGCTGAAAATGCAAACTATATAGAAGCTGTGAAAGGAAGTATTGAAAATGCATTTGTAAACAGTGGAGCAGGTGACTGCGAGACGCTTGAGAACTTCTATGCTGCTAAGTTTGAAGCTAACAAAACCGACGAAGAGTTTTTAAATCAAGCATCTGGTTCACTATCAAATATTGGTTGTACCGATTCTGAATTTTATTTCAAACTTGCTGAAAGTTTACACAGCCTGAAACCATCTGCTAATTCTGCAATTGGACTGGCAAATAGAAGCCTAAAGACTAAAGACTATAGTGAAGCTATGAGATACTATGAGCAGGCTGCAGAGCTTGAAAGTGATAAAAATAAATCGAGTGACTACATGATGACATTGGCTCAAATATTGTTTTCACAAAGAAGTTATTCTCAAGCAAGACAAGCTGCTTATGAAGCATTGAAGTTTAATCCAAATAATGGTAGCGCATATATATTAGTTGCACAAATGTATGCTTCAAGTGCACAAGGTATTTTTCCAGAATCAGAAAAAAGAGGTTTAGTGTTTGCTGCTGCAGTTGATAAGTTGCAAAAAGCTAAATCTGTAGATCCAAGTGTATCATCAGAAGCTAACAGACTTATTGGTCAATACTCAAACTACTACATGGTGAAAGAAGATGCTTTCATGATGGGTCTTAAAGAAGGAGAGTCAGTATATGTTCCTGGTTGGATAGGTGAAAACACTACAATTAGAACAAAATAATTGAGTTTGAAATTGTAAAACTGTACAGAATAAATAGTTGAAAAACTTATCTAACATGAAATTTAATAGCATAACAATCGTAATTATATCGGTTGTTATGCTCTTTTTTTATAGCGCTTGTACCAATAAAAGTAAAGATTTAGTAGACATAAAGTTCGACCCTGAAGTAATCCCATCAATGAATACCGATAGTGTCATTACGCTCATCTCCGATTCGGGAATAACTCGGTATAAATTAGAAGCCGAAAACTGGCAAGTATTTGATAAAGCTAAAGAGCCTTATTGGTATTTCCCCGAAGGTATCTATTTAGAACGCTTCGATTCTTTATTTCAAGTTGAGGCAAAAATTTTAGCCGATTCAGCATGGAATTATACAGACAAACGCTTGTGGCGTCTAAAAGGTAATGTAGACATCAGGAATATGGAGGGCGAAATGTTTCTAAGTGATGAACTCTTTTGGGATCAAAAAGCAGAGCGGGTTTATTCAGACAAATACATTGAGATAAAACGTGGTGAAACCGAATTGAAAGGTTATGGATTCGAATCTAATCAAGAGATGACAGAGTACCGTATATTTCGACCACACGACGGCAAAATACCATTTAGAGAAGAAACAGAATCATTTGAGAGTTTAGACACTGATACAATATCAAGTAAAGATGGATAATGCGGTTGCAGTAATTTTATGGGTAGTATTTTTGGTGCTTTCCTTTTTTTTCTCGGGTATGGAAATAGCATTTGTTTCTTCCGATAGGCTTCGCTATGCGCTTGATAAAAAAAATAAAAACCCAATAGACTATATGCTGAATGTGTTTTACAAACATCCACGCAAATTTCTGTCCACCCTTGCAGTAGGCAATCTCATGGCGCTCATCGCCTTTGTTTACTGCACTATTATTATCACAGATTCAATTATATTTGATTACATTACTACGAATATATTTCTTGCTTTATTACTACAGTTTTTATTTGCAATCTTCATCATCTTTATAAACGGAGAACTACTTCCCAGAGCAATATTCAAGAATAATGCAAGTTTATGGGTAAGGGTGTTATCTCTTCCTGCATTTTTCTTTTACGTGTTACTTTATCCCATTTCCAAATTTTTTACCTCTATCGCACGATTCTTTTTACGCTTAGCTGGTGTTAAATTCAATCCTGTTGAAGAGCGAGCTTTAGGTAGAGTCGAGCTTGACACATATATCAAACAAGGTATGGGAGACACCCCTGATGAAGACATCATCGACTCAGAAGTAAAAATATTTAGAAATGCTTTAGATTTTTCTTCTCTAAAATTGCGAGACTGTATGATTCCTCGTGCTGATATTATAGCAATGAGTAAGGATTCTAACATAGAAGAACTCAAGGAAACATTTATCGAAACGGGATATTCCAAAATACTTGTTTATGAGAATGATATAGACAATATAATCGGCTACATTCACATGTGGGAAATGTTTAGCAATCCTTCTGATTGGAATAAACATATTGCTTCTATATCTTTTTATCCAGATAGTATGCTTGCAAGAAATTTATTGAGCGAGTTACTTCAGCAACACAAGAGCATTGCTGTCGTTGTAGATGAATTTGGAGGAACATCTGGAATTATAACAACTGAAGACTTGGTGGAAGAAATATTTGGAGATATTGAAGATGAGTATGATGTTAATACATACATTGCAAAAAATATTGCAGAAAATGAGTACATTATTTCTGGAAGATTAGAAATAGATCAGCTAAACGAAATGTTTGATTTTAATTTACCAGAAGAAGATGATTATACAACCGTTGCCGGATTTATTTTACATCACATTCAGCGTTTTCCCAAAACTTACGAAAGCATCGAGATAGGTAAATTTACCTTTAAAATTTTGAAAGTTACTTCGCGTAAAATCGAAATGATTAAGTTGTTTGTAAATAAAGATAATTCGTAATCGTACCTCAACTTTGATTCATGCAATCCAGTACTTTTATTCGATAATTTTCCATTATCTGCTTAATATTTACTATCTTCGTGCCCTTAATTGAACAACTATTTAGTAAAACATATTAATTTAATAAAAGGTTAGTGTAAATGGCTACTTTACAGAAAATTAGAAATAGAGCCGGACTCCTTATCGCAGTGATCGGTGTTGCTTTGTTAGCTTTTATTTTAGGCGACTTGTTAACTTCAGGGAATACATTTTTCCGGAAGTATCAAGATAAAGCATTTGTCGTTGATGGCGATATCGTTTCGACGCAGCAGTATTTTGATAGAGTGACGGAATGGGAAGAATTCCAAAAAATGATAAGCGGAGAAAACTCGCTTGATGAAAATGCTACTTCTCAAATACGTGACATTGTTTATCAACAAATGGTGAAAGAGCGTGTATTGGATGCTCAGGCAAAGAAATTGGGTCTTGCTGTATCAAAAGAAGAAATAAACGATTTAGTGCACGGAGAATCAATTTCTCCACTTTTGCAACAACTTCCATTGTTTGTGGATCCACAAACTGGGATGTTTGACAAAAATGCATTGATCAACTTTATTAGTGTAATCAACTCAGATGAGGCGACACTTCCTCCTGAGCAAGTGGCTATGGTTAGACAGTATAAATCGATTTGGCTGTTTATCGAAAACCTTATAAAGTATCAACGCTTAGAAGAAAAATACGGTTCACTTCTATCAAGTGCTGTAATGGTTAATGATGTTGAAGCTAAAACATCATTCGATCAGTCCCTGCAAAATGCAGATATAGTATATGCTGTTCAAAACTATTATACTATTCCTGACTCAGTTGCAAATGTGACCGATGCAGAGATTAAAAGTTATTACAACAACAATCAGCACTTGTTCAAAACATCTGTTCCAATGGCAAAAGTTACTTACTTTACCAAAGAAATAGTTCCAAGTGATGAAGATTTTGCTGAAGTCGAAGCTATGACTGACGAAGTATATGACAAGCTTCTTACCTCTACAAATCCAGCTGCTATTGTTTCAGATTATTCTGATGTTCCATTTACTGATGCTTATGTTTCATCTACATTATTAACACCCGATCAACGATCGTTTGTTCAATCAGCTAATGTTTCAGATGTTTATGGACCCTATCGCGATGGTGATTCCTTTAAGCTATTTAAATATATGGGAAAAACAGTTGCGCCCGACTCAGTCAAAATCAGAATGATTGGTATTCCCGAAAATATGTCTAACGACTCTCTTGTAACTGCTTTTGTTGATAGTCTACATACAGTAATAAAGGAAGGTAAAGATTTTGTTGAAGTTGCTAATGAACTGAATCCTCAGTCAAATGGTGGTGAAGTTGGTTGGGTACGTGAAATTGACTTAGTGCAAGCAGGACCTAATGTGGCTCAAAATATATTCTCCATTCCTACAGGAACTGTTTCCAAAATAAATATGCCTGGACAGCAAACATTAATTTATATGGAGGAGAAAACCAATCCTGTAGAGAAATACAAATTAGCTGTTGTAAATATGCCTGTTGTAGTAAGCGACAAAACACAGAACAATATTGATAATGAGTTAAACCAGATTGTTTCAGATCCAAACATTAAAACTGATTTTACTAAGATAGCGCAAGAAAAAGGTTACAGCGTGATGCCTTCTTTTACAATTGGAGCAAACGATCATATGTTGGGACAGATTCCGGGGTCGCGTCAGGTAATAAATTGGGCATTTAACGAAAAAGAAGGGGCAGTCAAAAAATTCGATTTGTCAAGAAATAGAATTATTGCTCGGGTTGATAAATTAATTCCTTCAGGAACTGCTCCATTATCTGAGGTTTCTGATAACATTCGCTCATTACTATTGAGGGATAAAAAAGCTGAAAAGATAATCAGTGAACTAAACGCTAAGAATTTGACAACACTTGCAGAATATTCTGATGCAATGGATGCTGAAATTGATTCTGTGCGATTTGTGGATTTCAACACACAAAACATTACCAACTTGGGCAGCGAGCCTGTTCTTAATGCTTATGCTGCTTTTGCACCATTGAATACTGTTGTTGGACCGCTAAAAGGAAATATGGGCGTGTTTGTTCTTAATGTTATCAATCGCGAACAAGCTGAGCAAGAGTTTGATGCTGAGGAACAAAAAGTAAGTATGCACTCTAATACACTCTATAGATTGCAAGCGCAAGCCATAGAGGTTTTAAAAGATAAAATGAATGTTGTAGATAATAGATATAAGTTCTATTAAATTCGAGAATTTAATTTCCGAATTATTTTGATAAAAAAAAACGTTAGATTCTGAATCTAACGTTTTTTTGTTATCCAACTTTATCGGATTATTATTAAGTTGCTATTTTGCTTCCTGTTCTAATTTTAAAGTCATTGTAGGTTGTTCTTTTACTTCGTCCGGACCGAAATATTGTATAGGACCTGGATAAACATAAGAAGTCTCCATTGCCCAAGTATCACGATTTTTAGCAAACTCTTTAAAAGGTGCACCTTCTAAATCAACAAGCGCTTTTTGAATCACTGGTTTCATCTCACCATGTCTACGCTCCATATTGAACATCATAGTAATTGGAACTCCTCCAGCAATCCATTCAGTTGCAGGTGAAGTTGTGTTGCGAACCGATGCCATGTACCCTGTTTTTCCTGAAGCAATAAGAAGAGATGCTGTGTAGCCTAATGAGTAGCAATAGTCAGCATCGAAATTAGAAGGAACAGCGCATCGTCCTTCATAACCGAAGAAATGGCTAATAGTAGCAAACTTACCATCGTATTTACCTTCTTTCTTCCATTTGTCTAACTTCTTTTTTACCATTTCAGCCAATAATTTTTCTGTTTCGATTAGTGAAACTTGAACGTTACCATGTGGGTCACGATCTAAAGTTAATTGTATAGCTACAGTCGCTGGCAAACTCTCATAAATTTTTGAGTTCTTTTCTGAAAGCTTATTAATTACATATTCTCTTCTCATTGAACGGCGAATGGCATCGAACTCAAGTTGATTATGAGCAAGGAAATCATTTAATTCTGAAATCAAATCTTTCATTGCAGGAATAAACTCAATTAAACCTTCAGGAATAAGTACTGTACCGTAATCTTTATCTTCGGCTCCACGTTTAGCAATGATGGTGGCTAAATCCTCTACTATATCATCCAAAGATTGACCTTTTGCTTCCACTTCCTCCGATATAAGACAAATATTTGGTTGTGTTTGTAATGCACACTCTAATGCTATGTGAGAAGCAGAGCGACCCATCAATTTAATAAAATGCCAATATTTGCGCGCTGAGTTACAATCGCGTTGAATGTTACCAATAACTTCAGAATAAACTTTACAAGCAGTGTCAAACCCAAAAGAGGTTTCAATCATTTCGTTTTTTAAGTCGCCATCAATTGTTTTAGGGCAACCAATAACTTGCACACCAGCATTGATTGATTTATAATACTCTGCAAGCACTGCTGCATTTGTATTTGAATCATCTCCACCGATAATAACAAGCGCTTTGATGTCAAGCTCTTTAAGTATTTCTAAGCCTTTGTCAAACTGCTCTGTAGTTTCCAGTTTAGTTCTTCCCGAGCCAATGATATCAAATCCACCAGTATTACGGTATTCATCAATAATGTCGCCAGTTAATTCTTTGTATTCGTGATTAATTAATCCTCCAGGGCCTAATATAAAACCAAACAACCTACTCTCTTTGTTGATACGTTTGATTCCATCAAAAATACCAGCAATTACGTTATGTCCTCCAGGAGCCTGACCGCCCGATAGAATAACGCCAACATTCAATGCTGGATAAGACTCTGCTGCATCTGATTCAACGAATTTGATTATGGGTCTGCCATAAGTCTTAGGGAATATCTTTTTAATCTCCTCTGAGTCTGCCACAGATGTTGTAGCTTCTCCTTCTTGCGGGATTACATTATTTTCTAATACTGCCGGTTTTTTTGGAATATAACTTGCTCTTGCAATCTCTAAAGCACTTTTAATCATCTTTCTTTCTATTTAATTATGTGTATGAATGTACAGTATATTTGCTTAAACCTTCAAAATTAACCTTTTATTTTGATTTTTGAAATTAA
This sequence comes from Bacteroidales bacterium UBA3143, assembly GCA_002364735.1. Taxonomy (GTDB): domain Bacteria; phylum Bacteroidota; class Bacteroidia; order Bacteroidales; family Dysgonomonadaceae; genus UBA2632. The sequence goes on from DEZB01000001.1 coordinate 50,884, forward strand.
TGTCACATCAAAAGATGTTAATGAGAATGCTATGTAATTCTATGTATTTACTCTAATAAATTTCCAACCGTTGTTAGTGGTTTATTTGGATGTAATAATGGATTATCATTCCATTTGAAAGCATTTTCTAACAATTCAAAATTATATTCTTATTAGTTGATAGATGCCAATTTTTATAAAGTACTAATCAACTTAAATAAACAATTCTGTATTACTTTTGTTTTGTTTCTTTGAACAAGATAATTCTACAAACATATTCAAATGCAAATAATCAAGGCTTTAATTATACTATTGGCAGTTTTATTTCCAGCCATTTCTTTTTCTCAAAAAGGTTCTATCAGAGGACAAATTGTAAACAAAAGGAATAACCAACCCATTGAGTTTGCAGGTATTCAAATACAGGGAACAACTATCGGTACTACTTCTGAGGAAGATGGCACCTTTTTTTTGTCGGATGTAGCTCCTGGGTTCGTTAGATTAATTGTTAGCTTCTTAGGTTTCGAAACCACCGTTTCGACAGAGATACAGGTACAAGGTAATCAAACGACGTTTGTTGATGTTGCATTACAAGAGTCGTCCGTAGAGTTGCAAGAAATTTCTATTAGACCTAATTATAATGTAAAGCGTATTGAAAGCCCCATATCAGTTCTTTCTGTGGGCGTGCAAGAAATTGAAAAAAGCGCGGGTGCCAATCGAGATATATCTAAAGTTGTGCAGCAGCTTCCAGGAGTAGGAGCCACTGACCCCAATCGTAACGATTTAATTGTGCGTGGTGGAGGTCCATCCGAAAATGTGTTTTATCTTGATGGGGTTGAAATTCCGGTCATCAATCACTTTGCTACGCAAGGATCTTCGGGTGGAGCAATCGGTGTTATCAATCCCGACTTCGTGCAAGAGATTAGTTTTTATACAGGAGCTTTTCCTGCCAATCGTACAAATGCCCTAAGTTCTGTGATGGAAATACGCCAAAAGGATGGAAGCCAAGACCGAGTGCACACCAAACTCTCTGTTGGGGCATCAGATGCAGCATTAACAGTGGATGGGCCAATAGGTGAGAAGACTACATTTATTGTGTCGGCACGTCAATCTTATCTTCAGTTTCTTTTCAAAGCAATAGGGTTACCGTTTTTGCCCACATACAACGACTTCCAAGTTAAGTATAAATATAAGATTGACAAAAACAATGAACTCTCTTTTATAGGTATCGGGGCAATTGATGATTTAGTGCTTAACAAAGAATTGCAAACCACAGGAACAGAAGCACAAAAGTATCTACTTTCCTATCTTCCGGTTTACAAGCAGTGGAACTATACAGTGGGAGGAGTGTACAAACATTTCGGAAATAAGTATATAGACACGTGGGTGTTGAGTCGGAGTATGCTTCGCAACACAAATTTTAAATACGAAGACAATGACGAGTCAAAAGATAAGATTTCAAATTACTTGTCAGACGAAGCTGTCAACAAGCTGCGCATTGAACGCGACTATCCTTACATGGCAATCAAATTGAAAGTGGGAGCCGGCATCAACTATTCACACTACACTAACAATACTTTCCGAAGCGTGTTTATCAATGGAGCAGCCCAAGAGCTTAATTATGATACCCAATTAAATCTTTACGGTTATCAACTCTTTGCTCAATTGTCTGATGAATACATTGATAAACGATTAAAACTATCTTTTGGTATAAGCACTGTGGGTAACAACTTCAACAACAATATGAAGAATCCAGTTAATCAACTCTCTCCACGATTATCAGGTTCATTTGAGATATCTGATAAATGGGACTTTAACGCAAACATTGGTCGTTATGTTTCTCAACCAGCCTATACTACTATGGGTTTTAAAAACAGTGATGGCAAGTATGTCAATCGGAACGAGCAACTTAAATACATTGTATCTAATCAGTTAATTACGGGATTTGAATACAGACCAGCAGATAATATGCGTTTAAGTGTTGAGGGTTTTTATAAACAATATAACAACTATCCATTCTCTGTGCTTGAAGGAATAAGCATTGCCAGCAAAGGAGCAGACTATGGACAGGTGGGTGATGAAGAGATTACTTCGACCGGTAAAGGCCGGGCTTATGGAGTAGAGTTTCTTTTCAAAATAATGGAATGGAAGAACTTAAATCTTACCTCCACCTACACCTTTTTTAGAAGTGAATTCACTGATAAAAACAATATTTACCGTCCATCGTCATGGGACACTCGTAACATGTTGAATCTCATTTCCAGTTATAAGTTTAAGAAAAGCTGGAATGTTGCAATGCGTTGGCGATTTATAGGAGGCGCCCCCTATTCTCCTATCGATGAGGAATTGTCGAAGAACAGAGCGGCATGGAATGTTACCAATCAGCCCTACTTAGATTATGATAACTTTAATTCTTTACGATTGGGCAGTACACACTCACTCGATTTACGTGTAGATAAAGAGTTCTACTTCAACAAATGGGTGTTGAATTTATATACAGATATTCAAAATGTATATAACTTCCAATCGGCTCGTCCGCCCATCTATACCAATAAAGATGCGGATGGTGAAGTGTTGAAAGATCCAGGAGGAGATCCCACTAAACAAGATTTAAGAATATTGACAACGTCGTTGGGTACTATTCTACCAACGGTGGGGATAATAGTTAAGTTTTAATTGAATAGGGTTGTTCTGTATCTTGTAGTAGTATATTGTCTATTTCCTTATTCTATTCATCTTTTACAATCGTGAACTTAGCAAACTTCAGCAACAATTGTTTCTTGCCCACAGTATCAAACTCCACAAAAGCACGTCTATCATTTCCATTGTTCTCAATTGAAATAACAGTTCCTATACCAAATCTTTCATGTTCAATGGTTTGACCCTCTTGCAGTGCATTCGCTTCTTTAGAAAGCGTGTTAACGCTTGAAGTTTGACTTACAGCCGTTTTTTTGGTGAAGGAGAGTTCTTCTTTCTTCATTGACGTTCTTGATGATTGTGCGCCACGTCGCATCGACTCCCAAAAACCATCAGTAGCACCTTCTCTGGGTGACTGGAGCGATGTTGTCTCGGTTTGAATAAACTTGACGTCAATATCGTTCAGAAATTGGCTTTGTCTTGCTGGTTCAGTTTGTCCATGCTTGAACCTACTCTTTGCGAAAGTGATTACACAAGTTTGCTTGGCACGAGTTAGTGCAACATAAAACAGGCGACGCTCTTCTTCCAATCCACGAATCTCAGATTTTGCCATTGATGATGGAAAGAGGTCTTCCTCCATTCCTACAATAAAAACATGTTCAAACTCCAATCCTTTGGAAGCATGCACCGTCATCAGCGTTATTTTATCATCACCCGACTCCTTGTCCGTGTCTTGATCTGTAAGTAATGCAGCTTCAGATAAGAAATCAACCAACTGTGTATCTTCTTCACCTTGCTCAAGGCGCATCTCCACAAATTCGTTCATTGCATTTAGCAATTCCTGAATGTTTTGTGTGCGACTCATTCCTTCGGGTGATAGATCGCTAAATGACTCTTGCGCTATCCCCGTTTTCTTTATCACCTCTTTGGCTACTTCAAAAGCAGACTGCTCCTTACTTAGTTCTATAAAATCTGCAATGAGCGACTGAAAACCAGTGATCCTTTTCTTCGTACCAGCATTTATCTGTAGTTCGTATTTATTTAGATTCGAAATTATCTCCCATAGTCCTACATTGTGTTGTTGTGCTGCATCAGTGATTTTATTTACGGTCACATTTCCAATTCCCCTTGTGGGGTAATTAATGACACGTTGAAAAGCAATCTCATCACTTGGGTTTACAATCAACCTGAAATAACTTACCACATCCTTTATCTCTTTGCGCTGGTAAAAAGACAACCCGCCATAGATGCGATACGGAATATTCGCTTTGCGCAACGACTCTTCAAAAACACGTGACTGTGCATTGGTTCTATAGAGAATAGCAAAATCCTTGTACGTTGAATGTAGTTCCAGTCGCATCCGAGCTATTTTGTTGGCTACTATCACTCCCTCTTCATAATCGGAGAAAGCAGAAATCACTTCAATCTTTTCACCTTCATGTCGTTCCGAAAATACGTTCTTGAAAATCTGTTCACTATTCTTTTTTATCAAGCTATTGGCTGCAGAAACTATGTTTTGAGTAGAACGATAGTTTTGTTCCAGTTTAAAAGTCTTTGTGTTCGGATAGTTTGATTTAAAGTTCAGAATATTGTCAATGTTTGCACCACGAAACGAGTAAATGCTTTGTGCATCATCGCCCACCACACAAACACGTTGGTGCACATCGGCAAGCTGACTCACAATGCGATGTTGCGAAACATTGGTATCCTGATACTCATCTACCAATATGTATTGAAACCTGTTTTGATAATCAACCAACACTTTAGGGTTGTCCCTAAAAAGAATGTTTGTATTCATCAGCAAGTCGTCAAAATCCATGCTGTTTGATGATTTCAATCTGCGTTGATACCGACTATATATCTCGTGTATCTTAGGGCGTTTCGACAAGCGGTCATACTCAAGTATTTCCTCGTTGTTGGCATATACTGTCGTCGTAATCAAATTGTTTTTTGCTTTCGATATTTGTCCATGCACTGGTCCTGGCCTATACACTTTATCATCCAGATCCATATCATTGATGATGAGCTTCACCAAGTTTTTCGAATCCGACGAATCAAATATTGTGAAATTTGAGTTATAACCCAACAATTCTGCTTCGTTGCGCAAGATGCGTGAAAAGATAGAGTGAAAAGTTCCCATCCATAATTGGCGAGCAGCTTTTTCTCCAGCCACCTCAGCAATACGCTCTTTCATTTCGCGCGCGGCCTTGTTGGTAAATGTTAGAGCAAGTATATAGTAAGGTGGTAAGCCTTGTTTCAGCAAGTAAGCAATCTTGTAGGTCAACACGCGCGTCTTGCCCGATCCTGCTCCAGCAATTACCAATGATGGACCATCGCAAAACTCAACTGCTGCACGCTGTGAGGGATTTAAGTTATTTAATAGGTTTTCCATTAACGGGGGAATATGTTTGTTCTTATTGAGAAACAAAAATACTCAATTTAAGTGGGAAAATAAAAGATGGAAATTTTTAAGAATGTGTTTTTTTAATATTTATATCTCTTACAGCTAAAAAATCAAGCTTGCCGTTAACGTAAATACCAATCCACAAACGCCAATAATGCTTTCCATTACTGTCCAGCTTTGAAGGGTTTGCTTCTCATTCATTCCCAAGTATTTGCTCACCAACCAAAAGCCACTGTCATTTACATGCGAAAGCATTGTAGCACCTGAAGAAATGGCAATTACTACCAGGGCTCGTTGCGGATCGTTCAATCCAAATTCACTAATGATTGGAGCAATGATGCTTGCAGCAGTTATCATTGCTACAGTAGAAGAGCCTTGCGTAATGCGCACAATGGCTGCAAGAATCCAGGCAAGCAAAATAGGGGGCAATGCTGACATGGCCATAGACTCCGCCATTATTTGACCAATTCCGCTATCGACCAACACTTGTTTTAATACGCCCCCAGCTCCCGTAATTAAAATGATAATGCCTGCTGGACCAAGAGCTTTGGTGCTTAAATCCAAAACCTCCTGTTTATCCATTCCTCGTTTAATGCACAAAAAGTAAATAGCAATCAGTGTAGCTATTATCAATGCTGAAAAAGGATGCCCAATAAACTCAAGAATGTCTGTCCAAATTGACTTTGCGACTACTTCTTTCGAAACTAACAGATCCGTCAGAGTGTTTATCAAAATTAAAACAAGCGGTATAGAAATAATAATAGCTATTAAACGAAACGGAGGTAGTTTTTTAGGATCAAAATCTTCTGGTTCTTTATCGAAATCAAATGGTGGTTTCAAATGAATCTTTTTCGAGATGTATTTACCCCATAAAGGACCCGCTATTATTGCTGTGGGAATACCCAAGATAAATCCTAAGAAGATAACCCAGCCCAACTGTGCATTAATGATATTGGCAACAGCCACTGGACCTGGAGTGGGAGGGATAAAACTATGTGTAACGGCAAGTCCTGCCAGCAAAGGAATGGCATAATAAAGCAAAGAGCGCTTTGTATCGCGTGCAAGCGCATATATAATTGGCACTAAAATGATGAACCCAACATCAAAAAAGACAGGAATTGCCACTACAAACCCCGTAATAACCATTGCCCAAGAAGCACGGTCTTTTCCAAACTTATTTATCAAGTAGTGAGCCAACGATTCCGCTCCCCCCGAACTTTCTAACATTTGCCCAAATATGGCCCCCAGCCCAACTACTGTAGCCACAAAGCCAAGTGTGCCTGCCATGCCATCTTGAATGGACTGAGTGATGGCGCTTAGCGGCATTCCAGCAATGATGCCTACATAAATGGCTGTAATCAGCAGTGAGATAAATGCGTTGATTTTAAGTTTGAGCGCCATAAAGAGTAGCAATCCAACTGCGGATAGGACTATAAAGATTAGGAATAGGGTGCTCATGTTAAAAGTTTTACTGTATCCTGTATGGAGATACTAATATTTGTTGATAAGTATAAAACGCTGATCAGGGCTGCGCTTGAGCTATGGTATAGACACCAGAAAAACTAAGAATGAGCAAGGTGAAGAGCGATTTTTCTGGTCATCAGCGCATTCAAAATTCAAATGAGACTGTTCAGCAAGACCGAACCTGCATTGGACTTACATCAAATTCAGAATGCAATCAACCAGCATTTGAGCTATTTCAACAAGTGCAAAAAGGACAAACAGTGGAGTCAAAAAATAGCTGGTTTTTTCGACCTCATTGACTCCGATGAAGAGCTGGAAACTGCATTGAGCGATTACAACCGACAAGGGACAATGAAAAGCCATTATCACTATAAAATGTTGATAATAGTCAGCCATTCAACCCCCTCACCCTTTATCCCTCACTCCTTATCTCGAATTGGAACTTTTCTTTTCACACTTTGGCTCAATGAAATCATTGTTTCAGTAGCTACTACACCTGGTATTTCTTGAATACGGTTGTTTAACAACTCCATTAAATGTTCATTATCGCGCGCATACATTTTCACAAGTAGTGTGTAAGGACCTGTGGTGAAGTGGCACTCTGTTACTTCAGGTATTTTCTCAAATTCCGGAACAGCATCTTTATACATAGAGCCTCTTTCCAGCTTAACGCCAATGTATGCACTGGTTGAAAAACCTAACACTTTGGGATTTACATGATATCCTGAACCTGTGATTACATTATTCTCTATTAAGCGTTGCACGCGTTGATGAATTGCGGCTCGCGAAACATCGCATTGCTCGGCAACATCGCGAAAAGGGATGCGTGCGTTTTGTGAAATAATTTCTAAAATCTGTCTATCCAGTTTGTCTATTTTCTCCATTGTAATACCATTTATTGAATAATTGCTCAAAATTACTATTTTTCTTGATTCAATTTACATTTTGAGCTATTTATTTGTCAAAATGATGTTTTACAGCTATAAAAACGGCTTTTACTTATCAAAATGATGTTATTAGTAGGGTTTTAACACGAATGACGCAAACTCCATATCAATTGAAGTTGTAATTTTGATATTAGACTCCTCTCCCTCTATTAACCTGATAAACAAACCATTTTTTTCAGCCACAGTGGCATCATCAGTAAACATTGAGTTGTAATCTGTTTGATATGCTTTCTTGATAAGCATTGCAGGAAAAACCTGAGGAGTTTGAACAATCTTTATATTCTCTCTATCCAATGGTTTATGTGTGGAACCATCCAGCAGTCGCAAGCTGTTCTTTTCGTCTATCACGGGTATTATGCCACATTCATTCTTCTTTGCGTGATGGTAACATTGTGCAATTAGCTTTTCTGTTACCAAAGGACGAGCGGCATCATGTATTGCTACAATCTTATGGTCAAGAACGCGAGCTAAACCATTTTTAACCGACTGAAAGCGTGTGTCGCCCCCCTCTACTAATTCACACGGAATCTTAAAGTTGTATTCAGCACACAACTCTTTCCAATAATCAATATAATGGGGATGAAGAACTACCACAATTTGCATATAATTGTCAAATCCATAGAATTTTTCAATAGTGCGCATCAACATCGGTTTTCCAGCCATTGGCAAATACTGCTTAGGAACACCTGCACCCAAGCGCAACCCCTTGCCTCCGGCAACTATAACTACTGCATGCTGTGATGGAGTTTTCATGTGTTGAGGTCTTCTAATATCTTTTGCAACTCCACATCCGTTTCAGTAAGCTTTTGTTTGCAAAAGGCGACTAACTGCGATGCACGTTTCACATACACAGTCAGTTGATCTACATCCAACTCGTCGGAGTCAATCAACTTCACAATTTTTTCTATCTCCGCTTTAGCTTCTTTATAAGTAATTTCCTCGTTTTCCATATATCTATTTTTTATCTACAATTTTAGAACCTATCTCCCCATCGGAGAATCGTGTTTGAATGACATCACCAAACGCAATATCGTTAACTGATTTAATTATTTTACCATTGCGCATGGTTATCGTATAACCACGTTTTAGCATATTCTCTGGCAATGAAAGAGATACAAAATGTTCGTATTTTTGAATTTCAAAACTTTCTTTCTCCATTGAGTGCTTTACAACTCTCTGCAATCTATCAGCTAAATACTTCAAGGAACTGCGAGAGTTATGCAAGAATGACCTTGCATGGTGATACAAATCTTTTGACCATGCATTTAGCTGACGCTCGTTTCGGTCGAGTATATTTCGTGATAAAGAAACAACGCTATCTTGCAAATAGATTAAGTGATTAATTGAATCGGATACTCTGTTGATTAGAAACTCTGCTGCTGCAGTTGGCGTTTTCACACGTGTGTGGGCTACACTGTCCAAAACTGTTACATCCCTTTCGTGCCCAATTCCGCTAACGATGGGCAATGGAAATTGTGCACAATTAGCAGCCAGCAGATAAGAATCAAAACAATTTAAATCTGAGGATGCACCTCCACCCCTTATTATGACAACTATGTCAAAAAGATGTTTATGTTCATATATCTGCTCCAAAGCCGATATAATAGAGCCCTCGCTTCTATCGCCTTGCATCACGGCTGGGAATAACTTAGTATAAAACACAGCACCAGTTGCATTATGATCCAATTGATTTTGAAAATCTTCGTAACCAGCCGCTGTAGGCGAGGAGATAACAGCAACTCTATTGAGTGGCTCAGCCAATTGCAACTCTTTGTTTAATGTGAGTACCCCGTCCTCTTCCAGCCTTTTAAGCACCAGCATTCTGTTGCGAGCAATCTCTCCAAGGGTGTACGATGGATCAATATCGTTTACGAACAACCCGAAACCATATGTTTCGTGAAAATCAACTGTTACGGACACCAACACCATTATACCTGATGTGAAAGGTTGCCCCGTTTCTTGTTCGAAGTAAGGCTTCAGCATACTAAATGTAGAAGACCATATTGTGCCCCTTGCTTTTGCAACAATAGACTGTCCATCTCTTGCTTTCTCTATGAACTCAAGATAACAATGCCCATTTCTATGATGCCTTACATCGCTTGTTTCCGCCCTCAGCCAATAGCTCTCTGTAAAGTTTTCTCTAATGACATCTTTTATATTTGAGTTTAACTCTGAAAGTGATACTATTGTATGGTTCATATGTTGGGTTCGATTTTATATCTTAATGCGTAAAGTGTTTTGTGCAAAAGGAGATTGCACAACAATGTAAAGCTCCGAATTTTCGTCTTTAAGGGCATTCGATAAAGTATACACATAATCCGACGATTCGAACTGTTCGGATAATAATAAATTGCCGTTTTTATCTAATATACGTAGTGCGTAACTGTGAGGTTGATAATTTGGCTCTTTTAGTGTAACTGTTAAAAAGCCCTTACCAGTAACCGAAACTTGCATCATGTCGTTGACTGCTTTTTTATTTTCAATTCTCAATGTCTTTAATACATCTTGATAAGCAATTTGAAAATCGGGGATGCCATAACCAAATATTGAATCGGGACTGTGGAATTGATGGGCAGAACGTCTTACAATTTCTATTAACTCATTACGATTCAACTGTGGATTGACAGACCATAGCGAGCCTATAAGCCCTGCCAGAAAAGGAGATGAGAACGATGTACCATTCGTATAACCTATCTCTCCAGTTTGACCTACCGTTACAGTCATTCTTCCAACGGAAACCAAGTCGGGTTTAATGCGCCCATCTCTTGTTGGGCCATGCGAACTAAAATTTGCAATGGTGCTGTCCAAAGCAATGGCCCCAATTGTGAGCATCTTTTCAGAATCAGCAGGAACTGTGATTTTCAACCACGGTTTGTTTCCCTCGTTGCCTGCACTACCCACAACCAGCATCCCTTTATCAAAAGCAGCATCAGCGGCCAGAGACATAAGAGAGTTTTTCCCAGTTAGTTCTTTGTGTGTATAGTTAAGGGTTGAATCATCAAACTGATTGTAACCCAATGATGTGTTAACAATGTTGACGCCCAAACTATCAGCATACTCTATAGCAGCCACCCAATAATCTTCCTCTACGGGAAATTCGCTTTGTTCGTCTTCAGAGCGCAACAGTAAATAGTTTGCTTTTGGAGCACTGCCCATAGCTTTATGTGGTAAATTGAGTGCCATTGTAGAAACCACCTTTGTGCCATGATCACTGGCTGAAAAGACATTTCCATCGGGAACAAAGTTTTTATGCCCCGATATAAATGAATGTGCAAAAAAGGGTATCACATCCAAATTGGTGAACCCTGCATCTATCACTGCAATATCTATACCCTTACCTTGAAAACCCGCACTGTGAAGATATTGCGCATTGTGAAGTGAAAATTGATCTTTACTAATGCCAAAGTAGCTTTCCATCATCGTGTCCGCTTTGCACTCAACAGGGCTAAGACGAGGTCGCATATCTTCAGCGCTAACATGAGGTGGAGCACGCCAAACGAACTTAACTGAGTCTACAAAGCTCAACCTTTCAACGTTCTTGATTTGCAAACTATCTTTATTCTCTGCCACAAGTGTATTAAACCATTTGCTTTGAGCAACAATTTTGAATCCTAAATCTGTAAGTTCTCTCTTATATTTTGCAGATACAGGATAGTCAGTTGAATCAATTGCTACCCCCTGCTCTACTCTTCTATCAATCGCTTTTTGTGACAAAAAGGAAAGGGCATCCATTTTCACAGAATCAGCTGTTTGCTTATCTTTCAGATATACCCTGAATTTATAGTTCATTGTTTCGTTTTGACCAGAAACAAATTGAGATTGAGCAATTAATAAAAGAATAATTAAGTAGCGCATATCCGATAAATATTATAAAACAAAAATACGCATGTTTTGCCAATACACAAAACTATAATTCCTGACACAAAAAAAATCGCAAGTAAGTCTTCTAAACTCACTTGCGATATATCTATAGTTGCACCCTTAAATGACTGCAATACCTTTCAAAAATCTATACTTATAATATAGGTTCCCATCCTGGCTCATATTCACGGCTCCACAATGCCATAGCATCGCGATCGAACATACGACCTGTTTTGTCATCAATATCAAATCCTTTGTTGATACGAGATGCAATGTTTGAATAGTGTACCATTGCTTGACTAATAACACCCTCGGCGATGTGAGAAGTCAATGTATCTTTTCCACGTATTGTGTCAAACCAGTTTACAACATGCCCAGTAGTCATGTCTCCGCCACCACCCAAAGCAGTGCCGCCTTCTTGAGCTGCCGACTTGCTATCTTTTACTACTTTACCCGAACGATCGTACAAGATGTATTTGCCACGGTCAACAAAAACGGTTCCCTCGCTACCATAAATAATTGTTCCACGTCCACCACCATAAGTGTCATAACCATTACGACTCTTACCATCCCAGTTGATTACTGTGTTGTTTGCAAACTTGAATGTAGCAAACATGGTGTCATACATTTCCCAACCATCATTCACAAAATGTCTTTTCTCTGCTTGAACATCAGCACGTATAGGATAGTCTACCTGTAAAGCCCAACGAGCAATGTCAAATTCATGCGTAGCATTATTTCCAGTTTCAGCTGTTCCATAATCCCAACCATACCAATGCCAGTTGTAATCCCATGTCTCAGAAGTATACTGTCTGCGAGGAGCTGGTCCTTGAAACAAGTTCCAATCTAAACCGTTGGGAACAGGAGCTTTCTTTTGCAAAGGCACTTCGCCACGTTGATTCGTATAAAATGCAACTGCTTTGTAAGGAGTTCCAATTACACCGTTATGAATTTCTTTTATTATTTCAATTGTATGATCAGATGAACGTTGTTGGTTTCCCATTTGAACAACTCTATCATATTTTTTTTGAGCTTCAACCAACAGATCACTTTCTTCCATATTGTGACTACATGGTTTTTCAACATACACATGTTTTCCAGCTTTCAGTGCCATTATAGAACCTGGTGCATGCCAATGGTCAGGCGTAGCATTAATGACAGCATCAACTTGCTTGTCATCAAGTATTTTTCTTAAATCGTTTTCTAATTTTGGTTTATAGTCAATGTGTTTCGCAAAATTAGCAGCTGCTTTTTCACGTTGACTTTTCATCACATCACACAAGTAGGATAGATGAACATTGTTTTGCTTTTGAGCAACTGGCTCATAAAAAGCGCCAAGTCTACGTCCCAAACCTATAATCGCAACATTTATTTTATCATTTGAACCTATAATTCGTCCATAGCTTTTAGCAGACATGCCTGCTGTACTGGCTTTTAGAATTGAGCTGCTTCCCAGTGCAATTCCTGCAGTTCCTGCAGTTACTTTTTTAATAAAATCTCTTCTGTTTGTCATAATTCTTATCTTATTTATTATTATGTGATTTAAATTCTACAAGTTAAGCCCCATTGCAATTATGATTTTTGGCAAGCTACACCTATTAGGATGAAATCAACATAGATTAGTTTAAATATAATATGTTATTTATTTTTGTTTTTATTTTTGATTACGCCATTCATCTCTTTTCTTTAACACAAAGTATAGAGCAATTGCCAGAGATAGATTAACACCAACAACAAATAAGTAAGCCACCTTATTTTCAGGAGTATAATATTTGCTTGCTGCGTATATTGCTATCACCGCAGTATAAATTACAATAATTAGGGGGATAAATATATGTCGTTTCGGTTTAAATCTCATAGTCTGATTGAAGTTTGTCAGCAAAATGCTCAATTTTATCTCTTGATATAATAGGTTTTATTTCGTCACTACTTAGAACAAGCTTAGTGATAAACTTCTCCCATCTATTCATTTTCGGAAATAGCAACTCACCATCAAAGTAGTCTGTAACAACGGCAAGATCAAGAAGTGCTTTTGGATAAGCATCGTTCAGTTGCTTCAATGCCTTTTCTCCTTCAAAGTGGCAAGTTACAAATAATCCCAGTCTTTTAGTTTTTAAAAGCTCTAAGTTATCGTTAACGAATTTAATAACCGACTTACTGTTTTTACCATAATGAATGGAACCACCTATCACAATTGTGGTGTAAACAGACATGTCCGGCAAGGAATTTGCTCGCTCATTCAAAAAACACAAATCCACATTTCCACTCAAAAGTTGGAGAAGTTTCCTCGCATATTCAGAAGTTGTTCCATGACGCGAAGCATAAACAATTAATGTATTATACATTTTTCAAAATTACCAATATATGTTCAACAAATACGTTAGTAAAAATACACTCTATAGAACATTTTTATCAATACGCTATCCTATCTCTTCTAATATAGCCAGCAAGTATTCATATGATTTTTCAACTGCTGCAATTTCAACATATTCGTCGGGCGAGTGTGCTCCGCGAATGGTAGGACCAAATGAAACTATATCAAGATCCTTATTTACATTCGATTGTATTATACCACACTCCAATCCAGCATGTATTACATTCACTTGTGGTCTTTCGTCATATTTTTCAAGATAAATCTTCTCCATTGTACTCAAAAGATTTGAATGTGCATTTGGCTCCCAACAAGGGTAGTCAGCATCCATTTCAACTCTTGCTCCTGCCAGCATAAAAATGCTTTCTACAGAAGAGCAAATCCATTCTTTGCGACTCTCAGAAGAACTACGCACCAGTAGTTTAGCCTCAACCTTTTCGGGAGATGACTCCACCAAAGCCAAGTTGAGCGAACTCTCTACAGTGTCGGGAAAATCGGCCAACATGCTCATTACACCATTCGGACAACCTTCCACAGCATTAATCAAATCATCTTGCACCTCTTTTGGAATTAGTGTGTTGGGCATAGCAGTTTTTTCAGCTTTAAAACTGATAGATTCTTCTATACCTGCAAATTCTGTTCTAAATAGCGCTTCATATTCCTGTACCAAGTCCATTAAGTCGTCGCTCAATTGCTCGGGTATACTAACCACAGCAAAAGATTCGCGCGGAATAGCATTTCGCAGTGACCCACCTTTAATACTTGCCAAACGAGCCTCGTAGTTGCGCACCAGCTCTTTCAGGAATCTATTCATTAGTTTGTTGGCGTTGGCTCTGCCCAGTTCAATTTGAGCACCCGAATGTCCTCCTTTTAGTCCAGAGAGACTTATTTTGTATGCCACATCACCCACTTCAATTTCGGAGTCGTCTTTAAAACCAAATGTTATGTTCACATCTACACCGCCTGCACAGCCAATGCAAAGCTCACCATCTTCTTCGGTGTCTAAGTTGAGCATTAGTTTGCCATCGAGGAAGCCTTTATTAAGTCCGAAAGCGCCTATCATACCCACCTCTTCGTCAATGGTGAAAAGTCCCTCAATTTGAGGATGCTTCAAAGAGCCATCTTCTAAAATAGCCAAAATCATTGCAACACCAATACCATTATCGGCACCCAATGTAGTGGAACGTGCTTTCACTATGTCATCTTCAACAAATGCCTCAATAGGATCTTTGGTAAAATCGTGCTCAACGTCAGAATTCTTTTGAGGCACCATGTCTAAATGAGCCTGAAGTATCACAGTATCTTTACTTTCGAAGCCTTTAGAGGCAGGTTTAATGATGACCACATTGCCCACTTTATCTTGCTTTACTTCAAGATCGAGTTTTCGACCAATCTTTTTCACATATTCTGATATCTCCTCCATTTGACCAGTTGGTCTGGGAATACGAGTTATTTCATAGAAATGCTTCCAAACACTCTTTGGATTTAGATCTAAAATTGTTGATTTTGACATATTAATTATTTTATAATGTGATTTTTAGTTACGGTTTTGAAGCAGGAGCTCCATCAGTCACCAATATATCTCTTTTTACATACTGAATTGCAAATATACTGAATAATCCGATTAAAATAAGCCATAAAGATTGAATGGTGAAAACAGCGCCAGCAAAAGCACTTCCTTGTTCGTATGAAACACCGTAAACTAACAGTGAGGTTATTACCATAAAATGCCATGCTCCAATTCCTCCTTGAGTAGGAGCAGCTACACCAAGGCTACTCATTGCAAAAACAAGTAGTCCAGCAACGGGTCCTAAGTGTGTGGTGAAATCAAAAGCATAAAAGCAAAGGTAAAAATACAAATAATAACCAAACCAACATAGGAATGTATACAAAATAAACAATCCTTTCTTTTGCATTTGCCACACCATCTTTATATCTCGCTTCATTCCGCCATAAAATAGTTTTATTTTTTTTATGAGAAAAAAGTTGGGCAAAAACCTAAACAAGACATAAAAAACGCTGAATATAAAAATAAGAATACCATATAACCAAAATGAACTGAAGGTGGAAATGACTCCCGAGCCTACTGTAGGATTAGTTTGAAGGTAATAGATAAAGAATTTATAGTCTAACACAAAACAGAGCACAACAATAAAGGCCATAGCCACTACATCAAAAAACCTGTCTACTAATAAAGTGCCAAAGGTGGTAGAAAATGGCACTTTATCATATTTCGTTACCACTCCACAACGCCAAACTTCGCCAGCACGTGGCAAAATAAAGTTTACAGCATAGTTACCCATAACTGCGTATATCAAACTCATTCGTTTTGGATTATATCCTAACGATTGTATGGTTAATTCCCAACGCAATGCCCTAAATATATTACCTGCCAAACCAAAAAGAAGCGAATAGGCAATGATATAAAAATTAGCAGACTTGGTAATATTCCACAACTCATCTAAATCTGTATCCTTATATAAGAGCCATAATACAAGTATCCCTATAATAAGAGGAAACGTAGTTTTTATAATTTTCTTCGAAGACTTGAATATAATCCCACTCATTTATTCAATATTGATGTCACAAAACTACAAAATATTACTGATTCATTTTCCTTAAATGTAATTTTAACCACAAACATTGATTTGTTTTCTAAAGAAGTATTCTTTTCTCAAATAGAATAAGAGACGAACGTAACACTACAAATAGGTTGTTTTTTGCTAAAAAACAAACTTTTTCAATCTGCCATTGTTTAACTTTGTATACAAAATAACGACACAATACAAAACTATTGACTAACAAATATTTATAGAATATGAAATTAAAAACATTTATGATTGCAGCTTTAATGCTTGCATTTACAACAACAATTAGCGCACAAAACTACAGAACAGGCATTGGTGCCCGTTTAGGATTCTTTAATGGTCTTTCAGTAAAGCATTTTGTCAATAATAACAATGCCATAGAGGGTATATTAAACTTCCGCTGGGGTGGAGCTATTGTTACAGGTATGTATGAGTGGCAAAATCCAATTCCAAATGCACCAGGTTTTGATTACTATTTAGGTGTTGGAGCACACATTGGTTTCTTCGACGAATACAAATGGGATCATGACGCTTCAACTATTGTAGGGGCGGATGTAGTAATAGGTGCGGAATACACATTCCCTACAGCACCTTTCACAATTGGATTGGACTATAAACCAGCTTTCAACTTCATTGGCGATAACCGTATTTGGGCTGATGGTCTTGCATTAAACTTGCGATTTAATATTAACTAAGAAGAGTTTTTGGTTCTATTTTTTTTAATATGAAGCCTCACCTTATTGATTTATGGTGGGGCTTTTTTCTGAATTATAAAACTTAATTGCCTTATAAAAAAATTGAAGTAAGTCAGCTTTATACATTCAAAAAAAACTTTTCTGAAGCTATTATTGTTTAAGGGAATATCAGACACTTCATAAAAAAGAAGAGAAGTAAACTAAATAAGACTAACTATGAAATTAAAAAAGATATTGATTGTTGCACTATTGGTTGCAATGACTTCCGCAATTAGTGCACAAAACTATAAAACAGGAATTGGTGCTCGTGTAGGCTTTTTCAATGGTCTTACTGTTAAACACTTTCTTAATCAAAACAATGCAGTAGAGGGTATCCTCAATTTCCGTTGGGATGGTGTAATTATAACTGGATTATACGAATGGCAAAACCCATTGCCTAATGCACAAGGGTTTGATTATTACCTGGGTATTGGTGGTCACATCGGTATTTTTGATGATTACGAATGGGGCGATGATGATGATGACGCCTCCACCATTGTAGGATTGGATTTGATTATAGGATTGGAATATACATTCCCTCAAGCTCCTTTTACTATTGGGTTGGACTACAAACCTGCGTTTAACTTTATTGGAGACAACCGCGTTTGGGCCGATGGATTGGCATTGAACTTGCGGTTCAATATCAATTAAGAACAAAAATGAAGGGGGAAGATGAAGGAATTAGTCACGTTATTACTTAGAACAGTAAAATTGTGAACAAGAAAAATTTTGTATTATTAGATTGTTATAAGGGTTTAGTAATTGTTTTGTTTTGTTTGTTTGTTAGAGCCGCATTCTTGAAGAAGGGTGCGGTTTTTTTATACTATAACTCAAACATTCTCAAATTCAATTAATTTGAACCATTATTGCATTTCGCTCAAATACTTCCAGTACCTTTTTGGCATCTTTTGCATTTGAAGCTGCGGATTGAAACGTTCTTTTATGGTAAGGTGTTGAAAATATGTCTTCCAAAGATTCTTGAAAAAAACTTCACTTTCCGATGCTTTGTCGTCCTTTAAAGCTCCTTGGGTGAATGCATCTAATAACTTCTTGACAAAAGTAACCTCATTGACCTCTGCTAAATCATAATACAAACCAAACTTTCTGTTCGTATCATAAATAATCCATTCTTGATCAGCAAATCGCTTCCTAAAGTGATTTACTGTCATTGAAATAATATTATAACGTGGCGCAACAGGTGCAAAATAAATGCCGTCCTTGGTTTGCTGAAATCTCACAAATTGAATCACCTTTCGTGCTTCGCTCCCTACTTTTTTTGCTATTTTAGAAACAGTAAGTACGTCATCATCCCCGAAATTCATTTCTATGGACATATAGGAGTCAATGACCTTCGAAACATAACGAAACAACAATGCTTCCACCTCATCAACTTCCGAAAGCCACACATTAAACAACATCTTTCGGGCAAAAGGCGATAATTTGCTTTCCAGGCTTTTCCAAACTCTTTTGCTTTTTTCTTCTTCCGTAATTATGTGGTAGGAATAATCGAAAAACAGAGGTTTTGGTTCGTATTCACCTTGGATGCAGTCGGGCTTTATTTTTTGTTCGTAAGAAAAAAACACACAAGACAAAAACCCTTCAAACGTTTTGTCATAAGTGAATATTACAAAAGGTTTCATTCGTTCCAGTTAATAGATAATTGATTGTTTTTCCAATCATTTTTTCTTTTCTTTTTCTCTGTGAAGGCTCGCTTCAAGTATTCTGGTTTAACTTCGTGAATAGTATTCATGGGTAATTCGCGACAAACTATAAAATATTGGGCACGCTTCATCACTACGCCTATTTTTCTTAATTGATCGGAAGTCAACTTGCCATAGCGGCGTGAAACGATAATCAATTTAGCAGATTTGATACCAATACCAGGCACCCTCAGGATTAACTCATAAGGAGCTTTATTGATATCAATGGGAAAGAAATGTGGATTGCGTAATGCCCAACCCAATTTGGGATCAATATTCAAGTCTAAGTTTGGGTTAGCATCATCCACAATCTCGTGCACGTTAAATTGATAGAATCTCATTAACCAATCTGCTTGATACAACCTATTTTCGCGCACCAAAGGTGGAGATTTCAGAGCGGGCAATCGATTGTCATAATCGTTTACGGGTATATAGCCCGAGTAATAAACCCGTTTCATGGATGGTCTTTTATATAAATTGGACGCTAAACCCAATATTTGTTTGTCTGACTCGAGGGATGCTCCAATAATGAGTTGCGTGCTTTGACCAGCAGGTACAAACTTGGGGGCCGACCTCATCTTTTTTCTATCCTCGGCACTCTCCAACATGCCTTGCTGAATGTATCTCATGGGAGAAAAGATAGTTTCGTAATTTTTTTCTGGTGCCAATAGTTTAAGGTTCTTCTCATCAGCTATTTCAATGTTAACGCTCATTCTGTCAGCATACAATCCAGCTTGTGTTATTAACTCTTGACTGGCACCTGGTATGCTTTTCAAATGAATATATCCATTAAATCGATGTTTCTCTCTTAAGCTTTTCACCACCTCAAGCATCTGCTGCATGGTATAGTCGGGATTTCTGCGCACACCCGAGCTCAAAAAAAGTCCTTCAATATAATTACGACGATAAAACTCGATGGTTAAGTCTACCAACTCTTCAATGGTGAAAGTGGTGCGGGGCACATCGTTGCTCTTTCGGTTGATGCAATAAGCACAATCGTAAATGCAATGATTTGTCATCATAATTTTAAACAACGACACACAACGTCCATCGGCAGTGAAGCTATGACAAATGCCACTATGAGCGGCCGAGCCAACACCTTTATTTTGGTTTTGTCTGTTAGATCCACTGGAAGAACATGACACATCATATTTTGCTGCATCAGTCAGAATCTTTATTTTGTCTAAAGTTTTATCCTTTATCATCCTATACAAAGTAAGGTAAAAACTTCCACTTTGTATAACTCCTAAATCATAAAAAGTGAAGAAAATAATCAAAGAAAAAACACTTCCGTCAGCATTATTATTGCTACAAAAAAAAATATTGAAATGACTGATAATTTACTCATAAAATAATTGCATCGTAACAAAAAATAATTGCTAACTTGCGTACTGCAAATCAAATGATATGGTTAGAACTATCGTCAATGCTATCTAAAAAACTCAGCTTTCGAATAATTGGTTAACCATCAAATGTTTGTAGCGTTTAAAAACAATTCAAGATATCGTTTGTTATTTCTTACAGAGTAAGTCTGCTCATATCATAAATAATCAGTTCAATTAAAATTATCATAAAATGAAACATCTATTTTTAAGTATTGCTCTTTTTATATTCATAGGTTTTTCCTCTACAGCACAAGATGAAAAAGCATCTTTTACTAACAAAAATCCTCATCAAGTATTAACCCTTAAGGAAAACAGTTTCTTTAAGGAACAACCTAAAAACATCATTCTTCTGATAGGTGATGGTATGGGTGTTGCCCAAGTGTTTTCTGCTGTATCAGCCAATGGAGGAGTGTTGAATATGACTCAGATGCCTTTTACTGGTTTTAGTAAAACGCAAAGCGCAGACGCTTACATTACAGACTCTGCAGCAGGTGGAACAGCACTTTCATCGGGTCAGCGCACATATAATGGAGCTTTGGCTGTAGATACAGATACTTTGGATATACCCACTATTTTAGAGATCAGCAAATCTAAAGGATATGCTACGGGGTTAGTATCTTCGTCATCCATTACTCACGCCACACCTGCTTCATTCATTGCCCATCAACCCTCAAGAAATATGCAAGAAGAGATTGCCGCCGATTTCATTGGATCAGACATTGACATCTTTATTGGCGGAGGTCGCAAATTCTTTGCAAAACGTAAAGATGGACGCAATTTGTTAGACGAACTGAAAAAAGAAAATTATCAAGTTTTTAATTCTTTAGCTGATGCTGCATCTATTAATACAGGTAAACTTGCCATTTTAACGGCGGAGAACCATAACGAACCCTATCCCGATAGAGGCGAGATGCTACCAGAAGCAACAGAAAAAGCAATTAATGTGCTTAAGAATAATGATAAAGGCTTCTTCTTAATGGTGGAAGGCTCAATGATAGATTGGGGTGGACACGACAACAATACGGCTTATGTGGTGCAAGAAACACTCGATTTTGACCGTGCTATTGCCAAAGCTTTAGAGTTTGCATCGTCCAACAATGAAACCTTGGTAGTGATTACTGCTGACCATGAAACAGGAGGTATGACATTAACGGGTGGAGATTTTGACAAAAACGAAGTATCTGGCAAATTCACCACAGGAGGACACACATCAGTAATGGTGCCCGTTTTCGCTTATGGTGCGGGCGCAGATAAGTTTACTGGAACATACAAAAACACAGAGGTCTTTCATAAGATGATAGAAGCGTTTGGTTTCTAAACAGGAATAACTATTTATACTTGGCTAAGCCAGAACTCCTACTCGTGAAGTTCTGGCTTTTTTATTTTTTAAATCACAATCTCACTATTAGAATAGATAATCTATCAATATATGTTCGTCCAATCTACCGCGGTAAAAATGTTTTTTACAAATAAAGTGTTTACTATCTTCTTTCTCTCTTTATTGCATGACAATTGTAGGGATAAAAGAAAAAGGGGAGGAATGAATTGAAAGGATTGCTCGATTAACATGATTAGACGTACATCTATCAATCATTTGCAGAATTATTCAACAAGCTGTCATTCTCTTTCAATTTTCAATTCAATAAACCCTTTTAGTTGGTCGTGCATACATTCCCCAACCTAAAGTTAGCCAATGCATGTTGCCCTTTTCAATGCCTTTTCGCCCATCGTATTGCGGCATTGAGAAGGTATACCTGAGGTTCAAGAAACCGCTACCATCCATAAACGAAGTTTTTACACCATCATAATGATAGGTGAAGTTAATACCTGTCAGATAGTTTTGAGAAGTGAAGCTAAGCTTCTTCAGTGCTTTATCTTCCTCAATTTCTTTTGTGCCAGGGCTGAAATTGATCACGCCATACCCAATAAATGGCATAAAACTGAACTTCTTTATCGCTGCCACCCGATATCCAGCTGTAAGATCAACACCCATCATCATGGCATGCGATCCTTTTAACCATTGTGTTTCATTGTAAGGAAAATCTACCTTGGTGGAACTGCCACCTGCATTGAAGTTGAGTGTCAGAAACATTTTTTTGTAAGAACCATCCAGAGATAATCTAAAAAGAAAAGCATCTTTGAACTGTTTTGCCATTTCGCCTTGCATACCAGCATATCCTAATGCTATTTCGCAACCACCGCCCCAGTTGCCACTAACTATTTTGTAACGAATGCTGCGACGAACAATTTGTTCGAACGCACTATTTGGATGTTTAGTAAGAAATACATCAGCTTTGTCGTTCACCTCGGAATGTACTTCTCGCTCTTTACCAGTGCTGCGACCAAACAACAACCAACAAAGATTTAATTCAAGAAAGTCCTTTTCTACTTCTGTTAGCGAGGCATCATCCAAAAAGTGTGTCATCACGCTGTAGGACTCAGCAGACTTCAATGATATGTTTTCGTACAAATTATCAGTCGAGGCAAGCATGTTGCGCAATCTATCTGGACGAAATTCCGTAATGGTTGTATCAACGGATTGGAGATAGGACAATAATTCAGCATACTCCTCGGTCCAATAGAGTATCAGCACGTATTCGGCAGGGAAAAAGACCTCGTTAATGTCGTTGTCCATCTCGTGAACAAGGGCATCCTTTATCTCTTTTACTTTATACAAGTCTCCTCTTTCGAGGTTTTCTAACAAATAGTTGCGCCCCTTTGATAAAATTTCGAGTTTAGAGGAAGGTTGCGCCAAAATCTCTTGACGAATGGAGTCGTTCGTTTGACTTACTGCTGCTGTAAGACACAAAAAGAAAATGAATGAAGTGAGAATTGCTTTCATATTCAACTATTCATTTAAGTGTTAGTGCATATTTTTCTTTTTTCTGACATTAAAATATATTGCTCCCGCGGCAGTCAACAACATCAACAATATTGCCACATAAGCAATGGTGTCTGTCACCTTGATGCTGGTGGGATTGAAGTAAAACTCTACTGTTTTTGTGCCAGCAGGAATGGGCAGAGCGCGCAATGTGTAGTTGGCGCGCAACATTTGGGCAGGTTGCCCATCAATGGTGATTTGCCAACCATCGGGATAGTAGATTTCGGAGAAAACGGCCAACTCATCTTTTTTAGCATCCACTTGGTAGCGGAGTTTGTTGGCTTCGTAGTCGGTCAATTGTATGGTGGAAAGCGAATCTTGAGGCGTAACGCTCCAATTTTTTAGTAAATCTGCCTCGTCTTCATTGACCACAGCAGTGGTGTGAAGGTCAACTTCGCCCAAGGCATCAATTGCTTCGTCGGGCGTGTCCACATACCTCACATTGTCCACAAACCAAGCATTGCCAAAGGCATGAGGATTCTCAAGAGGTAGGGTTTGACCATCTTGTATGGGCATTATCACCCATTTTGTGTTGAGCATGTTGAGCACATCGAACTCTTTTCCTGAAACGGACTCTAAGTTGCCTTGTGTCTCTATAATTTCGTTGGACAAAACACCCATTTCGCGAGCAAGATGCACATCTATGAGGTCTTGATAGCGGCGCAACTTAGCGGCATGATATCCGCCAATGGTTTTGTGCCAATAGGGTGTGATGCCATCATTGAAAGTGCTGGTGGCAAGGTTCAACACGCGATAATAGAGCGTTGTGTCTTGAAGAATTGCTTCATCGGTGGGGGTGGCCGTAAATGCTTTTAGGTTTTGAGTGGGCTGCGTAAACATATCATCGTTGAGGTAGCGTTTGTTGACCTGCCACATATCTACAAGCGATATCAACAGAAGGATAGCAACCAAATATTGCGCCTTGAGTTTGCTCTTGATGAACAACCAAACCATCAATGCACCCGCCAATATAAAGGCAACTGTGCGCCATGCATCGGCCCTGAAAATAGCAACGCGCACCTCCTCCAAATTGGTCATAAAGGGCTGAATATGTTCGGCAGGTAGCGACTGAATTGCTTGCATTTCGGTAAAGGGGATGAACGAACTAAAAAACATGCGTGGAAGCAGCGAGAAAAGCAACGCAACTCCGGCCGTCAGCCCCACACTGTAGTAAAGTGGCCGCATATTGTTGCGCAAAAGCTGTGGTTTCTGAATCAATTCTTTCACCGCAAGCGCTGCCAACAGAGGAATGGTAAACTCTGCCACCACCAAAATGGACGAAACAGTTCGAAACTTGTTGTACATTGGCACATAGTCGATGAAAAAGTTGGTCAACCCCATAAAATTCTTGCCCCATGACAACATAATGGATAAAATGGTGGCACCCAGCAGTGCCCACTTCAACGGGCCTTTAACAATGAACAGCCCCAACACAAACAACATCATCACCAGTGCGCCTGCATACACAGGTCCAGATGTTCCGGGTTGATCGCCCCAATATTGTCCTATTTGCCCATATATTTCTCGGTATTCAGGACTCGCTTTTTTCATTCCCAACTGGTTTTGCGCCAACGGAACGGAAGCTCCTCCCTTGGTGTTGGGCACCAACAACGTAAATGTCTCGCCAATGCCATAGCTCCAAGCGGTGATGTAGCTGCGCTCGAGGCCTTCATCGGTTTTATTCTCGGCTCCATGGTGCGAAAGCTCCGATTTTCCACGCATTGTTTCCTTGCTGTACTCGTAGGTGTGATAGAGCGACGAAATATTGGTGGTGACGCCAATCAAACCAGCTATTACAAGCACGCCGGTGGATTTGGCAAAGACAGCCAACTCCTTCTTTTTGATGGCCTCAACCAAATAGGCAATGGCAATGGCTATCATCACTATGAGGAAGTAGTAGCTCATTTGAATATGATTGGCAGACAACTGAAACGCCACAAAAATCATCACCAGCAGGGCGCCCAGCCAATATTTTCGACGATAAATCAGGATCATGCCCGCAATGGTTGGCGGAATGTATGCCAAGGTGATGAATTTCCAGAGATGCCCCGCGGCAATAATGATGAAAAAGTAGGATGAAAAGGCCCAAATGATGGCTCCCAAGGCACTAATAAGGTAATTTGCACGCAATGCCCGCATCAGGATGTAGAAACCCAGCATCATTATGAACAGCAAATAGACATAATTGGGCAAAAACAGTTGATAGACTTTCTTTGCGGCATCAATTGGTTTGGTCGAATTGTACGTTGGCCCCATTTGATAGGTGGGCATGCCGCCAAACATCGAATTAGTCCAACGGGTGCGCTCGCCATCGTGGCGCGCCATGTAGTCGCGCGCTTCCTGACCTTGACCAACGGCGGCCAGCGAGTCGTGTTGCGATATCACTCGCCCATCCATCACGGCTGACGAAAAGTAAACAAACGAAATGAGTATGAATGCCACCAACACAAGCAAGTCGGGCAGTGCTTTTTTGAAAACAGGGTTATCTTTCATCGAAACAAATTGTTGTTTTTGAGAATAATCATGATTGAATTTCCAAAATTACAAGATTATTCTTTTAAAGCCTTATGATATTGGGAGTTTCTTTGGGTGGGTGGACGGATAAATGGGCGTTTAGGTTGGGATAATTATCGATCGGTGCGTGACAAGCAGGGTGAAACTGGAGAAAAAGTGTGATTTCTCTGCAAAATCATTGCAGATATTCATTCGCAAGCCTCATTGTGCTATAGATTCACTGCTAATTTTGGGCAAAAACCATTGAAATCAACTCACAATGATGCTTCGCCTTGACAGAAAGAGATGTTTCTTGAGTTAATTAGTGCCATGTCACGTGGCAAAGCATTAATTAAACGTTTAAATAGTCCTGCGTCACGTGGCATAGCTTTAATTATAAATGCAAATAACCCTATGTCACGTGACATGATAGTAATTATATGTATAATTACACCAATGTCAGCTGACATGGCACTAATTATAAATACAATTACACCTATGTCACTTGGCATGGCATTAATTATAAGTATAATCACACCAATGTCACTTGGCATGGCATTAATTATAAGTATAAACACACCTATGTCACTTGGCATGGCGTTAATTATAAGTATAAATAGCCCTATGTCACGTGACATGGCATTAATTATCGGCTACATCAGTACATTTTTGCATCACAGAGCACAGTTGTAAACAAACAAACCAGCTTTATGACGTGCAAAAGCTGGTTTGTTTGTAAATGTTGTGATGAAATGACTCAAATCCGTGGTCTTTTATAAGAACTTTGCTGCTCGCGCCGATTTGCAATCGGTGTGTTGCGAAGCAAAAGAGTAAAAAGTTATGTTTCGCTAAAGCGACACACGCATTGCAAATGCGCGCGAGCGAATTCCTACACGGACTTGTGATGATACTATGAGGTTATAAGCCATATCTTTCCTTGAGTTCGTTGAAAAAATCCTCTGCGGACATATCAGTACTCTCATCCTCCAACAATCGCTCATCCAAAATGGCTTTCATTTCATCAGTTAGCTCATCATCGCAATCGGTTTCTTCCACAGTGATGGTGATTGACTTTGATTTGAACGTCGCTTTTATTGAATCAAGCAAGTCGGCATTTACATCTTGCGCCGATTCTAAATGATAAGTGGTGTACATAGTTGCAATTTTTAGGTGGTTGTGAACTTTTTTACTTTATAAAGATACAATAAATTGATAAAATGGGAATTAATGACGTGACACTCTTAATTTATCCCACTTCCTGGCTTCACTTCTGCCGATGGTTCAATCAACGACAATGTTCCATCCGCATTTTCGGCCGATAGTATCATCCCTTCGGATAGGATGCCCCGCATTTTGCGAGCACCCAAGTTGGCAATGAAGCAAACTTGCTTACCCACCAGCTTTTCTGGCTCGGGGTAAAAGGCAGCAATGCCCGACAAGATGGTGCGTTTGCCAATGCCATCGTCCAACAGGAAGCGAAGTAGCTTGTCCGTTTTGGGAACCCGTTCGCATTCTAACACGGTTGCCACGCGCATATCCAGCTTGCTGAAGTCATCAAACGATATTTCCTCTTTCACAGGTTTCGCCTTATACTCTTTCAGCTCGTTGGCCTGCTTGGTGGCCAATAATTTCTGAACTTGCTGCTCTATGGCTTCGTCTTCTATCTTTTCGAACAGTAATTCCGATTTGCCCAATGCATGCCCCACAGCCAATAAGTTCATATTGCCCAATTGATCCCACGAAAGGGCGTCAATGTTTAAGAACTGCTTTATTTTGGCTACCGAGAATGGCAAAAATGGTTCGAACACGATGGCCAAGTTGGCCGTAATCTGCAACGCAATGTTGAGGATGGTTTCCACACGAGGCATATCTGTTTTGGCTACTCTCCAAGGCTCTGTGTCGGCCAAATATTTGTTTCCGATGCGTGCCAAATTCATGGCATCTTTGAGTGCCTCTCTAAATTTGAAGTTGTCCAAGTCTCTCTCGATGGTCTCTTTCAAGCTCTTGAAGTTGTTGATCGTCTCTTTGTCGTAGTCGGTTAGCTCATTGCGCTGGGGAACTTTATTGTCGAAGTACTTTTGTGTCAAAATCAATGCCCTGTTCACAAAATTTCCCAATATAGCCACCAACTCATTGTTGTTGCGTGCCTGAAAATCTTTCCAAATGAAGTCATTGTCCTTCGTTTCTGGAGCATTGGCGGTCAACACATAGCGCAATACATCTTGTTTGCCAGGAAAATCCTGCAAATATTCGTGCAACCACACAGCCCAATTACGCGAGGTAGATATTTTGTCGCCCTCAAGGTTCATAAACTCATTGGCAGGTACATTTTCGGGAAGAATAAAAGAACCTTCGGCTTTAAGCATGGCTGGAAACACAATGCAATGAAACACAATATTGTCTTTTCCTATGAAGTGAATCAATTTTGTATCCTCATCTTTCCACCATTTCTCCCAATCGTCGGGCAATAGCTCTTTGGTGTTGGAAATATAGCCAATGGGCGCATCAAACCACACGTACAATACTTTACCTTCGCCACTCGCTACAGGCACGGGCACTCCCCAATTCAAATCGCGACTCACTGCACGAGGGTGCAAACCCTGATCCAACCACGATTTGCACTGTCCATACACATTGCTGCGCCATTCTTTGTGGTCTTCCAGTATCCATTGGCGCAACCACTCCTCATGTTTGTCCAAAGGCAAATACCAATGCTTCGTTTTGCGACGAACGGGCACTGCACCGCTCAAAGCTGACTTGGGATTGATAAGATCCGTTGCGCTGAGCGATGTTCCGCAGCTTTCGCATTGGTCTCCGTATGCTTTATCGTAACCACAATGTGGACAAGTTCCTGTTATGTATCGGTCAGCAAGAAATTGTTGTGCCTCTTCGTCGTAATATTGCTCCGTTTCTTGTTCCAAAAACTCACCTTTGTCATAAAGCGTCTGAAAGAAATCAGAAGCCGTTTGTTTGTGAATGTCCGATGTGGTGCGCGAATAGATATCGAACGTAATGCCAAACTCTTCAAACGATTTTTTGATTAAATTGTGGTACCGGTCCACTATGTCTTGTGGCGTAACGCCTTCTTTGCGCGCCGTAATGGTAATGGGGATGCCGTGTTCGTCCGATCCACCTATAAATAGCGCCTCCTCACCTTTCAATCGGAGGTAGCGCGCATAAATATCGGCAGGAACATACACACCTGCTAAGTGTCCGATGTGAATTGGCCCATTAGCATAAGGCAGGGCAGAAGTGATGAGTGTGCGTTTAAATTGTTTTGACATAATGTTTGTATGCTGTTTACAGTCTGGTGCGTTTCGTTGCGCACCTAATGAGTTTATTGTTAGATTTTAAAGATGCAAATATACAAAATATGAAGTTATCGTTATACAAAAGAGCAAACATAACCACCGTTTTTGTTGTTATCACTACAAAAGCATTGAATTATGGATTACAAAATAAGTGGTAAAGTAGCCATCGTAGGTGGCAGTAGTAAAGGATTAGGCAAAGCTTGCGCCGTTGCACTTGCCAAAGAGGGTGTAAACATTGTATTGTGTGCGCGCAACAGTGATGATTTACAAAAAGCAAAGAAGGACATTGAAGTACATGGCGTGGAGGTGCTGGCTCTTAGCGTGGACATGTCTTCGGCCGAAGATAACCGAAGAATTGTGAAGGAAACTATGGCAAAGTTTGGCAAGAT
Source organism: Bacteroidales bacterium UBA3143 (assembly GCA_002364735.1). GTDB lineage: Bacteria > Bacteroidota > Bacteroidia > Bacteroidales > Dysgonomonadaceae > UBA2632. The sequence continues at coordinate 80,025 of DEZB01000001.1, forward strand.
TGACATATTGGTCAATAATTCGGGTGGACCTGCCCCTGGTTCTTTCGACGAACTATCGATGAATGACTTCGACGAGGCTTACAACTCAGTGTTGAAATACAACATTCGCATGATTAAGTATTGTCTGCCCCATATGGAGGAAAGTGGTTGGGGACGCATCGTAAACATTGCATCCATTTCTGTCAAAGAACCTTCACCAACCATGGTGCTATCCAATATATTTAGATCAGCAGTCGTTAGTTTCGCCAAAAGCATTAGTCGCGACCTTATTCGCAAAGGCATCACTATCAACAATGTGTGCCCTGGTTACTTCCGCACCGACAGAATAACACAATTGATGGAAAAAGAAGCAAGCGATGAAAACGTTTCGGTGCAAGAATACGAAGATAGTGTAATCGCTTCCTTCCCTCACAAACGCTTCATGAGTCCAAGCGAATTAGGTGATATGGTTTGCTACTTGTGTTCATCGCAAGCACGCTCTGTTACTGGCACAACCATACAGATTGATGGTGGAATGATGAAAGGGTTGTTGTAACCCAATCCTCTAACACCCAAGCCTAACTATCTTTTCTTCTCAAAGAATGCTTTCATCAATGCGGAACACTCATTAGCCATCACACCTCGTGTAATTTCTGTTTTGGGATGCAACACGCTTGTGGAGAAATGCGAATAACCTTTCTTTTTATCGTCTGCTCCGTACACAATCCGTTGCATCTGTGCCCAACCTAAAGCCCCTGCACACATTGGGCAGGGTTCGATGGTGACATAAAGCGTACACTCATCCAAATATTTACCTCCCAATACGTTGGCTGCAGCCGTTATGGCTTGCATTTCGGCGTGTGCCGTCACATCATTGAGGGTTTCCGTGAGGTTGTGTGCTCGGGCAATGATGCGGTTGTTACTAACAATTACCGCTCCAATGGGCACCTCATCTTTGTCGAATGCAAGTTTGGCTTCTGCCAAAGCTTGGGTCATAAAATAGTTATCGTCTAACATAATTTGGGTGGGTTATTTATATCTTTTTATGCGTTTCTTTTTATTCATTTGACCTTTTTTTGTCGAAGTCGCTAATTTAACTCAAATGTATTGAACTTCTTTATCCTATTTCCCCTTTGCGACTTTGCGTCTTTGCGAGGGAAGCAAAGAAATCTCTCGCAAAGACGCCAAGACGCGAAGGGTTTTTATCATTATCTTATTCTCTTAAGTTATTTACTATTCTAATTATTCCATTTTTGATTAACTTTTCGGTCATTTATCTGTTCTCTTTAGTGGTTTGTACAATACTTCTTTTATACCAAGAAGCTAAAAGTCTTTTTTATTAGCTTATTTCACTTTGTATCTTTGCGAGAGACTATTTCTTCCTCCTCTTTCCGAGAAATTCTTTCCGTTCTTTTCACACCACATCTATTCTCCTCTGCAAAAAAACGAAATATATCCACCTAAATAAAGCTTTCTTGCTTATAATTTGTATTTTTACCTACCTAAACAACACGCAACATTTAATTCTTGCACATGGCAACGCACAACGAACTGGGGAAACAGGGAGAAAAAGCAGCAGCAAACTTTCTTCTAAATGAGGGATACAAACTAATTGTACGGAACTGGACTATGCACCGTCACGAAATAGATATTGTAGCAGAAGATAAAGAGTTTATCGTTTTTGTGGAAGTAAAAACGCGCACCTCGCGTCAATGGGGAAACCCAGAAGACTTTATTGGTCGTGCAAAGATGAAGCGTATTGTTGAGGCTGCCGATTTGTACCTACAGATCAAAGATATTGACAAACCAGCTCGGTTCGATATCATATCTGCGGTGTGGAATGGGGAGGGTTTTGAAATAGAGCACATAGACGATGCTTTTATGTCGCCCTTGTTTTAAATGTGTATAAACAAATTATTTTTCACTTCGTATGAATATAGAAGAACTATATGATTATTGCCTTCGCAGTCCATTGGTAGAAACCACATTCCCCTTCGGGGAGGAAACTTTGGTGCTGAAAGTGTTGGGAAAGATGGTTGCTTTAATCCCTTTGGATGCTGAGGTGAAGTCTATATCTCTTAAATGCAATCCTGAAAAGGCCATTGCTCTGCGTGAAAAGTACAGTTGCGTGAAAGCTGCCTACCATATGAATAAGAAACATTGGAACTCTATTGAGTTGGAGGGCGATATGCCTGATGAAGAACTAAAGGAATGGTTTCAACACTCCATTGAGGAGGTAGTGAAAAAGATGCCGAAGAAATTGCAGGAAGAGTTTTATGGAACAATTAAATAACGGCAGCGTGGTGATATCGTTAGATGAGACTGTATCTACCAACGTAGAGTTAAAACGATTGCAACAAGAGAGTTCGCTACCTGAAGGGTCAATTGTCAGAACAAATTTTCAAACACAAGGACGTGGTCAAGCAGGTAATAGTTGGTTTTCGGAAAAAGGATGCAACTTATTATTTAGTTATTTGCTTTATCCAAAGTTTGTGATGGCTAATCAGCAATTTATTATTTCTCGTATGGTGTCGTTAGCCCTTAAAGAAATGTTAGACCAATATATGGACAACATCAGCATCAAATGGCCCAACGATATTTATTGGAAAGATAAAAAGATAGCAGGGATGCTTATAGAAAATAGTTTGATAGGAAAGAGAATTGAGCATACTATTGTAGGTATTGGTCTCAATGTGAATCAAGATGAATTTCAGCATGATTTGCCCAACCCAATCTCCATGAAGCAAGTAACAGGGATGGAATATAACAGAGATGAACTATTAAAAGCGTTTTCTGATACATTCTTCGGTCTGTATCAATCTTTGCAAGAGGGAGAAGGTCAACGCATACAGCAAAAGTATCTCCAACAGCTCTACCGAAGAGATAGCTATTATTGGTATGAAGATGAAAATGGGCGCTTCAAGGCCATAATTAAAGATGTATTGCCTACAGGACATCTGATTTTGCAAACATTAATCGGTGAAGAGGAGCGAAAGTATGCTTTTAAAGAAGTTTCATTTGTATTATAATTAAAGAGCGTGTCAACAATGTGAGTTTTTATTGATATTTTTGTAAATAATAATTTTGTAAACCATACTTTTCATGACTAAATATAAAAGAATATTGCTTAAGCTAAGTGGGGAGTCACTTATGGGAGCGAAACAATACGGAATTGACGAGAATCGTCTGAACGATTATGCCAAGCAGATCAAAGAAATTGCTGACATGGGTGTTCAAATAGGTATTGTGATTGGCGGCGGAAACATATTTCGTGGTTTAAGCGGCACCTCTAAGGGTTTCGACAGAGTGAAAGGCGATCAGATGGGTATGCTTGCCACTGTTATCAACAGCTTGGCGCTAAGTTCGTCGCTTTCTGTTATGGGTCAGAAGAATCATGTTTATACCGCCATTGATATGGAGCCTGTAGGCGAATATTATTCAAAGTGGAAAGCCATTGAAACAATGGAGCAGGGTGAAGTAGTAATTATAGCAGGTGGAACTGGCAATCCATTTTTCACAACTGACACAGCATCAGTATTGAGAGCCATTGAAATAGAGGCCGATGTTTTCTTCAAGGGCACACGTGTGGATGGAATCTACACAGCCGATCCTGAGAAAGATGCCACGGCTACCAAGTTTGATGAAATATCGTTTGATGAGATATACAATCGTGGACTCAAGATAATGGATCTTACCGCCACAACAATGTGCAACGAAAATAATTTACCACTTGTCGTATTCGATATGGACACGATTGGGAATCTCAAGAAGGTAATAATGGGTGAGAATATTGGAACTCTCGTGCATCCATCTAATAAGTAAAGTAGTGGTATTAATTTATAATGTCAATTAAATTACCTATTTTTGTTTAAAACTCATAAAAACTCAATCCTATGATAGACATTCAAAGTTTAGAAAATGAAGTTGAAGAGATGATGCAGTCAACAATCGACTTTTTAGAAGAAACATTATCTCGCATTCGTGCTGGCAGAGCCAACCCACACATCCTGGATGGCATAATGGTAGAATACTATGGCACTATGTCTCAGCTGTCAGGCGTAGCTACAGTTTCTACGCCCGATGCAAAATCAATTGTTATTCAACCCTGGGAGAAATCTATGTTGAAACCTATTGAAAAAGCGATAATGAACTCAGATGTGGGTATCAACCCTGAAAACAACGGAGAAGTTATCCGTTTGGGAATTCCTCCATTGACGGAAGATCGACGCAAGCAACTTGTAAGACAAATTAAACAAGAGGCTGAAGATGCAAAAATTAGTATTCGCAATTTCCGTCGCGAAGGAATAGACACAGTGAAGAAAGCTGTGAAAGATGGAATGCCTGAAGATTTGGGCAAGAACGCAGAAGTCTCTTTTCAAAAGTTGCACGATAAGTACATTAAATTGATTGATGAGATTTTCGATATCAAAGAAAAAGAGATTCTAACAGTTTAACAATAACAGAAAAAGGGAAGAATCATATTTTTTCCTTTTTCCTTTTTTTGAGCGCATGAATGGATTGGTTATTAAGAATACAGGTAATGTATATATAGTCAGAACAGAGACTGGATTGGATATTGAGTGCAGAGCCAAAGGCAATTTTCGTCTGCAAGGTATTCGAAGCACAAGTCCTGTAGTTGTTGGCGACAAAGTGAAGGTCGATTACAACGAAGACTCCGTCTCTTATATCACTGAAATATTTGACCGTGAAAATTACATTGTTCGACGAGCCTCTAACTTATCTAAACACGCACACATTTTAGCTGCAAACATAGACTTAGCTTTGTTGTTTGTAACCGTAAAGTATCCAGAGACAAGCACCGTTTTTATCGATCGGTTTTTGACGACAGCCGAAGCATATAGTGTGCCCGTTTGTCTTGTGTTTAACAAGATAGACCTGTATGATGAAGATGAGTTGGAGTATGTTAATGCACTCATCAATTTGTATCAAACGATAGGTTATCCAAGTCAAAAAACGTCTCTTATAGATGGTGTAGGCATCAATGAAATAAAAGAACGTATCAAAGATAAAGTTGTTTTATTAGCAGGTCACTCGGGAGTAGGAAAGTCTTTGTTTATAAATGTTGTGACTGACGATAAAAATAAGCGCAAAGTAGGAGATATATCTACCTATCACCAAAAAGGGAGGCACACTACCACCTATTCTGAAATGATTGAAACAACTGAAGGCGGTTTTATTATTGACACGCCAGGCATAAAAGGCTTTGGCACCATTGATATGACCCAGGAGGAAGTCTCTCACTATTTCCCCGAGATTTTCAAGTTCTCCAAAAAGTGTTATTACAATAGCTGTATGCACATAAACGAGCCCCGTTGTGCTGTGTTAGATGCAGTGGAAAAACACTACATTAGTGAAAGTCGCTACAATTCATACCTAAATATATTAGGAGATATAGAAGAAGAAGGAAAGTATCGCTAAAACCCTCAAACTATGTATCAGATCCTTTTTCGAATAGCAGAAATAGTTTATCTAATTACGGCAGTTGGGGTTATCATTGTAATTATTTCCGAAAACAGAAATCCTATTAAAACCATATCATGGATAATGGTGTTGGTTTTTCTTCCCATCGTGGGATTGGTTATTTACGGTTTCTTTGGTCAAGATTATACGAAGCGGCGCACCATCTCAAAACGGATGTACAGTAAAATAAAGAAAAGACCACTGGCCGAACTCAATTCCTCCGAATTGGTGCACTATCCTTCCCAACATTTAGAATTAATAAAACTTCTTCGCAATTTAAATCAAGCACCTCTATTGTATGGCAGCTCCGTTGATTTTTTTGTTGCAGGCCGAGACAAGTTTGACAGCCTGTTTCGTGACATAGATAAAGCCACTGAACATATCCATGTTGAATATTATGTTTGGGATGATGATGTGGTTGGGAATCATTTCAAGAACTTGTTAATTAGAAAATCGGCAGAAGGGGTTAAGATAAGAATCATTGTTGATGCTGTAGGTTCGTGGCGTTTGAAGAGAAACTTCTATGAAGAGTTCCGCTCCGCAGGAATTGAAGTAGAAGAGTTTATGAAAGTTAAGTTCCCCATGTTTACTTCGCATGTCAATTATCGCAATCATAGAAAGATTGTAGTGATAGATGGAAGGATTGGTTATGTTGGTGGTATGAATGTTGCGGATAGATACATCAATGGCGTGTCATGGGGAAACTGGAGAGACACCCATCTTCGTATTGAAGGAAAAGGTGTTCAAGGACTTCAGTCAGTCTTTTTGATAGATTGGTTTTTGGTAAGCAAGTCGCTTATTACAGCGCGCAAATACTTCCCGCTTTTAGATAACTTTGGCGATAACTTAATGCAGATTGCATCAAGCGGTCCCTATAGTTCTGCACGAGAGATTTTACAAGGATTTATGCATGCCATTTTTAGCGCAAAGTCTTCTATCTTTATTCAAACTCCTTACTTTATTCCTCCAGAAGGTCTGTTAGAAGCTTTAATATCGGCATCAGCCAGAGGGGTTGATGTTCGACTCATGGTGTCGCGCAAGTCTGACACTGTGATGGTGCAACTTGCTTCAAGGTCTTATTTCAAAAAACTGATGATAGCTGGAATAAAGGTTTACTTTTATGAACCTGGTTTTATGCATTCAAAATTGACTGTCATAGACGATTCGTTAACACTAATTGGTTCTGCTAACTTTGATGTACGCAGCTTTGAACAAAACTTGGAGGTTGAAGCATTTATCTATAACAAAGAAACAGCATTACGGGGCAAAGAGATTTTTATTGAAGATCAAAAAAGCTCTACAGCTATAGTTCTTCGTGATTGGTTGAAGCGTCCAGTATGGTTACGCTTCAAAGAGTCATTCGTTCGTTTGTTCACTCCTTTATTATAAGTGTGTATGAAAAATATTTTTTTAATTGGATATATGGGTGTAGGTAAAACTACTGTTGGAAAACTTTTAAGTGCTGAGTTGGGTATGGAGTTTATTGACTTAGACAAATATATTGAAAAAAGATATCGGAAATCTATACCAGAGCTTTTTGAGAAAAAAGGAGAAGCTGGCTTCAGGAAAATAGAGTGTGAAATGTTGCGAGAGATAGCCACATTTCAAAATGTTTTGATTTCTACTGGAGGAGGTGCACCTTGTTTTTTCGACAACATGGACTTGATGAACAGAATGGGTGTAACTATTTATATAAAAGCCTCTGTTGATCAATTGGTTTCACGCTTGTTGTCATCTAAGAATGTGCGCCCTTTGGTGCAAAATAAAACTCCCGAAGAGTTGAGAGAGTTTGTGGAACAACATTTAGCACAACGAGAAAACTACTACGCTAAGGCCATGATCATCTATGAAAATAAGCAGCTTGTATCTCGTGCTCATGTTAGTGAAACTGTAGATGCAATAAAGGAAATGATTCAAGCATATATAAGGAATTAATTTATAAAAACGTGAACATAAAAATGATATATCAACCCATTAAAACCACTTCATTCGTTGTTAGAGAGTTTTTGCAGAAAGTAAACAGAACTCACGCATCATTGATTATTGGTGTCCCCAAAGAAAATACTAAATTTGAGAAACGCTTGGCACTTACACCAGAAGCAGTTGCACTATTAGTTGATGCTGGTCATAAAGTTATTTTAGAGTCGGGTGCTGGAAACTCTATTAATTATTCAGACACCTATTATGCAGACTCAGGAGCTATAATAGTTAACTCTCGTGCTGAAGTATTTGAAGCAAGTTTAATTGTAAAAATATCTCCCCCAACATTATATGAAGTTAAATTGATGCGCCCCCGCACAACTGTTCTATCTTTTTTACAGCAACCCTTGCTTTCTTCTTTGGTTTTAGAGGCTATGTCAATTAAAAGAATTAATGCCTTAGCTTATGATTTAGTATATGATGAGGAAGGCACTTCACCTTTTGTAACGGCCATTTCGGAAATTGAAGGAGCCTCGGCTATTACTCTTGCTGCAGAACTGATGAGTAATGCCAATGGAGGTAAAGGGATTCTAATGGGAGGAATTCCAGGTGTGTCTCCTACTGAGGTTGTTATAATGGGTGCAGACATTGCCGGTACAATTGCAGCGCGTGCCGCTTTGGCTCTGGGAGCATTGGTTAAAGTGTTTGATAATGATATTAATAAACTTCGATTGATTCAACATAGCTTGGGACGACCTTTGTTTACATCAACCCTGCAACCAAATGTATTAAGAAACACATTCCGATCGGCCGATGTGTTAATTGGCGCGATGGAATACATAAATCAACCCCATCGAGACAGAATATCTGCGGATTTGATTCGCGAGTTAAAAGAAGGTGCCCTCATAATTGATTTGCGCCTTGCACAGGGAGGATGTTTTGAGACAACAATGGAAGCTTGCATTCCTGGTGCGCCAACAATATTCGAGAAGTATGGCGTACTTCATTTCTGCGAAATGAGCATTAGTTCGCGCGTATCAAGAACCGCTTCTATAGCTTTAAGCAATGTTTTCTCCAACCTGTTTCAAAACATGGCCAATAGGGGGGGCGTAATTGGATTGGCACAAAGTAGCAGGGGGTTTTCGTCGGGCTTCTATATGTTTGCTGGCAAAATGGTAAACCCTTATGTAGCAAACCTTTTTAATTTGCCTGTTAACGATATAGGACTGTTTCTGCCTGGTTACTAATATTGTTTGTTCATTATTTTTCGTTGCACCAAGTAATACCACATAGTTAGCGTTGTTCCTTTAAAAATGGTAGTGATGCTAATTGCCCACCACACTCCGTTAACACCCATTTGTTGTGCTAATAACATTGCTAATGGTATTCTAATTGCATTAAGCGTTATACTGATAATTGCTGGTGGTGAGGTGCGACCAATTCCATTGAACATACCTTGCGTGGTTAATTCTAACATCATGAAAACTTGTGATATTCCCAATATAAAAAGATAATCCCCACCAGCCATATATGCCTCTCTTTCTGGAACGAAAATAGAGAAAATATCGGATCCAAAGCATATAAAAGCTGCACTGAGAATTACTCCCAGTGACAACAAGAGCTTGAGTGTAAAGGTATATGCTCTTTTTGCTCTGTCCATTCTGTTTGCAGAGTAGTTTTGAGCCACAAAACTAACCAATGCTGTAGCAAAGCCCTCTGTTGTGTTCCAAGTGAGACCTTCTATTTGCCCCCCTGTGGTTTGGCTGGTCACTCCCAGGTGGCCGCCATGAATAGATGCAATACGAACTAAGTTCATATTGATTAGAGAGAAAAAAACATTCATTGCTGCAACAGGCAGACCCAATTTGAAAATCTTTTTTGTGTAGCTCGATTTTAGCTTTATTAGAAAAGGAAAATCGCCAAACACACCATTACGTTTTTTTAAATGCCAAATGAATAGACTTAGAACTATAAGCTGAGAGAATGTTGTAGCATAAGCAGCTCCAGTTGATCCAAGAGCTGGAATTGGTCCATAACCAAATATCAATATTGGATCAATTACTATATTAAGAATAAGTCCAGTTGCATTATAATAAAAAGGAATATCACTTCGTCCTGATCCAACATATATACCCGAAAAATTGAGTATCATAAATACCATTGGGATGCTGAAGGATATAACACTTAAATAATCTGCTGCTTCAACGGAAATGGAAGGAGATAATTTGAAAAAATCAATAAACAAAAAGGGCATTGTTAGAAAAACAACGAAAAATATTACTCCCAGTATTATGGAAATGGTTGTTGTGTGTGAAGCGTAAATACTCGCTATGTCAAAACGCTTAATGCCGATTGATTGTCCTATTGATACTTCAGCGCTTATCTTAGAAAACAATGCGAAGGAATGTACCATCCATATCAACATGCCCATAGCACCCACAGCGGCAACAGACTCGCTTCCCAATCTACCCACCCAAGCAAGATCAATAAGATTGTAAGCCATCTGAATAAAACTCGTTGCCATTAGGGGCAATGCCAATTTTATTAGTTGGTGAGAGATTCTACCCGTTGTAAAATCGCGGTATTGGGCTTGTTTGATGTTGTTTGACACTAACTTCTTGTTTTCTATTTTAAATTATGACCTTATTTAAATTTAATAGATCTGTTTTAGGATCACACTTTAAGTATTCTTTTTGAATGATGTATTATAGAATAAATCTTTGGGGGGCGCAAAGGTACAATTTTATTATAAAAAATGCGCTACTCTTTTTTACATATCAAAACATGACGCTTATCAATAATTGCTTAGAAAACGAGTTTTACTTGAGCATCAATATTATTATAATTTTCAACACATATCAATTTATAAATAAATAGTCATTCTATTTTATAATTCATTAGAATATTAGTCCAAAAACAGGTGGAAATTAAATCCACCGCGGTAAATTGGACGTTCATCTGTTGAAAATGCAATCCACGACGGTGAAAATGTTTTGAAACACCAAAAATGATGCTTTTTGAAGCAAAAATGAAGAAAAATTGCGGTAATTGAAATAAAAGCAGTTTAAGAAGGATGGATTAACTCTTAAAATTTGGATTTTTACATCTAAAATTTAATTTACAGGGCATAGAAGGAGAAAAATAGGGCAATAAAACGCGAAAAACATGTTTTCAAACATTTTCACCGTGGTAAATGCAAGTTTCAACTGTTTTAAACATTTTATTCGGTGTGGAAATGTTTAGAAAAAAATCATCCTGCTTGAAAGTATATTTTAGAGTTAAGTGGCTCTTTTAGTATAGCTTGTTTTTTGCGCTATATCTGGGTGTTTTAAAATGAACTGAAAAAAAAACACCATAGAAAGCTAATTCTATGGTGTTTTTTTTGATTCTCATTAAAAGCTTTATTAAAAGCTGTAGCGTGAATCTGTGAGAGCGGAAGACGGGACTCAAACCCGCGACCCTCAGCTTGGAAGGCTAATGCTCTATCAACTGAGCTACTTCCGCAATATATATTATTTTTTATTCTTCTAAATCTAAATACTTCTCTTGCAATGCTATCATTTTTAATGCTGCAATTGCACAATCTTCACCTTTATTTCCATGACTACCACCAGCGCGTGCCTCAGCTTGTTCTTGATTGTTTGTAGTAAGTACACCAAATATGACGGGTGTGTCATATTCAAGATTCAATGTGGTGATTCCTTGCGTTACACTATCACAAACATAATCAAAGTGAGCAGTCTCGCCTTGAATGACGCAACCTAAAACAATCACGGCGTGAGCCATTGTATCTTCAATAAGTGTTTTTGCTCCAAAAGTCAACTCTACACTACCTGGCACATACTCGATAATGATGTCGTCTTCTGTAACTCCCGCAGCAATAAGCGTATCAACAGCTCCCATTAAAAGATTGTTAGTAACAGGTAAATTCCATTCTGAAACAACAATGGCAATTATTTTATCTTTGCCCGATGGCAATTCAGCACTTTTATTGCGAGCTTTCTCTAAAATTGTCGACATGTTATTTTTGGCTTAGTTTAGCTTGCTCAATATATTTATCAGCCTCTTGTCCTTCAGGAGAGTTCATATATTTCTTTTTAAGCAGCTCAAATGTTTCTGTTGCTTTGTCATACTTGTCGGCATGTAGATATGCAAATCCAGCTTTTTTATAATAAATGGGAGATAACATATTGTCATCAGCCGTTTTCGCTGCTTTTATAAATGTGTCTGCAGCTTTTTCACTTTGTTCCAGATTCATATATACATCGCCAACTGCACCCGAAATAGCAGGAGTGACAAGTTTGTCTCCACCTTTAAATTTTTTGAGATAATCTAATGCTTTTTCATTATCGCCTAATCTGCTATAGGATATTCCCGCATAAGCGCGTGCTAAATCAGCAGTTTTTGTTCCGCCATATTGATTCATTATTTCTTCAAACCCTATATAATCGTTTCCATCACCAAAAAGAGCCAGAGAGTCTTGTCTGTTTTGGAAATAACGCTCTCCTTTATAAATAGCCGCTTGGGCATTTTCATTTTTTGGTTTTAAATATAGGTTATGGTATGCCAATACAGCCAATACAATAAGTATTACAGCACCCAAACCATACATGATGGCTTTTTGGTTTTTCTCAATAAATTGCTCTGAACTTGATAGTGCATCACCGATATTTTCTAAGTTTTTCTCGGTTCTCTCTTCGCTTTGTTTTTTTGACATTTTATATAGTAAAAAAAAGGTTTCTAAATTGGAGAGGCAAAAGTAACGGTTTTTGGGTAATAAATAAAATATAATGACCGTTTTTTTAATAAAGATATTTGTGCCTCATTAATCTTTTAGCTAAGTTTGTAGTCAAAGGCTTAATGAGGAGCAATTTTTAATCATATATAATAAGAACAAATGAAAAAAATTTTATTCATAATAAGCTTAATATTCATGTTTTTGGGCACCAATGCACAGTCTACAAAAGAGAATGTTTTCACAAGTGTACCAGAAGTAAATGGGAAAGTTGTTTTTCAGCAATTTATTCATACACATCAGAGTTTAAGCGAAGATCAAAGTTATGCGATACTCTATAAATGGGGAAAAGATAATTATGCAAGCAACCCTCTTTTGTCAGGAATAAGATTTAATGATAGCGATCAAAGCATCACAGTAAGTTCAAAAGTAGAACTTTTATTACCAGAGAATAGTCAAGGAGTGCGTGAGAAAATGCTCATGAATTATCGTTTCGATGCAAATATTACAAATGTAGGTTGCGTATTAAAAGTGCGCGATATAACTTATCAGACTGTTAGAGAAAAAGGCAAAAGCATTTTTCCTAAATCAACTTCGGCAGAAGAAATGATAACAGAAAATGCAATTAACTCAGTTTCCGATGATAAGGAGCTAAAACAAAACCTACGTAAAGGAACGCTCTATTTTTTGAATGAACTTTACAACGAAATAAAGAAAGAGCTATCAGTCTCTAAATAGTCTAATAATAGCAAGAAAGAAGTCTATTCGAAATTAAACGTTGCATCATTTATATTTTTATTTATCAAATTCTTTGGTAAGTAAAAAATATATGACTAATTTTGCGCCCTGATTTCGTGGAAATAGTAGAATAAAAACGGAATATAAATAAAATAATAATAGAGCCATGGCCAAGATTTGTCAAATAACAGGAAAAAGAGCAATGGTTGGAAATAACGTTTCACATTCAAATACGAAAACGAAACGAAAATTCAACGTAAATTTGTTCAAGAGAAAATTATATTGGGTAGAAGAAGAATGCTGGATTAGTCTTAATGTTTCTGCTGCTGGTCTTCGTACAATTAATAAAATAGGTTTAAACGCTGCATTAAAAAAAGCTGCAGACAAAGGATATCTTAATGCTTAATTTATAGGAGCACAATAATTATGGGAAAAAAAGCAAAAGGAAATAGGGTGCAGGTTATTTTAGAGTGCACGGAGCATAAAGAAAGTGGATTGCCTGGAACTTCGAGATATATTACAACGAAGAACCGCAAGAACACCACTCAAAGACTTGAATTAAATAAATACAATCCAGTCTTGAAGAAAATGACATTACATAAAGAAATAAAGTAAAACAGAGTAGTCATGGCAAAAAGAGCAGTCGCAGGTTTTCGCGATAAAACAACAACATCAGGACGTAGTCACACAAAAGTGATTAAAATGGTAAAATCAGATAATGGTTCTTACTCGTTCAAAGAAGAAATGGTACCAAATGAACAAGTTCAAGATTATTTCAAAAAATAATCTTGGGTTAATAATATATAAAAAAATCCTTGCGTGCGAATGCAAGGATTTTTTTTGTTTTCTATTTTGTAGCTTTGTGTATTAGGGCGATTGTAGAAACATGTAGTTATGTTTTTAAATAGGTTATTGAAATTATTTATGTTATGGCATTATTTAATATTTTTTCGAGAGGAAAAAAAGAGACACTTGATAAAGGATTAGAAAAAACAAAAGATAATATCTTTTCTAAACTTACACGTGTAGTTGCAGGCAAATCTCAAGTAGATGAACAGGTATTAGATGAATTAGAGGAAATACTTATATCTTCTGATGTTGGCGTAGACACTACAATAAAAATCATTGATAGAATTGAGCAAAGAGTAGCACACGATAAATATCTTACTACAGATGAACTAACTAAAATTTTACGTGAAGAAATTGCAGACTTATTAATGGATAATAATTCTGCTGATATTGACGACTTCTCAATTCCAGAAGGTAGAAAACCATACGTTATTATGGTTGTGGGTGTTAATGGTGTGGGTAAAACTACAACTATTGGAAAGTTAGCGCACCAATTTAAATCAAAAGGTTTATCTGTTTATCTTGGAGCTGCCGACACCTTTAGAGCTGCCGCTGTTGAGCAATTGATGATTTGGGGTGAGCGTGTAGGTGTGCCAGTAATTCGTCAAAAAATGGGTTCAGATCCAGCCTCTGTGGCTTTTGATACAATTAGCTCGGCTAAATCAAAGAATGCTGATGTAGTCATCATTGATACAGCTGGTCGTCTTCATAATAAAGTTAACCTGATGAACGAGTTGACAAAAATAAAAAATGTAATGAGTAAAGTTGTTCCAAACACTCCAGATGAAGTTATGCTGATATTGGATGGATCAACTGGTCAAAATGCATTTGAACAAGCTAAACAATTTACTGCTGCAACTGAAGTCACTTCTTTAGCTATCACAAAACTTGACGGAACTGCTAAAGGCGGTGTCGTGATTGGTATTTCAGATCAATTTAAAATTCCTGTCAAATATATTGGTCTTGGAGAAGGTATTGAAGACTTACAGGTATTTCGCAGAAAAGAGTTTGTAGATTCTTTGTTCAGCGATAAGTAAATTAGAAGATTATAAACACACAAATGATAAAAAACAGAATTGATGTTGTTACACTGGGTTGTTCAAAAAATCTGGTAGACTCAGAAATGTTGATGCGCCAGCTACTTGCAAATGGATACACTGTTGAACATGATTCGGACAGTCCTCAAGGTGAAATAGCTGTTATAAATACCTGTGGTTTTATTGGCGATGCCAAAGAAGAATCTATTAATATGATCTTATCTTTTGCAGACTTAAAAAACCGAAAGAAGCTTAAGAAGCTTTTTGTTATGGGTTGTTTGTCAGAGAGATATATGGCAGAATTGAGCGAAGAGATTCCCGAAGTGGATAAGTTTTATGGGAAGTTTGCTTGGAGAGATTTAATCTCCGATTTAGGAAAATCATATAACCAAGAGTTTTCTTTAGAGAGAATGCTTTCAACTCCTAAGCATTATGCATATATAAAGATATCGGAAGGATGCAATAGAACATGCTCCTACTGTTCAATACCTCTTATAACTGGGAAGCACAATTCTCGACAAATGGAAGAGATTGAAGAAGAGATGAAAATACTTGTTGAGAAAGGAGTAAAAGAATTTCAACTGATAGCCCAGGATTTAACCTATTACGGGTTGGATAATTACAAAGAGATGAAAATAGCCGAACTGGTAAAGCGCATTTCTAACATTCCTGGTGTAAAATGGATTCGATTGCACTATGCCTATCCAGCTCACTTTCCAATGGACTTGTTACCCGTTATTCGTGAATGTGATAATGTTTGTAAGTATCTGGATATAGCTTTGCAACATATTAGTGATAATATGTTGAGTAAGATGCGTCGCAACATTACAAAAGATGGAACAATCCAGTTAATAGAAACAATTAGAAAAGAAGTGCCAGGTATACATTTACGCACAACACTCATGGTGGGTCATCCCGGAGAGACCAACAATGACTTTGAGGAATTATTGGCCTTTGTTAAAGAAGTACACTTCGAGCGATTAGGCGCCTTTCCTTATTCTCATGAGGAGGATACGTATTGCGATAAGAATTACACTGATGACATTTCACCTGAGATTAAAGAAGAGAGATTAAATAAATTGATGGAAGTTCAAGAAGAAATTGCATTGGGCATAAATGAATTGAAAATAGGTCAAACACTTAAAGTGATTGTTGATAGTGAAACACCCAATTATTACATTGCACGAACTGAATTCGATTCTCCCGATGTAGATGGAGAGGTGCTAATAGATAAAAAGCAAACATTAAAGGTAGGATCTTTTTACAGGGTTAACATTACTTCAGCAATGCCTTTCGATTTAATGGCGACTATTGTGAAATGAAGTCTTTGAAGTTTTATTTTAATATTTAAGTCATGACAAACAAAGAACTTGTTGCACTAATAGCAGAGCAGTTAGGTTGGACGCAAACAAAAGTTTCGGAAATGCTGGCTCAAACTGTAGAATTAATGAACACTCAATTGGCAGATAATGCCACAATAAGCATCCAGAATTTTGGGGTTTTTCAAACAAAAAAGAAAGCAGAGCGTATATCTGTCAATCCTCAGACCCAACAGCGATTTCTTGTTCCTCCTAAAATATCTGTTTATTTTAAACCTTCGTCCATCTTAAAAGATAAATTTAAATAGAGGAATATCATGAATGACAAGTTGAATGTGCAAGACTTAATCAATAGTCTTTCTTTCCAAAACAATGTATCTAAAGAAGAAACAGAGAAGTTTATTATCGAACTTTTTAGCACAATAGAATTAGGTCTTGGATCTGATGAATTAGTAAAAATAAAAGATTTTGGAACTTTTAAGCTAACGCAAATTCAAGAACGTGAAAGTGTAGATGTAAATACACAAGAAAAAATTGTAATCCCATCTCATCGAAGAGTAAATTTTATACCGGCTCATATCGTCAAATATTTGGTAAACAAACCTTTTGCTCATTTTGAAACCACACCTCTTAATGAGGGTATTGTATTGGGTAATATTGAAATAGAGAACACTCTGCAAGATATCGAAAACGAAGATGATTATATAGCAGAAGATAATGAGCATCCTCTCGATAAAGGAGAAGAAAACAAATCGATTCCTAACTCTAAAGTAAGTGATACAAACAACTTGGAGATAAATAACACAACTTATCCGATTGAAGAGATCAAAGAAGATATAATTGCAAGCTTCTCAGTAGATGATTCTCCTAATAATAATAAGGAAGACATAAATGAAAAGGAAGACTTAATAGTGGAAGATGATGCTTCTGTTGAGAAAACAAAATCAGCAAAGGAAGCATCAAAAGTTGGAGCAAAACCAAAACGTTCTTATTTACCATGGTATATTACAACAGCTATGGTGGTGATTGTAGTAGTTGTTATAGCTCTTAATTTTTATCAACCTAATGGAAGCTCGACAAAGCAGAGCGTTGAAGAAAGCGAAATTCCAAAACCTATTAAAGAGTCCACACTTCCGGTTGATGAGACGCAAACTATTGAAACTATTGCTGCTCCAATGAATGAGCCTCTTGAAACTGTCAAAATGGCTGCTGGTAAAACATTGCGCCTTATTGCATTAGATAAATATGGCAGTCGCGAATTTTGGGTGTATATTTATTTAAAGAACAAAGATAAAATAAAAAATCCAGATGTAATTCCTGTGGGCTTAGAGCTGACTTTACCAAGAAAGGATGAATTTGATATTAATAAAAATAATCCTGAATCGGTAGCCATAGCAAAAAAACTTGGAGATGAAGAAATGAAAAAATATTGGTGATAATATCCTTATTTCATTTAAGGTAATCAGATAAGCTATGCTTATAGAAAGAGTTTTATGTTAGATTGAGACTAACTAATATTATTTCAACTGGTTAAGAATAGATCCAATGGCTACTATTACTAAAAACAAAAGGCTGTTAATTCAAATATATTTATTTGTTGACAGCCTTCATTTTTTCTTATGATTACTTTACCTATCCTTATAACTTGCTGAATATTAAATCCATTTTCATTTTATCAGAGGATTTAAAAATAGTGGTTGCTGTTGGGGTCATCTGATTGTATACAGCTGTTATAGAAGCTTGATTTTGCACGTTTGTGATCGCTAATTCGACAGGTACAAGCAAGAACACAAGATCTTTAACCTGTCCTTCATTCTTTTCTTTATAATGATTAATCATTGCTGATAAATTCCCAAAGTTATAGGTGTATGTAGTAGGGTCTAATTGTGCATAAAAGCTGGTAACATTATCTGGAATTTTTCTTTTTTCGAAAAACTCTTTCATATCATCCTTATTTACTAATAAAAGATAGGTAGATGGATCTAATTTATATTTTTTATTTGAATCCCTTTCAGGAAGTGCCGTTACAGAGAATTTGGCAAGGTTTAAAGCCTGATTGTTTAGCTTACTTGCTTTCTCAGATAAAGGGAAGGTTATTTCAGTAAATACTCCCGCAGGACTTTTTATAAAAGCATAGTCATCGTTAGCTTCTAAAAGTTTATCGTTCTTGTTTTTAATCTGATTTATTTGAATTACTTCCGGAGTAGTGTTCAGAATCATATTTCCTGAACGTATTGTATCTTGTTTGGTTGATGATCCTTTCTTGTCTAAATAATGAAAATGTAGGTATAAATATGTATGATCTAACTTCGAAATTGATCCAGCACCAAAACTGGTTGTCAAGTAAAGACCTTTAAAATACTCTTTAAAAATATCTGTATCTAAAACTTTCTCTTGTTCTAAAAAATCCTCTGATAATTGATGTATTCTTTCACCTATAGATTTTGGTAAATCTACAAATGCTCGATGATAATAATCTGGTTGTAATCTTTCTGATAGAGGAACTTCGACGTTACCCGCTGTAAAAACAGCTGAGCCAATAGGAGATGATATATCAACATATTCTGTAGGGTCAAATTTTGTGTAGTGACTCCCTGTTGGTAAGTTCTTGTTTACTTCATAGACAGACAATTCGATAGGAGCAATTGAGTCGCCTTTCCATGAATTATAAAAAACAGCAACTTTAACTGAGTCAATGATAGCACCTTCAGGAAAGTTCTTCCCTTCAGGATAATAAAATTGACCTACATAGTCAGATTTTATAGTTCCAAAAATTGAATCTTTATAAACACCTAATACAGGATTCTTTGTCTTTGCAAACATGCCTTCGGGCAATAACGAATCAACAGATACTGTACGTGCTTTAATGAAAAGAGAATCAACACCGACAGTAATTCTATCTGTATCAGGTTGTATGGAGAACCCTAAGTTTTTTAACGAGTCATCGCATGAATAAATTAATACGATTAGCGTTAAGAGTGTGGCTTTAATTAGTTTTTTATACTTCATTGAGATGTCGAAAAATGTTTAACGCACAAATATCAGAAAAATTACTTGTAAAAGGACATCTTTATACAGCTTTCTTCTATATTTTAAAGTTATTTGTATTAGTAATCTTTGTAAATAAGTTCAAGTATTGCATTTTATCAAAAAGCATGGCATCCATATAAAAATTTAAACCTACAAAAAAAGACAGCTTTGTGTTCATAAAATCACAAAGCTGTCTTTTTTTATTGTTGAAATTTACAGTAGTAATAATGCGCTAAGCATCAATTTTCTCATAAAACTTATTTATGTCCTCTACGTAGGCATCAAAGTCAGGATTCATTGGAAGAAATTCAACACCTTTTTCTTTTATATAATTGGTTATTTCATCAGATATTTGTTCACCTCCTTGTATAACACCATCCGAATAATCGATTGCTAATTCAGTCAGCTTTTCAAAATCCATAGAACCACGTTGTTTCACTCTTTCTATAACATCTTTGTCAATTGTTTCAAATATCAATTTGTCCGCAAAATTTTCTTTAAACGGTTTTTCAAATCTATCGTTGTAAGTAGAGTAAATAACTTTAGTGTTTTTAAAGTTAGGATCGTCAGCATAACCTTTTTTTATGAAAAGAGGAGCGAGTGCTGACATCCATCCATGACAGTGTATGATATCAGGTACCCATCTTAGTTTTTTGATGGTTTCCATAACACCTCTAATGAAAAATATGCTACGTTCGTCGTTATCATCATATTCTACACCGTTTTCATCAACAGTTGTTTCTCTATTCTGGAAATAATCTTCGTTATCTATAAAATACACCTGCATCCGAGCAGACTGTATAGAAGCAACTTTAATAATAAGAGAATGATCCGTATCATCAATAATCAAATTCATTCCAGAAAGACGAATCACCTCATGCAACTGATTTCTTCTTTCATTAATGCTTCCATATTTGGGCATAAAAGTGCGAATTTCATGACCTTTTTCTTGGATTAATTGAGGGAGGTTTCGGCATGTTGTTGATTGTTGAGTTTCGGGTAAGTACGGACATATTTCTTGCGTAATAAACAGAATTTTTTTTGGATTCATTTTATATATATAAGTTGTTTACTTGCAAAGATAATAAAAAAAAATTAGATAACATCAAAATATTAGAAGCACTATTTTCTTTTTTGCTGATATTTAGGATATTATAATATAATTGGTCGTTCGTTTTTAAGTTGTTTCAAAACTTATGACAAAGAAAAGTGTTTTTAGATTTCGCTATATCTTGAACTTTTAGTTGATTTGCAAAGTATATTACCACACAGTTCAATTATGTATAAGAATAAACACATTTTAAAAATCAGTTACCCCATATTTTTGAGTCTTTTGGCTCAAAATATTATTCAGGTAATTGACACAGCTTTTCTTGGACGTGTGGGTGAAGTAGAATTAGGAGCTTCTGCGCTTGCAGGTATTTTCTATATAGGAGTTTTTACCCTTGGATTTGGGTATAGTATGGGTAGCCAAATACTCATTGGCCGACGTAATGGCGAGGGTAATTTCCATCAAATAAGTGATATCGTTGTTCAGGGAGTAATCGTTTTAATTCCTGCGGCTTTACTACTAATCCCAATAATGAATTTTATATCAAACTCGTGGCTTCCATTACTTTTCGAATCAGATGAAATAAATGTTGCTGTCAATAAGTACTTAGATTGGAGGTTTTATGGACTTGCTTTTGCATTTGTAAATACAATGTTTCGCGCATTTTATATAGGCATTGCTGGCACTAAAATACTGACATTGAATGCCGTAATCATGGCATTGGCTAACGTATTATTCGACTACCTTCTTATTTTTGGAAAGTTTGGATTTCCAGAAATGGGTATAGCTGGAGCAGCTATAGCATCAGTTATTTCAGAATTAGTTTCTACTCTTTTCTTTCTTATCTATACCTTGAAGACTGTAGATTTGGATAAATATGGGTTCAAAAAAATAAAGATCCATTTGGCTGTTGTAAAACAGGTGTTGAGTATATCTGTATTTATGATGTTGCAATATATGCTTTCCATTGTAGTGTGGATGCTTTTCTTTGTTTTTATCGAAAAACTGGGCGAGCGTCCTCTGGCCATTTCTAATATTGTGCGTAGTTTCTACACTATTCTCATTCTACCTGCTCAAGCACTCGGCAGTGCAACTAACACAATGGTTAGTAATACCATTGGGGCAGGAAGATATAATGAGGTGTTAAAGCTGCTGGGAAGAGTTGTAAAAATAAGTCTATTGATAACAGGTTTCATTATTGTGATGGTGCTACTTTTTCCTCGTGTGTTAATTCAGATATACACCACTGATCCTCTGTTAATATCACAAACCATACCTCCTATGTATGTGTTACTTACGCTACTACCTGTATTTAGTATAGGAGCAATTCTTTTCAATGCCGTTTCAGGTACAGGAAACACTAAAACAGCATTAATATTTGAACTATTCACACTAACTTTCTACTTATCATATATGTGGTGGATCATTGTTTATTTGAGATCATCAGTTGCGCTCTCTTGGACTTCCGAGCATGTTTATTGGTTTTTCTTAATGGCCTTTTCTTTCTTTTATTTGAAATATGGAAATTGGCAAAACAAAAAACTCTGAGTTCTCATTATGTAGCTTGAAGCTACATTTTCATGTTTATTATTAAAATTGATTTATCTTTGTTTTTATCTCAATCAGAGTCTCAAAACAGCGGTTTTTATATGAATAGACAAATTATTAATACATTGCTAAATGATTAGGTTAAAGACAATTTTGCTTTTCTTTCTTATGACTTTTGTCGTCACTTCATATAGCCAAGAGCTCACTTGGAAGTTAGGTTACAATTATTTCTTTGATAATGCTGAGTATGTACTTTCAACCTACACGCAGGATCAAACACTGCACGGTATGAACTTGATGCCCCAAGTTGGTTTAAAACTTGATGAAGGACAAACAATCTATACAGGGGTAAATCTTTTGAAAATAGCTGGTAGTCTCTCTTTTACAAATGGTGAAGACTTTATAGCTTATTATCAATATCAATCGCCTACAGTGAAGTTTCGTGCTGGAGCATTTCCTAAAGAGGAGATGTTAGATAATTACTCTACTTTTTTCTTTAAAGATTCTATTAATTACTTCAGACCCATTATGCAAGGTCTGTTTTTGAAAGTCAACAACAGCAAAAATGACTATTTCAATATCTGGTTAGATTGGACCGGTCATAGCTCTAAAGATATAAGAGAAAGCTTTTTTGTAGGAGCATCAGGATTGAAAAAATGGGGCATTTTGTTCGGTGAAATGCAATCGTATCTCTTTCATTATGCAAACACAACTCCCACTACAGAGAGTTTTAATGTTAGTGAGCAATTTCAAATGCATCTTCTTACGGGTCTATCATTTTCAAATCAAATAGGTTTAGATACGCTTCAATTGGCCGTAGGGGGGTTGGTTGGATTGGAACGAGATAGAGGCGTGAGTAATGATTTTGAAAAACCAATTGGTATTACCATGCGTTTTAATATTGAATATAATGGATTGGGAACTGACAATAATGCCTACTTTGGACAGCATCGAATGTCATTTTACGACAAACATGGTTCAGATCTTTATTGGGGAACACCTTTTTTGCGTGGTTCTACATACATAGAGTCAAAATGGTATGCAAGATTGATAAGATCTAAAAGAGTAAATGCCAACATTGGATTAAATTTACACTTAACTGAAAAACAATTACTTTATCAACAAACTATTACGCTTAGCATTAATATAAACAAACAAGATGTCTCCAAACAAAATACTAATAACATATTTCCACTGATGAAATTCTTTTCAAAATGAAAAATCCTAAACAACAAATAGATCAACTCCGAAATCAGCTTCATCAACACAACTATAATTATTATGTTTTATCACAACCAGAAATATCTGATTTTGAGTTTGATGCTTTGATGCGTCAACTAAATGAATTGGAGAAGGCACATCCTGAATTTGACGATGCCAACTCGCCCACCAAACGCGTGGGAAGTGACATCAATATTGGTTTTGAACAAGTCACACATCGATACCCAATGCTTTCTTTGCAAAACACCTATTCGCAGGGTGAGGTGACTGAATTTTATAATCGTGTGAAACGCACATTGAATGAAGAGTTTGAGATAGTTTGCGAACTAAAATTTGATGGAACTTCCATATCGCTTGTTTACGAAAATGGACGTTTGAAACAAGCTATCACGCGTGGTGATGGCAAACGGGGAGATGATGTTACTGATAATGTGCGAACAATAAGCAGCATCCCTTTGATACTGAGAGGAGAAAACATCCCAAAATATATGGAGGCACGTGGAGAAATACTTCTACCCTGGCGTGTATTTGACTACTTAAACAAAGAAAGAAAGGAGAAAGGAAAGGTCCCATTTGCTAATCCGCGAAATGCTGCATCAGGTACTCTCAAGTTATTAGACTCAAAAGTTGTTGCTAATCGTAAATTAGATTCTTTCATATATTTCTTAATGGGAGACGACCTTCCATCCGATAGTCATTACCAAAATTTAGAAATTGCACGGCAATGGGGACTTAAAATATCAACAGCAAGCAAGAAGTGCAAATCACTTCAAGAAATATTTGAATTTTTGGCACACTGGGATGTTGAAAGAAAAGATCTTCCTGTTACCACTGATGGTGTTGTCTTGAAAATAGATTCATTACAGCAACAGAGAAATTTGGGTTTCACATCTAAATTTCCACGTTGGGCCATTGCTTACAAATTTAATGCTGAACAAGCTGTTACAAAATTAGAATCTGTAACGTATCAAGTGGGTCGAACTGGAGCAGTTACGCCCGTTGCTAATTTAGAACCTGTTCTACTTTCTGGCACAACTGTAAAACGCGCTTCGCTATATAATGAAGATGCCATTCTTGCGCTCGACTTGCAGATTGGAGATAATGTATATGTTGAAAAGGGGGGTGAAATAATACCTAAGATAACGGCAGTTGACAAAAAATCAAGACTTCATGAAGGAGAGAAAGTGAACTTTGCAACTGTTTGTCCAGCCTGTGAAACACCCTTAATTAGAGATGAAGGTGAAGTAGCTCATTATTGTCCAAACTCTACTGGTTGTCCACCTCAAATAAAAGGACGAATAGAGCATTTTGTTGCACGCAAAGCGATGAATATTATTATTGGACCAGAGACCATTTCTTTGTTATACGACAAAGAATTATTACGCAATTCAGCAGATTTATATGAGTTGAAATACGATGATTTGATAAATCTGGAGAGATGGGCAGAAACAAGCACAAACAATCTTCTTAAAAGCATCAATGAATCAAAATCCACTCCTTACGAAAGGGTTCTTTTTGCTTTAGGTATACGCTTTGTTGGAGAAACTGTTGCCATCAAACTGGCTAATGCTTTTCCTTCAATAGAGTTGTTACGCAAAGCCTCAAAAGAAGAGCTAATGAATGTAGATGAAATTGGTGAACGGATAGCAGAAAGCCTCATCGATTACTTTGAAAATGAAAAACACCTCGAAATTGTGACGCGCTTACAATCACATGACCTACAATTTAGTCTTAACAAAGATACCTTAGCTTCAAAAACAAATAAGCTTGAGGGAAAAGCTATTGTTATTAGTGGTGTGTTTTCACTTCATTCCCGCGATGAGTACAAAACAATGATCATCCAAAATGGAGGCAAAAATACAGGATCAATCTCTAAGAGCACCAATTACATTCTTGCAGGAGAAAACATGGGGCCAGCTAAATTGGATAAAGCTAAAAAACTGGGTATTGAAATCATAGATGAACACACTTTTTTAGAGATGATTCAATCATAAAGTATCTTCTTTTTTAAACTCTCTTTGTTAACAGAATCATGTAATAGCCATTGTATTAGAACAATTGCAATAATTAATTTGTTATATATACTCAAAGTTAAACAAAAAACAAGAGATTATGAAAAAGAAAAAGTTATTAGGGACTGTACTATCAGTTGCATTTGCATCATTAATCGTGTTAGCTTCTTGCACAAACAAAACCAAACAAGAAGAAGTAAGAGAAGATATCAATGAAGATTTAATAGAGCTAAGACAAGATACACGTGAAGATATGCGCGACTTCAAAAACTACACTTACGCTCAAAAAGACGAGTTTGTGAGAGATGCCAATGAAGAATTGGATGACTTGAACCGTGAAATTGAAAATTTGAAAACAGAATTGGAAAATGCTGGTGATAACATCTCAGCAGAATCACGTGCCTCATACCAAAGAAGTATAGCAGCTCTTGAAGAAAGCAGAGATGATCTTAAGAGCCAGCTTGCCAAGGCGAAGGATAGCTCAGAGGATGAATGGGAAGAGGTAAAGTCAGATGTGGCTAATGCTTATGAGAAAACTAAAGACGGTATTAAACAAGGTTGGGAAGAAGTTAGGAACTTTGTAGGCGATGGTGTGGATAAGGTGAAGGAAAAGATGGATTAATAAGCACAATCCAATATAGCATAATATTTAATGAATGATCCTGTAGCTCTGCTACAGGGTTTTTTCTTTTAGACTATTTATTTAGTTAAGATTATTTTTCTCCTTTTCATCTTTCACACAAATCCTTAAATGGGCAATACTCGCAATTCTTTACATTCTCTGTTTGCTTAAATGGAATATTCTTGTCGAATAGTTCTTCAATTTTATCGTTCATGAGAACTTCAAATTCATCGAAATAAATGGATATATCAGTTACCTCATTTTTGTCGCATGTTACAGTCGAAGAGAAATCTTGAAATGAACTACGCATAAAATAAATTCCTGGAGATAATATCCTATTGCGTTGCATCATATGATAAAAAAAAGCATAAATAAAGACTTGCAGTATTGGTTTGGGACGTTTATCATTTGAAGAATCAAAAAGATCTTCAAGTTGTTTGAAGTTCAAGTCTCCTTGACCTGACTTATAATCGATAATTCGCGTTACACCATTTATTTCATCAACCCGATCGATGCTTCCCTTGAAGTTTACAGCTAATTCGTCGTTTACCTTAAGTTGTTCTCTAAACTTCATTTCTGAGTTGATATAATTGAAGGGTGCTAAGCATGCATCAATCTTCAACACCTGCTTTATGTAGTTGCGCAGTGTTTCTCCCACTAAGTAGTTGTTTCCTTTCAGTGGCTTTGGCTTATCAGGTTGTTTGGTATAAAACTCAGCAAAAGCTTGCTCCAACTTTGCAGTGAGATATTCATCATTCTTACTGATTTCGTTCAATATAGCAGCAGTAACTGTCTTGCCCTTATATCTCTCGTAAATCACCTGCATAATTTTATGCAAGATAGTTCCAAATATGGCATGCTCAATCGATTCTTCTACCTCCTCTTCTTCTGAGAGCTCTTCTACATGCATCAAATAGAAACGTAAAGGACAATCTATATAGTTATTGAATGAAGAAGCAGATAACGCCTTCTCGCCACCAGCCATAAACTCGCTCAACTTATCCCAAATAGCACCTGTTTTCTTTACCACAATCGCATCCGAATGTGGCGCTTTTACTTCATAGGTGAAAAGTCGCTCATTCATATTGAACTTATCAGGATAGAGGTACTTAATTTGATAGAAATACCGGCTCACTTCGCCCGACTGCGAACCTTCAGACCTTGTATCATAGAGCAGATAAACATTTTTGGCTCGCGATATCATGCGATAGAAGTGATAAGCAAAAATGCTATCTTGAAACTCATAAGTAGGCATATCAAAACCATTGCGCAGAGTATAAGGTATAAAGGAGTTGGAGGGTTTTTTAAGAGGAAACACACCTTCATTCATTGATAGGACAATGATATTTTCAAAATCTAAAACCCTCGTTTCTAAAACACCCATCACTTGCAAGCCAGACAGAGGCTCACCGCTAAATGAAACGCTGAGTGAAAGTGCCAAACGATCCAGTAACTTAAAGTACGTGTCAAAAGTCATGGAAACAGTCGCATCTTTTAGCGTATCTTCCAATCGCGTGATAGTTTTAAAATACTGTACCACAAATTCACGCTCCAAGTCCATCGATTCAACATCGTAAATTTGCTCTTCTGTCGGCTCTTCTTTCTGTATTTCTTTCTCCTCTTGCTTTTCTTTGGTTAGATAACCATAAAGGGAGGTTAAAATCAATTTCAAGTAGTGCGAAATATCCTGCCATTTTTCAATTGGTCGGAAAATGAATTGCAGTAATGGATGTGCTTGCAGTTGATCTTCGGGAACCATCACCTGATTGTTCTTGAGAATATAATCTTTCAGTTTATCACTTTCATCTTTTGCCGCTGTTTTCACCAACGAATTGTTTAGTATAGAAATAACATGCCTGAAATAATAATGACGTTGACCATCCTTAAAGCGTACTTTATGTTGTGAATCTGCTAAATACTTTATCAATCCCGAAATAGCTGAATGTGTTAAGCTATAACCCATAGTGACATTAATCTTTTCGATAGATGCAGGAACTGAATAGAGAACAGGCAGCAACAAACTCTCATCGGGAAGCACCACTGCTGTGTTTATTGCCTGAGATGGATTGGCTATTTTTTGATCATCAATAAGTCGATTTAAAATTGAATTGGCTTGCTTTGCTTGACCTACTCCTGAGGGGACACCCATAATTTCAATATTGATTTTTTTATCAAAACTGGGTCGATCAATTGTGTGTTTCGAAGGAAACAAGGCTCTGTTGCGCTCCACCCACAATGAAGCTTTGTTAGCAGGGTCATCCACAAATGGAGATTCATAATCCCAATAGAAATCAGCATTTTCATTTGCTTTTAAATGTTGCAACAATTTTATTTCAGATGTAGAAAGAGCATGCAATCCCACAAACACCACTTCATTTTCAGGCAAGTTGCTCATTTCTTGATGCTTTGCACGCTCGGCTACTTCACGGTATATCATCCCTTGATAAGCAATTCCCTTTTCTTGCAAAAGTGTTCTAAATTCTTTATAAAGCGGCGTCAACACTTGCCAAGTTTCCATAAATTTTTTCTTCGTATTGCTATCTTCGTAAGGCATAAAGTTCGTCCAAAACTGACGAATAGCAGCAATTTGACTTTCGGATAAGTAGGTTGAATGTACATCAATTGATTTAAGATCAGTTACATTTGTAAATAGCTGTTCTGCATCTACCATATATTTATCCACATCGTCAAAGTCGCTCAACAGCATCTCTCCCCAATAAACAAAGTCATCAAAAGTTTCATCAGATTTGCTTAACGCAATAAAAAGGTCATATAGCATAACCAACAGATCTATTTTATCCACCAATTGATAGGGCGACAGTTGCTCAATGAACTCATTGATGGTGATAACTTGAGGAGAAAAAAGAGGTTTATCTGCTATTTCAGCTAAATACTTTTGAAAAAACAAACCCGCTCGTCTGTTTGGAAAAACAAATGTGTGTTGGTGAAGTTTATCTCCATATTGGGTGTAGAAAGTCTGAGCTATGCGATATAGGAATGGTGTCATTGTAATGTGATAGGTGTTTCTACAAAAATAGTGAAATTAATGGAAATACAATCTAAATGAGGCGTGGGTTTTGTTTTGTGGGGTGGAATAATAGAAAATGGAAAATTGAAAGGTGAAAATCGGGAAATGCGGTGTGACAAAGCTGCAAATAAGAATATTTGGAATAAGGCAAAGGAATTGTAACTGTAATAATATCGATTTATCTCGCCTCGCAGAAATTGATCCCACTTATTCTCATGTGCTTGCTCATTTTCTTCTTTGAGATATAGAAAACCAAATTTTCTTTCTCAATCACATTTAACGCAGCTCAATTCAATTGTAATTCGATTCCGTTTAACGGTGAATTTATACTTAAAAACATAAATCAGACCTGTTTAATGTTACTTTACTCCAATCTGGATTGATTTCTACTTTCTTCAATCTAATTTTATCCAAATCAAAAAAATTTAAGCTCAATTTACTTTAAGAAAGTGCAATCTGAAGCCATTTCCTACTTTCTGCTTGCTAAGAAACCACAAACCAACATGATTTGCACTTTCTGTCGAACAAGAAGACTCGTTTAAAAAAAATATAGCTTACTTGAAGTTAAGAAACCACATTTCAAACCAATTTTCTACTTTTGTAAAAGTTATTTAGCATAAAACAAGTTGATTTGGATCAAATGGAGAGAAAGCACCCATTTTTCAACTTGGTTTGAATAAAATAAAGAGTAAGAAACCGATATTCGCTACAAATTTTCACTTTATTCAATTGAATAAAGTGTTTTCAAAGAAAAATGCACTTTTGTAAATGTAATTGAGCTTAAAACAGAACGATTTGCACTTATTAAGAAGTAAGAAACTACAATACAGGTGCAGTTTCCACTTTTGTTTAAACAAATAAGTGGAATCAGACCTATTTGGTAGTAATTGAGTTGAAGAAACCGATATTTGAGTTGATTTCTACTTTCTATAGATGAAGAAACCACTTTTCATTATCGATTTGCACTTTATTAATTTGTTTTTTCCTAAAACTCATCAGTTTTCGTAATATATGAACTTGATTAATTAATCGAAATATCAGACTGAAATAAAAGTATGAAATGAGACGTGAGGAAATGAGGTATGAAATCAAGGCTTGTATTTTTTTGTGACTTAGCGTCATTGGTAGAAATACAAACGAGAAAGAAGCGAAGTCATTTAAGTAAAATGGAAAAATATGGTGCGGGAGTGTAGCTTTTGATAGAAAAATGCTAAGACTACTGAATAGCTTTCCCCCACTCTGTATCTTCGTAAGCCGCATTAAGTCTGGGTAATGCATCTTGCGGAATATATACAGACAGCCCACTATGATTAATAATGTCGATGTTGATTAACTTCGGAGTATTTCGTTTGAAGATCACTGCTTTGTCTAATAATATTTCTAATCGTGCTATTTGTTCGGATGTTGCTGTTTGTTTCATATATTCACCATAGTCGAAGAATAAATGTGGTTTTCCATTTCGGTCATAATATTGCACTTTATCTATTTCCTCTTGGGTAAGCGATGGCGCTATCTCTCTGGTAAGTGCTACCAGAGATTCCATTTCAGAAGTGCGTACCAAACTAATGGCGCCTGACCGAAAAGCACCTTGCTGCGCTTCAATATAATTGAAATGCACTTGAGCAAAACCCTCTAAATCTGTTTTTGGTTTGTAAAGCAAACCTAATGAAGTTTTGTAAATAGGAGTAAACCCTGGGCTCAGCATCTCTGGAGCTGATGCTAACAAATAGTCTGTTTTGTTGCGTAAAGCATAAGCAATTTCAACGCCCGACATAAAGCACATCTCGGAGGCTATAAACTCAAACATGCCATCGGGAATGGCAGCAACAAAATCAGTCAATTCCATCTCGCGTTCATTATCCTCAAAGATAGAGCGTGGAACAACGCTTTTCATACCTCCAGATGGTGCACCCCAGCCGATTGGATCACTAAAAGACCCTGCAGGCAACCAACCATTAGCATGACTGAAGAGCAGCATCCCATAACTTTCTCCAGGAGCAACTACTTTTGTATCAGCAATAACTTGACTAAATAATTCAGGTGATGCAGAATTCTTATTTGTATATTTTCGCAACGTATCCGTTACAATTACACCTTTTCGTTCTTTGAACTTTATTAGCATCGGTCTATCATTATCCCTACTGTCAGCAAGAACAACGAGTTGTCCCATAGTCATCGGATCCCACCCTTCCTTGAGTGCTTCAAATATATCTTCCACTTCATCAGACAGACTATTGTCTCCTGCCAAATAGATCAATAACGTGCGTCCTTTGGGTATATCAAAATCACACGCTTTCTCATCTATACAAGAGAATGATGTTAGCAACAAAAGTAGGTATATAAAAATCTTTTCCATTTTTCGTTCTTCAAATAGACTATCGCAATGAGATAGCAGACAACAAATCTAACGTTTTTTTCGTAAGTTTGTTCTTTAAAGATATATAAACTGTCACAATCGAAATGATTATTAAATTAAACTTCCTACTGTTTGTCTTAACGCTATTCGCCTGCGTATACTTAGGTAGCTGTACCTCATCAAACACTAAAGACAATAACAATAATTCATTGAAGAAAAGATATAGTGCTATAGAAATGAAAAACTCAGGCAATGCTTTTGCATTACCGGAAATACCTTTATTAATAGCAGGTACGCAAGAAGGTGCCATCTATTTGTCTAAACATTATTGGGATCTATTTCCCTTCACTGATACTCAACTTATTTCTCAACCCGACATTACAGAGCAGGGCTTTGTAGACTACATCCAATTACTAAACGAAATCCCTTATGACCATGCTGTAAACTCTATTAGAATCATGTTAGACAAAGCAAAAGTGGAACATGCGATGTACAACCATTTGGCATCGTTATTTGAGAAATATCTATACGAGCCAAATTCTCCTTTTCGTAACGACGAATTGTACATCCCTGTATTAGAAAACACGTTGAAATCGGGGCTTTTATCTGATTCCAATCAATCGGTTTATAGTTTTCAACAAGAAATGATATTGAAAAACAGACCAGGTAGTCAGGCAACCGATTTTATTTATACGCTCTCCAATGGTGACAAAGGAAGTATGCACGCAATAGAAAGTGATTATTTGATTATTTTCTACACAAATCCCGATTGTCCGACCTGTGCAAGAGTTACACAAGAAATGGAAAATTCATCCATTCTCAAAAGTATCTTTTCCCTCAATAGTTCCGATAAAAAATTACTGACAATTTTGAGTATATATCCCGACAGCAACCTCGATTTCTGGTGCAAAATGTTGCCAAAAATGCCTAAAAACAATTGGATGAATGCTTATGATGATGACACACAAATCACTAATAATAAGCTGTATGACATTAAGGCCATTCCAACACTTTACTTATTAGATCGTGATAAGATAGTACGCTTGAAAGACACATCTCTTGAAGAAATTGAAGGTTACTTTATGAAAGTAAGATAATACTGGTTGTTTGAAATTATTTTAAGATTAAATTCATTTTCCTTTCAAACAAAATATTAGTAATCCTGTTAAACATGAATTCATAATAGCTTTCTGAAATAACTAACAATTTATACAACATGAAGTGGATTAAGAGAAACGATAGCGATACACACTATGAGGATCGCCGAGGCAAAAGCATGAAACGTGGTGCAATAGGTGGAATTGGTGGACTGATAGTAGTTGTGATTGCCTTGCTATTGGGTCAAAACCCTTTGGAGATGTTAAACTTAGTGGGTGCTGGAGCGGAGCAAGGAACTGAAGTTTACGATAGCAGTAGAGCAAATGAAAATGAAGATCTAAAGATATTTTCTCTGGGTGTATTCAATAGTGCAAATGATGTATGGAGTGAAATTTTCAGAGAACAATTGGGCAAAGAGTATCGCAAACCTGTTTTTGTAACTTTTACAGATCAGACACGTTCAGAATGTGGTGGAGCATCCGCCGAAACAGGTCCTTTTTATTGTCAGTTAGATGAGAAAGTGTATATCGACTTGTCGTTCTTTCATGTACTTTCTCAACGCTTTAAGGCACCGGGAGATTTGGCGATGGCTTATGTGACTGCGCACGAAGTGGGTCATCACGTGCAAAAACTATTAGGAACGCTTGATCAATTGAATCAATACCTTGGCAGGATCAGTGAAGTTGAATATAATAAATTGAACGTTAAGTTGGAGTTGCAAGCCGACTTTTTTGCTGGTCTGTGGGCACATCAGGCTCAGAAGATGGGCATTATTCTTTTAGAACCTGGCGATTTGGAGTCTGCCATTCAAGCTGCAGAAGCAATCGGAGACGATCGTCTACAAAAACAGGCACAAGGTTATACTTCACCCGATTCTTTTACACATGGAACTTCAGCACAGCGCATGTATTGGTTCAACAAAGGTTATCAAACAGGAGATATCAGAATGAGTGACACATTTAATGATCCAAGTTTAAATTAAAATGAAGTAGGGATACAATTCTATATATTAAAGTTTGCTTTGCCTAAATGTTTTAGTTGTCACTCACATTGCCTTATAATCATTTGGCTGGTTTAGTATGAAGTGCATGCTTTGCACGTTTACCCCATTGACCTAAAATGCTTTATGAAATATTATCGGTTATAGAAAATGCTTCATCAATTAATGCTTGATGTTTACTGACAATAATATACTGTTTTTTCTAAACCTGAAATACAATAAATTTACGCACAACTTTCTTTTTTTATATTTTATACTACTGTCCACAAAGTTCATTTAACTTTGTACAAAACAATGAAGAAATAATGAAATGATTAAAATCGAAAAGAGATGGTTTATAGCCATAATAGCAACCCTTATCCATTTGTCTTTGGGCACAGTATATGCTTGGAGTTTTTTTCAAACTCCCATTACAGAACTTTCAGGATGGAGCAACACGGAAGTAGCATGGACATTTAGTTTATCAATATTTATGTTGGGAGTTACTGCCGCTTGGGGAGGAACTAAGATTGAACGTTATGGTCATCGCAGATTGGCTATCATAGGAGGTGTCATGTATGCTTCGGCATATATATTTGCTGCTTTTGCTCTCTCCTCAGCCAATTTATGGTTGCTTTATCTTTCTTTTGGTATAATGGGAGGAGCAGGATTAGGCTTGGCTTATGTCACTCCAGTTGCTACTGTATCAAAATGGTTTACGGATAAACAAGGATTGGCAACAGGCATGGTAGTCATGGGCTTTGGATTGGGTGCATTGGTCATGTCTAAATTGTTAGCGCCCTTATTTATGCATCTCAGCAATGATAGTCTCAGCAAAACGTTTCTATACATTGGCTTCACTCTTCTTGTACTTTTACCCTTTAGTGCATCTTTTCTTCAACTGCCTCCATCATCAAAGAAGAATGTAATTGAGCCCTCTACTCCACCCATTGTCTCAGCTTATAAATATATTTTCTCACAGTCATTTATCATTCTGTGGTTCATGTTTATGATAAACATTGTGGCAGGCATGATTTTCATATCGTTTCAGTCTCCTCTGCTACAAGACATATTGAGATTTCGAATGCCTTCGTCAACTAACTTTTCAGATCCCTCTGTTGTCAATTCCCTAACAACAGCTGGTGCAACGCTTATTGCAGTTAGCTCTATATTTAATGGTCTGGGACGATTCTTCTGGGGTGCAGTTTCTGATAAGATTGGACGTATCACTACATTTAGAGCGTTACTTGCATTACAAGCACTCATTTTTATCGGTCTAATTTTTGTATCTCATCCTATTTGGTTTTTTATCTTTGTTTGTATCGTGCTACTCTGTTATGGAGGAGGTTTTGGTGTAATTCCTTCTCTCATTAACGATAGTTACGGTGCAAAGTTGATGCCGGCACTTTACGGAGCAGTTTTAACAGCTTGGGGTGTCGGAGGAATTATAGGTCCTCAAATAGTAGCATTTATGAAAGACAAATATCCTACTAATGCTGGATTCTATGCATTTTTGATTGGGAGTATCATTTTACTTGTTGGATTTGCATTATCATTTTTTTATAAAGAAAAAAAAATGTGAATGGGTAAAGTTGAAAAACATTGTCTTCTAAGAATAAATAAAATGCGTAATGCGAGTAATAAAAGCAACATTAGCAATTTTTTGACCGGATTGTATAGCTATAAAAAAGTTTCGGCAAAATCGATAAACGATCTTGCCGAAGTTGTCTGCAATGTGTAGTGTGAGTCTGTCCATCGTATAAACATAACTTGTATAAAATAGTTCAGTACAAATACGTTAAACATAGGGGTTTTTCGATAAAATGTTTACTTTTGTCTTGTAATTTCAACAAAAAGAATAGTTATATACAATTTTCTCCCTTACAGCATTGAGATATATATAATTTTGAGGTTATTTTTTTAAGTAGTTTATCACGAAATTTGTCCCAAAAAAGATGAAGTTTGTGATAGCTTAATGTTTGAAAAAAATAGTTTTAAGTATTGTTGCTACATTATATCAAATTATACTCACTTTATTTTAATGAAAAAATTAAATGAATAATATCATCGACATTAAAGAGTTAGAACGTCTTCAGGCAATGAAAAAATACAATATATTGGGTATTGATTTTGACTTTGACTATATCATAGAATCAATTAAAGAGATTTGTGATGTTCCCTATTGCTCAATTGTTGCAATTTATCAAGAAAATTATCACGTCATAGCATCAGCAGGTTTTGATACTCCAAAAGTCTTTCCTCGCAGGGGTTCTTGCACAGAGTTTATATATAAAAAAAATGAACTTTATGAGATTGCGAATGTACAAGAAGAGGATGAAATAAGTAGTGACGGTAAAATACTAAATGATTCTGAAATTATTTTTTATGCAGGTATCCCCATATATGATTCGGCTGGATTTACTTTAGGTATATTAAATATATTAGACTGGAAAACGAAAATCTTGACAGAACAACAAAAGTATTTTATCACGAAAGCTTCGGAGCGTATTACTAAAGTTTTTATCCAAAAGCGTCAAGAACAAAGACTTCTTCATTTTGATAGCATGTTCAACAAGTCGAAAGATATTATTGGAGTAATTCGTTTTAATGGTGAAATAGTCCAAATTAATCCTGCATTCTCAGAACTGGTAGGTTATGACGAAGTAGAGGTTTTGAAGATTAACATGTTGGATTTCATTCATCCAGACTATTCAGAAGAAGCTAAATCTTTATTGAGGCGAGTTGTGTCTGGAAAATCACAGATGAACTATACGCTCCCTACCTTAACTAAATGCAACAAAACGAGGTGGATTGAATGGACCTCAACTCCTGAACCCAGCACAGAATTGATTTTCTTTATTGGAAGAGATATTACTGAACATGAACAACAATCTAAACTGTTGAAATATAGTGAAGCACGATTTCGCACCTTTTTCGAGAATTCGCAAAGCTTAATGTGCATGCATGATTTAGAGGGTAAACTTACGGCTGTAAATAATGCTGCTGCTGCAGTGATTGGACTTCCTGTGGAAAGATTTAAAGGAAGAAATTTATCAGACTTTTTACCTAAAAGTAGAAGAGAAATGTTTGATACCTACTTGAGGAATTTAAAAGAAAACTCCTCAGTAAGTGGCACTACTCGGATAATAGGCCGAGATGGGAAAGAAAAAGTGTGGATGTATAACTCAAATGTTGAGCAAAATGCTGAAGGTGAAACTTATGTCTTAGCTAATGGAACAGACTTAACAGAAAGATATCAAATTGAAGAAGAACTGAAGATAGCTACTAAAACAGCAGAAGAGGCCAATCGAGCTAAATCTGAATTCATAGCTAACATGAGTCACGAGATACGCACACCGTTAAACGGAATTATTGGCTTTACCGATTTAGTGTTGAAAACTCCTTTGGATGAATCGCAGCAACAATACCTTAAGATTATTAATCAATCGGGAACTACTTTGCTAAACATTGTGGATCAAATTCTTGATTTCTCTAAAATAGAATCACGCCGAATAACATTGGTGGAGGAAAAAGTAGATTTACAAAACTTGGCTTCTGATGCTTGTGCTATGGTTTCGTATGCTTCAGAGAAGAAAGGATTGGAAATGTTGTTAGATTTTAAAGAAGACTTGCCTCGCTATATTTGGGCCGATGAAGTTAGATTGAAGCAAGTGTTGGTTAATTTATTAGGCAACGCCGTGAAGTTTACTGAAAAAGGGGAGGTAAAACTTTCAATTATCTTGAAAGAACAATTGCCTGATGACGACGTTTTACTGCACTTTGAAGTGTGTGATACGGGTATTGGTATTCCAGCTGATAAAGTAGACCAAATCTTTAAAGCATTTACCCAAGAGGACAGCTCAATTACAAAAAAATATGGCGGTACTGGTTTAGGATTAACTATCTCCAATAAGCTATTGGAGCTAAAAGGCAGTAAATTAGAACTAAAGAGTGAGTTAGGAAAGGGGAGTTGTTTCTCTTTTGATGTGAAGATGAAAGCAGAGAATGATAATTTTGACGAAGACCTCTTAAAAGACATCAAACGCATATTGGTGGTGGATGACAATGATAGCAATCGTCAAATCTTAAAACGCATGCTGGAATTAAAACACATTGAAGTGGATGAAGCCGATAGTGGACTGGCAGCTTTGTTGATGTTGCAAAAGAATGCGGAGTATGACGTAATCATTATGGATTATCACATGCCTGTGATGGATGGCATTGAAACCATCAGAAAGATCAAAGAAATAATCAAAAGGAAGTCAGATCAACCAATTGTCATGTTATACAGCTCTTCTGACGATGAGAAACTGCAGTCTGATTGTGATGAGTTGGAGGTGCAATCACGACTTGTGAAGCCAATCAAAATGCAGGAAATGTATACTGTTTTAGCTCAATTGAAGAACGACAAAATAAATAATAAACAAGAGCTTGAGCAAAGTATTAGCAGCCAAACAGACCAAGATAAGCAGTGTGAAACCTCATCAACTATTTTAATTGTGGAGGACAATGAAATAAATCTTTACTTGTCAAAAATTTTAGTTGCACAAATAGCTCCCAACGCTATAATTATAGAGGCCAAAGATGGTCTTGAAGCAGTAGAGATGTTTTGTGAGAATCAGCCCGATCTTGTTTTAATGGACATTCAAATGCCAAATATGAATGGTATTGAAGCAACAATTAAAATACGTAATGAGGAGAAAGAAAAGACAACTCCTATTATTGCATTAACAGCAGGAAATATGTCTGGCGAAAGAGAAAAATGTTTGAATGCTGGAATGAACGATTTTATGGTGAAACCTCTTGTGAAAAAAGATTTAGCTAAGATGTTTCAAAAGTGGCTTAAGACGGGTAAGGTGTATGAAAAAGAAGAGGTTTACAAAACAGAAAGTATAGAACATCTCAATAAGTCTTGGTTCAATCAATATGCATCAGATGATATAGAGTTCAAAGGAAAGTTTGTTGAATTAGCAAAAGTAGGGATTGACGAAAGCGTGAAGATGCTACAAAAAGCTATAGTTGAAAGAGATTTGGATGCCTTAAAAGCTAATGGTCACAAACTTAAAGGAACAAGTCTTGCTGTAGGATTAACTCAATTAAGCAAGCTTGCTGTCGCTTTTGAATTGGCAGACGAGTTTGATGAAGAATATTTAAATGATTTGATGCAATCATTATTAGTTGAAGTGGAAATAGTGAATGATCTTTTGAATAAAGAGTAGTGATGGAAATCAATGATTTAAAAAACGAAAGTCAATTACTGATAGAAAGGCTAACTAAAGAAAATGAATTAAAGACCAAATGGTTGTCTTTAATTGCACACGATTTTAAAGGAATGTTTTACAACATAAACTTCTTGCTGAATGCATTAGAAGATAAAATGATTTCACAAGAGCAATTCCAATGTATGCTGCCAGAGTTGAAACAAATATCTGAAAAGAATCTGAAAACACTTGAGAGTACATTTGCTTGGATTAATCAGCAAACCGATAGTTTAGAACTTCAACGAGAAGATGTCTTAATTTATCAGTTGCTATTGGATTTGAAAGAGCATTTAAATCAGTCAATACAACAAAAAAATTTAGTGCTTAAATATTCAGGTGATGAACATATAACATTGTCAAGCGACAAGTTACTACTAAGTTTTATATTAAAACATACAATAGAAAATGCAATTAAGTATTCTAACAAAAATGGGATAATCAATTTTACAACTCGTTTAGAAAATGATGCTGTGTGTATTGAAATTCAAGATAATGGTATTGGAATGACTAATAATGTACTTAATAACATCTTCACATTAAATGGTTCTCCCTTTAAAGGAACGATGGATGAAAAAGGAGCTGGATTAAGTCTAATTGTTGTAAAAGATTTTGTGGAAGTTTTAGGTGGGAATATGGAGATTTTATCAAAACCAAATGAAGGAACTACCGTTAAATTCTTGTTTAAAACAAACTTATGATGCATTTCATGAAGAATGATGGTTTTTCAATAATTATTAATTAAATCAATTGTTTAATACAGTATAATTGATTAATTTGGACCCAATATTTTGATAGCTGTGTGAAAGATATAATTTGCAGGCATAATTTGTAGATATAACACGATCAAATTAATTATCAACATGATTTTATAAATATGATTTTTAGACTGTAGGCTAACAATTCTTATTGTGAAACTTATAGGTTTAAATCATTAATGTATGCATTAACAGTTACACAATTATGGAAAAGAAAATACTAATAGCTGATGATCATGGAGTGGTGCGTTTGGGCCTCTCAATGATGATAAAAAAGTTGCGACCAGACTTTATAATTAGTGAGGTAGACGACTATCAAAAAGTGATGAGTATTATAAAAGAAAAAACCTTTGACATAGTCATACTTGATTTGAATATGCCTAATGGGAATTTCCAAGAAGCATTGAATGCAATTAAATCAAAAAGCCCCCATACAAAAGTTATGATTTTCTCATCTCAAGATGAAAATATGTATGCTATACGCTATTTAAAGATGGGAGCCGATGGTTTTTTGCATAAACTGGCCTCAGAAGAGGTTATTCACAAAGCACTTACAAAGATGCTCGAAAAAGGGACTTATATAAGTGAGGATGTAAAAGAATCGCTCATATACAGTAATCTAAATAAACAAGAAGCGTCACCCAATCCCTTAGAAGTTTTAACTGATCGTGAAATGGAAATCGCAGAGCGTTTAATTGTTGGAGAGCCCATGAAAATTATTTCTAACGATCTGCACATTCACACCTCTACTGTTAGCACATACAAGACAAGAATTTTGGATAAACTAAATATTCAATCGATACCAGAATTGATCAAGATATTTAATATCTACGAAATATCTAAAGACTTTCGCTAATTTTAAAATCATTTTTTATTGACGATTTATGTATTGCAATTACCATTAAAGAGGTAGTTGCTTTTTTTATTTGAAACTCTTGATTATTTGTTTTTCATAACAAACATGCACTCCCACACTTTTTATAAAACGACTCTTTTATAAAAGAGAATATCCCATATTATCTCTCAACTTTATTTTCGGTTTTGTTGCTGTATTAATTACCCCTATAAGTATTTTCTGGATACTTTTTTGCATTTATAATTGTTCGTCTTAACTACATGAATTGTTGATATATAAATCGCATACCCTAATTTTGCCTATATTTCGAATGTTAAATCTTTCAACAGATTGAAATAATATATGAGAAATATGATACAAATGCAAAAAATATTTTTTATATTTAGGATTCAATAATCTTTATGATAGTATTTATCATAAAGATCATATAGGTAATACAATCTAATAGAGAATAATAGTGAAACATTAGGAAGTTTAACAACTAAATGTACGGTTATGAATATAATGCATTTTTTTATTGGCGTCATGTTATTAGTGCAGTTTTCAATATATGCACAATCAGCTGCTCAAGTAA
Organism: Bacteroidales bacterium UBA3143; assembly: GCA_002364735.1. Lineage (GTDB taxonomy): Bacteria > Bacteroidota > Bacteroidia > Bacteroidales > Dysgonomonadaceae > UBA2632. The sequence continues at coordinate 120,474 of DEZB01000001.1, forward strand.
CGCTATCTATTCGTCTCTTTCCTATTCAAGTAATTGAAGTAGATCTTATCAATACTCAAACACTTCATATTACAAATGATGAAGATACACCTAACGATTTAAATCAAATATCCCAACAATTGTCCACATTCAGCACCAGTCAATATGCATTGACAGTAGATAGTGTCAAAACTAACGCTTTTGAAGAATTGAGGGCATCAAGTGCAACAACTCTCCCTAAATACAGATCCACAAACCGAATTATTGACATTGAGAGGTATGATGATGAAACCGATAGCGACGATCTCCATGTGATATATAGTATGGAGGCGATTTGACGTTATTAAGTAATCTCTTAATTTCCATGATTTTCCACAACTTATATTTAGTAGTCAGTTGATAAAACTTTTTGAAAACATTTTCACCGCGGTCGATTGCGTTTTCATTAGATGAAAATTGAATTCACCGCGGTGAAAATGTTTGAAAACGCATTATTTTCATTTTTATGCTCAAAATTGAAGCTTTCTTGCCTTAAAAACTCAATTTCAGACGAAGCTGTACTCTTTTCATCTGTCATTTCTTCCATTTTCAACTGCTTTTTCTTTTTTCATGGTCTTTTTTCTCAAAATTCAAGCGTAATTTCATCATTATTGTAATTTAAAACATTTCCACCACGGTGAATTGCATTTTCAAATGATGAAAGCCAAATCCACCGTGGTGGATTTAATTTCCACCTGTTTTTCGGCTTATTTTCTTTTAAACTGTAAAATATAAATATGTATCACTTATAAATCGATAGCCTTATAATTTATTAAACTGTTATTGCAAGTATATTTTATTAATCATTTTTTTCTCTACCTCTTCCAAATTCTTCCATTCGTAATCATGCATCTTTTTTTTGTAGTAAAATTACTACAAGCACTTCCATCTATAACTACAAAAACAAGCTTCATGTGAGAGTATCTTTGCATCATCAAATAAGAGAATTTGTAAATAAAGAAGAAATAAAAAAGACATCGTGTAGTAAAAGTACTACAAACAGTTCCAATTTTTACTACATAAATCCTTTTCAAGCGGCAGTATCTTTGTAGCATCAAATTAAAGGTTTGAAAAAACAGATCAATAAAAACAAAAATAACAAATTTAAAAACATACAATTATGAAGAAAATAATTTTATTCACAGCAGTTCTTTTTACAGCAGTTTCTACAGTAAGCGTTAAAGCACAAACTCCTGCATCTAAAACAGGACAAGCTTCTTTGACATTAAATTTATCCGCAGTTCAATCAATTATTGTAAGTGGTGATGTGGTAATCGATTATGCAACAGCAGATGATTATGTAAATGGTAAAGCATCTACTGACTTAACAACACTAACCGTAGTGTCAGCGGGAGGATATGCTATAACAGCACAAGCCGACGATCTTAAAGATGGAACTAACACCTCAAGCCCTGTAATCAAATCAAACACCATAGCAGTAACTGCAACTGGTTTGTCAGGGGCAACTGGAGCGGGCAGTGGAACCCTTGAGCAAAGTGGATCTAAAACAGCATTGATCACAAGCAAACAAGGAGGTGTAGGTCTTCAATATAATGTAAGCTATAAAGGAACAGGAAGCAACGAATACATGAAAAATTATAATGGCGGAGGACGTCAGTATAAAACAACCGTACTTTATACAATCGCAGCTAACTAATTCATACACCCATTCAGAACAAACGACATCGTGTAGTAATTTTACTACAAACAGTTACAATAATTACTACAAAAAACCATTTTAAGCAGTACTATCTTTGTCGTGTCAAATTTAAGAGACAATAAATTAAAACAAAAACAATATTTTCAAATAACAAAACATTTAAAAAAATAAACAACATGAAAAAAGTAATTTTATTCGCAGCAATTTTATTCGCAGGAGTCTCAGTAGCTAAAGCACAAACTCAAATTGAAAAAGACAACAAAACTGTGATTGATCACACCTCTGTTACAGAAGGTACAAAGTCATCGGCAAATACAAATTTAACCGTAGTGTTAAATTCAATCCAATCAATTTCAGTAAATACAAGCAATGTTACTTTAGAGTATAAAACTGTTGAAGACTATCAAAAGGGTGTTAGTTCAGGTCTTATAACAGATCACTTAGAAATAAACAGTACAGGTGGATACAGCGTAAAAGTTAACTATTCAGGGGCTCAAGATTATGGATATAATGGTCCTGGTTTAGATGCTGACGAAATGTTTCAATCTATCAATGTAGCTGTAGCAGAAAAAAAGGATGTAAATGTAAACGATTCGAAACTTCTTAAAGAATCAAAGGGAGCAATCATTTCTTCTTCTGTAGGCGAATTTGGTGCGAAATTTGATGTTGACTATCAAGGTGCTACAAACTACATGAACAGTGTTAAGAAAGGTGCTACAAGAACATATATTGCTAATGTGTTTTATACAATCGAAGCTTTATAATCAAACACTTTTAGATTAAACCATCAAAGGCAATTATCGGAGTTAATCCTTTAGTTGCTTTTTTTTCAGTAAATTTGCGCAATAATATAAAGTTATGAATATGAACAAAAAAGTATACTCCTATCTCGTGGCATTTAGTGCAATTCTTATTTTATCTATTGCATCATTAAGTGTGTCTGCTCAAACAGGCATCTCAGTGAGTCCTCCACGAACTTATTTCACGGTAGCCCCTGGACAAAGCGAAACTAAACAAGTACTCATTAGCAACCCCAGCAAAACAAACACATTGGAATTGTCAGTCTCTTTCGGCGATTGGAAATATGATAGCATTGGCAACAATGTAATGGCTGAAGCTGGAGTGTTGGATAACTCTTGTGCTGAATGGGTTGATATATTACCACAATCGTTCTTCACGGTTGCTCCAGGCGAGAGTTATGAGTTAGATGTGCGCATAAATGTACCCAATAATTTATCTGATGATATACCAGTGCATACTTGCATGGTATATATTACACAAATAAATCCAGTCGATGGAGTGAATGAACAGGGCGCAAATATCAAAATTGCAGTACGCTCGGGCATTAAACTCTACCATCGCAAAGATGTGCCACGCGATGCCAATGTAGAGATAACCAATTTTGTATATAGCAAAGAAGATCCAAACAGATTGAAGTTTGCTTTTGACAATGTGGGCAATGTATGGACAGATGGGATTATTACTTGCGAATTATTGAACCAGAACACGGGTGATAAAACAAAACTGGAAGATGTTGTTTTTTATTCTATGCCTGGTGATGAGCGTCATCTCTACTTCAACCTACCCGAAGACCTTGCGCCTTCTAACTATGTTGCTACGGCAATTTTTGATTATGAACATGCCTCATCTATTAAGATGGCGGAATTATCATTTGTTTATGAAAAATAGAATTATAGTCACTATAATTATTTTTGTTATACTTGCTCTTTATAATATAGAGCAAATATCGGCTCAAAATAATAGACCCGATCCATTAATCTTAAATTTGGATGAAAATTCGGGAGTAAAAGGCAAAATTTATTACACAAAAACTTTTAATGAACTATCATTTTACTACAGAAATATTACTTTGGAAGTGATTGCTGGTAATCTTGTTAATGAGATTAATGGTGCAATAGTAAATATTCCAAATAAAAAAATTAAGTTGTTGAATACTTCAGGTAGCAGAAGTACTCCCAGCATGAATGAGTTTAACTTTGTGGCTAATCCTGTTCAATTGAATGGCATTCAAACCATAATTGGAGGTTATAAAGGAGGATTTACAAACTACTCGAGAGGTGATACTTGGACTTTTGAATTTGAAGTTGAGATGGAGGGTGGAGAGAATTTAAAAAATGTACCCTCTGGCAGATACTCAATGGATTTGACATTTAGACTTGCTATTGGTTTTGGTTGGTTTTTATCAGATTCATATGAATCAAGAAGCAACTTGATAATTAATTATAACAAACTCGAGCTTGCTAATGAAATTGTAATTAATGCCCAGCAAATATCTTTAGCTCTTGCATCGGTTGATGATTATACAGGGGGAATATCCAAAACGTATAATAATGGAATATCTGTTACTTATAATACAGGCTATAAAGTCAATGTACACACAACAAATGAAGTCTTTAACAATAGTACAATTCCAGTAAAAGTGGTGGGTATGAAAATTGATGGTTCACCAGCTTTTGGATCAAGTAGAGGAATAAAGCCATTATCAACTAATTCCACAACTCTTTTTCAAGGAGTAGGAACAGGTGGAAAAACTCGTAATTTGGATGTCCACTATTACATTACAGCAGAAAATGCTAAAAAACTTCTTACTTACGATCCAAAAGAATATGAAACTACTTTGATTTATACTCTTTCTCCTCAGTAAACACAACAATTCAACTACACTATTTTGTACACAATCACGACTATACTGTTTACTCTTATGCTTTTTTGCACAAATACCTTTGCGCAAGAAAGTGGAGTTTCTCTCTTTTCAATAGAGACAGACAAAAAGATAGTGGCTAAAAATGATGATTTAGTTCCGCTAACTATTCAGCTACAAAACAATAGCTCGACAACCTTCAATGGAAAGATAGTTCTGAAGACAGTTGATGGCATTCGAATGATTGGGCAGAGTGCTGATGCGATAGTGATGGAGCCTAATTCAAAAAGGTTTGTTCCAGTGCGTATTGCTCCAAGTAGAAGTGTACCTTCGGGCGATAGCGATTTGGTGTTTGCATTAGAAGATGATAATGGAAATACAAAAGCACAGTTTTCAACCAAGCTAACCATTCAATCCATAAGCAAAGTATTATTATCGGCTTACGAACCCAATCAACTGATGCAAAATGTGGGTGATTCGCTCACAGTGTCTGCACAATTGACCAACAGAGGCAATAGCAGAGAAAACATCACTATCACAGCCTCTTTCCCCGACTTAAGGGGAGGCACAAAAGTTGAGAAAAAGCAGATCTTTTTGAATGCTTTTCAAGATACCATCATCTCATTTAGCAAAATCATTTCAAAAGAGTTGTTGCGGGTGGAGCGTTACACAGTCAATATGGCTGCGCTGTATGGAAATGGCGAATTGATAAACAATGTGCGCATTGAAGTTCAAAATGTATCGGGCAGTCGCACCTTTATAGACCCCTCCTATAATTATAACTTTGATCAATACAGTAGCAACAGTATAGAGTTTAGTGGCCGGAATATGTTTTCGCAAAATGAAGCTTTGCAACTAAATGCAAAAGGAGAATACGAGGTGTTGGGCGGAATGCTCGATTTCAATTTAAACGGATACTACTACACACAAGGAAACAATCGCCCACAAGTTACTAACACATATATAGATTATAGAAAAAACAATTTAGGCATGAGGTTAGGCAATATCTCTGAGAGTTTAGAGAAATATGTGAATGGACGAGGAGTGAAGACCTATTTCGGTAATGACAAAACAGGAAATTATTTTGAATTAGGGTTGGCTGATAAAAATTACAACCTATTGGGGGACCAGTACAACTCTAATAGCGGTACTGGCTATACAGCTTATGCTAAAACAATTATCAGAACCCGCAAAGAAGGAGAATTTGAGGGGAGTGTGCTTTATGATCAAACACCATATGAAAATACGGAGAGTGTGATAGCGATGAATGAGTACAATTTTGATTTGATGAAAGATGTACGTGTTGGTTTTGAATTGGGTGGTGGAATCACCCGATTACTAAAAGCAGATGAGTCGCCCATTGAACCATCAGTCGCTATTGGTTATAAAATGAATGCTATTTTTGGCAAGTATAGTATTAGTAGCACCAATTTTTTAAGTTCAGGATACTATCCAGGAGTAAGACGAGGAGTAGCGCAATTGAATCAACGCATTGGACGTCAGTTGGGTAAAGTAGGTGCTTGGGCAGGCTATTCATTGTATAGATATGATCCAAAACAAATGGAAGAGCAGAATTCGTATTATTCATACGGTCGAGGTAATTCGCGATTTGAAGCAGGAGCCAATTTCTCTTTATCACGCAATACTCGTATGAGCATTACAGCAAAGCAACAAACGGATGAGGGAACAATTGCCTATAGTAATACTGCAAATCAGTCAATGTCGAAAATGAATTCATATAGATTGACAGAAACTATCAATTGGCGAAGTCTTAATTCTCAACACGTTGTAGGACTATCGGCAGAAAATGGATTTACACAAATACCATTTATAGATGGTAAGCAATTTCAATTGCGCATAAATGCGAATTGGAACTATAGCATATTCACACTCAATAGCTTCTATCAAAAAGGAGACTTCACCATTTATGAAGCATATAGAAATGCGATAGACGACCAAGATAGTTATCGATTCAATGTATCGAGTGGAATAAGAAAAGATTTCTTTGGCAAAAGACTAAAAACAAATCTAAATATAAATTATAATCAGAACTCTTATTCTGGTTCGAACTGGACCTATTCGGGTCGTGTAGATTATGCTATTACTACTCAGTTTTCGAGTTTTGTTAATGTTTATGCCTATAACTACAATAGTAGCAAATACAGCTCTTTTAATACTAACGTCCAAGCCGGAATTCGCTATAATCTGCCGTCGGAAAGACAACCTGCTGTGGGTAAAAAAGGTGATATGAAATTATTCCTGTTTTATGACAATAATGTAAACGGCATTTATGATGCTGAAGACACACCCGCAGAAGATCGAATTGTGTCAATTGGGGGAGTAAGCTTTATAAGTAATAAAAATGGAGTAGTTGAATACAAGAAAATGCCCTATAACGACTATTCACTGAAAGTTCCATCGCAAGATTGGTATGCCGTTATTCCAGCGTCAGTAACAATTGCTGGTAAGCGCACAGCTTTGGATGTGCCTTTGCAACGCACTGGAAAAGTGGCAGGGAAAATATATTATAACTATGATGTACGTATAAGTGAAGTGTTTGCTGAAAAATACGGTGGTTTGCGAATTTGGGCTACTGCTACAAATGGAAACAAAATTGAAGCACTAACAAATGCAAATGGAGAATTCACTCTGTTTCTCCCAGTAGGTGAGTATGTAATCTCTGTAGATGCCAATTCATTGACAAAGAATGTTTATTCCGACTTTGAACCGCTAACAGTGAAGGTGAAGGCAAATGAAACTACTGATATTTCAGCTATTGAACTAAAGATTAAGCAGCGGAAAATTGAGGTAAAGAAGTTTGGGTCTTAAATAACTGACAGGTGACAACTCGAATCCTAAAATGAACATTAGCTTTTAAATTTAAATGATGAATCAAAAATTTAAATACAAATACAATATGAAAAAATTAATTTTATTAACTGGCATTTTACTTGCAGTAGTTTCAGTGTCTCAGGCACAAGAGATGCCTGAGACAACTACTGAGTCGGGTACAATAGCAACAACTGTTCTTAAAGTGCATTTACACAACTTCATGTCTATTGCAATCAACTCAAATGACTCGTATATTGATTTAGAATATAGAACCGCCGAAGATTATGATGGAACTGGAGTATCGACACTTAAAGAAGATCATTTAATCGTCTCAAGTCTTGCACCATTTATTGTTAAGGTAAACTCTTCTACCATCTCTCCATTAAATGAAGATGGGGTTGCACTTAAAGCGGATGGAACAAGTGTAAAAATTAAAGCAGAAAGAGGAACTACCAAAGGAATGGTCGGATCTATACCAAATGCTGTTACTCTTAGGTTTGAAGGTGACAACATCATTGAGAGTGATGTTGCAAGTTTGAACAACACTTTCAACATTACATACAGTGGTGAAGGTGAGGGTGCATATAGAAATAAGTATTTTGGTGATGGAGAACCAGTTGTTTATACAACGAACGTTATATATACTATAACTTCTAAGTAAAAGATGTCATTTTGGAGAAGCTTTACAAAGTGATTTTATGGCCTTTCTGAAAAAGTAACATTCCATAATCCAAGTTACTCAAGATTAATCTCATGAAGTTGTCTCCAAAAGACATAATTTAATAATCCATCGCAGTAGCGCATGTTCTTCACTTCTTTAATACGATTCTCGTTGGCATTTCTTCGTTTCACTTAAAAACCAAAACCTTAATTCCACAAAGATTCTACATATATAATTAAGCAAAGCGTTGTAAAAAATGTTGTCATTTCATCATAAAAGTGTCAAAGATATTTACGGATATTCCATTGACATCAGAACAAGGGTCTTATTTTAATGCGTTTTGATGTTTAAAAACACATTGTTGCCTTCCCGTTTGTTTAAATTGATTTATTACTTTTGAAGATCGATACACTACAGCATCTCGAAGTTTTATCTAAAACAACACCCAACAATGAAGAAACACTATTTAAAATCTACGGGCAGCGTTATTCTTTTATTGATTGTCTTTTTGCAGTCTTGCAATTTAGATGATGCAATTCATGTCTCTCCAAACGGAGATGATGGTGCTTCAGGTTCTTCAAACAATCCTTTTAAAACATTAACGAGAGCTCAGTCAGAAGTTAGGAAGAGAGCTCAAGCAATGAAGAAAGGCACTATAAACGTGGTGCTTCACGAAGGAATATACAATATTGTAGAGCCACTTGTGTTTTCTGACAAAGATAGAGTCAATGAAGCTGCGACTGTAGTTTGGCAAGCAGCAAAAGGAGAAAAACCCATCGTTAGCGGTGCTCAAAAGTTTAAGGTAGAAGGTGAAATAGGAGAACTCATCAAGGTGGGTTATGCTGATAGTGACAAGTTGTTTGATATATATGTCAATGAGAAAAAGAGCTGTTAGAGCGCGCACACCAAATAGTGATTTCTATCGATTTGAAGAAATAACAGAAGAGGTTTTGGTGCAAGGTGAAGGTCGTTCGCCCGAAAAGGCGAAGCAAAATCTTATATTTACGGATGAGGCTGCTGCTGAGTTGCAAGGTTTGTCTCATGAAGAATTAAGCAAAATACGCTTTCATGCTTTTTTTAAATGGGATAATACAATTAGATACTTATCGGAATTAGGTGAACAGAAGAACAGTTTTATAACCCAAGGTGAAGGCATGAAACCTTGGAATGCAATGGGGAAAAACACCCGTTTCTTCCTTGAAAACTTCAGAAATGCCCTTGATGCACCTAATGAGTGGTATGGTTCGAGAGATACAATAGAATATATCTTACAAGAAGAAGTTGGAGAGGTAATTGTCCCCATTACAGATAAGTGGTTAATATTCCAGGGTCAACCCAATCAAAAAGTAAACAACATTCGTTTCGAAAATATTGCCTTTAGATATACCAACTACACGCTGCCTGCTACGGGTTTTGAGCCAAGTCAAGCTGCTGCTACTGTTGATGCCGCCATTATGCTGGATTATGCAGAAAATATAGAATTTCTAAATTGTGAATTTGCACATACTGGTCAGCATGGTATTTGGTTTAGAACAGGTGTTGAAAATTGCAACATCGAAAAATGTCATTTCTACGATTTAGGTGGAGGAGGTATACGAATTGGAGACACAACAATTCCCGAAAAACCAATTGATGTTACAGGTAATATTACCATCCACAATAGCATTCTTCATTCAGGAGGTTATAATTTCCCAAGTGCTGTTGGTGTATGGATTGGACAAAGTGGAGACAATACAATAACACACAATGATATAGCCGATTTCCGATATACAGGTGTTTCAGTTGGATGGGTTTGGGGATATACTGACAGTCCTGCAAAGAATAATAAAATAACACACAATCACATTCATCACATAGGATGGGCTTTGCTTAGCGATATGGCTGCAGTTTACACGCTTGGTATATCTGAGGGTACTGAAGTTAGTCACAATGTTGTTCACGATATTCATGCACACTCTTATGGTGGATGGGGGTTATACACAGATGAAGGGTCATCGTACATTAAAATAGAGAATAATCTTGTTTATAATACCAAAACTGGAGGATTTCATCAACACTATGGACGTGAGAACATCATTAGTAATAATATATTTGCTTTTGCTGATATGTATCAGGTGCAGGCTACACGAGTGGAAGATCACCTTTCGTTTACTTTCAAAAACAACATTGTTATTGGAGATGAAGGAGTGCTGTTGGCAGGTCCTTGGAAGAAGATTAAAGTTGATATGGATCACAATTGTTATTGGTATAAAAATGGTAAAGAATTTGATTTTGTTGGCTTGGACTTCGAGAGTTGGAAACAGGAGATAGGTCATGACCTTCACAGTATCATTGATAACCCGGGAGTGTTAGATATGAATGAAAAATCTTTTGAAGTAAACCCAGATATTGCTGAGCAAATAAACTTCAACATGTTTGACACTGAAAAAGTTGGTGTTTATGGTGACAAAGCATGGAAACAAAAAGCACAGTTGGATGAATCAATCATTCAGGAGTTTGAGAAGGCAGTTAGAATAAATATGACCTTGAAGTAGAGGGTGTTAATTACCGAATCCACAAAACTTAATTGTTTTATTTTAAAAACAAACGGAAAAAATATACTAAATCAAAATGAGAAAATTGAAATCTATATTATTAATAGTTTTGATGTTATCAACTCAAATAGCAACAGCTCAAGATAAAGATGCAAAACAAATAACACCTGTTCTTTACAAGAATCCATCTAAAAATGTAACAGATAGGGTGAGTGATCTATTGGAAAGAATGACCCTTGAAGAAAAGATAGGGCAGTTGCTATGTTTACGTGGATGGGAAATGTATTCTAAAGATAACAATAGTGTTTCTTATAGCGAGAAGTTTAAGAAAAATATCGATGAACAGCATGTCGGCATGTTTTGGGGTACGCTGAGGGCTGATCCATGGACACAGAAAACTTTGAAAACGGGCTTAAACCCTCAACTGGCAGCGAAAGCAACTAATGAGATGCAAAAATATGCGGTTGAAAACACACGATTGGGTATTCCAATCTTATTTGCAGAGGAATGTCCTCATGGTCACATGGCTATTGGCACTACTGTTTTCCCTACTTCTATTGGTCAAAGCAGTACTTGGAATCCATCATTGATACAAGAGATGGCTACAGCAATAGCTTTGGAGACGAGGCTACAAGGCGGACATATAGGTTATGGGCCTGTTTTAGATTTAGCAAGAGAACCTCGTTGGTCTCGCGTGGAAGAAACTTATGGAGAAGATCCTTTTTTATCCGCTAAAATGGGGGTTGCTATGGTAAAAGGATTTCAAGGTGATGATATTGGAAGTGGTGTAAATGTTGTATCAACGCTCAAGCATTTTGTTGCTTATGGCGTTCCAGAAGGTGGTCACAATGGTGCTATCTCAAATATTGGTGATCGCGATCTTTTTCAAAATTTCATGCTTCCATTTAAATCAGCTGTTGATGCGGGTGCTTTGTCTATTATGACTGCTTATAATTCATTGGATGGTATTCCTTGCACATCAAACGGCAAACTGCTTACTAATGTTGTTAGAGATAAGTGGGGCTTTAATGGTTTCTATGTTTCTGATCTTGGATCAGTAGATGGCTTGGTCAATAGCCACAAAGTTGCAGAATCTTTAGAGCAAGCCTCTAAGCTATCACTTAAAGCAGGAGTAGATGTTGATCTTGGAGGAAGAAGCTATAAGTCTTTATATTCTGCTGTCCAAAAAGGACTGTTAGATATTGCAGTTATAGATTCAGCTGTTATAAGGGTGCTAAAGATAAAATTTGATATGGGTCTTTTTGAAGACCCTTATGTAGACCCTAAAAAAGCGGCTTCCATTGTTAGAAATGAAAACCATGTGACGCTTGCAAGAGAGGTGGCACGCCAGTCAATTGTTCTTTTAAAAAATAATGAAAATACACTTCCCTTAAAAAAGAATTTAAAAAACGTTGCGGTGATAGGTCCTAATGCTGATAATATGTACAATCAATTAGGAGATTACACTGCACCACAAGAAGTGGAAAATGTTGTAACTGTGCTTGAAGGAATAAAAAAGCATGTTGAGAAAAACACACAAGTTACTTATATAAAGGGATGTGACATTCGAGATACAACTCAAACAAATATTCCACAAGCGGTGGAAGCGGCAAAAAATGCGGATGTAGCTATAGTTGTGCTTGGTGGTTCAAGTGCGCGTGATTTTAAAACTGAATACCAAGATACTGGAGCAGCTTTGATACAGACTAAAGAAACTGAGTCAAAACTTAGTGACATGGAAAGTGGTGAAGGTTTTGATCGCTCCTCATTGATGATAATGGGTAAGCAAATTGAGTTATTGGATAAGGTAATACAGACAGGCACTCCTGTAATTGTTGTCCTTATCGAGGGTAGACCTTTAAATTTAGCAGGCTATGAAGAAAAAGTTTCAGCATTATTGACAGCTTGGTATCCTGGTCAGCAGGGAGGCAATGCTATAAGCGATATTCTATTTGGCGATTATAATCCTGCTGGAAGATTGCCAATTTCTGTTCCTAAATCTGTTGGCCAACTTCCTGTTTACTATAACAATCTTATTCCTGAAAGACGCGGTTATGTTGATGGAGACGCTAAGCCCCTATTTAGCTTTGGTTATGGCTTGAGTTACTCCGAATTCGAATATAGCAATCTGAGTATAGAATCCACTGAAGATAATGGTTCTATAAATATTAAGATTAACTTTGACTTAACTAATAAAGGGAAGTTCAATGGAGATGAGGTGCCCCAGCTTTACATTCGTGATTTTCTAAGTTCTGTAGTAACGCCAGGCAAACAACTCAAGGACTTTCAGAGAGTTCATCTTAAAGCAGGAGAAAAAAAAACTATGACATTCAATTTAAGTGAGGAAGAGCTCTCCTTATTTAATATGGAAATGCAAAGAGTAGTAGAACCTGGTTCATTTTCGGTTATGATTGGTGCTTCTTCAGATGATATAAGACTAAATGATAAATTTGAAGTAGAGAATGAAATTATCTTGAAGCGATAGCTTTGAAAGATTTTATCTCATGATTTACTAAGTAGGAATATTTTCAAATATATAAATTCAATACTATGAGTACTTCACTTAAAACAAAAAGCATTTCAATTATAAAAGCTTTTACTATTACATGCTGTTTTATATTATTAAACAGTGCATGCACATCTACTAACGAAGTTTCTCCTCCAGAACCAATCTATCCCGTTCCTACAGAAGATCAAATGGCTTGGCACGAAATGGAGATGAACGCATTTATTCATTTCACGACCAACACCTTTACGGGTAAAGAGTGGGGTTATGGTGACGAGAGTCCTGAGATTTTTAATCCTACCGATATGGATGTTGAACAATGGGTTTCAACAATAAACGATGCAGGATTTAAGGGCGTTATTTTAACGACAAAGCATCACGATGGTTTTTGTCTTTGGCCATCGGAATATACTGAACACTCGGTAAAGAATAGCCCTTATAAGGATGGTAAAGGAGATGTTGTGAAAGAGGTGAGTGATGCTTGCAAGAAGTTTGGACTGAAGTTTGGCGTTTATCTTTCCCCTTGGGATAGAAATTTTAAAGAGTACGGACAGCCCGAATATATTACCTATTTCCGTAATCAACTAAAAGAACTTTTGACAAACTATGGACCTGTTTTTGAAATGTGGTTTGACGGTGCAAATGGGGGAGATGGATATTATGGCGGAGCCAAAGAAACACGAAAGATCGATAATAAAACTTATTACGATTGGCCTAATACAATCAAGCTTGCTCGTGAACTTCAACCACATATTTTATTTTTTAGTGATGCAGGTCCTGACATTCGTTGGGTTGGAAACGAAAGAGGCTATGTTGGTGAAACTAATTGGAACACAATGACTCCTGATACATTATATGCTGGTAAAGCTGATATAAATGACTTGTTGAACGCAGGTTCAGAGGATGGCACCGATTGGATTCCTGGTGAAGTAGATGTATCCATCAGACCGGGATGGTTTTATCATGCCCATGAAGATTCAAAAGTGAAAACGCCTGAGCAGCTTTTTGACATTTACCTAACATCAGTTGGTAGAGGCTCCGTGTTGTTGCTAAATATTCCTCCCGATAGGAGAGGGCTGGTTCACGAAAATGATGTAGAATCTTTGAAAGGTTTCAGGGCTTTATTGGATGAACGATTTAGTAATAATATTGCAGACAAAGCAAAAGCTACTGCTGATAGCTACCGTGGTAAATCGAAGCAATATGGCCCTGCTAACATGCTTGATAATAATATGGACACTTATTGGACTACCGATGATGATGTGAAAACTGGCAGTTTTGAAATAGCATTTGCTCAACCAGAGGAAGTCTCTTACATCCTATTGCAGGAATATATCAAACTGGGTCAACGTGTTAAAGGTTTCAATGTTGAAGTTATGAAAAATAACGAGTGGCAACAAGTGTCTAATGCTACAACGATGGGTTACAAAAGAATCCTGAAAATAGATCCTGTTACAACTCAACGAATAAGGATTAACATAACTGACTCAAAGGCTTGTCCAGTAATTTCGAATGTGGAGGTTTATTAAAATTCATTCTATTATATCATTATAAATATGCGGAATATTTTTGTTAGTTCAATATTAATAGGTCTCTCATTCTTCAGCTGCACTTCTGCCAAAGTGGACAAACAAGAATTCACACTTATATATGATTCTCCTGCCCAAATATGGGAAGCAACTCTGCCTCTTGGCAATGGGAGAATAGGCATGATGCCTGACGGTGGAGTAAATTCTGAGAAGATAGTGCTTAATGACATCACTATGTGGTCTGGAAGTGTAGACGCTGAGGCATTGAATCCTGAAGCAATCAATTATCTTCCGAAAATTCGTCAACTATTACTTGATGGTGAGAACCTTGAAGCTCAAAAGTTGATGTATGCCCATTTCAGATGTAACGGGCAAGGTTCTGCTTTTGGACAAGGAAAAGATGCTCCTTATGGTTGCTTCCAAATGCTGGGTGATTTGAATATAAATTATTCATATCCAGCAGAAGACAAGGATGATGATTATGCTCGTTTGCTTCATTTAAATGATGCTGTTGCTTCTACTTCATTCAGAAAAGGAGGAGTCAAATATGCACGCGAGTATTTTGTGTCGCATGTAGATGATGTGATGATTATTCGCCTTACTGCGGATAAAAAAAGTTCCATTACGTTTGATGTAGCTCTTTCTCGATCCGAGAGAGCGGGAGTATATGTGAGCGACAATGCTTTGTATATGAAAGGGCAATTGAATGATGGACACAATACAGATAAAGGTGTTAGCTATTTAACCAAAGTTCAATTGATTAACAAAGGTGGGGCTCTATCATCAAAAGATAATTCGCTTTCTATTTCAGATGCAGATGAGGCTTTAATTATGGTATCTACATCAACTAACATGCTCAACAAAGACTGCATTAATGCTGTAGAGAAGCTTATGACAAATGCAGTCGGCAAAGAGTATGATACATTAAAGAAAGATCATATAGCTGCTTATCAAGAAAAATTTCATCGGGTTGAACTAAATTTGGGCAAACAAAACAATGGTCTTACAACGAATGAACGATTAACACAGTTTCAATCGACTGGCGACCCATCGTTTGCTGCACTTTATTTTCAATTTGGTAGATACCTGATGATTAGCGGTACTAACGAAAATGCTATGCCTCTCAATTTGCAAGGTCTGTGGGCAAATACTGTTCAAACACCATGGAATGGTGATTATCATCTCAACATCAATGTACAGATGAATTATTGGGCAACAGAAGTTTGCAATCTTTCTGAATTGCACAAACCTTTAATTGATTTTACTCAATCGTTGGTGCCTTCAGGAACTGCAACCGCACAAACATTCTATGATGCTGATGGTTGGGTCGCTCACGTTATTACTAATCCTTGGCTTTTCACTGCTCCTGCAGAGCACTCTTCATGGGGCGCAACCAATACAGGAGGTGCATGGCTTTGCGAACACCTTTGGGAACATTATGCCTTTACACAAGATGAAGCGTATCTCCAATCCATATATCCTACACTGGCAAGTGCAGCTAAGTTTTTCTTAACCAATATGATTGCTGAACCAAAGCACGGATGGCTGGTTACTGCTCCATCATCATCTCCCGAAAATGGTTTCTATCTCCCTGGAAGCAGAGAGGCAGTGTATGTGTGTATGGGACCAACGATGGATGTGCAAATCATCAAAGAGTTGTTTACAAACACATTGGATGCTGCTAAAATATTGAACATCGATGATGAAACCACAAAAAACATAGCTAAGACCCTGCTTAAACTCCCACCCATGCAAATTAGTCCGAATGGTTATTTACAAGAGTGGCTTGAAGATTATGAAGAGACAGATATTCATCATCGCCATGTTTCGCATCTCTATGGACTTTATCCGTCCAACCAGATCTCGCCCTATCGAACTCCTGAATTAGCTGAAGCAGCCCGACAAACACTTGAAAGAAGAGGAGATGGCGGAACAGGTTGGTCACGAGCATGGAAAGTAAACTTTTGGGCACGACTGCATGATGGAAATAGAGCATACAAACTATTGAAAAGCTTGTTAGAACCTGCAGTTGGAGACAATGTGAAAATGGATGGTACAGGCAGTGGAACTTATCCAAATTTGTTTTGTGCTCATCCCCCTTTTCAAATAGATGGTAATTTTGGTGGCACTGCTGGTATTGCCGAAATGTTGATTCAAAGTCATGATGGTTTTATCGAATTGCTTCCTGCTATTCCCAGTGAATGGGCTAAGGGTAGCTTCAATGGTTTGCGTGTAAGAGGTGGAGCTAAAGTAAGTGCAAGTTGGGAAAATAATCAGTTGCAAAATGCAGAACTACTTGCATCAGTAGATAATGTATTTAAGTTGAAAGTGCCAGAGTATGTGATTTCAATTAAGATAAAGGGGAAAGCTATTGAAATAGTGAATGGGTTTGTGGAACTATCCCTAACAAAAGGAGAAAAGATAGCGATGACATTTGAGAATTAAGAAAACATGATGAATGAAAAATTGATGATAAGATGAATAAATTGAAATGCAGCTTCATTTTATTGTGCTTTTGCTTTCCTGCTTTAATTGCGCAGGATATTACAAATGAAAATCTTGTAGAGTGGAAGGGTTTTACTAAAAATGAATTCAAATTGAATGGTATTCCCGCATATTATATAGCTCCTAAAAAGAGTATAGCAGGCAAACCTTGGATATGGCGTGCTCATTTTCCTGAATGGCACATAGAAATGGATGAAATTCTTTTAAATAAAGGATTTCACATAGCATATATAAACACCAATGGCTTATATGGAGCTCCTCAAGCCATGATGATTTGGGATGACTTTTATGACTACCTCACTTCGAACAAGGGATTTTCAACGCATGTTGTCTTAGAGGGTGTTAGTCGTGGAGGTTTATATATTTATAATTGGGCAAAAAGGAATCCTGATAAAGTGAGTTATATTTATGCAGAAGCACCTGTTTGTGATTTTAATAGTTGGCCGAAGAAGGCTAAAGATGCAAAGGAAAATTGGAGTGAGCTTTTACAACTCTATGGCTTAACAAACGAAGAAGCTTTAAACTATAAAGACCAGCCAAAAGATAATCTTAACGGGCTGGCAAGCTTCAAAGTTCCCATTCTTCATGTTGTAAGTCTTTCTGATTCGATAGTTCCTGTTAGTAAGAACACTGTTCCTCTTATAAATAATTACATCAAATCAGGCGGTACTGCCACAGTAGTTCCTATGTCTCGAGGCAAGCAAACGTTAGAAGGTCATCATTTCCCGATAGAGCATCCTGAGCGTTTAGCTGACCAAATCTATTCGTATGCAGTTCCAGTAGAAAACAGAGTCAAGAGTAGCAACTATATTTCCAATTATGGTAATCTTGACAATGTTTTGTATAAGTTACAAAACGAAGATGAGGTGAACATCGCTTTTTATGGAGGGTCAATTACCTATATGAATGGGTGGAGAAACAAGGTAATGCAGTATTTTCAAGAGATGTTTCCTAACGTCAAGTTTAATTTTATCAATGCTGGGATTCCCTCTTTAGGTAGTGTTCCTCATAGCTTCAGAATGAATGATGATTTGTTTGCTATTGGAGATATAGATCTCTTATTTTTGGAGTCAGCTGTAAATGATAAAACAAATGGAACGCCTGAAAATCAGCAACGCACCGCTTTCGAAGGAATCATTAGACAAGCCTTAAAGTTCAATCCCTCTATGAATGTAATTACAATGGCCTTTGTTGATGAAGATAAAATTGCTGATTATTCAAAGGGATTAATACCAAAAGAAATAAGTGTGCATGATGAAATTTCCAAGCATTACAATGTGCCTTTTATCAATTTAGCAAAGGAGGTAGCTGATCGCATTAATAATAACGAATTCACTTGGGAGTATGATTTTAAAGATGTACATCCTGCAACTATTGGGCAAGAGATCTATTTTAGTTCAATTAAAACACTCTTGAGGCAACAGTTTAGATACAAAAGTATTGATCAACTTAAAACCGAAAAACTTCCTGCACCACTTTTAGATTCAAATTACGAAAATGGTATCTATGTAGCTATAGATAGTGCTACAATTGTAAAAGGGTTTACTACAGTAAAAAGTTGGAGAGCTGATGATAAACTGCCGAAAAGGGAAGGATTTGTAGATGTTCCTATTTTAGAAGGCACTTCTTCTGGAAGTGAATTAAAATTCCATTTCAAAGGCAATGCCATTGGTCTTTCTGTCATATCAGGTCCAGATGCTGGCACTATCTTTTATTCGATTGATAATGGTGAGGAGCAATTTCATGATTTACATACTCAATGGAGCAACTCACTTCATTTACCTTGGTATATAATGTTGGGTAATAATCTAACAAGAGGTGATCATACCCTGAAACTCCGCATCTCTGATAAACAAAATAAGAGGTCAAGTGGAAATGCAGTAAGGATATTTAAATTTCTTGTAAACCAATAAAATGAAGTTATAAAATTGATTCTTTCAAACAGAAGATTTTTTATGATTGACAAACAACACATAGTTATATGAAACCTATTAATTCAGCGCTCTTTGCAATAATATTGGCGTGTTCTTTCTCTTTATTAGGGGTTAACGCTCAAACAACTATAATTGTGTCATCCACTGGTGATGATAATAACATCGGAACGGTAGATAAACCACTACAGAGCATCGAAAAAGCCCTTTCCCTTGCTAAAAGCTCGACTGACAATGACATTCAAATTCTAATAAGAAAAGGCCGATACTATCTTAGTTCACCATTGAAAATCAACGCTGAGATGTTTGTCAATAAGAGCCTTACAATAGAGGGCTATGAAAATGAATTTCCTGTTGTAAGTGGTGGTAGACAAATTCATCCTCAATGGACGAACGTGAGAGGCACGAAAATATTAAAGACAAAAGTAAATGAGACCAACTTCGATCAACTCTTTATTAATGGAGAGAAGCGAGTACTTGCCAGATATCCCAATTATGTATCCGATGCTTTGATGAATGGGACATCAGAAGATGCACTGTCAGTAGAAAGAATACGTTCGTGGAAGAATCCTGCGGGTGGTTTCATTCATGCTTTGCACGAAAGAGAATGGGGCGACATGCACTATTTGATAGAAGGAAAAGAAGGAGATAAGCTGATTTACGAAGGAGGATTTCAAAATAATCGCCCTTCGATTATGCATCCACAGTTTCGTTATGTCGAAAATATTTTTGAAGAATTAGATGCTCCCGGTGAATGGTTTCTAAATAAAGAGGAGAAAACGCTTTATTATTATCCATTCCCTAATGAGAATTTAAACGGTGTATTAATAGAAACAGCGAATATCTCTTCATTAATAGCGTTGAAAGGCACGCCTGAAAATCCAATTAGCAATGTATCGATAAAGAATATTCTCTTTTCACAAACTAATCGTACTTTTATGGCAGATTATGAACCGCTTATGCGAAGCGATTGGCAAATTCATAGAGGGGCTGCGGTCTTTATTGAAAATGCTGAAAACTGTTCTGTTGAAAACTGTGAATTTACCAACCTGGGTGGTAATGCTGTTTTCATAAGTGGTTATGCATTTAATTGCTCTATCAAAAGTAATCATATTCATCATATAGGAGCAAGTGCCGTCAGCTTAGTCGGAGAAGCTTCATCTTTACGCTCTCCTTCTTTCGAATATGGTCAGTATGTTCCATACAAAGAATTAGATCAGACACCAGGACCCAAAAACAATCTTTATCCCCGTCAATGCACAGTTGAGGACAATCTTATTCACAATATTGGCGAGGTTGAAAAACAAGTTGCAGGGGTACAAATTCAAGTGGCTGCTCAACTTAATGTGCGACACAATACAATCTACAGAGTGCCACGTTCTGCTATCAATGTGGGCGATGGTGCTTTCGGCGGTCATATTATTGAATATAATGATGCATTTGATACCGTTTTAGAAACAAGCGATCATGGAAGTTTTAATTCTTGGGGACGAGATAGGTTTTGGCATCCTAACTATCAGACATTGGATACATTGACAAGCAAACATCCCAACCTCATTTTGTTAGATGCGCTTTATACAACCATTATTAGAAACAATAGATTCCGATGCGATCACGGTTGGGATATCGACTTGGATGATGGTAGTTCAAACTATCATATCTACAACAATCTTTGTTTGACAGGCGGTATTAAATTGCGCGAAGGATTTTATCGTACTGTTGAGAACAATATACTTGTCAACAATTCGTTGCATCCACATGTTTGGTTCAAAAACAGTGGAGATGTAGTGCAACGAAACATTATGATGAGTGCCTATCGACCAATTCGATTGCAAGCTTGGGGAAAGCAAATCGATTATAACTTCTTTCAATCTGAAGAAGCGCTAAGTGAAGTGCAAGCATTTGGGACAGATAAAAACAGTAAGTCGGGCGAGTTGCTCTTTAGTAATCCTAAAAATGCTAACTTTACAGTTGTGGGTAATCAAGAAGCTTTTCAAGTAGGATTTGAGAACTTTCCCATGGATCGATTTGGAGTGTATTCTACTCATTTAAAGGAGTTGGCCGAACAGCCTGAAATTCCTATATTGATGATGAATGATTCTTTTGATGCAGATAAAGAATTTGAATGGCTCAATGGGAAGGTTCGTGGAATTAAGGGTTTGGGTGATAGATCGGCTTATGGATTGCCCGACGAAACGGGCGTGGTTATTATCAGCGTTGAAGCAAAAGGCACGCTTGATAATGCAGGCTTACAGATAGGAGACGTTATACGCAGTATAAACGGTAGTGCAATTAAAAATATTCAAGACCTTTTTAGCACGACTGATAAAGAGAAATGGAAAAACGAACTTGAGATTACGGTATATAGAAATCAAGAATTAATTAATATGGATATCTTCTTGAAAAGATGATACAAATAAAAAACATAATAAAAATGACGAAAGTAAAGTTCTTAGTTCTCAGTTTATTAATTACGGCAGTAACTATGAATGCCCAAGTGAAAAATAATTTTATTAACGAACCTCAAGCCGATTTTGAAAACAGGATGCAATGGTTTACCGATGCTGGTTATGGAATGTTTATTCATTTTGGACTTTACTCTCAATTGGGAGGTGTTTGGAAAGGCGATTCAATTGATGGTTATTCAGAGTGGATTCAATCTAAAGCTGACATTGCATCACAGGAGTATGCTATGCTTACGCATACATTCAATCCTGTAGATTTTGATGCTGAGTTTATTGTTAAAACCGCTAAGGCGGCTGGGATGAAATATTTGGTAATTACAACAAAGCATCATGAGGGTTTTTGTCTTTGGGACAGTAAGTACACCAATTTCGATGTAGCCAGCACACCCTTCAAGCGTGATATTTTAGCAGAGCTAAGCGCAAGCTGCAAGAAACATGGCATTAGGTTTGGCACTTACTATAGCATCATAGATTGGCATCATCCAAGTCAGGAGCGAAACATAGATGGCAACGATGGTTGGGGCTGGTGGGCCGAAATCCGCATGAAGACAGGACGCAAACAAGAATACATCACTTACATGAAGAATCAGATCAAAGAACTCATTGATAATTATGATACCGATATATTATGGTTTGATGGCGATTGGGTGCATTGGTGGAATAATGAAGTTGGAACAGACTTGTATAACTACATTAGGGGATTGAAGCCAGAAATAATTATCAACAACAGGGTGGCGAAAAGGAGTAATTTCACAAAGGATTTTGGAACGCCTGAGCAGGTTCACCTTGATGAGGCTGTCAATTATGAATGGGAGGCGTGTTACACAATAAATGGATCATGGGGTTACAAAATTGCCGATACCAATTGGAAACAACCACAAGAGATATATGATAAGTTGAAAGATATAAACGCAAAAGGTGGTAACCTATTGTTAAACATTGGGCCAGATGGAAATGGGAATATTCCTGAAGAAAGCGTGAGGGTGCTTTTGGAAGCTGGAGGAATGTTAAACAAAAAATAAATGAGTTATGAATAGGCGTAATTTTATTCAATCAGTGGCATATAGCACGCTAATAACTGGACTGGGTTCATCCATCCCAATAATTGGTCGTTCAGCTAATACATCGCAAATGTCTTTAATAGGGAAATCACATCGTTTTGGTGATGGTCGTGATTGGTTTTTCGAAAAGCGTTATGGTATGTTTGTCCATTGGGGTTTATACTCCATATTGGGATGGCACGAACAACACCAACAGCGTGCAAGAGTGCCAAGGGCTGAATATGTAAAGCTTGCTCAACGCTGGAATCCTATAAACTTTGATCCAGAGCGATGGCTTGACTTGATGGAAGAGGCTGGAATGGAATATATTACTGTGACGATGAAGCATCATGATGGTTTCTGCTTGTGGGACACAAAACAAACACAATTCAACACCATGAACACACCTTATCGTAAAGATATACTTGGGATGTTGTCCGATGCTTGTCACAAAAGGAACATGCCGCTCTGTTTATATTATTCTATCGCTGACTGGAATCATCCTAACTATCCAAATATGGGTCGTCACCACGAGTTGCCTGTCCAAAGCCAAGATTCTCCAGATTGGCAAAAATACATGGAGTTCTTAAAGGCTCAAGTGAAAGAACTTTGCACCAACTATGGAGAGATTCATGGGTTTTGGTGGGATATGAATGTGCCTGAATACGAGGATAAATCAATAAACAATATGATTCGTAAACTTCAACCCAAAGCAGTGATTAACAACCGTGGGTTTGATGAGGGAGATTATGGAACTCCTGAACGCGACTTCAACGAGAAAAACTATATAAGTTCTGATAGTCAACCAGTAGAAGCTTGCCAATCGGTAGGAATTGAGAGCTGGGGATATCGAACCAATGAAGACTATTATACCCAACAACATCTTATTAGTAGTATTGATAGGTATTTGGCTCGAGATGCCAACTATTTATTGAACGTTGGACCCGATAGTTTGGGTGTAATTCCAGAAAAATCCGCATCAATTTTAAGAGGTATAGGGCAGTGGTATCATTCGGTTAAAGAGTCATTTGAGGACGTTGAGTTTGTTTCTCATTTGACTACGAATAAGAATGTGATGCTTACAAAAAACAAAAATGTTTTGTACGTCCATTTATATAAAGTGCCTCAAGGAAACGTGGTTAAGCTAAAACCATTTACGATAGCTCCCCTTGATGCAGTTTTACTAAATGACGGTAGTAAGGTTGATTTCGAAGTAGAATTCGCTCCGCAAGATCACAACGAACAGCAATCCTATCTCCGTTTGATTAATTTACCAGTTAAAGCGTATTGCAATTCGGTATTGGTGCTCAAATTAGTGTTCGATGAATCATTAGAGGAGTATATTTCAGCAATTGTTTGATTTAAGGTCGTATTTAGGATATCGATAATTAAAACATAATCGAAAGAAGATTTTTATTCAAAAATCATTTTCTATACCTATATCCTGTTATTTTTTGTATTATCTTGCACCTATCTTACTTTAAACACCACTTTTTATGATCCACAAATTGTACGAACTTATAGAAAGAGCCCAGAACAAACCAACACAAAAAGTAGCAGTAGCAGCTGCAGAAGATGCCGCCGTTTTGAAATCGCTGAAGGCGGGTATGAAAGAGGGAATTGTTATTCCTATTTTAATTGGCGACAAAGTCGAAATTGAAAGAATAGCCCAATCAATCGATTTTAATTTGAGCGATATTCAAATTATCCATAATGACAAAGGGGCGGCTATTTCAGCTCAATTAGCCGTTTCAATGGTGAAAAATTGCGAAGCCGATATCCTAATGAAAGGTTTTGTGAGTACTGGTGCGTTGTTAAAAGCGGTGTTGGACAAAGAGAACGGGTTGCGTAAAAGCGAAGTGCTGAGTCATGTAGCATTCTTTGAGTCTCCTTACTATCATAAATTGCTGTGTGTTACGGATGTGGCAATGAACATAGCCCCCGATTTCGATACCAAAGTGCACATTCTGAACAATGCTGTAGAGGCATGTCATAAAATAGGAATTGAAAATCCTAAAGTGGCAGTTGTTGCCGCTGTGGAAACAGTAAATCCAAAAATGGAAGCCACCGTTCATGCCGCCATGATGAAAACCATGAGTGACCGCAAACAAATAACTGGTTGCATTGTAGATGGTCCATTGGCTATCGATAATGCTATAAATAAAGAGGCAGCCCATCACAAAGGAATTGTGAGCGAAGTGGCAGGCGATTGCGATGTAATTTTAGCTCCCGATATTGAAGCGGGTAATATGTTTTACAAAGCATTGAGCTTCCTTGGCGGAGCAAAAGTAGCAGCTGTAATAATGGGAGCTACAGTTCCCATTGTTTTAACATCTCGATCCGATTCTGAAGAGAACAAAATGCTTTCTATTGCGTTAGCTGCTGCAATGGACTAACTCAATAATTTAACAACAGACTATTATGGAAAAGAGTGCACGTGTACTGGTTATAAACCCTGGATCCACATCTACAAAAATTGCCGTTTATATGAATGGGAATGTTATTTTCTTGAAAACAATTCGCCATTCAGTTGAAGAGCTTAGTAAATTCAAAAAAATAACCGACCAATACGAATATCGTAAAGATATTATCTATAAAGAGTTGAAGAATGCGGAAATTCGTTTGGACTTGATAAAGATTGTAATGGGTCGTGGCGGGTTGGTTAAACCAATACCAGCTGGTGTATATCGTGTGAATGAGGCAATGAAAAAAGATCTATTGAAAAGCAGACAGAATGAACATGCAAGTAATTTAGGTGCTTTAATTGCTGATGATATAGCTAAACATTTGCCCTCGGCACAAGCTTATATCGCCGATCCTGTAGTTGTAGACGAATTAGAGCCAATTGCTCGTTTCTCTGGTCATCCTCTTTTCAAAAGGGTTTCTATTTTTCATGCCCTCAATCAAAGGGCAACAGGGCGAGCTCATGCTAAATCAATTAATAAAAAGTATGAGGATTTGAACCTGATTGTAGCACATTTGGGGGGAGGTATTTCTGTTGGGGTTCATTCTAAAGGTCGTGTTATAGATGTCAACCAAGCATTAGATGGAGATGGTCCCATTTCACCTGAACGCTCAGGAACATTGCCAACTGGTTCACTTTTGCAAATGGCCTTTAGTGGAGAATACACTTACGATGAAATGAAGTCGATGGTTACTGGTAAAGGCGGTTTGTATGCTTATACTGGTTTGAATGATGCTTATGAAGTGGAGAAGGCTGCCATGAGTGGAGATCAGAAAAGCCTTGAAGTGATGGAGGCTATGGCTTATCAAACGGCCAAAGAGATTGGCGCTTTTTCAACAGTTGTGAATGGTGATGTCGATGCAATTTTGATAACTGGCGGAATGGCTAACAGCAAATGGTTTACCAACATGATTATAGAACGTGTTCATAAAATTGCCCCTGTATATATTTATCCAGGTGAAGATGAAATGCGTGCTTTGGCAGAAAATGCTGCAATGTTGCTTAGCGGAGAAATAGAAGCAAAGGAATACGAGTAATTAGTTATATCAATATACAATATACAATAAACCTTCATCGTGCATGTTTGCATTTGAAGGTTTTTTTTACGACCTGTCAATTTCTAAGAAATAACCCATGATTATTTACAATTCAACAGTGAATCTGTCAAAAAAGAGGCAGAAATTAAATCCACCGCGGTAAATTAGACTTTCATCTAATGAAAATCCAATTTACCACAGTGAAATTGTTTTGAAACACATAAATGAAGCTTTTTAACGCAAAAATTAAGGAGAAAACTGTGATTTCAAAGAAAAAGTAGTCTGAAGTTGAAGAATCCACTGTTGAAAATGGATTATTTTCAAGGGAAATTGAATTTTTAAAGCATAAAAGAGGAAATTTGGGACAATAATACCATAAAAATGTGTTTTCAAACATTTTCACCGCGGTGAATGCAAATTTCATCAGTTTTAAACATTTTCACCGAGGGAGAAATGTTTAGAAAAAGATATTCCAATGATTATTGGGAATTACCTGTCAAATGGATATAAATGATAATTTCAGTATTTTGTCTTAACTAAGGCGGTTAACCTTATAAACGACATAATTGCTTTTGAAGGTTTTTTCGTACTTTTACAATCGCTATGTATCTATTTAATCCCGATCATGATTTGGCGCTTGCCAATTTCAAGTCAAATTTCACATCTCCCGCTTCGGCTCGAAAGTTGAGGAGTGATTTAGCAATGCTGCCCGTTTGGTATGCCCCTGATGAGGCATTGATAATTGCTGAGGGTGAACCGAATAGCACCTTTTTAGAAGCTCTGAAAAGAAAGTTGCCCATTAATAATCAGCTTGTCTCTTTTTCACAATTAAAGAGTTTTTCTGAGTTGGAGGTAAAGCCTTGGGGTTGGAATCCTGCTATTCGTAGACAACTCTTTGAATCGGGTGTGAGCGAGCATCAGTTGCCTCTTCTATCAGATTTAGACCTCATTCGTGCTTACTCAAGTCGACAGAATGCCGTGAGATTGTTGACGGAGCTTAAAGAAAGCAATTTCTCTTTTTGTGGCGAATCATACTTTCACTCACATATCGATGACCTGCTCGCTTATGTTTATGCTTCCAAGCAAGACCAAGTACTCAAAATGCCTTATTCTGGAAGTGGAAAGGGAATAATTTGGATTAAAGATGAAATAACTGATAAGCAAATAGATTGGTGCAAGCGAGTTATCGACAAGCAAGGTGGAATAGTAGTTGAGCCTGTTTTACGCAAAGCGCAAGATTTTGCCATGGAGTTTGAGATGACAGATTCAGGCATTCAATTTATTGGCTTCTCTTTGTTTCAATCTGCTCCATCAGGTGCTTATACGGGTAATATACTCTTATCTGATGCTGCAATTGAAAAGAAATTGTCGACCTTTATAAGAATTGATTTTTTTAACGAGTTGAAGTCAACATTAAATGCAAAACTCAGTGCATATTTTCCTCACTATCGTGGCTATTTGGGTGTAGATATGATGGTGTGTCAAACTACAGCAGCTACTTATCAACTACAACCTTGCATTGAAATAAACTTGCGAATGAATATGGGAATTGTTGCCCATCGATTCTATGAACGATTTGTACACGTCAATTCTTCGGGAAGGTATGCTATTAATTTTTTCAAACATGAAGGTGAAGCAAAAAGCTATGAGCAGAAAATGCAATCAGTCTATCCAACTATCATAGAGAATGGAAAAATCAAGAGTGGGTACTTTGCGCTTACACCAGTGAATGATCAAACGAGTTATGCTGCTTATGTATTTATAAAAGAAAATCACGAAGCGAGTGTTTAGTCCACTTTGAAAAGTCAATCTCACAATGAAGGGTTTTCAGAGTCGACTCAGTATTTAAACCGTTTCGTATTTTTGATTTCAGTAGTGATGTGCTTTAACACTTTGTCATACCATTGAGTAAATTAAATTCTAATAATGCATGAACTGATGAGTTTTAGGAAAAAACAAATTAATAAAGTGCAAATCGATAATGAAAAATGGTTTCTTCATCTATAGAAAGTAGAAATCAACTCAAATATCGGTTTCTTCAACTCTATTTTTACCAAAAGGATCTGATTCCACTTATTTGTTTAAACAAAAGTGGAAACTGCACCCGCATTGTGGTTTTTTACTTCTTAGTAAGTGCAAACCATTTTGTTTTAAGGTCAATTACATTTACAAAAGTGCATTTTCCTTTGAAAACACTTTATTCAATTGAATAAAGTGAAAATTCGTAGCGAATATCGGTTTCTTACTCTTTATTTTATTCAAACCAAGTTGAAAAATGGGTACTTTCTCTCCATTTGATCCAAATCAACTTGTTTTATGCTAAATAACTTTTACAAAAGTAGAAAATTGGTCTGAAATGTGGTTTCTTAACTTGAAGTAAGCTATATTTTTTTTAAAACGAGTCTTCTTGTTCGACAGAAAGTGCAAATCATGTTGGTTTGTGGTTTCTTAGCAAGCAGAAAGTAGGAAATGGCTTCAGATTGCACTTTCTTAAAGTAAATTGAGCTTAAATCTTTCTGGTTTGGATAAAATTAGATTGAAGAAAGTAGAAATAAATTCTGATTGAGTCATTGTAGCGACAAGAAAGTGTGATTTATATTTTTTCAAGTGTTTGTAGGTGGAAGAAAGCTTAAATGGATTTTTATTGGGAGATGGTAGGAGTGGTAGGGTGTGAAAATTAGGTGTAGTGCGTATTCTATATTCTATTTAGCTCCTATAACATTCCATGAGGATTTGCTAAGTGAACGGTGAAAAGTTTGTATATTTGGAGTTAATAAAGTAAATCGATCGTAACGGTTTTCAAACTGGTGACACAATCGAAAATTTGCAATCGGTGTGTTGCTTAGTAGAAGAGTAAGAATGTGAAGATGAACAATTTCGTTACGCGACACACGCTTTGCAAAAGCACGCGAGCAAAGACATCCTCGTTTGAAACGATTGGGTTAATGGTTTAGCGTTTGTAACACGAAATGATAATAGCACAACGTCCTGAAAGGACTTCTAAATTTAGCCCAACACAACGCGTTGGGGGGTATATTACGGTAAAACCACCTCGCCCTGAAAGGGCAGGTTAAAACTATGAAAAGATTAATTGTCCTTTCAGGACGCTGTAGGAATTGGAATATGAACACCCGAGGCGTTGCCATCGGGCTGAATTAATAATGGCTTTCAGCCATAAAACTATAGATAAAAGCTTTTCGAAAACATTGAATAGAGTATAAACGAAGAAATA
>DEZB01000001.1:149724-189320 GCA_002364735.1 Bacteroidales bacterium UBA3143
GAAGAAAACGTCCTGAAAGGACCTCTAAATTTAGCCCAACGCAACGCGTTGGGGGGGTATATTACTGTAAAACCATCTCGCCCTGAAAGGGCAGGTTAAAACTATGAAAAGATTAATTGTCCTTTATCAGGACGCTGTAGGAATTGGAATATGAACACCCGAGGCGTTGTCATCGGGCTGAATTAATAATGGCTTTCAGCCATAAAACTATAGATAAAGGCTTTTCGGAAACATTGGATAAAGTATAAACGAAGAAATATAAAAAGTATGCACCCTTATAGAGAGCTAACGTACTAATATTTGAAGAAAACGTCCTGAAAGGACTTCTGAATTTAGCCTAACGCAACTCGTTGGGGGTATATTACAATAAAACCACCTCGCCCTGAAAGGGCAGGTTAAAACTAAAATAACATGGCACAATCATTATCTCAATTGTTTGTACACATTATTTTCCACATCAAAAACAATTCATGTACTATTCGCAATCAGGAAAAAGAACATCTTTACGCCTATATGGGCAGCATAATAAAAGATAATGATTCAATGCCAATTCTGATAAACGGCACCGAAAATCATGTCCATATATTATGTGTAATGTCGAAGAACATTGCATTGGCTAAACTAATTGAAGAAATAAAACGCCACAGCAGCCGATGGATTAAAACAAAAAATCAGTATTATACGAATTTTGCTTGGCAAGCAGGTTATGGAGGTTTTTCTGTAAGTCCATCCCTGCACGCCAAAACAAAGCGCTATATTGAAAATCAGGAACAACACCATAAGAAAATAACATTTAAAGAAGAATATTTACTATTTTTGAAGGAGTATGGTATTAATTACAATGAAAACTATGTATGGACAGATTAATTTGTCCTTTCAGGACGCTTGATGAGCTATTCAAACCCGAGGCGTTGCCTTCGGGCTGAATTGATAATGGCTTTCAGCCATAAAACTACTGATACTCGCGCCAGCAGTAGATTACTTAACAACTTAAGGAGAGAAATAAATAGAGATTAGAAATATTATAATAAAGATATAACCCAACAACAACTATGAACGAAGCCGAAACAAGAGCCGAAAAACATTGCCGATGCTATGAGTTATTTAGGAACTGTGCAGCGTATAAGTTCATTGTTTGTGGGGTTTCAAAGGCATTTGTATGGGGGACCCAGCGAAAGAGTAGAAGCATTGAAAAGTGTGTAATTTAAAATACAACCACAATGAAACTAATAGTAATTGTTAGACACGCAAAAGCCGTTCCTTACGGCTATGAAGATGATTTTAACCGCAATCTCACAGAACGCGGAGAAAAGGATGCTGAAAAAATAAGTTCGGAACTTCAACAGCGCGGAATGAAAGTGGATATAATGGTTTCAAGTCCAGCAAAACGTGCATTGCAGACGGCTCATATTTTTGCAGAAAACCTGGGCTTTGACAAAAATAAGATCACCGAGGTGAAAGATATTTACGAAGGGATGACCACTTCTCAATTTTTGGAACTCATCCATGAATTACGTGAATCGGGCGAAACAGTTTATTTCTTCGGGCACAATCCCGATTTTCATTATTTCGCAGATAACTTGCTAAAGGACTTAGGGATTGATATGCCTACTTGTTCCACCGTTGGAATTTATTTTGATGTTGCACGATGGAAAGATGTAGAACCGAGAAAAGGCGAAAAAGAGTTTCACTTTACTCCACGGATGTTCAGATAGGGGGCTGGGGGCCAAGGGGCCAAGATATCTCCGAGACGTGATAAATCGACGTGTTATCTTATCGAGACGCGATAAATCGCCGTCTCTACGGCTACCTGCTACTATATTTTACAGTGTTATCTTTGTGCCATTATTAAAGGACAAGTCGCGACTTGTCCCTACAATCCGTCAATTAACCCCACATCTTATATCCCATGCCACCACATAACACACAACATCATTGTCAATTTTCCCTTGTCAATTGTCATTTATTTCACATACCCCATACCCCACAACCCAAATCGCATACCTCATCTTCAACTCTTCTCCATCTCCTTTGCAAAGTACCCATAAAACAATGGAATAGTTTTAATGCCATTAAACAGTTGCTCCAACGGGAAGTTTTCATTTGGAGAGTGAATAGCATCCGACTCCAAACCAAAGCCCATCAAAACAGATTTAATGCCCAATATCTCTTCGAAAGTTGCAATGATAGGTATGCTTCCGCCCGATCTAACAGGAACTGGCTTTTTGCCATAAACTTCACTGTAAGCTTTTTCAGCTGCTTTATATCCAGCGATGTCTATTGGGCATACATAAGACGGTCCACCATGAAGCGATTCCACTTTTACTTTCACATACTCAGGAGCAATCGATTCGAAATACTTAACAAACAGCTCCGCAATTTCTTCATGATCTTGATTGGGAACTAAACGACAGTTTATTTTAGCATAAGCTTTTGAAGGCAATACGGTTTTTGCTCCTTCACCAGTGTATCCACCCCAAATGCCACATACATCAAACGTGGGACGAATACCAGTACGCTCGTTTGTGGTATATCCTTCTTCTCCAAATACGGCTTCAATGTCTAATGACTTCTTATATTTCTCAAGATTGAAAGGGGCTTTCGCCATCAGTGCGCGCTCTTCATCAGAAACTTCCAATACGTCATCATAAAAACCTGGAATGGTAATTCGGCCGTTTTCATCGGTAGTTTGGGCTATCATTTTAGATAACACATTAATAGGATTGGCAACCGCACCTCCAAAAAGACCTGAGTGCAAATCTGCGTTCGGCCCTGTCACTTCCACTTGCCAATAAGCCAAACCGCGCAAGCCAGTAGTGATGGAAGGTACATCGCGGGCAATCATAGAGGTGTCTGAAACCAAAATAATATCAGCATTGAGCATATCTTTATGCTCTTGGCAGAACTTAGGGAGGTTGGGAGAACCAACTTCTTCTTCACCCTCAATCAAAAACTTAACATTGCAATTCAAATTGCCTGATTGTACCAAATACTCAAATGCTTTTGCGTGCATAAAACTCTGACCTTTGTCATCATCAGCTCCGCGCGCCCATATTTTGCCATCTTTGATAACAGGCTCAAAGGGGTCAGTGTTCCACTTCTCAATTGGATCAACAGGCATCACATCCATATGAGCATATACCAAAACGGTGGGGGCATTCTTGTCAATTATCTTTTCGCCATAAGTTACAGGGTTTCCTTCTGTTTCAAAAATCTCTGCTTTGTCTGCACCTGCTGCCAACAGCAGTTCTTTCCACTTTTCAGCAGCTTTATACATGTCTGGTTTGTGCTCGGGCAACGACGAAATAGATGGAATGCGGATCAACTCGAAAAGTTCATCCAAGAAACGCTCTTTGTGAGTTTCAATGTACTGGTCAATTTCTTTCATATTTTTTGATTTTAAAGTGTTCATTGCCGTAAAAATACGAATATTTTTGTAGTTGTCGAAATATAAAACCTCAAACTATAAAATCTAATTCACAATTTATTGTGATATATTTAAGGATGAAAAGTCAATGTTTTTATATATCTTTATTTTTTATGTTATGTGAAATCAAAATGCATAAAACTCGCACATAACTAAAGATTTGAGATCGTCTCTATTCTGGTCAAAAATAAGAAGCAAGTTAATAGTAAAACGAGACGCTTACTATTTGTTGTAGATTAGAGATGGAGTTATAAATATAAATCTGTTCATTTATAAATAATTGCTATGAAATACTTCACGTTGTTGTTATCTTTATTATTATCTCTTTCAGCATTTTCTTTAAATGCTGCCGAACTAAAAGAAGTTTTCTCACCTGATAAAAAGCTTCACTTCTCATTGGAAATTGATAATGACGGATCATTAACTTATTTCATAAAATACAACGATGAATCTATTGTGTTGCCATCCTCTTTAGGTTTAAATAATTGGGCTGATAATTTCACTTTAGTGAATATTGTGTTTTCTGAGAATGATTCTTTTTGGAAACCAGTTTATGGAGAGCGCAGTCAAGTACACGACAATTACAATCAAGTGGTTTTCCGTTTGCTTAAAAACAATAACCCTAAGTTAGAGATGCAATTAGAAGTGCGTGCTTATAATGAAGGTATTGCTTTTAGATATTTTTTTCCTGAACATCCAGAAGGTGGAAGGGATATAAGTATTAGTGAAGATAGAACGGAATTCAGAATGCCCGAAGGGACTGAAGCTTGGTTTACACCCCGTGGACAAGCGGAATATTTAAAACTGCCTTTTCAGGATTGGCCTAGCGAAAGTGAGCGCCCATTAGTTCTTCAGCTTCAAAACGGATTGTTCTCGTGTTTGACAGAAGCTGAAATGGTTGACTTCTCTCGCACAAAATTTATTTTGCATCCAAGCCAATCGAATACAATTAGTTGTTCAATGTATGATAAAGTCGATTTAACTACTCCATTTTCCTCTCCATGGAGAGTGGTTATGGTTGCAGAGAGTCCTGGTGAGTTAATAGAAAATAATGATTTAATACTCAATCTCAATCCAGCATCACAAATTGCAAATACATCTTGGATTAAACCAGGTAAAGTGATGCGTGAAATTTCATTATCTGCCGAAGGAGCTAAAGAGTTAGTTGATTTTGCAGTTAAAAGAAATTTGCAATATATCCATTTCGATGCGGGTTGGTACGGATATGAATATGTAGGAGCATCTGATGCAACAACAGTTACGGTAGATCCAAAACGTAACCCAAATAGTAATTTGGACCTACAAGAGGCTATCCGATATGCTAATGAAAAAGGGATAGGTGTTATTCTTTATGTTAATCAACGCGCATTGTACAAACAATTGGACGAAATTCTCCCCCTTTTCAAGAAATGGGGTGTTCGAGGAATTAAATTTGGTTTTGTTCATGTCGGTTCTCACCGTTGGACGACCTGGATGCACGATGCCGTAAAGAAATGCGCAGAATATAACATGTTGGTGGATATACACGATGAATACAGACCAACTGGCTTTAGCAGAACATGGCCTAACCTTATGACACAAGAGGGAATTCTTGGTAACGAAGCTATGCCCGATGCTAATCACAACACCATACTTCCTTTTACGCGATTTATAGCAGGAGCTGCCGATTACACAATTTGTTATTATCATCGTCCCGAATTTAAAGAGAGCTTGATAGGTGGACAATTTAAAAGAGGCCTGAAAACAACTTCTGCTCATCAACTGGCATTATCAGTTATTTATTATAGTCCTTTGCAGTATATGTATTGGTACGATTCACCTTCTGACTCCCAGGATGAGCCAGAACTGGAATTTTTTGATGCAATATCAACAGTTTGGGATGACACAAAGGTTCTTCATGGAGAAATAGGTGAATATATCACTATTGCACGAAGAAAAGGTGAGGATTGGTTTTTAGGGACTATAACCAATAACAATGGGCGTAATATTAAACTCGCTTTTGATTTTCTTCCTGAAGGGAGAAAATATGAAGCTGCTATTTATTTCGACGATCAGAGCGTAAATACAAGAACAAAAGTAGGTATAAAACGAATTCGTGTTGACGCTAAAAGTTTGCTTGATACACGATTGATTGCTTCTGGTGGTCAAGCTATTTGGATAAAACCTATTTAAAGAAGACAAGATGTTAGCTTCTGTTGGATTTTATCATTCGAGGTGTAAATATTTGAATTTTATTAGTTCTTAAAATTA
Organism: Bacteroidales bacterium UBA3143; assembly: GCA_002364735.1. Taxonomy (GTDB): domain Bacteria; phylum Bacteroidota; class Bacteroidia; order Bacteroidales; family Dysgonomonadaceae; genus UBA2632. Next base: position 155,402 of record DEZB01000001.1, read on the forward strand.
TGAATAGAAGAAGTTTTATAAAAAAAAGTATGTATGGCGGCGCAACTATATTGGGAACCTCTCATTTTAATAAGTCTTTCGCTTTTAATGATATCATTAAAGATGGTAAGTTACCAGCCATATTAGGTGGTCAAAAAGCCCATAATGGTTTATGGCCTGCTTGGCCTATATGGAACCCAAAAACAGATGAGAAAAGACTGTTGGATGTTATGCGAAGTGGTGTGTGGTCAAGAGATAAATTGGTTTCGGAGTTTGAACAACGTTGGGCTGAGGTAATTGGTTCTAAACGGTGCTTGTCTGTTGTTAACGGTACAAATGCATTAAATACAGCTTTAGCTCAGTTAGAAATAGGATGGGGCGATGAGGTGCTTGTAACTCCTTACACTTTTATAGCATCGGTATCTTCTATTTTATTTAATGGAGCTATACCCATATTTGTAGATGTAGACCCAGAGACTTTTCAGATGGATCCTGACAAAATTGAAGAAAAGATAACCTCACGTACTAAGGCCATAATGCCAGTGCATATTTTGGGCCTTCCCTGTGATATGGAACGTATAATGTCAATTGCGAATAGACGGGGCCTTTTGGTTGTTGAAGATGCTTGTCAAGCTTGGCTAACAGAAATAAACAACCAGAAAGTAGGGACTTTTGGTAAAGCTGGTTGTTTTAGTTTCCAAAATTCTAAGAATATGACAATGGGTGAGGGCGGTGCAATTGTAAGTGATGATGATGAATTTATGGATCGTTGTTTTTCTTATCACAACTATGGCAATCCATACGGAACAGCAGCAGGCGAAGTAGGAGCAGGAACTATTATGGTAGGCACTAAACTTCGTATTACTGAATTTCAGGCTGCTATCGGTCTTTCACAATTAGAACGCCTTGAGACCCAGACCCAGACTCGTAATGTCAATGCTAAATATTTGCAGGGTCAAATTAAAGATATTCCAGGTATTTTACCTTACAGATTGTATGAAAATGTTACACAGGCTGCATTTCATTTATTCCCATTTCGTTACAAGAAGGAGGATTTCAAAGGACTTTCTCGTAATGGTTTTTTACAAGCCTTACGTGCAGAGGGTGTATCATGCTCCAGTGGATATTCTGAATTAAATAAAATGCCTTTTTTAAAGAATGCTTTTAACAGCAAGTATTTTCGGAAGTTTTATCCCGAAAATCAACTGAACTATGACGCATATATGGAGAACAACAAATGTCCAAAGAATGAGAAACTATGCAATGAAGAAGCTATTTGGATTTCTCAGAATTTATTGTTGGGCTCTAAATCAGATATGGATAATATTGTATTTGCTATCGAAAAAACCCAAGAGCATGCAGAGTTAATAAAAAACAAAGTCGGATAGTTATGGATACAAGGATTAGCAGTAGCCTAAATGTTTTATTGAGAGCAATTATTTTAATAATAATATCAAGTCCATCAATTCTTTTCAGTCAAAACTCTTCAGATGAGTGGAAAGTTGGTGTTGCCCGTCAAAATATAACTCCTCAGTATCCTACTTGGATGGCTGGCTATGCTATGAGGACCTCTCCATCTGATGGTAAGCTGCATGATATATGGGCGAAAGCGATTACATTTGAAGATGCACAAGGAATGCGATCTATTTTAATAACAACAGATCTGCTGAGTATCCCAAAAGAGTTTTCAGAGCTGTTTAAAACTAAAGTAAAACAAAAATATGGATTAGGAAAATCGCAGATAATCTTAAATTGTTCTCATACTCATTCAGGACCTGTTATTTCAAGGGCACTTCACTACATTTATCCCATGAGTTCGAATGATTGGGAAATTGTAGATGACTACACTAAGGAATTGGAGGAAAGTTTACTGCAATTAGTAGATGAGTCAATGGAGCGTTTAGTGCCTGCTAAAATATTCACTCAGAATGGCACAATTCGTTTTCAAGTAAACAGACGTAATAATAAAGAGGCTACATTACAAAATACAACAGCATTAAATGGACCCAATGATTATGCCGTTCCTGTTATTAAAGTTGAGGGATTAGATAATAATTTAATTGCGATTATCTTTGGTTATGCCTGTCATCCAACAACATTGTCAATTAATAAGTTCTCAGGTGATTATCCTGGTTTTGCACAAATAGAACTGGAAAAATTGTATCCTGGAACAATGGCAATGTTTTTTCAAGGAGCTGGAGGAGATCAAAATCCTTTGCCTCGTCGATCAATTCCATTGGCTATTCAGTATGGAAAGCAATTAGCATCATCAGTAGAAAGAGTTTTGTCTGAGGAGATGATAAAGCAAGACAGTAGATTAATCACTAAATATAAAGAAATAGATCTTCCATTTGATGATCCTCTTTCATTAAAAGAGTTTCAGGAAATAGCCCAAGGAGATGATTATCAAGCCAGATGGGCACAGGGAATGATTAATGACATAAATAGAAACGGACGCCTAAGAGACGCTTATCCTTTCCCTATTGCTTATTGGAAATTAGGACATCAAGAGATGTTTGTGTTAGGAGGAGAATCAGTAATTGCATATAGTCTGAAACTGAAAGAGATATTTGGGGAACAGGTCTTTGTTATGTCTTATGCGAATGATGTGATGGGTTATATCCCTTCCGAAATTATTTTAGATGAGGGCGGCTATGAAGGGGACACTGCACAACGAGTTTATGGATTACCAGCTAAGTGGAATAAAAACATAGAAACACTTATAATTTCAGGGATGGAAAATATGGTTGTTCCAGAAAAGTGAACAACTTAAACACAAAGAATGAAGATATTACAAAAAATAATTTATTAAAAAGTACACTATGATTGCTAAACAGTATTTTTCTGGATTTGAGGATGCTCATGAAACCTATAATGCTATATCAGAAGCAAGTGATGGAAATATATATTACATCTTGTGTTCTGGTAAACATGATGTTGGTGCGCAACTGTATGTTTACAACCCTACTTTAGATACCACTGAGTTTATTGCTGATTTATCAGAAGTTTTAGGAGAAAAAGCACAGAAATACATTTCTCAAGGAAAGAGTCACACTGAGTTTTATGAAAGTAATGGAAAATTATACTTCGCAACTCATGTTGGTTTCTACGAAATGATTGATGGAGCGCAACAAATGCCTGTTAATCCACCAGAAGGTTATAAGCTTTATCCTGGTGGACACTTTGTTTCTTACGATATGAAAACCAGAGAAATAGAAAGTTTAGCTATAGATCCTAACAAAGAAGGTATTTTAGCAATGACAATGGACAAGGAGAGAGGGCATCTTTACGGAATTACATGGCAAACAGGTTATTTCATTCACTATGATATAGAGAAGGATGAACTTAAAAACTTAGGTCCAATTGATGGAGCTGGAGAAAAGGGTAAAAGAGGTGATGACTATAGAGTTTTATGTCGTTCAATTTTAGTTGATCCGCGAGATGGAACAGCATACTACACTGTTTCTGATGGTGATATCTATTCTTATAATCCTTCAGATCCAATATTGAAAAAAGTAAAAGGGGTAGACCTAAGGTTGGATTACTTTGGAACTTATGATACACAAGATGCAGGATCAATGGGATATAATTGGAGGAAAATTTTATGGTATGAACCCGAAAATAAAGCTTATGGTGTTCATGGTAATTCAGGATACCTATTTACATTTGATCCTACCAATAAAAAAATTGAAATAGTTGACAGAATTACCTCCGAGCCTTCCAAGAAATGTGGAATGTTTGACCAGTTTAGTTATGGCTATTTAGGATTCAAAATTAAAGATGGAGTTATCTATTATCTAACAGGAGCTCCAATATACGAGAATGGTAAAAGGGTTAAAGGATTAGATAAAATAAGTATGGGGGCACCTAAGGGGCTTGAGCACTTACATCTTGTAACTTATAATATACCAGAAAGAAAATATAAAGATTTAGGACCAATATTCTACGAGGATGGAACATTTCCAACTTATGTAAACTCTATTGCCCTTGGTTCGGATAATGATGTCTATACCATAGCGAGGTTTACTCATAACGGAAAAAAGGTGGATGATTTAATAAAAATCCAAATGTTGAGCCCACTCTGAAAACCCTCCATTGCTGATTATTAGTCTTTTTCTGCCCTTTGTCCCTGAAGGGAAAAGCCTAATAATCAGCATTCTGCTAAAGTCCTCTTTAAGTGATTTAGGGACAAGAATAAGTGAGATTGATTTTTCAGAGTGAACTCAATACAACAATTTTAGATCGATTATATCTTCTAAGAAACTAAATAAAATAGCTATGAGAATAAAAAACAAACACCTAATTTCTTATTTCATCTTGCTATATTTTTGCTTGCTTGTTTCTCCCTCTTTCGCAACTAATGGATGGAATGCAGGAGTAGCGAAATGTGTGATCACACCAAAAGAAAATATGTGGATGGCAGGATATGCATTTCGAACAAAACCTGGGGAAGGAAAACTGCATGATTTATGGGCTAAAGTTTTATTTTTAGAAGATTCAGTGGGTAATTCGGCTTTATTGGTAACATCTGATATTGTTTACTTTACTAAGGGGGTTTCAGACTTGATACGTCAGGAATTAAAAGAATCTTTGGGATTAGACAAAGCTCAAATTATTTTAAATAGCTCTCACACACATTCTGGTCCAGAGTTAATAGGGAATAATTTTAGGTACACTTATGCTAAACATTTCGATCAATTATATGAGACCAATGGCAAATATCACAAGATGAGTGAAGACTATTCTTATTGGCTAATAAAAACAATCGTTAAATTGGCAGAGGAGGCAAAACACGCTAAACAGCCAGTAAATATATATTCAGGCAATGGCACTGTCAGGTTTCAAGTAAATCGTCGCAGCAATAAAGAGTCTGAACTTACCAATACTCACGCTTTAAAAGGACCAAACGATTTTTCGGTGCCAGTTTTAAAAATAGAAGACAAACAAAAGAATATAAAAGCAATTGTATTTGGTTATGCATGTCATGCTACTGTATTAAATGGTTATGAATGGTCGGGTGATTATCCTGGTTTTGCGCAAATTGAATTAGAAGAGAAGTATGAAGGAGCTATGGCAATGTTCTTTCAGGGAGCTGGAGCAGATTTGAATCCAATACCACGTAGAACAATTCCTCTTGCTAAACAATATGGTGAAGAGCTTGCTGTTGCAGTTGAACGCACACTGAATGACGATATGCAGTTTCTTACACCCACTTTAGAAACTAATTATTCTGAGATAAACCTCCGTTTCGGTCAGTCGGATTTAAGCGCAAGAAAACAAATGGAAGATATTGTTAAAGAATCATCTGATTTTCCTGACTATGATAAACGTAATGCAAAGTATGTTTTGGAACAGCTGAATTCTGGGAAAAACTTGACAACTTCATCCTATCCATTTCCTGTTCAAGTATGGAAAATTGGTCAGCAGCTCATTTTATCTTTAGGAGGTGAGTTAACTGTTGGTTATACCATAAAGCTAAAAGAGATTTTCGGTGAAAACATTTTCGTTTTAGGTTACAGCAATGATGTGATGGGTTATATACCAACTAAAGAGATACTAAATGAAGGCGGATATGAAGGAACTCGGGCTCCAGTGCCTTCAATGTCATGGACAAAAGATATTGAAGATAATATTATTAATGAAGCTATTCGATTAGTTTCTGAAACATCTTATCATTATTCAATAAAAAAGTAAGGCGTTTCTTAAAATATTAAATCTCCATGAGTAACGGTGTCCATTTTTCTAATCGAGACAGGGTTAGAATAATTTTGAAGTAATGTTGACAACCACTTTATTATTCGCTTTCACATCTGTATTCACATCTATAATTGAATAACCCGTGTTTTCAATTGTTTGGAATATCTCGCCACCTTCCACTTCATACTCGCCTTTTTCCATTACGAATCTAATTTTGCATTTTGGTAAATCCACAGAAAACAGATTCTCTATGGTTGCCTGATTGCTTTTATGTTTGCCATTATTATCATTTGCAAAATCGAGTGTCAAGTTCATTACAAAATCGTTGTGATTTGCAGTTGGGTTTTGACAAAACCTCATTGGCTCGGAATATTTATATGACTCACCGTCAACATGGAAAATTCGGAAAAAGCCCAAGTTCTTTTCCCAGTCATTTATTTCCCCACTTCTACACACAACACCAGGGCGTGTATTCAAAGTGGGAGTCACACCAACTAATTCATCAAAAGGAGTATGATTGTGTCCATTGAGTAAAATGTTAATATGATGCTTATCTAAAAACAAAGTGTCGATATTGTCGTGTTTATGTTGTCCTAATATGCGTAATTCGCCTGCTCCATTTTCTTCTAAAAACTGTTCATGCACTTTTCCCTGTAAGCCTGACATGATTGCCGCACTTGGAGTTTCATTTTCAGTATCTCCCAATGAATCGTCCGAAAGGATGATGCGAGTGCCTGCAAATGTGAACCCATGAGTTCGTTTTCCCATATGTTTGTTCCATTGCAGTGTTTTCGCAAGATAATCATCCTTGGAGACTCCATAGAAATCATGATTGCCCGGCGTTAGAAATGTGGGACTATTAAAACCATAAATTCCCGAAAACCCATTCGCTCCATAAAATAGATTATTGTACTTTTCTTCAATCAATGGTCTGCTATCTGCTTCATAGTTTCTAACACCATTCCAACCTGCTGAGTCAGCATCAAACATAGTGTAGTCCATAATATTGTCACCAGTGATTATTATAAAATCAGGTGAGATAATATTTGCCACCTCTATAAAACTATCCAGCAACTCCAACTCCTTAGCATATCCATCTTCTGCTGTCCCAACCCATTCCCTCGTCACATGCAAGTCGCTGATATGTATAAAACTATGAGCAGGATTAAACTGTTTAACTACTTTCACCGATTTGGGAGAAATACTCACTTCACCTCCACAATATATATGCAGGTCGTATAGTTCCTCAGGAGTTGCCTCTGGAATGTTTGCCCATATTCTATTGTTAACCGTGCTTTTGGTGTAATGGTCAAACTCAAACATTCCAATTTCAACAGAATCAATCTCCACCAATAGCTGATGATGAGTAGCAATAAGAGCAATTGAGTCTATCTCTTGAAACTTGATATTATCAAACAATATATCAAAGCTGTTTCCTCTTTCAACTATAGCTGTTGTTGCTCTCCACGGATATACTATGTTATTGGCAGTAACACTCAATGACAATGCAACTAATAAAAAGTGGAGAATATAAAGTGTAATCTTTTTCATTTTAATTTGTTTAAAATTGAGAGCTATATGCTATGTCTTGATTTTGAATTGGAACGGGTAGATCCTAACATGAGTGCCATACAAACTAAAATAAACAGCACGGTCTTTTTTGTAATTCTTTTCATCTTAATTTTCATCTTAAATTAGCGCAGAATCATTCTAAAAAGAAGGGCTATCTACGTGATATTATTCTCTATCAACGTTGTTGGATTGTTACTTGTTGTAAAGATATAAAAACCATTCGAACCCAAAACAAAAGTTTTCCCCTTTCCCTTTTCTTTTTTTGTCCTATCTTTGACCCCTCATTTAAACTTAAAACATGCTTCATCATGGTGAAAAGATATGTCCTATTGATAGTTTTAGTAACGATTGCTTCCGTTTTAGTAAATGCAAATAAACAGCCCAACGAAACTCAAAAAGCAACTACTCCAATGATAGATAAAATATTTATAACAGAATTGAACGTAAAGAACGTAGTGGATTCTTTATCTACAACAGTAACCAACCCCAATATGTTTCGCATAAAACGAGGAGTGCAACAAGTAGCCAACTTGTGGCGCGAAGAAGATGGTTCTGCAAAAGAGTATGAGTCATTTTGTGTTGAAAATTTTGTTTCAGATTCAACCTCGCTCTCTCAACTGTTCAGTAAGTTGGAACGAAACTTTGAATTGTTCAGTGGCTACTTCCATAACATAGACCTCAAGCTAAAAGAACCACTACAATTGGAAGGTCCTGCTATAGAACCTATTGATATGATGTTTGGCGGGTATGATGTATCGGCGCATCTCAATGATGATATGTATAGTTCAAAAATTGCCTTTATCACTGCCCTCAATTTTCCTTTCTATTCGCTGGAAGAAAAAACTAACCTTGGCGACAATTGGAGCAGACAAGAATGGGCATTTGCGCGCATGGGCGATCGGTTTATATCGCGCGTTCCTGCAGAACTGCAACAACACATTTCGCGCACCCTCACCAATGCCGATGCCTATATTTCTGACTACAACATCTATATGGGGCATCTTTTGAACAATGATGGCGAGAAGCTTTTTCCTGAAGATATGAAACTCATCACCCATTGGGGATTGCGTGACGAGCTCAAATCGAACTACGCCGATGCTGAAAACGGATTGGAAAAACAACGCATGGTGTATAAAGTGATGCAACGCATTGTTGATCAAACCATCCCTCAACAAGTAATAAATAGCGGTGCATACGACTGGGATATAGAAAACAATAAGATATTTACCTCTGAAGGCAAAGAGGTGGAGGTTACACCTGAACTTGATACACGATATAAGGTTTTCCTCGAAAACTTCCATGCCATGAAGCAATTAGATCCCTACTCAGTGCACTATCCCAATCAATTGAAACGTGCTTTTGATGAAACCATGGAAGTGCCTCAAAAAGATGTTGAAAAACTATTTGTTGATTTGCTTTCATCGCCCATCGTAAAAGAGGTGGCCTCATTTATTGAATCACGACTTGGTCGTTCGTTAGAGCCTTTCGATATTTGGTACAACGGTTTCAAATCAAGAGGTGGGGTTCCTGAAGAAGAACTAACTGCCATCACTTCAAAGAAATATCCGAACGCAGCAGCAGTTGAAGCCGATTTGCCACGCATGTTGCACGAATTGGGTTGGGAAAAAGATAAAGCAAACGAAATAACTTCGTTGATTACTGTAGATGCTTCACGAGGTGCCGGACATGCCTGGGGTGCAGGCATGCGCAACGATATATCGCACTTGCGCACACGCATTGGCAAAGAGGGTATGGACTATAAAGGTTACAACATTGCAGTGCATGAGTTTGGACACAATGTGGAGCAAACCATCACCATGAATGATGTTGATTACTATATGTTAAACGGTGTCCCCAACACTTCTTTCACAGAAGCCATTGCATTTTTGTTTCAAAAACGAGACATGGATCTGTTGGGTTTGAAGCAAACCAATCCGAACGACGATTATTATTTGGCATTGGATAGCTTCTGGTCGAGCTTTGAAATAATGGGAGTATCTTTGGTGGACATTCAAGTGTGGGAATGGATGTACGCACATCCCGACGCTACACCTGCGCAACTGAAAGAGGCAGTAATATCGATTGCCAAAAATGTGTGGAGCACCTACTATGCCGATATATTGGGTGGACATGATGAAACCCTTTTGGGCATATACTCTCACATGATTGACTATCCGCTCTACTTACCCAATTATCCAATGGGTCATGTTATAGATTTTCAAATTGAGCAACAAGTGAAAGGGGAAAACATGGCCAGCGAAATAGAACGTATGCTTACCCAAGGTCGAATCATTCCACAAATTTGGATGAGGAATGCGGTTGGGAAAGAGATTTCGATTGAATCGTTGTTAAACTCTACGCAGGAAGCGCTTGAAAAAATAAAAGGTGTAAATTGACAGCATAGATTCAATAAATTGTTATATTTGAATGTTCAGTTTAAGATCAATCAAACTTTTTCAATTATGCAAACACACATTAAACATTTTAATTTCTATCGAAACCTCTTTGCAGTAGTAGCTGCTATGTTATTGATAACTTATCCAGCTATCTCACAACAAAAAAAGGCTCTGTCTTCTAACAAAGATTATCATGTTGCAGCCTATATATGGCCTTCTTGTCATCACGATGCTCGTTTTGGTGATATGCTGTGGCCTGAAAAAACGGGCGAATGGGAAATTATAAAAAAAGGAACTCCTCGATTTGAAGGGCACTACCAACCCAAAATGCCTTTGTGGGGCTATGAATTGGACGATGATCCAAAGGTGATGGAGAAATGGATTGATGCAGCAACTGATCACGGTGTCAATGTTTTTATTTTTGATTGGTATTGGTTTGGCGATGGACCATTTTTAGAAAGTTCTCTCAACAACGGATTTTTGAAAGCAAAGAACAATGAAAAGATGGATTTCTACCTTATGTGGGCAAACCACGATGTGAAAAGGAACTACTGGAATGTGCATGATTACAAAGATGACACATCGCAACTCTGGGATGGTGCAGTTGATTTGAAGAACTTTAAAATAATTGTGGATAGGGTTATCAATCAATATTTTAAAAAGCCCAATTACTTTAAAATAGATGGAAATCCCGTCTTCTCTATATTTAGTCGCGACAACCTTATAGAAGGACTTGGAAGCATAGAGGAAGCAAGAAAAGCATTGGATTACTTCAGAGCAGAAACCAAAAAAGCTGGATTTGCAGATTTACATGTTCAGTTAGTGATGCATGGCGGACCAAACAAAAATGTGCTCGAGCAGATTGAAAAACTGGGCGCAAACAGCATAACTGAATACAACTGGGGCGCCCCTCATCCCGAAGACTACTTACAGTGGGGAGCCTTGGCAATCGATAGATTACACGAATGGGAGTCGCACGTATCCATCCCTTTTTTCCCAAATGCATCAATAGGATGGGATGATTCTCCACGTTTTCCACACAAAGGAAAAGAGCATGTAGTACATTATAATGCATCTCCCGAAAGCTTTGCTGCTTTTCTCCAAAAAACAAAAGAGTATTGCGACCAAAGACCTGAACAGCCTGCACTTATCACCCTGTTTTCTTGGAACGAATGGATTGAAGGAAGCTACTTGTTGCCCGACATGAAATATGGATTTCAATATTTAGATGCTGTAAAAAGAGTGATGAATGGAGAGTTTGAACAGTATGGCGGGAAGGAGTGAAGTAATAAAAACAGATTGCTTTCTCTTTTAACCATCCAAGGTTATTTAGCTTATATCATTTGAGTGTTTTTTAAACCATAAAGCATATTTGTTAAACTTCTTATTAAAGCAATATGCTATATACTATGTTAGAGAATCTAAGATTATCTAAACAGAAAAAAGGTGTAAACAAAGTCATGATGGACTTAATTTACACCTTTTTGTCTCTGGCGGAAGCGGGGGGATTCGAACCCCCGGTACAGTTACCCGTACGTCAGTTTAGCAAACTGGTGGTTTCAGCCACTCACCCACACTTCCTTTTGTATATTGTTTGAATGCTGAAATAATTTCGGATGCAAATATACATGTTTGTTTTTGACTTGTCAAAAAAAAGGATGAATATTTTAATGCGATTCCGCTTTCTTGCTGCTTATTCATCTTTATCACTAAATTATTGAAATGCTTATTACAAAAACGAAGAATGGATGTGAGGGTTTTTCTCTACCTTTGTATCCGCAAAATACTTATTGTTTTATAAGAGAAAGAACAAACAGTAGTCTAATGTGGTTTAAATATTCATTCCTTTCATGTGAGAGGAAAAGCAATAATATGTTTTAAAGTATGGCAAACACCAAAAAAAAGAGACTAAAGATTTTCCTATATACTTTTGGAGTATTGGCTGTGATAGCGATAGCCATTGGTTATTATGTGCGCTCGACGGTTTTCAAACCTGTTGAATTGGCAGAGACGATCTATATATATATTGAACCATCGACACAATATGATGAGGTGGTTGCACAAATTAAGAAAAAGGTGAATTTGCCTTCTGACAAAATCTTTCAGATGATAGCTGAAAGAATGAAATATCCCGAAAGCATAAAGACAGGAAGGTATGCTATTAAAGATGGAATGACAATGCCAGAAATAATACGCATATTGCGTTCAGGAAATCAATCGGCTGTTAAACTGACATTTAACAATATGCGCACCAAAGAGAATTTGGCGGGACGTATCTCCAGTCAATTGATGATGGACAGTTTGGCTCTATTGACATGGTTGAGTGATGAAAAGAAAGTTGAGGAGTTTGGATTAGATACAAACACTGTTGTAGCCATGTTTATTCCCAATACTTACGAGGTGTATTGGGACACAAGTGTGGATAAATTGTTGAAAAGAATGAAGCATGAATACGCAACTTTTTGGAACGAAAGTAGAAAGGCAAAAGCAAAGGAAATTGGGTTAACGCCCATTGAAGTGTCCACTTTGGCTTCAATTGTTGAGGAAGAAGCTACTTATTCGGATGAATATCCCATTATTGCAGGTTTATATTTGAATCGCCTGAAACGAGGACAGCGTTTGGAGGCTGATCCTACAGTGAAATTTGCTGTGGGTGACTTTTCGCTACGCCGCATATTATACAAACATTTAGAAGTAGAATCGCCATACAATACATACCGAAATGATGGACTACCTCCTGGTCCCATTCGAATACCTTCCATAAAAGGGATTGATGCCAGTTTATCACCTCAGGACCATAAATACTTGTTTATGTGTGCCAAAGATGATTTATCAGGACGACATAACTTTGCCACTACTCATGCTGAGCATATTCGCAATGCAGCAAAGTATCAAAGAGCATTAAATGAGAAGAAGATTTATAAATAAATTGAGGTAATACTCTATTATGAGGAATTGTCGATATAAATTTATTTAGGGGGCTCAATATGTCATTACAAAATAGCTAATAAATGCTATTTGCTTCGGAACGGCATTTCATCAACTCCTAAGTTTACAGTAGGACGATCAATTTAAAATCCCACTTCATCGGGATGCGGTCCAACCCTCATGTCTTTATTCAAAGAGTTAATCTGCTCAATATCTTTAACAGTAAGCTCAAAGTCGAACACATCTAAATTTTCTTTTTGTCGTCCAGGATTAGAAGATTTTGGTATTACAATCAGTCCTCGCTCTACGTTCCAACGTAGTACAATTTGTGCGGGTGTTTTCGAATATTTCTCGCCCAAGTCTATTAGTATTTTCTCTTCAAGCAAATTGTTTTTATTGGCACAAAGAGGACTCCACGACTCAATCTTAATATCGTATTGAGAACAATATTCTACTAATTCTTTTTGTGAAAGATAGGGATGAAGTTCAATTTGATTAACTGCTGGCACCAAGGATCGCATTTCTAAAAGTTCGCTAAGATGTTTTTCCGTATAATTGCTAACACCCACTGCTCGCACTTTGTCTGTTGCAGCAAGTTTCTCCATCTCTCCCCAAACAGAAACATACCTATCTTTAATGGGCCAGTGTACTAAATAGAGATCAATATAATCTAATCCTAATTTTTTGAGGCTCGTTTCAAGCGCTTTCTGGGTGTTCTTACTTATTATATCTTCATTCCACAATTTGGTTGTCACAAAAAGTTCGTTGCGGTTCACACCACTATCACGAATAGCCTTGCCTACAGGCTCTTCATTTTCGTAAATCATTGCGGTATCAATATGTCTATAACCTAAGTCAATTGCTGTACGTACTGAATTATAAGCTTCTTTCTCGTCATCCATTCGAAAAACGCCTAATCCTACTACTGGTATTTTTACTCCATTGTTTAGTTCTTGATAATCCATAATAATTTATTTTAAAAGTTTCTTGATCTGAAAGTTTTCAGCTTGTCTTCTGAAAGCTTCTTAATTATTAACTGTTGAACTCTCAGAATTGTTCCCTCGTTCTTTATCATAACCTTTCAGTTTTTCAATAACCTTGTTTTTATCTTTCGTTATTTGTGCTATAAGGGGTTCAACTCCATTGAATTTAATGTCGGGACGTACAAAAGATACAAACTCAACAGTGAGTGTCTTATTATACAAGTTTTCATCGAAGTCGAATATATTAACTTCTACACTGGTATGCGAGTTGTCATGCAATGTGGGGCGATTTCCAATATACAACATTCCGTCATGTATGTCTTTTTCTATGTGCACCCTCACAGCATACACGCCATCAGTTGGAATAACTTTGTATGGCTCCCATATTTTTATGTTAGCAGTTGGAAAACCAATTCGACGTCCCATTTTATATCCTTCTATAATTTTGCCAGTAATGGTGTAATTGTATGAAAGAAAAGTGTTTGATAGCGAAATGTCGCCTTCTGCAAGTAAGTACCTTATTTGTGAAGAACTCACTGTTTGTGTTCCAAACAAATACTTTGTGGCATGTATGACCTGTATGCCTACTTCTGTTCCATACAAAAAGTAGTCATCAAAATCTTCTGCTCTGTTTTTACCAAATCGATGATCATAACCAATAAACAGTGTGTGGATCCCTATTTGCTCTTTCAATATTTGTTGAATAAAATCTTTGGCACTAAGTTGAGACAACTCGGGAGTGAACTCTAACACAATGCAGTTATCAATCTCTGTTGTTGCCAGTTGGGTTAACTTTTCGTCGAATCCGCATAATAATGGTGGTTGATAATCTTTGTCCAATACTTTTCGTGGGTGAATGGGAAAAGTTATCACCGCCGATTCGCGCTCTCGATGCTTAGCTTCCTGCACTACTTGATCAATAAGATGTCTGTGTCCTAAATGAACACCATCAAAAAAGCCCATGGTGGCTACCATTCCTTTTTGTGGAACGTCATTTTTTAAATCTATAATTCTCAAAATAATTTCTTTACAATTTTATTTCAGATGAGTTGATAACACAAAGATAATATTTTAGCCCGTAATATACTTTTACTTTAGTATATATGCTTTACATAAATAGTTGATAGAACTTATTCTGTAAGCTGTGTTTTAGCTCTTTAAGCACATCAACTAAACATTTTTTGTATCTTTTTGTTTGAAATTTCGCAGTTTATTATTAAATATTCAATACCTTTGTGTAAACGATTATTTATCATCAGATTATTATAAAATGAATATCAAAAATTTACTATTAATGGCATTTATCGGGGCATTTTCTATGTCATCATGTGGCGAGAAAGCTCCACATAATCAATTAACTGAAGCTGAACAATCAGGTGGTTGGGAATTATTGTTCGATGGAACATCACTTGATCAGTGGCGTGATTACAATGGGGAGGAACTTACAATTCCTTGGTTTGTAGAAGATGGAACTATTCAGGCAAAAGGTGACGGAGGCGATGCCCACGGATATATTGTTACAAAAAAACAATATGAAAATTTTGAACTTGTATGGGACTGGAAAATTGCAGAAGGTGGTAATAGCGGTGTTCTATATCATGTTGTAGAAAATCCAAAATTTAATGTGCCATACGTTACTGCACCCGAATATCAATTGATTGACGATTTAGGATTTCCAGAACCATTAGAAGATTGGCAAAAAACAGCTGCAGATTATGCAATGCACACAACAGATCCAGCAAAAACAAATATTAAACCAGCCGGAGAGTGGAATACTTCGAAAATTGTTTTCGACAATGGTCATGTAGAACATTGGCTGAATGGCGAAAAGGTTGTGGAGTTTGAAGCATGGACCGACGACTGGCACGCTCGTAAAAACAGTGGAAAATGGACAAATGCTCCTGAGTATGGTTTAGCACGTAAAGGAGTAATTAGTCTACAAGATCATGGTTCGGCCGCTTGGTTTAGAAATGTAAAGATTAAAGAACTTCCAAGCAAAACAGAAGATGTGGAGTTATTTAATGGAGAAGATCTTACAGGTTGGGAAGCTTATGGCACTGAAAAATGGTATGTAGAAGATGGAGAATTAATTTGCGAAAGCGGTCCAGATAAAGAGTATGGCTACTTGGCAACTCGGAATTACTATGACAATTTTGACTTCTCGGTTGACTTTAAACAAGATGCTGATGGTAACTCTGGTGTTTTTGTTCGTTCTTTTATTGAGCCAGTGGCCAAAGTGAATGGATGGCAAGTTGAAGTTGCACCGATGGGTCATGGAACAGGTGGCATCTATGAATCGTATGGTCGAGGATGGATTGCTGAGATAAATGATGAACAACAAAAAAACCTGAAAGAGGGCGATTGGAATACTTTACGTATACGCTTAGAAGGCGATAATATAAAAACTTGGCTAAACGGTGAAGAGATGGTTAATCTTACCGATGAAAAAATTGGAAAAGGTCAAGGACGCATTGCACTTCAAATACATGATGGTGGGGGCATTAAAGTCCGTTGGAAAAACTTCAAGTTGACAACGCTTTAGTCTCTATTCCAACTCGTATAAAAAAAGGTGTTTAAAAACAAACTTCCAGGAACTACTGACATCCCAAATGCAGTGCTGATAGTAGAAGCATGTTTTTGAACACTTTTTGTTTTATGAAAATAAATATACTTTGGCATTGTTTTTGCACTCACTACTATTATAATCACTACATTTACTGCATTGTAAATAAAAAAAAGGAATGATGCGGTATATTACGACAGAATTGAAGAAAAACGAATGAAAGAAAACAATCAATTATTAGATAATATAATCAACGGAATACACGAGAAAAAAGGTAAGAATATTACTGTCATAGATTTAAAAGGCATCGCAGGTGTGATATGCGATTATTTTGTTATTTGCGAAGGAAATACTCCTACACAAGTTGCCGCTATAGCTGAATCTATTGAGCATGTAGTTAAAAAAGAAACCCAAGAAAACCCTATACGAGTTCAAGGACAATCATTGGCAGAATGGATTGGGGTGGATTACGGCGATATTATCGTTCACATTTTCATACCCGAAATGAGAAGTTACTACAATATAGATAACTTGTGGTCGGATGCTAAAATCACCTCGATACCTTCATTAGATTAAAAACTTATTTATATTAAGTTTGTTACACCCCATATGATTAATTCAATTTACTGTATCTCAATTAAGAAGAATGGATAATAAAAATTTAAACAAGAAGAAATTTGGCCCCAACATGGGCAATAAAAAACCAAAAACTCCTTTTAATCCATATTGGATTTATTCAATTATAATAATAGGTCTTTTAGGAATGTTCTTTTTTGGTGGAAACATTTCATCAAAATCGATAACATGGTCAGAATTTCAACAATATGTAAATGAAGACAGAATAGAAAAGGTTATTGTTTACAGTAAAAAAGAAACAGCTGAAGCAAAAGTTAAGGAAGGTTCGGTTCGTCATATTTTCAAAGAAGATGCTGATAAGGTTAAGTCAAACCCGACGGTTGTTGTAACTATACCATCGGCTGACATGGCTGCCGAATTTCTTGATAAAGTGAAAGATGAAAAAGGATATGATTTTGAAACTTCTTTCGATTCATCTTCTGCAATAAGTGGTATTTTGTTAGGTTTAGCTCCGTTTATTTTATTAATAGCAATTTGGATATTTTTTATTCGAAGAATGTCATCGGGTTCTGGTGGCGGCGCTGGAGGAGTCTTCAACGTTGGTAAATCGAAAGCTCAACTTTTCGATCGCGAATCAGCAATTAAAACAACTTTTAAAGATGTTGCAGGTCTGTCTGAGGCAAAACAAGAAATTGAAGAAGTTGTAGAGTTCTTAAGACATCCATCTACGTATACAAATTTAGGCGGTAAAATACCTAAAGGTGCTTTGTTGGTTGGTCCTCCTGGAACTGGAAAAACACTATTGGCAAAAGCTGTAGCTGGCGAAGCAGATGTTCCTTTCTTTTCAATATCAGGTTCCGACTTTGTGGAAATGTTTGTGGGTGTTGGTGCATCTCGTGTGCGCGACCTTTTTAAACAAGCAAAAGAAAAAGCTCCCAGCATAATATTTATTGATGAGATTGATGCTGTCGGTCGTGCGCGTGGCAAAAACGTTAATATGGGATCTAACGACGAGAGAGAGAATACTTTGAACCAACTACTTACTGAAATGGATGGTTTTGGTTCGAATAGTGGTGTTATTATTTTGGCAGCTACCAACCGTGCAGACATCCTCGACAAAGCATTGCTTAGAGCAGGACGATTTGATAGACAAATACATGTTGATCTACCTGACTTAAACGATAGGAAAGAAATATTTAAAGTTCACCTTCGCCCAATTAAAATTGACGACTCTGTCGATTCAGAGTTTTTGGCCCGACAAACTCCTGGCTTTTCTGGCGCTGACATTGCAAATGTTTGCAATGAGGCTGCATTAATTGCAGCGAGAGAGAAGAAGAAGTTTGTTCAAAGCATCGACTTTATGAATGCTATTGATAGAATAATAGGCGGTTTAGAAAAACGGAATAAGATAATTACGCAAGCAGAAAAAAAATCTATTGCTATACATGAAGCTGGTCATGCTACATTGAGTTGGATGCTGGAGCATGCTAATCCATTGGTTAAAGTTACAATTATTCCAAGGGGTAAAGCTTTAGGGGCAGCTTGGTATTTGCCAGAAGAAAGGCAAATTACTACCAAAACCCAAATGCTGGACGAGATGTGCGCCATTTTGGGCGGACGTGCTGCAGAGGAGCTATTTCTTGGAGAAATATCTTCGGGAGCGATGAATGATTTAGAGCGTGTAACAAAACAAGCCAATGCAATGGTAGCCTATTTGGGAATGAGTGACAAACTCCCAAATCTTTGCTACTATGACTCAACTGGACAGGAATGGAACTTCTCTAAACCTTACAGCGAAGACACGGCAAAGTTGATTGACTCTGAAGTGAAGATTATTATCGCTGAACAGTATGAAAGAGCAAAAGAAATTTTAAGCAACAATGCAGAAGGACATCGTAAATTAGCTGATATACTTTTGGAAAAAGAAATTATATTTGCTGCCGACTTAGAAGTCATTTTCGGTAAACGTCCTTGGGTATCGCGTGCACAAGAGTTATTAATTGATCAGCCCATAAAGACAGAAGATGAAGCTGAGAAAAAAACCCCCTCTGGTGGAAAGAAAGAGGTTTTTATCCATGAAAATAAAAAGGAAGAAAGCATAGAGAACGATGACTCTAAAAAACCAGAAAATAATGAAAAGCCAGATGATAATCTTTTGACAGATTAAACGCAAATATCTTTATCGAACTGAATAAAAATCCATAGCTTAAAAAAAAGCTATGGATTTTCTTTTTTTGTGTTGCTATACGAAAATAGTTTCGAAATGCTTTCGAACATTATTAGTTTTACACTGTTATTAATATAGTAGACAAACTCTAAAAGGTAGAATAAAATGAAAATAGCACATTATTTACTTATTGGTTTATTCTCCATGGGGATAATTTCTTGTACTTCGTCCCATTCTAAAAACAATGAGTACAAAACAAACACTAAAAACATAAATAATATGAAATTTGAAAAAGTAGCTTTACCTTACGCAACTGATGCGTTAGCGCCAATTATTAGTAAACAAACAACCGAATTACATTACGGTAAGCATTATCAGGGGTATATTGACAACCTGAATAAACTTATTGTAGGAACTAAATTTGAAAATGCCGATTTAGAAACAATAGTGAAAGAAAGTGATGGAGGCATTTTTAATAATGCTGGTCAAGCATTAAACCATCAACTATATTTCGTTTCTTTTAGTCCTGATGGTGGCGGTGAGCCAAAAGGTAAATTAGCTGAAGCTATCAATTCTAAATTTGGATCATTTGATAAGTTTAAAGAAGAATTTATGGAAGCTGGTAAAACCCTTTTTGGTTCAGGATGGGTTTGGCTTGCCAAAGATGATAATGGAAATCTTTCTATTGAGAAAGAAAGCAATGCAGGCAATCCTGTAACAAAAGGATTGACACCTATTTTAGGATTTGATGTTTGGGAACACGCCTACTACTTAGACTACCAAAACAAAAGAGCTGATCATTTACAAGAAGTATGGAAAATAATTGATTGGAAAACAGTTAGCGATCGTTATTAATTATTTCTCTCTAAAAGTTAGTTCTTGAAAAAACATTTTATTAAGCAAAAAAAAGAGCAGTTAAAAACTGCTCTTTTTTTTGCTTCTAAATTTTGAAATATACTTTGCTTTTATTCTATTTGAACTCATAAGCTAATAGTAAGCTTATGAAGATTAAATTTGTAATTTAATGCATGTTTCTTTTTCAAACATTTTACTGATGGTGAAAATGTTTTAAAACGATGAAACTTGCATCCACCGTGGTGAAAATGTTTGGAAACAGATTTTTTTCATTTTGCTGCTCAAATTCTTGTCATTTTATGCTTTAAATGTTCTATTTCTGTAGTGATTTGATCTTATCATTTGTTTATTCTGCAATTATAGCCTTAGTATTCTTTTTTCTCAGCTTTTTTTCTCAAAATAGCGTCAATAAAGTGGCATTTTAGTGATTCAAAACATTTCCACCGTGGTGGATTGCGTTTTCAACAGATAAAAGTCAAATCCACCGCGGTGGATTTAATATCTAACTGTTAAGCGAGGCGCTTTTCATTGAATTGTAAATAATCGGAAGCTGTTACTTACATATTGACATTTGTTGGGATGTAAAATAATTCCCACTTTTTTTAGTTTAAATTTTTCAGATCAACATTCTGACAAATTTGGAGTATTTGCTTTGCTAATCGATTAGTTTGATGCCAGACAACATCCTACCACAATGAATAGATTGCCTTCGAGCAGAAAAGAAAAGCTCAGTATTCTCAAAGGTGCACAAATCTGTTTTTTCGATTTTTTCAGATAGAATACCAAGATTAACGAGTTTGTCGTGAGCTATCTGTTTTAAATTGATGTGTAGTTTATTATTTTTTCCATTGAAAAAAGATGCTCCATTTAGTTCTAATCCTGCCCCTTTTAACTTTGCCACCACATCAGTTCCTATCTCATAATGTTTCATAGAGATAGATGGTCCAATGGCTGCAACTATATCTGAATTATCGCTTTGATAAATTTCGTTCATTTTACGAACAGTATTTTCAATTATGTTATCAACAATACCTCTCCAACCAGCATGAACAGCAGCAATTACATCTTTCTTTGTGTCCAATAATAATATTGGAACACAATCGGCTGTTGTTGCACACAAGAAAATATTTTTCAGATGAGTTATGGTTGCATCTACACCGTACAGTGCATCTATTTTGTCTGAAGGAGCCATAGATTGAAAATCTTCATCAATAACCAACACATTACTGCTATGCGTTTGATGTGGAACTATGAAATCTACAATATCCATATACCACATTCGCGATAATATCTCTCTGTTTTCGTGAATATCTATAGGATTGTCATCAGAAAAGTTGCCCAAATTGAATGTTGAAAATTCTCCATTGCTCACTCCTCCATTACGTGTAGTAATAAAATGCTCAACAGACCCATGTTTGTTCAAATTTTCAAACTGTAGAAGATTATCATATTCGGGATGCTGCTTCATAACAAGAGTTTTATCTCGGTGATTAATAAAACGAATAGTCGTCGTCCTCATCATCATCAAAATCATCATTATCACCCTGTTCTGGTGTATCTTCTTCTTCGTCGAAAACCACAGTTTTGATATCAAGGTTACGATGAATCAGCGAATCTCTGTCTGTGTCAGATTCTCGTACTTTAACCTTAACCTTAACCTCATCTTTGTTTAATTCCTTCCACAGTAGATCCTTAAGAGCAGAAAGACCAAGAGTAGTAACAGCAGAAATGAATACATAAGGGATTTCTGGTAAGTCTTCAGCTATAGCATGCATAAGTTCGTCGTCCAACAAATCAGTTTTAGAAATAGCCAAAACCCTTTTCTTATCTGCCAACTCTGGGTTATATTGTGTCAACTCATTCAACAATATTTCGAATTCAGACTTTATATCATTCGTATCTGCAGGTATAACAAAAAGCAAAAGTGAGTTTCGTTCAATGTGCCGTAAAAAACGAATACCAAGTCCTTTTCCTTCACTTGCCCCCTCAATAATACCAGGAATGTCAGCCATTACAAATGATTGATTATCACGATAACTGACAATACCAAGGTTGGGCTTTAATGTTGTAAATGGATAGTTAGCTATTTTAGGCTTGGCAGCCGATACTACAGATAGGAGCGTTGATTTACCAGCATTGGGAAATCCTACCAGCCCTACATCCGCAAGCAACTTTAATTCAAGAATTATCCATCGTTCTTCAAATGGTTCGCCTGGCTGTGAATACCGAGGAGCCTGATTAGTTGAGGTCTTAAAATGAGTGTTTCCTCGTCCACCTCGTCCACCTTTCAACAAAACATATTCTTCACCATGATCAGTTATGTCGCAAATATACTCACCAGTATGAGCGTCATATACAACTGTACCACAAGGCACTTCAATAACTTTGCTCTGACCCATTTTGCCAGAGGAATTTCTTCTTGATCCTCCTTCTCCATGCTCTGCCATTATGTGTCGTTCATAACGCAAATGAAGCAACGTCCAATAATTTCTATTTCCGCGTAAAATGATGTCTCCACCTTCACCTCCATCGCCTCCATCTGGCCCACCTTTAGGGACATATTTTTCGCGACGAAAATGAGATGACCCACGTCCACCTTTGCCTGAACGGCAATATATTTTTACATAATCTACAAAATTAGCTTCAGACATAAGATTTATTTTTGGAGGGGGTGAATAATAGGACTATCCCTACTATTTTTAATAATCGCGTTTATCTATTACTTTCTCAATACGCGAAAAAATATCATCAACGGTTCCCAAACCATCAATCTTCACAAGTTTGCCTTGTTCAGCATAATATTCTTTAAGGGGTGATGTTTGTTGATAGTAAACCTGTAGTCTCGATTTAATTGTTTCGGGTGTATCATCATTTCGTCCCGAAATTTCACCACGTTTTATTAATCTTTCAGTCAAATGATCATCGTCAACCTCTAAGCTGATAACAACATTGATTGCTGTATTTCTTTTCACCAACATAGCGTCTAATGCTTCCCCTTGAGTTAAGGTGCGAGGGAAACCGTCGAAAATATATCCTACGCTATCTGGATTGTGAACAAAAAGCTCATCCAATATATCAATTACTACACTATCAGGGACAAGCTGCCCTTTTGTCATATATTTATTTGCCAATTCACCTAACTTAGTGTGATGCTCAATTTCATTGCGCAATATGTCGCCAGTTGATATATGCGTTAAGTGATACTTTTCTATAAGTTTTTGACTTTGCGTGCCTTTTCCTGAACCAGGTGCACCAAAAATTACGATGTTCAACATAAATAAATGTATTATTATTATAATTACAAAGATACAGAAATGTTTGCTTTCAATGATTAAACATTTTATTTTTATGTTTCTAAATATCATTTTAACGGTTTGAACCAAACACAATAGAAAAACGTTTACTATTAACACACTAAATTATAACAACGATATGAAAAACGAAGAATTTAGAAAAAAAGCACATTCAGTTTTAGATGAAGTAATGAATCATATTGCAGAAATGGAGAAAAAGGCAAACGAAGTATCCGAAGACATGAAGCAAGAATACAATCAAAAACTTAAACGCTTAAAAGAAATACAGCGAGATTTGTCTAACAAATTGGATGATTACGAAACTATTACAGAAAGCCGATGGGAGGTTGTAAAAGACAGCTTTAGCGATTTTTTAGATAAAGTGAATGAGGCATGGAAAGAAAATTACGATAAAGCTAAAGCAGCATTTAAATAAAAAATTTGATTATAGTAAAAAAAGCTTTCAAAGGTTATTAGTTTTTTAAGAAAGAAGAGTCTGGTGGATTATCATCAGACTTTTTTTGGCTGCAATAAGAAATACAGTATAAAAATAAAAAAAGCTATCCCTTATTCAAGAATAGCCTTCTTATACTGTGACCCCGCCAGGATTCAAACCTGGAACCTTCTGATCCGTAGTCAGATACTCTATTCAGTTAAGCTACGGGGCCATTTCTCATTTATTTTGAGACTGCAAAGATAATACATTTTGTAAAAACTACAAACAAATCACCACTAACATTTTTAATGTTTGCGTGGTTTCATGCTAATGGTGTCCACTTCAAGAGCAAATGTGCCCTCTTCAATCAAAAAACGAAGTACGGCGATGACCTTTTCTACATTATCAAACTCAACTTTTACACTGTCCACTAACTCGTTCAACCTCACATCAGTTTTATCAGCAAAGCTTTTTATCAATAAATCTCTAATGATATCAAATTCTGAATCAGAGAGTTTCTTTCTGTTTTTCTGTAAACAAACATCACAAACATCACAGTTTTTAGGGTTGCGTTCATTAAAATAGACTAACAACAACCTGCTTCTACATATATGCTGTGATTCAACGTAATGAATCATCGATTTTATTCTTTTCTCAAAACGATCTTTCCTCTTTTCATAAACTATTTTGGGAATTGACACAAAATTATTTTCCTCTCTACGCTCAGAGTAAATTATAAAAGCAGTTTGTTTCGCAGGCACATAATTAATGTGTTTCCACTTCGAAAGCAAAGTCAGCATATCGTAAACTTCTTGTCGTGACTTATTTATTTTGGCTCCTAAAAAAGACTCGTCTATATAGACGTCGTCTGCAAAAACACCCGTGTAGTTTCTTAAAATTGTTTGTATCAAATTGTCATACTCTTTGCCAAGTTGCAAGTGGTATAAATCATTGCGAAGCACCCTAAACTTCAATCGTGAACGATTGTCAGTTTCATCTGTATATTCAATATATTCTGCAAGTGCTAAAATCTTTAAGGCATGATGTGTTTGCAGCGCAGAAAGATGATAGGTATTACAAAAATCGAATAAGTTGAAGTCCAAGACCAATCCTCTGCCTGATCCTGCTGCAACTTGATAATAGTTTGCCAGACATTCGTATACACGCAAAATGTGTTTCTTGGGAGGGAACGAATCTGTTATTCGTTTCTTTAAATTGATGGTGTCTTGTTTATTCCAAAGCACCACAGCATAAGATTTTTCACCATCGCGACCAGCTCGTCCTGCTTCTTGATAATACTCCTCTAACGAGTTAGGTAAATCCATATGAATTACCGAACGCACATCTGGTTTATCAATTCCCATTCCAAAAGCATTGGTAGAGACAATTACACGACATTCATTCAGTTTCCACTGATTTTGCTTTTCTACTTTATCTTCATATTTCAAACCAGCATGAAAAAAGCTTGCATTTATCCCTTTATCAATAAGTGCTTCAGCAATGATTTGGGTAGCCTTCCTGCTACGTACATATACAATGGATGTGCCACGCACAGAATTGAGAATATTAACCAATTCGCCAATCTTATCTTCACTATGGCGAACCACGTAAGACAGGTTTTTTCTTTCGAAGCTTTTGCGAAAGACGTTTTGCTTTTTGAAAAGTAATTTCTTTTGAATATCTACAACCACTTCATGCGTTGCAGTTGCGGTGAGTGCCAAAACAGGTATACCTGGAAGATGTGTGCGTATATCTGAAATCCTCAGGTAGGATGGTCGGAAGTCGTAGCCCCACTGCGAAATACAGTGTGACTCATCCACTACCAACAAGCATACATTCATTGCCCTCAACTTTATCAAAAAAATATCAGAAGTAAGCCTTTCGGGTGATACATATAAAAATTTGAAATTGCCAAAGATGCAATTTTCAAGAGTAGTTATAATTAAATCACGCGACATTCCCGAATAAACAGCCGCCGCCTTTATGCCTCTTTCCTTTAGGTTATCGACCTGGTCTTTCATTAAAGCTATCAGGGGAGTAACCACAATACAAATACCCTCCATTGCCATGACAGGTACTTGAAAAGTGAGTGATTTACCCCCCCCTGTAGGCATTAATCCTAAAGTGTCATGTCCATCAAAAACAGATTGAATGATCTCTTCTTGCAAAGGTCTGAAAGAAGTATAACCCCAATATTTTTGTAAGACTTCATGAAAAATCTCAGATTGCATAAGTGCTGTAGAGCTTAGCGATGTAACTTTATTTAAAAAGCATCAAACCGACAATTTAATGTCTTTAATCATTAGTTGTGTATATGGCTCACCGCTGTGTTTGTTTTTTTCTATTGTGTAGCAAATATCAAAAGGTTGGCACTCTTTAATGGATTTAAAAAAATCGGAAAAGCCGAATGCTATTGCTTGCATTGGTTTATCTATGGAAGTATCAGTAACTTCAAGTTTGATATGTTGCAAGCGCCTGCCCACCAATTTGCTGCCTCCACTGTCTACTACTCTTCTTGATAAGAACACAGGATTTTCGTTGTCTGGACCGAATGGTTTAAATTTTGTTATGTCCTTTACAAAATCTTGTGTGATACGCGATAAAGGAATTTCTAAATCTATTAGTAGTTGAGGACGAATAGTACCAGCCTCAATCTCATCGAAAGAAATAGCTTCAAAACGCCTTTTAAACTCCTCCAAATGCTCTTCTTTCAGAGATAGACCAGCCGCATAAGTATGACCACCAAAATTTTCTAATATATCTTTGCAAGATTCTATCGCTTTATACACATCAAATCCTAACACAGATCTGGCCGAGCCAGTTATCAAGTCATTCGATTTGGTAAGGACTACTGCTGGCCGATAATAACGCTCGGTAAGGCGTGAGGCAACAATACCAATGATGCCTTTATGCCATGTTTCATCATACACTACTATACCTTTAAGATTCTCAATATTTACATGGTCATCGATATAAGTAATGGCTTGTTCCGTTATTTTTTTATCAAGTTCGCGTCTGTCCTCGTTATATTTATCAATATTCTTAGTTTTGATACGAGCAGATGCCATATCGCCTGCTAATAGTAGATCAACAGCTTCTTTTCCACTCATCATCCTGCCTGAGGCATTAATACGTGGTCCAATTTTAAAGACAATATCCTCTAAAGCAAGCTCCTTTCTGTTCAGTTTGCAAATATCTATTATTCCTTTCAGCCCAAAATTAGGATTTGAATTAAGTTGTTTCAGACCATAATACATCAATATACGGTTTTCACCCGTCATTGGCACGATGTCTGATGCTATGCTAACTGCAACCATGTCCAACAAATTAGTTATTTCTGAAATAGGGAGATTATTACGCTCAGAAAATGCTTGAACGATCTTAAATGCTACTCCACAGCCAGATAGTTCTGAATAAGGATAGATAGAATCGACACGTTTTGCATTAACTACCGCAACAGCTTTAGGTATTTGTTCATCAGGCATGTGATGGTCGCCTATAATAAAATCAATGCCTTTTTCATTGGCATAATCTATTTTAGCAATTGCTTTTATGCCACAATCAAGTGCTATTACCAGCTTTACATCAGTTTTTTCAGCATAGTCGATGCCTTGATATGATATACCATATCCCTCGTCATAACGATCAGGAATATAGTAATCTATATTGTTCGTAAATCGTCTCAGAAACTTATACATCAATGCTACTGCAGTAGTTCCATCTACATCATAGTCACCATAAATAAGTATTCTTTCTTTATTGCCAATGGCTTTTTCAATACGCTTTACGGCTACATCCATGTCGGGATATAGAAAAGGGTCATGCAAATCAGCCAATTCAGGGTTGAAAAACTTAAGAGCTTTCTCTACTGTGTCTATATTTCTTTGAACTAATAATTTTGCTAAATTTGGATCAATAGAAAATTTTTCTGATAGTATTTCTTTTTTATCCTGCTGTTCGTCTGTTAGGGTTAAAAAGTTCCATTTGTTAATCATTATATATGTTGTTGTTTTTTTCTTCTGTCAAAAACTCGGAACCTAAGTTTCGAGTTTCAATGAGCACATGAGTTAAATGCTCAAACGCTCTTATAGCTAACTTTAGGTCTGTTTTATATTCAAGATAAAATGTCCACAGTTCTGCTAATCTAACATGTAAAGATAGTTATAAATTCGTCTTAAACTGTATCCTTTTACATAAAATAGTGTAAGTGAAATTGAAAAAGATCTGTATAATGAATAAATATAAAACTACAATATTGATCTATTACACTTAGCTACCAATCGGTTACACCTGTTTTTAACAGTGATTGTTTATGAAAAATATTCGATTTTTAATGAGAGGGAGTCATTTTTTTAATCACTTCCAAGTGAAACTATAAAAGAGCAACAACTTTTTTTCTTTTATTGTGGAAGTCTCTCATCTATCAAAGTTCTATTTTGTTTCACTCCAAGAATTTCACATTAATTATTTGAGCTCTATTTCCTGTTATTTCATATATTCGTGAGTTCTATGTATTTTTGCACCTTGATTATAAAGAACATGGAAATAGCAGCATTGGTGTCGGGGGGAGTTGATAGTTCAGTAGTTGTACATCAACTGAAAGAACAGGGATTCAATCCGACCATATTTTATATAAAAATTGGGATGGAAGACGAGCATGGTTTTGTTGACTGTCCCGCTGAGGAAGATATTGAGATTGTGACCTATATTGCCAAAAAGTACGGTTGCAAATTAGAAATAGTATCGCTCCATACAGAATATTGGGATAGTGTAGTGAAATACACGATAGAAAATGTACGTCGAGGTTTGACACCCAATCCTGATATGATGTGCAATAAACTGATAAAGTTTGGTGTGTTCAACGATAAATGGGGACATCAATTCGATAAAATAGCAACTGGACATTATGCAACTACTACGGAGCAAGATGGACTCAAGTGGCTTTCTACTGCAAAAGACAAAGTGAAAGATCAAACCTATTTCTTAGGACAAATTGATTTCTTGCAACTATCTAAATTGATCTTGCCTATTGGCAATTTGTTGAAAAAAGATGTAAGAGCAATTGCTAAAGAACAACAGTTGCCATCTGCAGCCCGAAAGGACAGTCAGGGAATTTGCTTTTTGGGAAAAGTAAACTACAACGATTTTATAAAACGCTATTTAGGCGAGAAAACAGGTCAAATCGTGGAATTTGAAACGGGCAATATCTTGGGCACACATCATGGTTATTGGTTTCACACCATTGGGCAACGCAAAGGGTTGGGATTGAGCGGTGGACCGTGGTTTGTGATAAAGAAAGACATCAATCGAAACATCATATATGTATCCAAAGGTTATGACACTAAGCACCAATATGGCAATACGGTAAACTTGTCCGGCTTTCAATTCATAACCAAAGATGTGTGGGGAGACTTTGAAGGAGAAAAAGATATCACTTTCAAAATTCGTCATACACCAGAATTTACACAAGGTAGAATATCGAAGATGGGAGATATGTATCGGATAGTTTCGGAAGAAAAGATTCAAGGAATTGCTGCGGGCCAATTTGGTGTGGTTTATGACCCTGAAGAGATCATCTGTTTGGCAAGTGGAATGATTATTTAGTTGCTACTAAACAAAATGCAGAGCCTTTGAGTTAATAAGGAAACATGAATAATAAAGCATGATTGATTTTAGCGCAATCCAATTTGTGGATGTAATTGAATTTATTGGAACATTTGCTTTTGCTATTAGCGGTATAAGATTGGCATCAGCAAAGAAATTCGATCTGTTTGGCGCATTTGTGGTCGGTCTTGTCACAGCCGTTGGCGGAGGAACATTGCGCGATATTTTATTAGGAGTTGACATCTTTTGGATGCATAATTCATTTTATTTGTGGTGCACACTCTTCGCATTGGTCTTTGTGATAATCTTTCACAACTACTTGATACATCTCGACAATACATTCTTTGCTTTCGACACCATTGGTCTTGCTCTCTTTGTTGTGGTGGGAGCAGAGAAATCCTTAGACTTAGGCTTTTCACCATGGATTGCCGTTGCAATGGGAACTATAACGGGTTCGATAGGTGGTGTAATTCGTGATGTTTTGATAAATGAAATACCTTTGATCTTTAGAAAAGAAATATACGCCTTGGCTTGTGTGATTGGAGGAATAGTCTTTGTGTCGCTCCACGCCACTAATAGTGTGAACTTAGTGATTATAGAATTGAGCACTGCTACTGTGGTTGTTCTTGTACGCTTTTTTGCGGTTAAGTACCATTTGTCTTTACCCATTTTGAAAGGAGAGAGAAGAAAGAAGCTCCCTCATTAAAACATTATAGATTTAACACCATTATCACTATAATCCAAACGCATATTTATATTCATTACTCGTCAACAATTAATTATACATCAACAATTTCTGTTCTTTCTACAGATTATAAATAAATTATTAAATTGATGATTTATTCATTACATTTGTAATAGAAAAACAACCCAAACAACTATATATGAAAGATTTTATAACAACAGATATTACCAGCGAGAACGCCATTTTGGTGGGATTAATTACACCCAACGATAGCGAAGAACAAATAGAGGAATATTTAGATGAACTTGAGTTCTTAGCCGAAACGGCCCAAATCACCCCTGTTCATCGTGTCACTCAACGTCTTCCAATGGCTAATTCCGTTACTTTTGTTGGCAGTGGCAAACTGGATGAAATCAGAGATTATATACAAGCAAGAGAAGAAGAT
This sequence comes from Bacteroidales bacterium UBA3143, assembly GCA_002364735.1. Classification (GTDB taxonomy): domain Bacteria; phylum Bacteroidota; class Bacteroidia; order Bacteroidales; family Dysgonomonadaceae; genus UBA2632. Next base: position 185,581 of record DEZB01000001.1, read on the forward strand.
GAGGAGAACGATGAAAATAAAATAGGAGTTGTAATATTTGACGATGAACTATCGGCACGACAAATTCGCAACATAGAAAAACACCTGAATGTGCCTATATTGGATCGCACAAGTCTGATACTTGAGATATTTGCCATGCGAGCTCAAACAGCTCACGCAAAAACGCAAGTTGAATTGGCACAGTATGAATATTTATTGCCACGACTAACTCGCTTGTGGACTCACTTAGATCGTCAGCGTGGTGGTGGATTTATGCGTGGACCTGGTGAAACACAATTGGAGACCGACCGTCGAATTATTACAGATAAAATATCTCTACTCAAAAAGGAGTTAGTGTCTATTGATAAACAAAAAGTTGTTCAGCGCAAGAATCGTGGACAAATGGTGCGTGTAGCATTGGTGGGTTACACCAATGTTGGAAAGTCTACATTGATGAATGTGCTTAGTAAGTCGGATATTTTTGCTGAAGATAAGCTATTTGCAACCTTAGATACAACAGTTCGCAAAGTCGTCGTTGGCAACCTTCCATTTTTGATGACTGACACAGTTGGTTTCATCCGTAAACTACCCACCCATTTGGTTGAATCATTCAAATCTACTTTGGACGAAGTACGTGAAGCAGACTTGTTGATACATGTTGTTGATATTTCTCACCCAAGGTTTGAAGAGCAAATTGAGATTGTGGAGAGAACATTGTTTGAAATTGATAAAGAGCAAAAGCCTACTATCATCGTATTCAATAAAATTGATGCATTTACCTACACGCCGAAAGAAGAAGATGATTTAACTCCCCAAACAAAACAAAATGCTTCATTAGAAGAACTCAAGAAGTCGTGGATGAGTAAGTTGAAAGAAGACTGCATCTTTATATCAGCTAAAGAGAAAGAGAACATAGACGAATTAAAGAAATTGATTTACGAAAAGGTGAAAGATATTCATATCACCCGTTTTCCATACAACGATTTTCTTTTTCATGATTACGAAGGGTATGACCCAGAGGATTATGGACAGACAGAAGATTTATAAGAGTGGAATGGGGTATGTGGTATGGGTTGTGGGGTATGCGTTAGGTGGTATATTGAGAATAGGAGTCCAGTTTTACTGAAACATTATAAATGAAAAAAGATGTTCATTGTTTTAATTAGAAACAAACGAACACCTTTTCTTATTGCCTATATGGAGTTAATTCAATTATCTCCAATTTATACATTAGCTAATCCATCGAACATAAGCAAAGTCCATGCGATGAGAAAGATCCACATTCTTTGGGTATACACGAATAGCATATTGATGTATTCCTGGATTGCTTAAAGATTCAAGCATTTCGAAATGCAACAGAGAGCCTTCTTCTTTCACTAATTTAAATTCATAAGAATTTAAGAATTCAGCATGATTGGTAGATGAGTCGTATTTAACTACGACACACTCTACGCCTAAATCATTCTTCATGTCGTGCCACTTTGCCACATAAACCACTTGTCACGGTGGCTGTTAATACTTATGAAATTACTTCATATAGTTTTACCAGCCAGCCTAAGCGTGTATAACTTTTAATTTAATTATCAAATGATCTGAGAGTGCTATTTCACAAAAAAGAATTAAACCTATTTTATTAACTTTTGAGCATGAACAAATTATGAAATAATTGTGTTCCTATTTATGTACTTTCTATAGAAAAGATTGTTTTAGAGTTAAATTACTTTAGTCACACTTCACTATTCTTAATATAGTGAGCCTACCTTGTTCTTAATTATTTCTAACAGGAGAGCTTTCTTATTGTAGTAAATAAGAAGATATTTCTGCAAAAGATATTACATAATTAATGTAATCCTATTAGTTATCAACATAAACAATTATGATAGCAGATATTAAATTATAATAAAAGGAATTTTATTATCTCACCCGATATTAAAATTCAGACAGAACTTAGTATTCTACCAGTATAAAAACCCTTGATATACCAGGGGGGATTGGTGTAACAAGTAAATTTAAAGTCAATAACTTATTTAATAAATAATTGAGTATGAAAAAAAATTTATTTTATTTTATTGCGGGTGCGACAATCATGCTTCTTGGAGCATGTAGCAATGAAGAGCTTTTAGCAGATAGAAACCCCAATGAAGAACGTACAATATCTCTCACAGCCGCTATTCCCAGTGATCCCACCACAAGAATAGCTTTAATGCAACAAGAAAATAATACTATTGCACTTACATGGGAGACTGATGATGAAATAGAGCTGGTTTTTAAACAAGGAACAATTGAAATAAAGCAAATAGTCACTGTGACCAGTATTTCTAATGATGGGAAGAGGGCACAATTCGATATCGTTATTCCCAATGAAATTAATGAAGGAGCATTTGATCTTTACGGTGTTTACGGGGGTGGCGGATTATCTGATACAAATCCTACTTTAGCCACTCTGCCACAATATCCAGGTTTGGCCAGTTCGCTTAATACCCCGTGGTATAATAATCCTTCATTTAGTTTTAATTCAGTACAAGATAGAAAAGATGTAATGCTTTATTTCGCTTCGAAGAGTGTACAAACAACTAATCCACAAGTTTCAGTTGCTTTTAAACATCTCGGATCTCTTTTTAGTGTTACCGTGATGAATACGGGAGCTACAAATTTAAACAACTTAGATTTTACAGCACTTCACGGAGTTGATGAGAATGGCAATTGGGACAGTAACGGTAATTGGGCATACAATGGAGATTTTGGTGAGAAAAATTTTGACTTGGTGAATGAAATATTCTTAGATGTTGAGAGTGGTGGGAGTTATATCACTTTTGAAACGGAATCTAATACTTTAGTAAGCGGAGAATCTATCACCTTTTGGGGCTGGTATCCACCATTGCCCAATGTGAATTGGCCGCGATTAAGTTTGGAACTCGTAGACACAGACGGTGAAGTAATGTTTGAAACTATAAACCCTCATGCTGCAAAAACTCAACCTTTAAGTGCTGGTAAGAGTTACTATTTCTATACAGATTTCGATGGTGCACAATTAAGATTTATAGGCATTCTCACGGATCCGCGTGACGGGAATATTTATCAAACCGTTACCATTGACAACCAAGTGTGGATGGCAGAAAACTTAAAGTATTTACCCAACGTTGTTGGACCAACTATCACTTCGGACACAGCCCCTTATTATTACGTATACGACTATGATGGAAATGATATAGAAGAAGCCAAGGATGAAGAAAACTATACTACTTATGGTGTTTTATACAATTGGTCTGCAGCAATGGCTGGTTCAGCAAGTAGCAATGCTAACCCAAGTGCAGTGCAAGGTATCTGTCCAGTTGGATGGCATTTGCCAAGTGAAGCGGAATGGACACAAATGATCGATTATTTGGGTGGTGAATATGTAGCAGGAGGGAAATTAAAAAAAATTGGATTAATGAATTGGGAAGATCCGAACGAAGGAGCAACTAACGAAGCAGGCTTTAAAGCTTTGCCTGGGGGCTACATTGGTTGGGGTGGTTACTTCCAAGAGCTTGGCACTCAAGGGTACTGGTGGAGTGCTACTGAAAACTCTTCCGAATTCAGCTGGAGTAGTGAAATGAACTACGATGACGATGGAGTAAACGTACAGGGGAATTATAAGCAGCTTGCTTATTCTGTTCGTTGTGTGAGGGATTAATTTGCTTGATTATTTACTTAAAATGTTAGCTATTTAGAGATTTATTTATTTGAATAGCAACCCTAATTAGGGTCTGCTGAAAAAGTCT
>DEZB01000033.1 GCA_002364735.1 Bacteroidales bacterium UBA3143
TGCTTAACTTAATGACATTGGAGGTGCCCCTGCTCCATAAGAACCCTAGAACTAAAGGTATGAATGCGCCTGTTGTAAGAAAATCTGAGCCTATCCATGCAATGGTCAATACTGACCTTATCTGCAATGCTATTAACAGTGCCACTGCTCCAACCAGTAAAGTTGAGACTCTTCCAATTATTACATCGTGCTTGGGTTTAGACAGGGGGTTAATGTATTTCTTGTAGATATCTACTGTTAGTGAAAGCGCACCAGTATTGATAAGAGAATCCATGGTGGACATAATAGCTGAGCACAAACCAACAAAAAGCAGGGAGCTTAAAACTGGGTTAGCAATATTGGCAATCAAGTTGGGAACAATGCCTCCTTCTGGAACGGTGGTGTAAAAAACGGAAGCAAACATACCTGTGTAAATAACCATAAAGTAAAGGGGAATAAAAGCAAAAAAACTAATCAACATCATTTTTCTTGCATCAGTAGCTTTCTTTGCTGCCGAGATGCGCTGCCACACATTTGCTTGAATCATCCATGAAGTTCCAAACGTGATAACATAAGCCAAGTGATCAGACACATTTGAGAAGAATGAAGTGTAACCTATCTTGTTGTTCACAAAAGCAGTTGCTTTAACTGTCTCTATTCCTCCAGACTGTTTGTAAGCAACGAAGAAGAGGAAGATGCCAGTAAATAGAAAAAAGAGAAATTGCAACAGATCTGTAAGTACAACTCCTTTAAAACCACCAAACAATGAGTAAGTCAATACAATAAGTGTACCTAAAATTGCACCATTTTCATAACTCATATCGAAAAAAGCACTGAAGAACCTCCCTACAACTATTATTTGCACTGCAGAATTGAGCACCATAAATATAACAATGAAGACAGTAAGCAAGAGCGAAACAGTGCCATTATAGCGTTGATTCATTAGTTGAGGTTGTGAAACTGTGGCAACGTTTCTAATTCCTTTTGCAAACAAAAACATGAGAGCAGTAGCAATTAGAACGGGCACACCATATATCCAAAAGGAACTGAGACCCGTTCTATGTGCTTGATCGACCAAATCAATTGCAGAACCACCTCCCCACCAAGAAGCAATAAAGGTGACAGCCAACAACCAAGCTGGTAGTTTGCGAGACGCTAAAAAATAATCTTCGCTGCTTTCACTTTTCCGATTCCATATACCCACAGCTATCAATCCAGCAATATAAAGACAAAGAAAAAGTATGGTAATAGTAGTATTTTGCATCTTGTTTGTGTTCTATAAATTTGTAAGTGTATATAAACAATTAGTTAACAGGATGTTCATTTTACTTTGTGGTATTATTAAAATATGGGAGTGTGTTGAACTATAATTATAAATAAACGAATGATGAATGATGGTTGAAAATGAACATTGGATTAATAACTCAAGCCACCGATCCTAAATTGTCTCTTTTGAAGATCTGATATCTGCGCCCCACATTAATTTGTTGCGCAATGTTTCAAAGAATGTATGTCCACTTCGTTTCACAACGGGTTGAGCATAATCTGCCTTGCTTATTTCAAGCATAGTGTCAACGTTGAGTGTTTGCGACTCTCCATCCAATGAAACAAGATATTTGGAGCTTCTACTTTCTACTTTAAGTGTTATTTTACTATTGCTATCCACTACCAAAGGTCTGGAATTGAGACTGTGTGGTGCAACTGCTGTGAGAATGATATTTGGCGCGGTTGGAACCATTATTGGACCTCCAATACTCAATGAATATGCGGTAGAGCCAGTGGGAGTGGCAACAACAACGCCATCAGCTTGATAAGAGGTTAAATACTCATCATCGATAAAAGCATGAATAGTTAACATGGATGACGTATCTTGCTTTAGGATAGCCGCCTCATTGAGGGAATAGCTAACAAAATCTTCTCCAGAATCGTTGTTAAGTGTAGCTGTTTTGAGTAGCATTCGCATTTCTATGCGATAGTTGTTTTGGAAAATCTCGTGGAGGGTTTCATCTAAATCTTCGAGCTTAATGTCAGCTAAGAATCCAAGTCGACCAGTGTTTATTCCCAATATTGGTATTTTATATTTAGCAACAGCATTGGCGGTTCGCAGAAAAGTGCCATCACCACCTATACTAAATGCTAAATCAACTTTAGGAAAGTCAGTATCAAAAACTGTTATAAATGATTCTATTTTTTCTTTTAATGCAGGAGACAATGTATTGAAAAAAAAACCTGGTAAATACAAGTCAATATTATGTGCTTTTATCATTTTCGATATTGCATAAAATTGCTCTTCATATATATCAGACTTATCCTCGTATAAATTGCCGAATAGCACTATCTTCATACCTCTTAAATTAAAACATTATGCAATTAGCGAAAGATTTATTATTTGAACTTTAAAAACTGGTACTTTATTAGAAAAAACAACTACATATCCAAATAGTGTAACAACTCGTTTAATCGATCTTCATATTTGTCATTCATCTCTCCTTCTTTCATAAAGTAATAAATAACATTATAATTAAATCGTTCAAAGCTGCGCAAAATAGTGGACAAATTAATGACATCCAACTTCAGTGAAACCAACAAACTCATACCATCATTATTAGGAAGTGTCTCCAGACGGACAATGCGGGCATTGTTATCTTCCACCAAGCGGGCTATTTCGGTAAGTGTATAGTCTTTGATCGGAACATCTAAAATGACTAATGAGTACTCATTCTCTGCTATCTCCAGAAATTGATCGGGGGTTAAGCCAGATGCAAAACGCTTTACTTGTTTTTTAATGAACTCTTTTGACTGCATATATTTCCCTCTCCTAACTTACTTACAATTTATATTATTACAAAGATGTAAAAAAAATCATTCTATATGAATAATAAAACTACTATTTATTATTACTACCATTCAACATCGTGAAATAATACGTATCTTTGCATCTAAATTATAACAACAGCACTCTGTGCTTATACATTCAATATGACCAAACTAAGCGTTAATATAAACAAAATAGCTACTTTGCGAAATGCTCGTGGAGAGAACACGCCTGACGTATTAAAAGTGGCTGAAGACTGTCAACGTTTTGGCGCAGACGGCATTACCGTACATCCAAGACCCGATGAGAGGCATATTCGAAAAAAAGATGTTTTTGATTTGCAATCTAAAATTGTGACAGAATTCAATATCGAAGGATATCCATCTCCTGAATTTATCTCTTTAGTGAAAAGAGTGAAGCCTACTCAAGTAACTTTTGTACCTGATGCCCCCAATACATTGACTTCCAATGAAGGTTGGGATACGGTAACCCACGAACTTTTCTTATCGGACATTGTTTCAGAAATGCAAGCTGCAGGAATAAGAACCTCTCTTTTTGTAGGTACCAACTTAGAAAAAATTAAAGCGGCATCTAAAATAGGAACAGATAGAATTGAACTTTATACAGGTCCTTACGCCAAATCATTTACTGAAAATAAAGAAGCTGCCATTGCACCGTTTCTCGAAGCGGCACAATTAGCAAAAAATCTTGGATTAGGGCTTAATGCAGGGCATGATTTAAATTTAGACAACCTAAATTATTTGATAACTATCATACCTTGGATAAAAGAAGTATCAATTGGGCATGCTCTTATATCAGACGCACTCTATTTGGGGTTAGAAAAAACGATAAAAGCTTATAAGAATTGTTTAATAGCCTTATAGTTACCCATTAAAATAAATTTGTTTTTTATCTTTACCTTATATAAAAGGTAATCGTCACTAAAAATATTAATGTAACATTCACCTATGATTTTATTACAAATTCCTTCTGCTGTTGACTCTTTGCAAAATATAAGCACTGCTGTTGAAACATCTGCCGTAACTATGAATGCTTTTGAATTAGCTCTTAAAGGCGGTTGGTTAATGCTCATTTTATTAATTCTACTATTTCTGTCGATATATGTTTTAATCGAAAGAACACTCGTAATTAGAAAAGCAAGACAAGAAGATGCTACTTTTATGAATAGAATCAAAGATTACATTCATGAAGGAAAGGTTGATGCTGCTTTAGGTTTGTGTCGCAAAACGGACACACCAGCTGCTCGCATGGTTGAAAAAGGTATTAGTAGATTGGGACGCCCCATGACTGATGTGACCAGTGCTGTTGAGAATGTAGGTAACATAGAAATTAGTATGCTTGAAAAAGGATTGCCCATTTTGGCCACAACTGCTGCTGGAGCTCCAATGATTGGTTTCTTAGGTACAGTTACAGGAATGGTTAAAGCTTTTATGAGTATGGCCAGTGAAGGTGCTAATGTAGATGTTACGAGTCTTTCTACTGGTATTTACGAAGCGCTTGTAACAACAGTTGGTGGTCTCGTAGTTGGTATTATTGCCATGTTTGCATACAATTATCTTACAACACTTATAAAAGGAGTAATCAATAAGATGGAAATGCGCATCATGGAGTTTATGGATATATTAAACGAGCCCGCAGCATAATTTAAATATATGGCACTTAAACAAAAACATACAATAGAATCGGGTTTTAGTATGGCTTCAATGACTGATGTCATCTTCTTGTTGTTGATATTCTTTATGATCACATCAACAATAGTAGTGCCAAGCGCTATAAAAGTTTTATTACCAAAGGCACAACAACAAGCGCAAGCTAAACCACTCACACGTGTTACTATAGATGCAGATATGCGATACTATGTAGCGTCGGGAGGAGATATGGAACGAGAAGTACCTTTTGAAGCAATAACACCTTTTTTACAATCATCTTACAGTGAAGACCCAAATATTTTTGTTGCACTTTATGCAGATGAGAGTGTTCCTTACAAGGAGATAGTAAGGATTTTGGATATCGCAAACCAGCACAAGTTTAAAATGGTTTTAATGACGCGACCTAATTAACTTCAACAAAATAAAATTCGCTCATATAATTATATGACTAATATAGAACAACTGATAACGAGAGAAAAGATAGCAGGCTTAATTGGTGCAATCACCTTCATGATCCTGCTGTTGGTCATTCTTCTGTTTTCTTTTTTCACGCTTGCCAATCCTTCTCAAGAACTTGAAGGAATACCTGTCATGTTTGGGAATGTAGAGGATGCCTCTGGTTATGAAGAAGCTCCTATGAACGAAATCACACCTCCAGTTGAAGAAATAAAAACTCCTCTAAATCAGCCCAGCCAAGCGCCACTTATAGCTCAAACTGAGGAGCAGTCAATTGTGGTGAAGGAGCAGATAAACAAAGAAAAGGAAAGAGAAGAACGTGAAAAGCGTGAGTTATTGGCTGAGCAAAAGCGCAGACAAGAAGAGGCTGAACGCAAAAGACGTGAAGAAGAAGCACGTGTTCGTGCAATCAATAAACAAATGTCGGGTCTATTTGGTGAAAACACAAGTGGTAGCAGAGGTACAACTGAAGGAGAAGGCACCCAAGGAGTTTCAACTGGAAATGCAACGCAAGGAGCATCATCTGGCACTGGAGGAATTGGGAGTTACGACTTGGGAGGAAGAAGTTTAGGTGGTGGTGGATTAATCCAACCCCGTTATACTGTTGATGACTATGGAACAGTAGTTGTAAATATTACAGTAAACCCTAATGGTAATGTTATCAATGCTGAAATAGGTCGTGGAACGAATACTCCAAGTTCAACTTTACGCAATGAAGCACTTAAAGCAGCACGAAGCACCAAATTCAATACAATAACCTCTGCCAATAATCAACAGGGAACTATTACATACAAGTTTAATCTAAATTAAAAATCATACAGTATGAAAAAAGTAATTATATTCTTAGCAAAAGGATTTGAAGAAATTGAAGCAATTTCAATTATAGATACGCTACGCAGAGCCGACATTTCGGTAACAACTGCATCAATAACTAATGACAAAATGGTTAAAGGTGCCCATGAGATAGAAGTTAAAACTGATAAGCTATTCGATGAGGTTGATTTTGGAAACTATGATTTAATAGCTCTCCCAGGTGGTATGCCAGGCGCAAAGAACCTGAATGAACATGAAGGACTGAAAGAACAAATTAAAAAATTTGCAGAAGACAAGATGATAGCTGCAATTTGTGCTGCTCCGATGATATTGGGCGGAATGGGTTTGCTGAAAGGCAAACGAGCCACATGTTATCCTGGATTCGAACCTGAACTAATTGAAGCAACTGTTACTCATGAACCTGTTACTGTTGATGGAAACATAATCACAGGAAAAGGTCCAGCTTTTGCTATACAATTCGCTCTACAGTTGGTAGAGTTATTAGCAGGAAAAGCTTCGCGTGATGAAGTTGCAAATGGAATGTTAGTATAAGAGCATCATTAAAAATATAAATAATAAGACTGCCTTAAATTAAGGTGGTCTTTTTTTATGATAAGTTGATAGGGAGTATTCATAGTTGCAAAAGTTCAAAAAGGAGATTAAAGCTAATGTGTTAAGTATTAAACACAAGCAAAAAATCATTAAGTGCAAAAACGCCAAAATATAAAGCGAGTGGAAGTAGATATGCGAACCTTAGTAACATTGTAACAAACCACTACACCAATCTTATTAGCTTATTTATGAAGCTTATTTCGGAAGCAAAAGAATAACAAGTTGCACCAGATAGCAATAACTTTTCCTTTATCAAACATTTGCTACAGACAGTAAATATCTGTCAGTTAATTCAAAAACAATAACTAATTAACACTATAAGCAGAGATGATTTATACACAATCAGCATTAATAATATTTTCTAATCTTACCCATGTTTTAAACGCATAGTTTTGCCGTTTATTCCTTATTCATAAAAAAACCACATCCTCTTTAAATAACTGTAACATTACAAAAACAAAGTGACAATGAAGAAACTTGATCAATTCTATCTGAAAAAGGATATTGAAAATGATTGTCCAAATTCAAAATTATCTCGTAATGTGTTGGATTATACAATAAAACCCAGTATATTTGCAACCGTTTTTCAAATAATATAATGTCTAACTTTATTAATTACAATTTTTTTAAACAACAAATGAGTGACGAATTAAAAACCGCAGCCCCATTACAAGACTTTGATTGGGATGCTTATGCTGAGGGTGAAACCTACAACAAAGAACAAAAACAACAGTTAACCGAAACCTACGACCAAACGTTGAGTAAAATCACCGACAAAGAAGTAGTTATGGGTACAATCACTGACATGAACAAACGTGAAGTTATTGTAAACATTGGCTACAAATCGGATGGTGTTGTTTCACTGAACGAATTTCGCTATAATCCCGATTTAAAAATTGGCGATGAAGTAGAAGTTTACATTGAAAGTCAAGAAGACAAAAAAGGACAATTAATACTATCTCACAAAAAAGCACGTGCATCACGTTCATGGGATCGTGTAAATGCAGCTCTTGAAAATAATGAAATTATTCAAGGTTACATCAAATGTCGCACAAAGGGCGGTATGATTGTAGATGTATTTGGAATTGAAGCTTTCTTGCCAGGATCTCAAATTGACGTAAAACCTATTCGTGATTACGACATTTTTGTAGACAAAACCATGGAATTTAAAGTGGTTAAAATTAATCCTGAATACAAAAACGTTGTAGTTTCTCACAAAGCCTTAATTGAAGAGGAACTTGAACAACAGAAAAAAGAAATTATTGCCAAATTAGAAAAAGGTCAAGTACTGGAAGGTATTGTGAAAAACATTACTTCTTATGGAGTATTTATTGATCTTGGTGGTGTTGATGGTCTTATTCACATTACCGACTTGTCATGGGGACGTGTTCAACATCCAGAAGAAGTTGTTCAGCTTGATGATAAAATCAATGTTGTTATCCTCGACTTTGACGATGAGAAAAAACGTATCGCTCTTGGCTTGAAACAATTAATGCCACATCCATGGGACGCTTTAGACACAGAACTAAAGATTGGCGATATTGTGAAAGGAAAAGTAGTGGTTATGGCTGACTATGGTGCATTTGTTGAAATAAACCAAGGTGTTGAAGGTCTTATCCACGTATCAGAAATGAGCTGGACGCAACACTTGCGTAGTGCACAAGACTTCTTGAAAGTAGGCGACGAAATTGAAGCAGTAGTTCTTACTTTAGACAGAGAAGAAAGAAAGATGTCACTGGGTATGAAACAAATGAAACCAGATCCTTGGGAAGATATTGAAATTAAATATCCTGTTGGAAGCACACATAATGCTATAGTACGCAACTTCACAAACTTCGGAATATTTGTAGAAATAGAAGAAGGTGTTGAAGGACTTGTACATATATCAGATTTGTCATGGACTAAAAAAATTAAGCACCCAAGTGAAATCACAGAACTTGGAGCAACAATTGAAGTACAAGTTTTAGAGGTGGACAAAGAAAACAGACGCTTAAGCCTTGGACATAAACAATTGGAAGAGAATCCATGGGAGGTTTTTGAAACTATCTTTACAGTTGGATCTGTTCACGAAGGAACTGTTGTAGAGCTATTAGACAAAGGTGCTGTTATTTCTTTACCTTATGGTGTTGAAGCATTTGCTACATCCAAATTTTTGGTGAAAGAAGATGGCACACAAGCTCAATTAGATGAGAAATTAGATTTCAAGATTGTTGAATTCAATAAAGATTCTAAGAGAATACTTGTATCTCACAGTCGCACTTTTGAAGAAGAACAACCAGATGCACAAGCAGATGCTAAGAAAAGGACAGGTGGCAGAAAAGGATCTCGTAAAAAAGAGGACACTGTTACAGCACCTCCTGCATCATCATCTGTAGAGAAGTCTACTTTAGGTGACATCGAAGAATTGGCAGCGTTGAAAGAAAAACTTGACAGCAAAAAAATTAGTGAAGCTAAGGCTGTTTTAGATAAAAAGGAAGCAAAAGAAGCTGAAAAAGCTGCTGAGGCTGAAAAAGTTGTAGATACTGACATTACTGAAGATACTGAGGTGAAAGAAAAACCTTATGAAGCAGAAAACGCAGTAGAAGCGAAAAAAGTGACTGCTGCAGCGGAAGAAGCAGCTGAAGAAAATGTTGATAATTCTGAAGAAAAAGCAGAAAAAGAAAAATCAGATAACGAAGAAACCAAATCGGAGTAATTAATTAACCGATACTGTTTTCAGATAATAAAAAGAAGCTGCTCTTAATTGGGGAGCTTTTTTTTATTTTTATTTTTCTAAATAAAAATCAGTTATCTCTTATATCTTTTTCATGAAAATATAAATTACATTTGCATCATGACAATTAGAGAAACAAAAACTATAGCGAAACCTTTCAACGATTTCACTACGTTTCTATCGCTACACTTTCCTCACAAAGTACAAAAAATATCTATAGATGCAGGCTTTAGCTGTCCTAACAGAGATGGAACTAAAGGAAGAGGTGGATGCACCTATTGTAATAACAGAAGCTTTAGTCCTGAATATGAGAACTGTACAAAGTCAATATCTGAACAGTTAGAAAAAGGCATTAGTTTCTTTTCGCATAAATATGCAGAGATGAAATATCTTGCTTATTTTCAATCCTATACAAATACTTACAATGATATTGATGTTCTAATTGGTCTATATGAAGAAGCGCTTTCTTATCCAGATGTGGTTGGTTTAGTTATTAGCACGCGTCCTGATTGTATGTCAGAAGAGCTATTAAAATATCTGGAGAAGATTAACACCAAGCATTTCATAATTGTTGAATATGGCATTGAATCAACACTCAACAAAACACTTGAGAGAGTAAACAGACAACACACATTTGAGGAATCATGTGAAACAATAAAGAAAACAGCTTGTCTTGGAATTCCAGTAGGTGGACACATGATACTTGGTTTACCTGGAGAATCTTATGCAGAAATTCTTGAACATGCTTCTACCCTATCCAATCTACCACTGACAACAATAAAACTTCATCAACTTCAAATCATTAAAGGAACGGCAATGGCTAAAGAGTATAAAATATTAACTGATTCATTCCATATATTCGATTTGGATGAATATGTTGATCTTTGCGTAGATTTTACTGAAAGACTTAATCCTAATTTCTATATTGAACGATTTGCATCTCAATCACCAAAAGATCTTTTGTTAGCACCAAATTGGGGAATAAAAAACCACGAATTGACACAAAAGATCATTAAACGATTTAAAGAAAGAAATACCTTTCAAGGAAAATTGTATCTCAAAAATGAGCAAATATGATACCAAATATCAAAAAGTGTCATTTTGACGCTTTTTAAATGATGTTTTCAACTCAAATAGATTCAAATATTTTGTTTGTATCATTATTATTTATAAATTTGCACTCGGTTTGAAACAAATCACTCGGGGTGTAGCACAGTCCGGTTAGTGTGCCTGCTTTGGGAGCAGGAGGTCCGAGGTTCGAATCCTCGTACCCCGACAAGAGTTAAACATCACTTTCACAGTGATTTAAAGCATAAAGCGAGTTGGTGCAATTTTGCATCTCTCGCTTTTCTTGCGTTAAAACAGCCTTATTTATCGCTATTTTGAGCAATTAAAGATAATATTTCTTTGAAATATCTTTGAACTTTTATTTGAGAGTGTCAAAATTGATTTTGCAAGTAGAACAACTATTTAAAACAAAATCAAAATGGCAACATTTAAACCAATCGTATTTTCTACGAAAAATCATATCAAAACAGATGGAACTACAAATATCAAGTTTCGTCTCTATCATAATAAACAATCTCAATACATTCCTACAGAATATTATATTGAACCTTCATACATGAATTCTGGGGGTGAAATCAGTTCGTTGCATCCAGCAGCCGATTTATTTAATTACGAACTTGGAGAAATCACACAGAAATATAGAAAAGCAGTATTAAAATTAGGTTCATCTCGACTATCTAATATGAGCTGTTCTGAATTGAGAGATTATATTATAGACGCATCAAGACCAGATTATGATTTCATTGACTTTGTAGCATTTTCTTTGAAAGTTATAAGTGAGACTGAGAAACACAAAACGGCTGAATGGTACCAAACTTCTTTGAATTCGTTTATGTGGTATTTTGGCAAAAAGAAAATAGACGCGCGCGATATCACACGTAAGAAAATAAAAGATTGGATGAAGCAGCTCAGGAAAGCTGGCCAATCAGGAAAACCATTAAAGCCTGGTGCTATCAGTAATTATGCGCGTGGGTTACGTGCGTTATATAATTTGTGCAAAAGTGAATACAATGATGAAGATTATGATTTAATACGTATCCCAAATAAACCATTCGATAAAGAAGATATTCCTGCATATAGAAGAATGAGAAGAAACATCTCAATTAATGATGTAAAAGCTATTAGGGATTATCAATCTGATTTGAAACGTGTAAACATGTCGAGAGATGTATTTATGATGATGTTCTATCTAATGGGCATTAATATAAATGATCTATATAAGTCAAATGAGCCTGTGAGAGATCGATTAGATTATGAGCGATCCAAAACCGATACAGATGATAACTTAAATAATTTCATTCTATCTATTAAGATAGAGCCTGAATTATCTGTATTAATAGATAAATACAGCTCTAATGGGTTCTTATCTGATTTGAAGAGATATTCTAATGTGAAAAACTTTACTAAAGCAGTAAATAATGGTTTAGTTGTAATAAGTGAAGATTTGAATCTACCTAAAATCACCACCAATTGGGCGCGCCACTCTTGGGCGACCATAGCAAGAAACAAAGCAAAAATACACAAAGCAGATGTTGATTTCTGCCTTGGCCATGTGAACAATGATTACAAGATGGCAGATATCTACATAGATATTGATTATTCTATTTGTGATGAAGCAAATAGAAAAGTATTAGATTTATTGATTCAAAATTAAAATATGAATTATATTAAATATTTCATGTAAAAATTTTGGATTGTAAAAAACCTTTGTATATTTGCAAAACAAAAGCGAGTTGGATTTCAGACAGAAGTTTGAGGTTCAACTTTTTTGTGTTTAAACCTCACCCTTAAACCTCTGCTTAACACCTTATCAATCAAATGTTGGGGCTTAATATAACAGTCCTATGAACTACGAAGATTTTTTAAAAAACAAAGTTATTATAGCAGAATCATTCGGCTTTGAGCCAAATTACCTCCCTGATTCTGCTTTTCCACACCAATTAGATATTTGCGATTGGTCACTTAGAGGTGGACGTCGTGCTATTTTTGCAAGCTTTGGACTTGGTAAAACATTTATGCAACTTATAATTGCTGTGAATTGCATAAGGAAAGAAGATGAACCTTTTCTCATTGCATGTCCTTTGGGTGTTGTAGGAGAATTTAAAAGAGACAACCGAAAACTGCAAACTGGTTATGATATTGAATATATAACCGACACTGACAATATCGAAAACTACGAGAATAAGATATATGTCACCAATTACGAGAGAATACGCAAAGGCGATATCGATGCATCTAAATTCAGTGGTGTATCATTTGATGAAGCTTCTATTTTGCGGAACCTGAAAACAGAGACTACCAACTACATTCTGCAATATTTCAAAAAGGTACAGTATCGCTTCGTAGCAACAGCCACACCCTCTCCAAATGATTTTATTGAATTACTTAACTATGCAGACTATCTGGGTGTAGCAAGTCGCGGACATTTACTCACGCGCTTTTTTAAACGTAATTCTACAAAAGCAGGTGACTTGCAATTGTTGGAAACAAAGAAACAAGAATTTTGGCAGTGGGTGTCAACTTGGGCGGTTTTCGTGAACAAACCATCTGACCTCGGTTATGATGATACTGGTTATGATTTGCCTAAGATGAACGTGATAGAGCATTGTGTTGAGCACAATCCAAACTATCAAATAAAAGATAAGTTCGGTAATGCTATTCTTTTTAAAGATGCTACTAAAAGCCTTTTAGATGTTTCGCGCGAAAAAAGAGAAAGCATTGCAATTAGAATTGAAAAAGCAGTTGAGATTGCACCCGATGAGAATGTTATCTATTGGCATCACTTAGAAGATGAGAGACGAGCACTGGAAAAATTAGTAGATAATCACAGATCAGTTTTCGGAAGTCAGAAGAACAGCCTGAAAGAAAAGAACATCATTGACTTCTCAGAAGGTGAATATCAAAACCTAATCACAAAACCTACTATTGCAGGTAGCGGTTGCAACTTTCAAGAGTACTGTAACACTGCTATTTTTGTGGGAATTGATTACAAATTCAATGACTTCATACAGGCTCTCCACAGAATCTACAGATACAGGCAAACAAAAGATGTAAACATCCACATCATCTACACACAAAACGAACAGCATGTGCTTAAAACGCTTATGCAGAAATGGGAAAAGCACAACGAATTACAAGATGCAATGATTGAGCTTGTTCGTGAATATGGATTAAATGCAGAATTAATAAAAACACAAATGGAAAGACAGTTATTCAAAAAAGGAGACAAAGTGCAGATTGGAAATGCAACACTTTACAACAATGATAATACAGTTATCATGGCAGATAAGAATGAGATTAAAGATGATTCAGTAGGGTTGATAGTAACATCTATTCCTTTCGGAGATCACTATGAGTATTCAGATTATTATAATGATTACGGTCATAATAACGGTAACGGTGAATTCTTCAAACAAATGGATTATTTAACGCCAAATTTATTGAGAGTATTAAAGCCAGGTCATGTTTGCGCAGTTCACGTAAAAGATAGAATCAGATATAGCTATCAGAATGGAACTTCATTCACTACAATAGAAGATTTCAGCGGTCAAACAGTTGCTCATTATGTGAAACATGGATTCTACTTGATGGGAAAGATAACAGTTACTACAGATGTTGTAGCAGAGAATAATCAAACATATCGCTTAGGGTGGTCTGAACAGTGTAAAGATGCTACTAAGATGGGTGTAGGTCTGCCTGAATACATCCTACTATTCCGAAAAGCTCCAACCGAATTGAATAATGCTTATGCTGATGAACCAGTAGTGAAATCGAAAGAAGATTACACAGTTGATTTATGGCAGTTAGATGCACATGCTTATTGGAAGAGTTCAGGGAACAAGATGCTACCAGTTGAGCAGCTAATTAAAAAGAACTTGAAGCATGTAATTAGAGAGTGGAAAAGATACCAAAAAGAAGGTCTTTATGATTTCCAATTACACAAAGATTTAAGCAAAGCATTAGATGAAAACGGCAAACTAAGTCGCAAATTCATGACAGTACCTCCTGTATCTAACAGTGAATTTGTTTGGGATGATATCCAACGGACTAAAACTCTAAATGCACGTCAAGTTTCAAGCAAGAAAGAAAAGCACATTTGCCCACTCCAATTGGATTTAATTGAGAGATTGATAAACAGATTTTCAAGTGAAGGTGATATTGTTTTGGATCCTTTTGGTGGTCTTTTCTCAACCTCACACGAAGCTATGAGAATGGGGCGCAAATCAATATCTATCGAGCTCAATACAGAGTATTACAAAGATGGACTTTTCTACATGAAATGTCTTGATGACAAAATAAATATGCCAACATTATTTGATGTGTTGGAAATGGCATAACTAACAGAATTATATAACTATTTAAACAAAAAATGAAATGAAAATTTACTTATCAAAACACGACCTTAATTCCAGATTGAGAACAATTGGAAGAATTATTAAAAGAAACGCTATTACAGCAGAACTTGAAAGCTTCAAGCTCAATGTAAAAGAAGATGGGATTCAGCTAACAGGTGCAGATACAGAAGGTGAGATATCTTCTTTTCTTCCATGTATGATTGAATCATTCGAGCCATCTGTATTTCTTGTGAACTCTAAAACAATTTTGGATGCATTGAAAGAATTACCTGAGCAGCCTTTAGCCATTGATGTGAAAAAGCACAAAGAGAATTTCGATATAAAGTTGAAATATCACAATGGCGCATTCGAGTTTGTAGGAACGAAAGCAGACTTATTCCCATCGATGCGCGAAGTTGATAAACCAATTATTGCAACATTGAAAGGCTCATTATTAACGCAAGCATTTAGAACAGTATCAAGATTCACAAGTAGTGATGATTTAAGGCCCATTCTAACTGGTGTGAATATATCATCAAAAGGAAATTATATTTCATTTGCGGCAACAAATGGAAATAAGATGGCTGTATATGATGAAAACCTTGAAAATGATATTAATGATTTTGGAGTTTTAATTGCAAACAAATGTGTGGGAATAATAAACTCTTTACTTTCTGATGATGATTCTGATGTTGATTTTGAAATCGGGATTAGCAGCTTCAAAGTAACTGTACATGAATATCAAATTAGATATAGAATAACCGAAGGCAAGTACCCAAATTATAGATCTGTTATTCCACAAGATGTAAAGCAAAAAATCATTGTAGACAAGAGCGAGATTATATCTGCAATTAAAAGAGTATCTGTTTTCTCCAATGATGCTACAAATACTATAATTATGAATATTGGAGTAGATAAAATGGAGATATCAGTAGAAGATACCGATTATAGACGATCTGCAAACGAAACCGTAAATGTTGAAAATGATGGTGGAGAAATAACCATCGGATTCAACTCTAATTTCATTTTGGACATCTTCTCATCTATTGAAGAAGATAAAGCTCACGTATTCATAAACGATGCTTCAAGAGCTGTGGTAGTTCATCCACTCTCTAACCATATGACAACGCTATTAATAATGCCAGTAGTAATTAATAAATAAGTAAATATATGAAAACAACAGATCATTTTAAAAATACAATAAAATCTTACCTTGATAAAAGAGCTGAAACAGATGAGTTATTTGCTCCCAAATATGCAAATGAGAAAAAGAACATCGATGACTGCATAACCTACATCTTGAATACTGTTCAGAAAAGCGGTTGCAATGGATTTACAGACGAGGAGATATACGGCATGGCTGTACACTACTACGATGAAGAAAGCATTAATGTCGGCAAAGAGATTGAAGCGCGCGTGGCAGTAAATCATGCAGTTGAGCTAACTGATGAGGAAAAGAAAGAAGCTAAGCAAAGAGCGATTGAGAAACTCATTGATGAAGAAGCTGAGAAGATGAAGAAAAAATCAGCAAAAAAACGTGAGCAAACAGATGTTAAACAGCCAACTTTATTTTGATATGGGAAAAGAGAGGTTTTATAAAAGAATATGGATTGGATTTTCAATCATAAGCATCATTTTCTGTGCATTATGCATAATAGGAATAGTTTCAGTCATAAATTATTTGAAAGGATGAAGCCAAAAACAGAAATTCAAAAAAGGGTTGTAAGCCTAAGTGAAAAGCTACCTGAATTATCTTATGATCAAATAACCTGGGCAAAAGAAAATTGCTTTAAGAAAGTAGCTCATAAACGAAAGAATAGTTATCTATGTTTGGAATGTGGAGAGTTGTTTCCAATTGGGAAACAACGTCAATACGCAAAACCAAAAGTTGTTGTTTGTCCTCATTGTGATAATCTTCTAAAGATTGAAGAATCAAAGAAACGAACATCATCTGAATCTCATTACTATTCAATATACACAGTTGCAGAAGAGTTTCAAGTGTTACGACATTTCTTAGTAAAAAAAGAATGCAAGGGAGGTAGAGAGTCAGAGGTCCATTTTCTTGAAGCTGTTCAGAATTGGATAAGTCCAGAAGGTGAATTTTTCAATATAAGTCGCTCAACAGTTCAGAGCCATTATTATGATGCATGGAGTTCAAACTCAGTACTTGAATTAAGAGGTTATTCAAATTACCCTCAGAAATACGAAGTATATGCAAAGTTCATTTATCCTAAACAAAGCTTTATTCCAAGATTAAGAAGAAACGGTTTTAAACGTGGCTTGCATGGAATTTCACCATACTATTTATTGCCTGCTTTACTTACAAAGAGCAAAGCAGAAACTTTAATGAAAGCGAAGCAATATTCCCTATTGAGATCATATTGTTTATCTATGAGCACTGCAATAGAACGGAACTGGGGCTCTATAAAAATATGCTTAAGGAATAACTATCAAGTTAAAGATACAGCGATATGGTTAGACTACATTGATTTGCTCGAACACTTTGGAAAGGATATCAGGAACGCAAAGTACGTTTGTCCTGATGATTTAATGAAAGAGCATGATCGGCTTTCGGATAAGAGAATGAAGGAACTTCAAAATGAACAAGAAGAGGATAAAAAAAGAAAAGCTGCCAAAGACGAAAAGGAATTCAGAGATATGAAAAGTAAGTATTTCGGAATAGCGTTCTCTGATGGATTGATCAACGTGGTCGTATTGGATAGTGTTCAAGAATACATAAAAGATGGTGAGTTACTTCATCATTGTGTGTTTTCAAATGAATACTACAAAAAAGATGATTCACTTATCTTATCTGCAAGAATTGATGATGCCCCAATTGAAACAGTTGAAATCTCATTAGATGATTATTCAGTTATCCAATCAAGAGGTCTACAAAATCAAAACTCAAAGTATCACAAACAAATACTGGAGCTTGTAAATAGTAATACTCATCTTTTCAGAAAGTCAAATAAAAGCACACAATTTGTAAAACAACAAATGGCAGAAGCTATTTAACAGCGAATAATCATGGCCAGACCAACAAAAAAAGGATTAGCATATTTCAGCACTGATACTGACAGATACCAGGACATAAAAATAAAACGTCTTAGGAAAGAACTCAGTTGTGCTGGAATAGCTGTCTGGGATTACATCCTTAACGAGATTTATAGAGTAGAAGGCAGTTTCATATCGTGGGATGAACATACTGCATTTGACGTTGCTGACTACTTTAATATCAAAGAATCATTAGTAAATGAAGTTGTAAACTATTGCTGTAATGTGGGCCTTTTTAATAAAGAACTGCGTACAAGTGAGAGCGTATTAACGTCAGAATCGATTCAAGAAAGGTATATAAAGATATGCAAGGAAGCTCGAAGAAGTGAAATAAATCTTCCTGAGCAATATGATTTGATTAGTTATTGCAGGAAGAAACCCGAGTTATTACAGGAAGAAACCACGATAATAACCGAAGAAAGTACCTCAAACGATACAATAAGTACACAAAGTAAAGTAAAGAAAAGAAAAGTAAAGAATAGAACTAATACTAATACTCGTAAAAAATTCTCGTTTGATAAATCTTTGGTAGAATATGGATTTGATAAAAAGCTGGTCGATGAGTGGATGATAATCCGTAAATCAAAAAAAGCTGTGAATTCAGAGCTCGCTTATAATAATTTCATTCGTGAAGTTGAAAAAGCGAATATGAACAAAGATGATTTGATGTATATAATTGCGGTTAAAAAGCAGTGGCGAGGGTTTGAGGCCAAATGGCTTGAAAAAGAGGACAATCTTCAAAAGCAAAAAAATGAAGATACTGATAGACTTGAATGGCTGGCAAATTATGCAGAAAAAGCTTTTAATAATTAAACTAAACACATTTTACAATGAAAATAAGTAAAGTAATTTCTCAAATAGAAACTGATAAAACTACACAAGCTTTAACGAAAATAATAAACAATAGCACTGTTCAGAGATTCGGGGATGCAAAAGAATTTGCAAAAACATTTAACCCAGATTTGCAGAAAAATTGCGCTTCAAATATTGAACGAACATTCACAGGTAATGCGCCAACAATTAATCATCTAATGCAATCTTACAAAGATGAACAAGTTCGTATCTGGATAATGATTCAACTTGAAGATTTAAACACTTTTGCGGGAACTAAAAACAAAATGAATTCACGTCAAATGATGATGATTTGTGACATATTATTAACAGAATATCGTTATCTGAAAGCAAGCGAAATATTGCTCTTCTTCTTTCAATTCAAAAGTGGAAAATATGGAGAGCTATATGGCTCGGTTGATCCTTTGCGTGTAACATCTGCACTGATTGAGTTCGCATCATACAGGCGTTCAGAGTTATTTAAAATTGAGAGCAAACTTAGAGAAGAAAGAAAAGAAAGAGAGAAATTAAACCAGGCAAAAACAGCAATAACCCGTAATCGATATTTACGTCATAAATTTAATAGAAGTAGAATAATATACAAGCTTGAAGATACGTATATCATAACAAAAAAAGCGACCTGAAATGAATACAGATCGCTTAGAATTCTTTTGTTTCTATTGAAGTACGGCAATACAAAGATAGTTAAACAAATTGAATTATGGCTATGAAAAAAGTGAGAGATTATATTGAGAAGCGTTACCAAGGATTTTTAGATTATTCTGAATATCATTGTTCATGTGCTGGCATTGCAGATGAAGCGGTTGATGTACTAAATGAAGTGCTTTGCAGTCTTCTTGAAAAAT
This sequence comes from Bacteroidales bacterium UBA3143, assembly GCA_002364735.1. Taxonomy (GTDB): domain Bacteria; phylum Bacteroidota; class Bacteroidia; order Bacteroidales; family Dysgonomonadaceae; genus UBA2632. Next base: position 19,212 of record DEZB01000033.1, read on the forward strand.
CATCAAAGAAGCTAAATAACCTGTTGAGTAAACAAAAAGGAGAGTACACCCATTTAGATTTCTATATATTGAGAATGATAAAGCTGAATGTCACCTCCCCAACTTCGCCGTATCAACACAAATACAGATCAGTTCAGATTGATAGGAATGTTGATTATTCTACTCTTGAACTGGAGGAAATTAAAGACGATGATAGGGATAGGCCTCAAGAGATATTGAAGAAGATGCATATTGTTCGTGATGTACTCGATGAAATAATGATATCAGAAAAAGCAAGAGAGGTGTTTGAATACAGGTTCTTTCATGGGGAGGTTTTTTCTCAATGGCCAGGACCAGAAAAAGACAAAGAATTGTATGAGATTTACAACAGGGTAGTGAAGTTGATTAAGCAAAAACTGAACGATAAAACGTTGTTTTAAATAATACAATAAAACAGCAAAATTATATAACCATAAATACAATATATAGTGATAATTATATAGTCAACATGTAAGGAATTATTACATGTTGCATGGAAAAGAACTCTCTCTTTATATTTTAAAGTAAAAAGATGAGTGATATTAAATTCGATCCAAAGAATTATCGAATACATACAGATTCAAACAAGCGTATTATTCGCAAAAGTCTTGAAGATTGTGGAGCTGGGCGCTCTGTTTTGGTTGATAAGGAAAATGTTCTTATTGCAGGTAACGGTGTTTATGAACAAGCGCAAGAATTAGGGCTGAAAGTAAGAATAATTGAAAGTAATGGTAAAGAGCTAATCGTTGTTAAACGTAATGATCTTTCTTCTGCAGACGATAAAAGAAAATTACTTGCACTTGCAGACAATCACGCTTCTGATACATCCATGTTTGATATTGATATGATATTAGAGGACTTTACAGAGGATGATCTTGCTTTATGGGAAATGTCAATTGATGATATCAAACTTGAAGAATATGAAGAGGGTAAAGCTGAATCAAACGAAGATAAGATTTACACAAAAAAGATAGTATCTCCTATTTATACACCCACTGGAGATAAGCCGAATATAAATGAGTTATTCAACTTAGAAAAATTTCATGAACTCTTATCTAAAATTGATAATTCAGATTTGGATGGAGAAGTAAAAGGCTTTTTGAGATTTGCAGCTCATAGACATGTCTCATTCAATTATGGGAAAATTGCAGAATTCTATGCACACTCGAATAAAGAAATTCAAGAACTAATGGAGGATTCCGCATTAGTTATTATAGATTTTAATAAGGCCATTGAATTAGGGTATGCAAAGCTGAAAGAAGAAATTTCCGAACAATTCTCAAAAGATTATAGCGATGATGAAGAATAAAGATTTCGTGGCTCTTATTCTAACGCATGGGCGACCTGATAAAGTATATACTGTTGATACCCTTCGTAAGTCTGGATATACAGGTAAAGTAATTATCGTTATTGATAATGAAGATAAAAAAGCAAAGCAGTATTACTCTAAGTTTGATGATGTAGTAATGTTTGACAAAAAGGAAATTGCTTCATGCATGGATGAAGGCGATAACTTTAACGACAGAAGATCTATCATATATGCACGCAATGCAGCTTTTGAGATTGCAAAGAGCAGAGGCTTTAAGTATTTTATTGAGTTAGACGATGATTACACAGAGTTCTCCTATACATACGATAGGAATGGAGAAATGAAGCAGAGAAGAATTCACAATCTTAATAAGATATTCGACATTCTCATTGACTTCAAACGAAAAACGGGTGCATTAACTGTAGCAATGGCACAACGAGGTGATTTTGTAGGAGGTAAGTGTAACAATATAATTCGAGGAGAGTTGCTTAAACGTAAAGCCATGAATTCATTTATATGTGATGTGGATGATCCTTTTGAGTTCATAGGGAAGATAAATGAAGACGTGAATACATATACACTCCTTGGTAGTCGAGGGCATCTGTTTCTGCAAATACCTCATGTATCTTTGAATCAGGTTACTACTCAGCAATCAGAAGGTGGTATGACTGACATTTACCTAGATAGTGGAACTTATATTAAATCTTTTTACACTGTTATGTATTCTCCATCTTGCACTAAGATAAGATTGATGGGAACGTCTCATAAGAGACTTCATCATAGTATTAAATGGGATAACGCTGTACCAAAGATTGTATCTGAAAGATTGAGAAAACAATCCTAACAATAGGCAGATTTATTAACTTTGACGGTAAAAACATTAATGATTGCCGTCATGAAAAAAGAGACTGAAATGTATAAAGATATTATAAGAAAACGTCTTGAACGCAAACAAGAACAATTAAAAGAAGTTGAAGATGTAATGACTCAGGGTGTAGTCACTTCTGGAGAAAAAAGAAAATTCATGGAGCTAAAAGCAGTTGTTCAGGAGCTAGAAAACATCCTTGATATTGCTAAGACTATGTTTAAAAATGAATAAGAAGATGGCAAGGTATAGCAAAAAGATAGTAAAAGATATTTGTTCTTTAATTGAAAAGGATAGTTATACCATTGCCGAAATATGCAAGAAAGTAAAAATTGCAGAGAGTACTTATTACGATTGGAAAGCAAAGAAACCGGAGTTTTCGGAGTCTATTAAAAAAGCACAAGGTGTATTTGATGAATTGATTGTTGCAGAAGCAAGAAAATCACTCGTTAAACTAATACGTGGTTATACTGCTCAAGACAAAAAAACAGTTACTGCAGACACTGGAAAGAAAGATGCAGATGGTAAACCTATAGTAAAAGTAAAGGAGCATTCTGTTACTGAAAAACATTATCAACCAAACACAGCAGCTGTTATATTTGCATTGACTAATCGAGATCCTGAGAATTGGAAGAATAAGTATAATAATGAAATGTCAGGAAGTGTTACTGTAAAAAGTGAACTTGAATCATTGTCAGACGAAGATTTAGAAAATATTGTAAATGGCGAAGACTAAGAGAGACGAGTTATTAAGAAGAGCTGAAGCGGCTATTATTCTGCGTAAGCGAGAAGCCCGGGATGATTTCTGGGCTTTTTGCTTATACATGGATCCTAAGTTCTTTTCAAAGCGTCAATTCTTGAAGGTGGTTGCTTTAGCATTTATGCGTGTATATGTTGCTTTTAGTAACAAAACGATACGGAAGCTCGCTGTGAGTATGCCACCTCGTGCTGGAAAATCTTACATTTCGTCACTTTTCATTGCATGGATGTTTGGTCATTTTCCTGAGCATTCAGTTATGAGAAACTGCTGTTCTGATCCTCTCTTCAATAAATTATCTTATGATACACGTGATATTGTTCGTTCACGCAAATTCAAAGATATATTTCCCGACATAGAATTAAAACAAGACAAGCAGAATGTGAAAGGTTGGAATCTACAACAATCTAAGCAAGTGGGTTATTTTGGTGCAGGTGTGGGTGGAACTATTATTGGTTTTGGGGCATCGATGCTTGCAATGACTGATGACTTGTATAAATCACTTGAAGATGCTTTATCTGATACTAATAATGAAAAGGTTTGGAGTTGGAAACAGGGCACACATGATTCACGTATTGAAGGTAATTGCTGTTCAATTGATATTGGCACACGTTGGAGTGAAACAGACGTTCTCGGTCGATTAGAAGCATCTGGAAAGTATGACGAAATTATACGTGTTTCTGCATTAGATGAAAATGATAAGTCATTCTGTGAGGATGTTCATTCAACTGAATATTACCATGAGTTACGATTAGACTTAGATGAAAGTATTTGGAATGCTGAGTATATGCAGTTACCAGTTGAAACAAAAGGTCTGCTATTTCCTAAGTCTGGATTAAGAAGATTCAAACTAAAAGATATCCAAGGCAGAAAGCCTGATGGTGTAGTTGGCTCATGTGATGTTGCTGATGCTGGTGATGATGATTTCGCAGCACCTATTGGTGATGTGTTTGGAGATATTATCTTTATCAAAGATGTTGTGTTCACCAAAGACGCTGTTGAGATAACAGGACCACGAATTACACAAGCAATAGTTGACAATAAATGCGATCAAATAAGAATTGAATCTAACAATGGTGGTCGTATCTTTGGTGTAAGCATAAGAACTGAACTGAAAAAGAGAAAACACAAATGTATAGTTCAAACTAAACCTACTACCAAAAACAAAGAGACACGTATTTTGATGAAATCAGGATGGATAAAAAAACATTGTGCTTTTCTTGAAGAAACAGAGTATGAAAAAGGCTCTAATTATGATAGATTCATGAAAAACCTTACTTCCTATAAAAAAGAAGGTGATAATAAATATGATGATGCACCTGATTCTATGGTAATATTAGCAGAATTCATTGAAGAAATGGGATTAAAGAAAGCTATGAATCAAAGGAAAATTGACAGGCCAGTATATGTAGGATGATCATTAATTCAATTATTATTTAAGTTTGAAACGATGGGTTTAGCTACTCATCGTTCTTTTTGTGTCAAAAACTATCATTGGTTTATATTTTAATATAAAAATATGGGAGTAATGAACCACGAGGGAGCTCTATATATGGCTTCTGGAATTGATAATACAGGCTTACACAAAGGAAAGCAAGAAGCAATTGGTATTGTTCGCACAATGATGAAGCAAGTTACCTCCTTTGATGTATTTGCAGGTATTGGGCTAAGTGCTGCTACTGCTTTTGCTATTGCAGGCAAACAAGCCTATGAATTTGAAAAGAAGTTTGAAACTTCCATGCTTGAAGTTGCCACAATTTCAGATGCAGTTACTGAAAGCCTTGAATTGTACAAGCAACAAATTATAGATTTGACTACCTCAGATCAAATCCCCATCCATGCTGATGAAGCTGCTAAAGCTTTATATCAGATTGTATCTGCTGGGCATGATGGAGCTGATGGAATGTTAATCCTTGAAGCTTCTGCAAAGAATGCTGTTGGGGGTTTAACAGAAACAGCTACTGCTGCAGATGCTATCACTTCAATAATGAACGCTTATGGTAAGTCCGCTAAAGATGCTGAACATATATCTGATTTACTTTTTACAACCGTAAAGCTCGGTAAAACCACAATGGGTGAGCTTGGAAAGTCTATATCACAAGTAACCTCTCTTGCTGCCGCATTTGATGTAGAGATGGAACAAGTGTTAGCTGGCGTTGCAACACTCACATCTTCTGGTACACCTACAGCAATGGCTATGACACAAATCCGCCAATCAATTATTGCAGCGAACTCTGAGCTTGGAGATGGTGCGTTTAAAACACGTACTTTTCAAGAGGGATTGAATGAAATTGTAGCTAAGGCAAATGGAAGTGAATCTGCTCTTAGAGCTTTAATTCCAAACATTGAAGCTGTTAATGGTATTCTTGGTTTAACTGGAATAAAAGCAGATAAATCAGCAAGTGACTTGCAAGCAATGAGCGATGCAGCAGGTGCGACCGATGATGCTTTTAAACTGATGGCAGAAAGCACAGAAAACCAAATGAAGCTATTAACCAACAACATTACAGCTTCATTACGTCCATTAGGTGTAGGTATTTTGAAAGAGGTATCTACAATTTCAAAAGGTTTGAATGATGCATTTGCAAGTGGTGATTTGGAGAATGTTCTGAAAACAATAAAAGGATTACTTATTACAGGTGCTGCAGCATGGGGCAGCTATACAGTTGCCCTTACTCTCAATAAAATTGCAAGACAAGCCTACAATTCTGTTGCTGTGATGGAAATAGCAACCAGAAAAACTAACTTGGCTTTAACGAAAGCAAATACAGTTGCAATCATTAAACAAACACTTGCTCAAGCAAAAGCGAACACCGTCGCAATGATTAATCCTTATACTGCCATTGCTGCATCAATTGCGTTACTAACTTATACAATCTACAGACACGTCACTGCATTGTCAGCTCAAGAGAAAGCTCAAAAGTTAGTCAATGATAGATACGATGAGCAGAAACGCAAAGTAGAAGATGAGAGAAGCGCAATTGAATCATTGATTGAGACTATCAAAGATGAAACAAAAACTCGTTACGATAAGCAGAAAGCACTAAATGTACTTCAAGACTTATACCCTAACATCTTTGCTAATCTTGATATGGAAGAGATCAAGAATCTAAACCTAACCGAGACAATTAAAGAGTTAAATATTGAATTGGAGAAAAGAAACAATCTTCAAAATGAGCAAAATATAAAAGCTTCAAAAGATCTATTAAATAGAAAAGATGGCTCATTTCGTTGGTCCATGGATGAGCGTGGAGAAGCACTGGAATTGATGGGTGAGAAAAACAGTTATGCCAATAGACTTTCATTCTTTACGAGTGGAATGGATGATGCTTTCAAACAGTACGTAAAGAAGTCTGAAGAGGCTGAAAAAGAGCGAAAAGAGACAGCTGATAAAGCATATAATGATACAGGCAATAATGCAGAAAAGGTTTTTGAAGATATAAAAAAGCGAGTATCTGAAACAAAAATAACTATTGCAAGCCTTGAAAAAGACCTCGCTAATTTACGCACAGGGAAAACTCAATCATCCAATCTCGAAGCTGATATAACAGCAAAAGAAGAATCTCTTAAAAAAGCAAATGACACGCTTAAAACTCTTACAGGTATCGACGAATCTAAAAACAAAGATAAGGTTGATACAACAAAAGATGTAAACAAGATTCTTCGTGACTTAGAACTTCAAAACATACAAGACACCATCTCAATAATGGAAGATGGCGCAAATAAACAGCGTGAGCAAATAAAGGCTGACTATGACATGCGTATCATTGTGCTCGATGAGAAAGAAAAGGAGCTTAGAAACAAACAAAATGGCAATCTAACAAAAAGACAAGAAGATGAATTTGAGCAAAGCAAGCAATTGGCAAAATTGATACAAGAAAAAGAGACTGCTCAAGTTGTTAAAAAAGAGAGTGATGATAGTAATGAGAAACTACAAAAACTTGAAAAGGATTGGAATGAATATTATATCGCTTATGGCACATATCAAGAAAAACGATTAGCCATTACGGAAGATTATGCAAGACAGATATCAGAAGCCGAAGGTAATGTTTGGAAACAACAAACATTAGGTAAAGAGCGTGACAAAGCATTGCAGGATTTAGATCTCTCAATGGCTCAGCAATCTGATTTATGGATAAGACTATTTACAGATGCTGAAAAACTTACTACATCTTCACTTAAGCAAATTATCAAAGAAACTCAAAGCCTACTTGACTACTTAAATGGTGTTGAAGGTGCTGAGATTCCTCTTGGGTTTTCTCCTGAACAATTAGAAGCTTTAAAGAAGGATCCAGAGAAAGTGAAATCTATTCTTGATGGAATGCAACAAAAGATAGATTACATGAATAAGCGTAATCCTTTTGGTAGCGTAATTCAAGGCTTCAAAGATTTAAATAAAGCAGGTAGTGATACTGAGAAGCAAATGGAAGCTACTCAAAAAATCATTAAAGGTTTCGGAGAAGTTTCCAGTGTTGTAAATCAAGTTGGACAGGCATTTACAGGCATTACTCCTGAGATAGATAAAGTTATTAATGGCATTACTTCAATAGTTGGAGAGACTTCATCAATGGCAGCTACAGGCTTTTCTCTTGGTGGTCCCGTCGGTGCTGCAATTGGTGGTGCAATTGGACTTGGTTCAAGTCTAATGAAGGTATTCGGAGGTGCAAAAGAGCTATCAGATAAAACTATTAATTCTTATGAAGCATATATTAGCACTCTTGATGACTTAATAGCAAAACAAAAGGAGTTGATTCAATCAACATCTGGTTCGCAAGCTCTAATAGAAGCTGAGAAAGCTAAAAAACTTATTGAGGCTCAAGTAAAAGCCTCACGTGATTTAGGAAAAGAGTACCTAAATTCTGGTGCAAGTTGGAAGTCATCCTCTCACGGTGTGAAGATGAAAAAAGAGATGGAGCCATTCCGAAGAGAATTAAACAGTATCGGAGTTAACCTTGATTCATTGGGAGGACGTGTAACTGGTTTATTTGATTTGACAGCAGATCAGTTATTGAGAGTAAAACAAGAAGTGCCTAAGTTGTGGGCAAAGCTGGATGATTCTACACGTCAGTATCTTGAAGCCATCATTGCTGGGGATGAAAAACTAAAAGATTTAATACAAACTACACAAGAAGCTATATCCGGGTTAACTTTTGATGAAGCAAAAGATTCATTGAAAGCTCTATTGATGGATGCAGATAACACTTTTGAAGATATATCAGGGAAGTTTGATGATTACATGCGAAATTCAATAATGAATCTTGTGATGGATGGCTCATTGAAACAAAAACTTAAAGCGTGGTATGAGAACTATGTGAAAGCTCTTGATAATGGAAGTTTATCTGAGAAAGAAGTAGATAACCTGCGCAACCAGTATGATTCTATTGTGAGTGATGCGATGAGAGAGCGCGATAATATGCTTAAGGCTGCTGGCATCGATCCAAGTAAACGTAAATCAGGTGTAACAGGTGAACTAAAGCAAGAAATGACAGAAGGTTCAGCTTCGCAATTGATAGGGTTGTGGAATATGACAGCAATGGATCTTCGGGCCATCAAAGATTATATTACTCAGTTTGGATTTAATGACATATCAAAAGAGTTAAACAATCTTCTTAATGAACTGAATGATATAAGGGTAAACACTGGTAAGACAGCAGATAACACTGATGGTATAAGAGGACAATTTGACGAAATGAACAGAAAACTCAATACCCTAGATAGAATAGAAAAAAACACAAAGCAAAATAACAGTAGAGGATAATGATTTACAAAATAGATAATAAACCACTATCACTCTTTGGAGCATATCCAGGACGAGGTAGTCAATTCTTTGCATTAGAGGGTTTCTTAGACTTACCCAAAAGAATAGGTAAAACAGAATATGATTGGGGTACGTCAATAGAACCTTTCGTAATGAGCGAGGACATCGTTTTGGATGGTCGCACACTGACATTAACAGCAGTTATGAAGAAAGATAAGCTAGACGTTTTTAAAACTGCTTGCGTAGCTTGCAAGACCCTGTCGATGGGTAATAATTCTTTCAATGTTGTTTGCAAAGATGAAATTCAGGTCACTGAAATAGATGATTACTCTATTGTGATTGTCAATTTTTGGGAATATGAATTCAAACTACAACCTGTTACTACCTCTCCAAATGGCACTGGGTTATATGGCATCGACAATTACAGCTTAAATAAAGATTTTGGTATACATATAGCAAGAAGCAATGATATCTTTAATACAGCGAAAAGAATCGATGTAAACACAACTGAGTTTTACAAATTTACTCAATATAGGAATACACGCAGTATAGAGATTCAATGTGCAATGATGGGTTCATCATTTACGGATGTGCAAAACAGAATGAATCAGCTCCATTCTGTTTTGATGGCTCCAGGTATGCGAGTGCTTACAATCAGGAATAATATCTTCTATGTATATTTTAAAGATGGATTTGCTGTACAAGCAATCAGTGAGAATATTTTAAAATTCAATCTAAAATCTACTGTGCTATGATTCAGGTTTATCGTATAGTGAATGATGTTGAAGTTGCTGTATATAGCTTACCAAAGCAGAATGCAGTAATTAAAACTGCTATAATGGGTGTAAATGAAATACCCGTTTCATTTGTATCTGATTCTACTATACCTGCAGAAGTAGGAGATTACATAAAAATAGAAAATACCAACTATAAGCTAAATCGTGAACCAGAAGAAGAGAAGCGCTCAGAAGTAGAGTATTCTTATGACTTCATCTTCGAACATCCTGAATATACGCTATTAGACAAGCTCTATGAATTTCAATTAACAGGGCAAACATCATTTAACATGACTGGTAGATTAGTTGATTTTCTTGCTTTGCTTTTGTGGAATGTAAATATAGATCAGAATTCCTTAGGTGTGGATACTGGATGGACCACTGCTTTAATTTATTCAACTGGCTACAAAACATTGCATTTTGAGCACTTGAATTGTCGTGAAGTATTGCAGAAGCTTGCAGAAGAATTTAGCTGTGAGTATTTCTGCAATAACAAAGAGATAAATTTTGTTGATCGAATTGAAAATGTAACATCTTTAGTTTTTGAGCAAGGTAAAGGAAAAGGCTTGTATAGCATTCATCAAAGGTACGTTGATAAAGAAGATACAGTAACGAGAATACGTCCACGAGGAGGGAATAAGAATGTGCCTAATGCGCATGCAGACAGTGAGGGTTATTTGAAACTGCCTGAAATGTATATTGAGAATTTCTCAGAGCATAGCAAGGTAGTTGAGCGTCAAGTAACATTTGAAGAGGTTTATCCTCATTTTGACGGTAAAGTTTCAAGTGTTTCTGGTGCTAATAATTCTGTATTTCTTTGTCCTCAAATTAACTTCAATTTAAATGCTATTGCTATTGGTGATAATGCAAGAATAAATTTCTTGTCAGGTGCATTGATGGGAATTTCTTTTAAATTTCAATACAACCATGCTGAAAAGAAGATAACACTCATTGAGCAAGATGATGATACTGCCTTAGTAGATGAAGATGGGAAACGGCCACAAGTGCCAAATTCGTTAAAGAAAGCATTGAATGGAGACACATTCAATTTCACTGGTGTGATCATGCCACAAGAGTATGTCAATGATGCTATTATTGAATTAAGGCAAAAGTCAAACAAGTGGCTTGACTTCTATTCTCAAAAGCGAGTAAAGTTTGAATTAGATGTCGATTACAGATACATGCGAGGTAAACCTGATTTACATGCAGGTGATTTGGTTGTAATATCTATTCCTGAAAAGTCTTTACATAAACTTATTCGCATTGTAGCTCTTGAAAAAATCATTGATTCAGGCTCAATTAATGCGACTGTGTCTAACTATCTTGAAGAGACATGGGATAAGTATTACAAAGATAAAATTGAAGACATCAAAAATGAGATAATTGTAAAAAATGAAAACCTTAAAGATACCTTTCAAGGCATTTTCAAAGATGGGATAATTACAGAATCAGAGTTAAAAATAATAGAGTCCAGTCTTTCTTCTTACAAAATTGAAAGAGAACAATTAAATGCAACTTATTTAGTGATTCGAGGTAATCAAAAGCTTATTAACAAAGCACCGCTTAACACTGCTTGGAATAACTATCAATCTGCTTATGATGATGTAACGTCTGCAATCAACACTGCTATAGCAGATAGAGAGATAAGTGAAGTTGAGAAAGCGAACATCAACAACAAAATAGAGCTTTATTCTACACGCATAAGTGAATTATCTACAGCTTTTGAAAATGCACGGGATGAAATAGAGAATAAAAGAGATGAACAAACCATCGAAAAAATCCCCCCACCCCTTTGGAACATCGAAGCCGTAAACGTAATAGATGGCGAACCACTTGCCATCTTCCGTAAAGCTCCAAATGAGGCACTCCACAGCGTAACCGTTCGTCCAAAATTTATGCGAAACGGGCAAGATGTGACAGATATAATGAATACATCTACACTAAGATTGTATGAGATTGAACGCTCTAACCGTAACGGTGTGGATGATAAAGGGCAATTGGACAGCGATTGGAACTTAGTTCACAGAGGTGCAACGGAAGTCACGCTCACGCACTTGGATGTGATGTGGACGGCTAATATAGTGATGGTTTTTGACGATGAAATCTTGGAACAGCAATATCAAATATTAAAATAAAAATGGCACAGAAAAAAACAAATACGACCATAACCGACCAAATGGACGGTCAACCCGCAATTCTTTTAGCAAATGGTAATTGGGGTGTTTTTAATCCCACAACAAATAGATACGAAGATTCGGGCATGAGGGCCAGTCCCGATGATGACAGCTCTGCAATAAAGTATTTCAAACTAAGTAACACCTCTTCTCCGCTTACAGCTCCTACCCGAACAGGTGGTTGGGATAGCATCACAACGCTTAACAGTGCATTGGCTACAGCTGGATGGGATGAAGATCCTTTAGAAACAAGCAAGACAAACAAATTTCAGTGGATTGCTACGTATGGCAAGGAAAACCTTGTTGATGCTACTACTACGCAACAGGAGGGGCACATGGTGTTCAAACCTCGATACACGTTAACGAATGTTCGCTTGTGGTCTAACTATGCCGACTCGCCTACAATTAAGGTGGAAAATGGCATTATTACAGTCACCAATCCTGACGGGACAACCGAAACGCAACAGATAGCAACAGCCGAATCATTGCAAGCCGTGATGAGCCTAATTGGCTCGATGCAAGAACAGTTGGATGGTGCAGTTTATTCGTACAGCTTACCTGGCATTCCTACTTTGAGCAATACGCCAGCTGAAGGTGAGAATGCCGAACCTGCACGTTCTTGGCGACTTGATAACAGTGGTAATCCTATAACCGATCCTTCCACTATTGCAGATATTTACAAAACGCACGTGGATGATACTTATACAGATACAACCACATACGTGTCGTATCGCTTTCAGATAACCGAAGGTGCATCTCCGTCTAATCCTGCAAGTTATAAGTGGAAAGTGATTGAAGATTCTGCATTGACAAAGGCTTTGGGAGATATTGCAAAATTGGGAGACGAAAAGGTTACCATCTTCACAGCGCAACCAACAAAAGGCTACAAGAAGGGCAATATGTGGATGCAAGCAGATGGAACTATTTTGCACGCTCTTAGAGATTCTGTTGGGAATACATACGTAGCAGAAGATTGGATTCAGCCTTACGCCACTAAAGCAGAAGTAAATGCAGCAGGGCAAGCTATAATGGATGATTTAAACCAAGCCAAGGCAGATGCGCAAGCTACTGCTAACAATCTAACAACGCTCGAAAGCAGTCTTACATCACTTGAAACAGGAGTTGGAAAAGCAATTAAGGATAACATTGTAGATGAAAGCGAAAAGAATGACTTGCGTACATTTAATAACAACCTCGATGTAGAGCAATCCAAAACTTTGTCGACTGTCAATTACCTTATATCTTCTAAATATCTACCTGCTGCTAAGAAAACGGCATTGCAAACAAAGAGTGATGCCTACTTGGGCGCTAATGGTTCTATTGATCAACTTCAAGCGGCTATTGTGGAGATGGTTAAAGATGGACTAATAACAGTTGAAGAGCGAACAATTTACAACACCAAATTGGGTGCCTACAAAACGCACGCTTCTGAAATGGAGAACCTTATTGCTGATGCAAGAAAGGTGATTGATGAGAAGTTGGAGAGTTTGGCGGATGAGAAGGTGGATAACTTGGAGATTGGGGGGGTAAATTTACTGCCATCTTTATATGATATGTTTAATATTTCGGGGAGTATTTATGGATATTTCAAGATTAGCAAAGATGACACAAATCTAATAGGATCTATTTACGAAAAAGATCCTTCGGTTGATATGTCAGGTGTATTTTTTGGCTTTTCAAAATTAGGGGATGAGCCCAGTGGAGGAGTTGACTGGTTTTACCACGCTGGAAATCTTATGAAAAAGACAATAAAAACATCACAATATACATATTTCAGCTTTTTCCCAAACAGAAGGAGTACCTTCGATAAAATATTCAGCAGGTTTTTTATTCAAATCGAAAAAGGAACAAAACCAACAGGATGGTCTCCCGCCCCCGAAGTCGTCCAGGCCGAAATCGACAAAGGCATAGCCACTGTCACCACTCTTTACAAAAATGTAAATAAAGGCACCACCCCACTCAAGCCAACGAAAGAAACAGAGGTAAGCGATGGTTGGAGCGAAGCCTCCCCCGCCAAAATAGATGGCAAAGTTATCTGGAGCATCAATAGAACCGCTTTGAAAAATGGTACGTATATCTATTCCAATCCTGCCAACATCGAGGGCGCAAAAGGTGAAGATGCTTTAAGTGTAAGTCTTAACAGACAAGGCTCATTTCGCACCTACTGGCGACAAATAGCAAGCGATGGAACAATATTGTCAGCTCCCGAACCAGTTAGCGAAGTGGTTGGCGGTGTAACGGTTGGCGACATTAAGTATGTGAAGGTTACGGCTTCTATTTATAAGGGTGTTAGAGATGTGACTGAGATTGCTAAAACGGGCGGTGGAAACTTCAAATTTTACGTGAATAGCGTACTAAAAAATGAAGAACAAAGTGAGATATTGCTTGATGCTGCTACTTATGCAGATGGCACGGATGATGATGTGCAGTTTGAATTTGATGACGCTAATGCTAAAAACTGGTAACGAATATGGCTAAGAGATTACAGAGTTTATCGATATCGGATAAGGAGGACACTACTGGAAAATTAGAAGCAGAAATCCGCAAAGCCGACTACCTAATTGCTGCACTTAAAGAGTTAACCACCGTAGAAGCTGGTCTTGTGCTTTCGCACATCATAGCTGCAATGGATAGCAACAAAGTTGTAAAATCCTACATAAGTGGCGATGCAGAGCTAAATCCTACTGCAATAGCTGCGGGGGTAAAAGATTTTGGAATGACTAATGAGACTAAGAATGTGGCTATTAATCACGATGGAAGCGGTTGGCTCGGCAATTTGAGGTATTCGGAAACAGGTGAAGTATATACCGTCGATCCCCTCACTGGCGAGAAAAAACTAATTATCAACGCCCAAGACATTCCCGATATTGCAGACCTTCTCAGCAGCATCAATTTTGGCAACTCTACTACATTGAGTGGTGCAAGATTATCTGCACCAGACACGGGATATGGTTATCAATATATGTCTGGATATTTAGATGTTGGTAAAGATAACGCTGGAATAACAATAGCTGGTGGTGCTTCTTTCTATTTTTCTGGCGTATTTGATAATGACGCCGACTATGCCGATATGGAGCTTTGCTTAATGCATAATGACAATCTGGTGAAAGTGGTACAGTCTATTAGGGTGTCGCTCAATAGTCCTAATAATCAGCTATTAGTTGATACAGTGGTTATTGAGGGCTTGCCAAAAGGCAGATATAAGCTAATGTTACGAGCATCAATTAGCAATCCGCTTTCATCAGCCTCAGGAGGCATTGGAAACACCGTTATGTCGTGGGCGTTTAAACAATCAAAAGTACGCCGTGCTCAGCTCGGCTTAAATGGCTTTATGCTGTTTTACGAAAATTCGCATATGTATTTTAGTAAAGAAAGGGGTTTTTCCTTCAAAGGACATATGGATATGCCAGGGCTGTTGGGTAGTGGAAGTTTCAATTCAGCAGGCTCTCAAGATGCAAACAAGAAATGGGGTGCAAAATCATCTAATCTTGCAGCTCAAAAAGTGTCAACAGGAAGGTACAAGATATTTCACAACATAGGGAGTCCGCATTTTAATGCCATTATCTCTCCGCATGCATGGCTCTACCAAGGTGCATACAGGGGGATGAGTCACGGCATAGTTGCAAAAACAGATACCTATGTAGAGGTCGTATTCACAGACTTTGGAGGCAATCCGCAAGATGTTGGCTTCGATGTCACGTTTTATGGCAATAACTTTTAAGCACAAAAAAAGCATCTAATCATTTAGATGCTTTTTTGTGCGTGTGTTTTGTGTTCTATTAATTCAACCCTTCTTCTTGTAAGGTTCTATATTCCGCTCCCGTAATAGGGATAAATGTAAATGCATTGTCAAACAGTTGATACACCGCTTCATAATCTCCACTTTCGTATGCCTTTGTAATGCCCAATTCTGCTGTTCTTATCACCTCGTTAGGAATATATGCTATCGTATCAGTTTCATCTTCATGCATACCCCTAACAAGCACAAAGTCAAATCCTTTTATAAAGTCTTTTCTCATCACGCCGTCCCATAGTATGATGTCAGTACCCCACATTTTCAAAGCTGGCAACTGATAGTCTCTTTGATTGTCTGAAAATCCACGAGCAAAAAGAGAAGCTTTTTCTCTATATTTATTATCTGAGTAATTAGTATAATAAAACATTGTCGAAGTTTGCTCCACAATCTCAAGCCCTGTCAGGTGTTCAGTGTTGGCTCTTGTTTTCACACCTTTGGCTGGACGTATCAACACAGTTGCATCTGTGTCCCACACCATGTTTTTTGTTTTGTCTTCACAGCTCCCAAACGCCAATACAACGATCAATAGTAGTAATAATTTCTTCATAGTTACAGTTTTTAATTTTATTCAAAGGTAAATAATAAGTTTTGTAAATAACAATATCTACTTTAAAATATAGAATAAATACTGTTTTTGGGGTAATGAAGAAAAACTAAAACAAGAGGTAAACCTTAAATAAGACGAAAAAGATATTATTTTCAATATACTTTCTCAATTATCTTTTCAAATAGTAGATACACAAATTTATTTGTTTCACTTATAAGTTCTTTTAAAGAATCATCTGTAACTACAAGAGCCTCTCCAAATACTGTAGTATAGTAACGATGCGCAAAATCATTTCTTAAATTATAAGCTTTTACTAAAAAAGAATAATCTGGCAATGTGACATCTAATAATGTAAGAAAAAGATTTTCTATTTCGGGTTCAAAGTTATTGTATTGATAATCTCTTAATTTTAGAATTACTTCTTTGTAACTCAATCCACTAAATCTATTTCGTTTTAAATATGAGTCCCTTACCTCTTCAAATCTTAAGAAACAAGTAACTAGAATATCCATTGCGAACAACTCATAATTAGATAGAACAGCTTGGTATAACATCCTGTTAACACTAGATAGCGAATTTAGAGTTCTAAAGATTAAATTACAAGAAATATCTGTAGATCCGAAAGGTCGGGTTTTATTTACATTTGATTCTAATATATTCTTTATATCAAGAATATTGTTGTTATATGTATAAATACTGTTGTAGGGATTAGGTGTTTTAATTTCACTTCCAAAGCTAACAATATCATCAGTCACCTGATATATAACATCATCTTCACAAATTAGATCATTTGTGACATATCGAAACTCTCTCCCATTTTCTATTTTTATATTATCCGCACTAATGATTTTAGTACATCTCATTTTATCAAAAGTTGAAAGAGCAACTAAATCAGTGTAAGAAACCTCCTTATCTGTATCAAATAGGATGTTCCCTTCAATTAAAACATTCTTGTGAAAATTTTTTATTTCATACATAACACTTAATTAGCTACCCAATTTTAAAACCAATCTCATTGAATGCTTCCCACGCTTCAAGTACGCACTTGTCTAACTTCTCAACAGTTGGTTCGTTTAAATACCTGATACATCCCTCTATTTTACTTACAAAGTCTATGTTCTCTTTATTTATCAATATTGCTTTACCAAGAGCATGAGATAAATGAGCAGATATTATCCCCACAATAACTCCTAGATTGTAACCCTTATCCCTTTTTTCAACAAAATACATCTTTCTGTAAATATCAGCGTCAGCTCCATGTCTATGCCCACGCTCACATCTATAAACAGTTTTGATTAAATCCTCGTAAAATACTGCTCTTTCAATCATTACTTTTTCCATGACAATATATTTTAAATTAATTCTCTCACAAATATAATAAAAGAAAAGCACCATCTCTTTATATTTTATAAGAAAAGCACAATATGACAATCGAAGATATACTTGCTTTAGAAGATAAAAAGAAAGCTTTTGAGATTCTTACAAAAGATTCAAATGAATCGCGCGACCGTCAAGGATGCAGAGATGAATACCTTGGAGATAGAATGCGACGTGATGAAAGCGTTGATTATCGTGAAGGAAAAGAAGTGGATGTTTTCTCTGAAACAGAAACTGAAACAGATTCAGAAGGTAATGAAATACCAAAGAGAATTGGAACCACTCCTGTTCCTGTTGCAAAGATAAAAACTAACATCCCAAAAAGGATAGTTAGGATTGCAGCTGCTTTCTTGTTTGGTGGCAAAATGAATGTAAATTTTGAAGATGAGAATGAAGCGGCGGTTTTCTTTGAAGATGTTTTCGAGACAAAGTTAAAGATGAAATCTGTTCTGAATGAATTTGCAAGAACAGCGATGATTGAGACAAAGTCAGCAATTGTGTTTTATCCACGTCCAGCAATTAAGGATACAAAAAGTGCACTTGAAGTTAAAGCAAAGATACTGTCGTTAAAAAATGGAGACTTCTTTCCACACTTTGACCAATACGGAGATATGGATGCTTTTATTCGCAAATACAAAGCTGTATATGTAGAAGATGGCGAAGAGTATGATTTCTACTGGATTCAAACAGCAACTAATGAAATTAGCTATATCGATAAAGCAGGCTCTATTATTGAGGTTGATAATAAGACTAACCTTGCTGGAAAAATAACAGTAGTGTATGTTGAGCAAGACAGTGCTGAATGGGATGATGTTGCACCTCTCATTGACTCGTATGAGAATAGATTATCGCGTGTGAGTGATACCAATGATTATTTTGGTGATCCTATATTGAAAAACTATGGTGAAAGCTCATTGCCGTCTAAAAAGACTGTTGGGAAGCAAATATCATATCCGATAAAAGTTGACCCAGACACAGGCAAAGAATATCATGGAAATGCTGAATACCTTGTTTGGCAACAATCAATAGATAGCATCAAGCTTGAATTAGAAACATTACGAAATGAAATATTTTCAGGCTCCTCTACACCTGATTTGTCATTTGAGAATATGCGCGGAATTGGTGCATTATCTGGTACAGCAATTGAATTGATGTTTATGGAAGCATTTATCAAAGCAGCTGAAAAGATGGAGCTGTTTGGACCCGCTGTGCAACGATGCGTATCTGTTGTAAAGGCCCTTATTGGAAATGTAACTGAGACTAAGTTTAGCAAGGGGTTGGAAGTTGCAAATCCAGAAGTAACCTTTGGTTCTATCCTCCCTGATGATTTAAAAGGTAAAATTGAAATGCTTGTTTCAGCAAGTGGAGGTAAACCCATAAATTCGCAAGAAACATTGGTTGGTGAATCACCATTTACACGCAATGTAACTGATGAAATCATTCGATTGAAAAAAGAACAAACAGAAGAATCACAACAGTATAACTTAACTGGTTTAAATATGTAATTATGGAAAATAAAGCAATAAAACAAGTAGAAGTATTCATGTCAAATTGGAAAGCAAAGAAATTTGCTGAGATGTTCAAAAATAGCCAGATTACTTGGAAAGAAGAACACAAGCAAGAGCACATAAAAACTCTTTTCAAAGATTTAAAGCTTGAATCATTTGAGGTATTAGGAACAAAAAGAATTGGGAAAGCTCTTATCGGTGTAGCAACTGAAATGAAGATAAACGGTGAAACAGCTGTATCAAATGCGATGGTTGTTTTTGAAAACGGGAAATACAATGCTCATCCTAATGGCGTGCCTGGAGTGAATCCAATTTCAGTATTGAGGTATCTGTTTGTTGAATCTTCACCAAATGAAGAAAAGACAATAGAGAAAGCGAAAACAGCACCTAAGAAACCAAAGAAGTAAATGCCACCTTTAAGTAATCATGACCAAAAGCATCTTACTCGCATGTTCGTACAAGAGCATCGAGTAAATGCTTTATTCAATCAACTAATTAGAAGTATTGCACCTGAATTACGCAAGTGGAGAGAGCATCCACACAAAAGTGTTTGGGTACGCAATCAACAGATTGAAAAAGCCATTGATAGAGCATTAATAGAGTTTAAGACATTGCTGGAAGATGAGATTAAAGCCAATCAGGGCAAAGCGTGGGCAGATGCAATACTTAAGAATGACAGGTTTGTTGAAAAATATATAAAGAGCATGGCACTCTCTATCACTGTAAAAGATGGTATGTTCTTGCGTAATATGGATGCACTCACAGCATTGCAAAACAGAATAGATAATGGCTTAACTATATCGGATAAAGTTTGGAAAATAGCAGGGCAAACTAAGGGCCATGTAGAGCTGTTTCTTGAAAGTGGGTTGAGTACTGGCAGAAGTGCAGAAGAGATAGGTCGCGATGTTCGTCAGTTATTACAAAACCCTGATAAGCGGTTTAGAAGAATACGAGATAAGAATGGAAAGCTTGTAGCATCTGAACCTATGAAGAAATATCATCCGGGCAAAGGCGTCTATCGCTCTTCAAGAATGAATGCAGTGAGACTTACAGCTACTGAAACAAATATGGGATATCGCATGAGTGATGCTGAAAGATGGAAGCAACTCGATTTCGTATTGGGGTTTGAAGTAAGACGTTCACCCAACGCTCACAAGTGTGATGTGTGTGATCCTTTAGTAGGTAAATATCCAAAGGGGTTTATTTTCAGCGGTTGGCATCCATTCTGTATATGCATGGGAATCCCTATTGTGATGGGCCATGATGATTTTGCAGACTATTTGCTCACTGATGAAATACCAAAGCAAAAGTATGTAGAGAATATTCCTGCAAACGCTCAAAAATGGATGGATGGATTCATGAAAAACAATCCGAAAAACCCTCCATTATTTTACAAGCTAAACAAGGAAATGTACAAGTAAGAATTGACAATAATTCAATTTACCGAAAAATAGAAACTACTTATATTTTAAATTAAAAAGTGTATGAAACTAATAGAGTTAATTAGAAAGCAATGTGCTGAATTTGGTGTTCCTGAAAAGTATGCTGAGCGTATCATCAAACTATCTGGAATCACAGAGGATAAAGATGGCAGTATTGCAGCTGCTGTGACAAACTTTAAAGAGAATGTTCTTGTAGACATTCAGGCTGCTGAATCGGAAGCAGAGAAAGCAAAGCTGACAGCAATTGAAGAGTATGAGAAAAAGCACAATATCAAAGATGGTGTTGCTGTAAAAACAGGAGATGAACCAACAGAGGATGAACCTAAAAACGATATCGATTTAACAGGTATGGATGAAGCTACAAGAAAGATAATTGAAAGTCAGCGAAAAGCGATTGATGATTTAACGGCAATAGTGAAAACTGTTGTCACTACTCAAAAGAAAACTTCTACTCTTGAAGTTGTAAAATCAAGGTTGAATGGCAAGATTGATGATACTGCAATAGATAAATATTCTAAGCGTATAAATCTGGATGCTGAAAACTTGGATGAAGAGATTGAAAGAGTTTCAAAAGAGTTTGTAGAGGATAAGCAGTACTTCTTAAATGAAGCTGTTGCAAAGGGAGGTTACCAACCTGTAAGTGGCGGGATAAGCGATAAAGATTTTGATGATTACGCAAAACGTCAATCAGCAGGTGAATCTGATTTCGAAGGAGTGAAAATTTAATCAAGAGTATTAATTATAAAACTAATCAAAAAATGGATGATGTAAGAAAATACGGTGAGTATCAGTACATGCCTTTTATTATCAATGAAACAATTGATAAACCAGGCGGAGGTACTTTGAAAATTGGGAGCTTAGATAGATCAAAAGGTTCTATTGCACCAGGGTTTTTCGTAGGAGAAACCGAAAAAGGCTTGCTGCAGATGCTCGTAGGAGCGGTTTTGTTTGCAGATGTTGCAAACAATGCAGTGAATTACAAGGTAAAGAAAGGACACCAAGTGAAAGTTGGTATGTTCTTAGCTGGAGATGCAGAAGGTTCAAAAGCTTATGCAGTTACAAAAGTAGTAACAACTGATGCAGAGTTTGACACTATCACACTTGGAACAACTTTAGGTGTAACATTGAAAACAGGCCAATCACTTTATGAAGTGAAAGCAGAAGATGCAGTTGGTGATGCAGGTGAATTGCAAGTAAAGCCTTTGGGTATTGCAAAAAACGAGATTGACTTATCAGTTAATCATCCTGTTACAGGTGTTTCTTTGAGTGGTTATTACACTGTTGCTACAATGGTATTTGGTGCACCCAAGGCTATTACGAAGCATCTGCCAATGATGCAGTTCAAGTATCCTAACGTTTAATCGAATTAATTAAAAATAGATATGGAAAGAAGTTTATTAAAAGAATTAACCGATAAGCGTTTAGGCGCTTATTTGAAAGAACAAAAAACAACTCCAAGGTATTGGCCTGTACTGTTTCCTTTGGATTACAGCGATGAGTTGGACTGGAAAGCATTAACTGCAGAAGGTGGTGGAACAATTGTAGCTGACGTAGTTAGTTATGATAGCTCAGCTCCTGAAAAAGGTCGCAAGACGATTGGCAAGGCAACTGGTGAGATTGCTAAGGTAACAGTAAAACGTACCATGCGTGAGCGTGAGCGTTTGCAGTATAAGCGTTTGAAAAAGGAAACTCAAACAGATGAAGTTAAGAAAAAGATTCTTGACTTAATATACAATGATGTTGACTTTGTTGTAGATGCTGTTAACGGTCGTACTGAATCGTTAAGCTTGCAAATTGCATCAACTGGTAGAGTTACTTTGAACAAGAAAAACAACCAGGGTATCATAACGGAAACCGATATTGATATGGGTGTTCCTGCTGAAAACAAGTTGACCGTGAGCAAGCTTCTTACGAATGCTGATTTTGATTTCTTTGCAGAAGTTCGCGCTGTTCAGAAAAAGTCAAAGAAAACTGGCAAGGTTCGGTTTATGTGGATTGACGAAGAAACTTTTGATGCAATCATGGACACCACAAAAGTACGTGAATCATTCGGTTTGGATTATTACAAAAACAAGCAAGCATATGAAGGTTACATTGACGTTGAAGCAATAAACGCTTATATGAGAAGAAAGCGTATGCCTGAGATTGTTCTCGTGGAAGATTCCAATCTTATCTTTGAAGATGATGATCACGTAAGAACTGAACTGCCTGCATGGGAAAGAGGTTACATAACTTTTACAATTGACAAAAAGTTCGGTAGAACTCAACATGGCCCAATTGCAGAAGAAGATGAAGAGACAGTGAAGAAAATAGCCATACAGAGTAAAAAAGGACACGTTTTGGTGACAAAATGGTCGACTTTGGACCCGTTGCATGAAAAAACAAAGGGTGAAGCTCATTTCTGGCCTGTTATTGATAGTCCAGGTTCAGTTTATATGCTGAACACGAATCACACAACCAAATTTATTCCAACAGAGTAAATGACAGTTCAAGAAACGATATTATCCTTTCCGGGTTTAGGTGATTTTCCAGCAAATCATTTGCCTGCTATACTCCTCAGTCGTAACTTAAATGTTGCGGCTGATGCGAGTACAGTTGATGTTTCTGATTTGGAGCTTGCTATTGCTGACACATTAGTTTTTGCTGTTAATATGCCTGATTTCACGGAAAACAAGCTATCAATAACTTATCCTAGAAAGTATTTTATAGAAACAGCGAAGCTGCTTTATAACAGAAATGGAGAATCTCACAAAGCTTTTGCGCTTGTAAAAAACATTGTTGTTCCAAGAGGTAAATCAACAAACAAATGGTAAAGAGACATCCACATACTGCTATTGTTACTATTAAAACAGGAGGTTCTGTTGTGAATGGTGAATGGGTGGAAGGTGGAACTGATACTGTTGAGATTATAGGTAGATATGACCCTATGAACACGAATGATGTTGTCAGGCAGAATGCCAATGGTGATGAAGTGGTAGTAAATGGAGAATTCTATACGCAACAAGATAAGTTAGAAGGGTCCGTTTCACTTAAAATACCATCATTAGGAATAGACCGAAACATTATATGTTGGTGGACGTACCAGAATCATTCAGTAATAAGCTTGTAGTATGAATAATAGATTAACACCGTTATTTTCAATGAAAGAGGTAGATACATGGTTCTCTCACTTTACAGATAGAGCAGAAGAGAAGATGTATAGAACGCTTCAAAGAGCTGGTGAGGTATTTGTTAGACATGCACGCTTATATGGAAACTATAAGGATAGAACCGGTAATCTGAGAAGCTCTATAGGTTATGTTATAGTTGAAAATGGGAGTATTCTTAATGAGAACTTCGCACCCACAACAAAAGCAGGTACAGATAAGGCTACAGGATTGAGAGAAGCAAAGAAGTTATCAAGAAAACTTGCTAACACCTACAGCCAAGGCATGGTTCTAATTTGCGTTGCAGGTATGAATTATGCTGCTTATGTTGAAGCAATAGACAGTTTGGATGTGATTACGTCAGCTGGACTTAAAGCAGAAGATGATTTAAGAAAGCAACTAATAAAGATATTTGCAAGAATCAATGGATGAATTTGATATTATAGATATGGTTTACAATCACATTGCAAATGCAAATGTTGGAATGCCAATTTTTAAAGACCGTTCATTAACTGGTGTAAATGAAAATCACATCGTAGTAAGCGGTATGGAATATAATGAATTTGATTGGCGCAATGTGTTACCTGTTAATGTGAATATTTTCATCAAGCTTTATGAAAATGGAATGACTAATCGCACTGCAATAAAAGTTGCAAAAAGGAATGTACGTAAAGAGTTATTGAAAATAAAACCCGAAAATGGAGAATATCAAAGTATTGAGCTAAGTGGTAGTTCAAGAATAACTGGGGCCAAAGATGGTTTCGATTGCACGAATATTAAAGTAATTATTAATACACAAAAACAAATAGAAGATTATGGCTAAAAAAAGACCAATTGCAATGGGTATTGCAGCACATAGAATTGCAACAGTAGGTGATGGAGTTCCAGGCGTTGACTTCAATCCACTACCCTTACCAACCAAGAATGCAGTGTCATTCAATTTTGCAGACGCAAACGAAGTGAGGATTGACCTTGAAGGGAGTAACGATCCTTTGTATTCCGGGTTCGTAAAAGACACCACAGACTACATTGAAGTTTCGATTCCAACACCGGATAATGAAACTATCCAGAAATTGATGGGCGGTGAAATTGACTCTGCTTTAGAAAAAGACATCTGGCAAGAAGCTTTTGACGGTGTGCCGGATATTTCTTACACATATCAGTGTGAAACAACTCCAAGAAATAGCTCGAAAGTGGTATACACAATTGTTAATGCAAAAGTGTTGGCAAGACTATCACAAGCCCCAACCGCCGACAATCCTGAATTGTTACTTGTAAGATTTTACAAACAGGCAGCAATTACTGCAGCAGGTGTTAAAGGTTATGCTTTTTCACGTGAAGTTGTGACAGTAGCGTAAGTAAAAACATTCAATAGTAGATATTTAATAAAAGCTCGGTATTGCATCGAGCTTTTATATTTTAAACAAAAAAAAAGATGAGCGTAAAACAACTTTTACTTTTAGAATCTGAAACAGTTACTGATAAAGCAATTCAAATTCCATTTGAGTTTTCAAACAAAGAAAGCATTCCAAATGGAAAGGATCCAGGCTGTATGATTGTGATTTCTCCTATTACTGTTCGCACGTGGTTTAAATTGAAACCTCTGATTCTTTCAATTGAAGGTGCTGATTTTGATAAAATGATTGAGAAAGAAGAGAAAGCACCTGAATCAGAATTAACAGAACTGATTGCAAAGTATGACAATCTTCTTCTTGATATCATTTGCATTGGAATTCATAATAAGAAAAGCGATCCCCCAGAATGGTTCAGAAATGTACTAAAAGATAATTGTACATGGATGGATATTTACATCTTACTAAATGCAATCCTATTCAGAGTAGGATATAACCCTTTTTACAACTCTATCACGACGTTACAGAGCGTGAGCCCAATGACGAAGCTGGAGATAATAGCCGCTCAAAAAAACTTAGAAAGCTGGAGGAACCCATTAGCTCCGCAATGTTCTTAATCAATGTAAAAGAAGCTTTAGGGTATACACATGAAGATACATTGAATTCAAGTTATTCACTCATCCAAACACTCTTAACAGAATACGCCTATATGTGGAATGAGCGTAATAGTAAAGATTCAGATAATGAAGATGATCACGGTGAATTTGAATGGGTAGAGCTTCCAGATTGGGATGATCCTTCAAAAATGAACAGAGTTAAAATGTATAAAGATGTTGGTTCGTTCTTTGGCTCTGAAAAGTCTCTTTAAACTATATTTTATAAATAGAAAGAAACAAACACGAAGTGAAACGAATTATTTTAAAGCTATATGGCTCCAACTTTTAAAGATTTTATTCTCGATAACTGGCAAACTTTGGTTGCAACGATAGGAGGTCTTATTGGTTCAGTTGCAATGTTTTTCCGTGGAAGGAAGCATCAAAAGTCAACAGATAAATTAGCAGAAGTTGATGCTTTATCTGCAATAGATGCGCTATACGATAAAGCATCAGCGCGAATGAACCATCTATATGATGAAATTAACGAGATTAACCAAAATCTTAAAGCTAAGATTCATGATCTCGAAATTATCATTATTGATAAAGATAGATTGATTGAAGAACAAAAGGTGGTTATTCAGGAACAAAAATCTGTGATTCAAAAGCAGTCAAGAACTATTGAAGAGCAGAAGAAAGTAATAACAGATCAGCAACGAAAGCTGTCTAAATATGAATATAAATATGGAAAACTTTAATTACGCGATAGCATACTTAATGATAGTGATATGGGCTATTGTAATAGTCGTAACTATCATTAAGCGCAAAGGGTTAATAACAGATTCATTTATCCTTATCCTCCTTGTATCAGTCCTTTTTGAAATAACATTTATAATGAGTATGATCACGAAAGTGGATGCTTTCGACTTATACCCCTTTGTTATTCCAGCTCATATATTTACAGCATATCTTTTTATTTTAAAGGTAAATCGTGAATACAAACGAAGCTTAGAGAATGAAGATATAATGAAAAGCAATGAGAAAGTAGAGCAATTAGAACGCAATATAAAAAGGATATCAGACTCACTCAAAGAAGAGCTAAACAAGCCAAAGCGTGGATCAGATGATTGTTGGAAAGAATGCAGTAAAAACCCAGAGAATGAAAACGATAAATAACTTAAAAGCACAAGTGGAAAGCCTTCAGCTGCTGTACGATTTGTATAAAGAAAAAGAGGTGAAAGAAAGGATAGACTATTTGAATAAGTGCATTGAGAAACAATATAAAAAAAGAGGGGATGAATAAAGAACAACTGTTAGCAATTAAATTGGAAGCATGTAGAATAAAAGTAGAGCCAGAAGTTTTAGTTGCTTTTATTGAAGTAGAAAGTGGTGGTAAGGGCTTCAATGCAGATGGTAAATTAATAATTCAATTTGAGCCTGTTTGGTTTAGAAGAAAAGCACCTTATGCACCCTCAGGTACTTGGAGCTTGAACAAAGTAGAAAGGCAAAGCAGAGAGTGGATAGCATTTAATGATGCATTCATGATAAACCCTACTGCTGCGATGGAAAGCACATCCATTGGGTTAGGTCAAGTAATGGGATTTCATTACAAAAGGCTTGGATATAAAACTGTTGGTGAAATGTGGGATGATGCGAAACGCGGAGAAGATCGGCAAATATTTCAGATGACTGAGTTTATACGAACCGATAGAAGGCTATTGTCGGCACTCAAAAGGAAAGACTGGCATACGGTGGCTGTTAGGTATAATGGAGCAGGTTATCAAGCCTTAGCGAAGAGATACGGGCGTGAGCCGTATAACATTAGTATGAAAAAAGCATATAACCGTTATAAATCTCGTGGATTATGAAAGTAAAATTGATAATACTATTATCCATTTTAATGCTCTTTTCTTGCGGCTCAAAGAAAACCGTAACTGAATCAGAAAGAAAAGAAGATGCTAACATTGATTATACTGATAATTCAAAGAAGAAGTCAGATATTGATTTAGAGAAACAGTATGTAAACACCAATACGAAAGAACGCATCGTTACAATGTATGGTGTGCATTTTGACACCGTGTATGTAGATGGGAAACCTATTATTATGCCAATTCCATATATAACCAATAAAGAAGAGATTAGAGATATAAATACAGAAAACTTTTTATATAGATTACACGTAAAAGATAGCATTGAGAATGCAATATCATTAAGGTTTAAGGGTAAACTGGAGACTAGCGCAAAAGAGATTAAAGAGTTGAAAGAAACTAAAATATATTATCAAATTGCAGTTTTAATACTCTCAATTATAGGATTAGTACTTGTTGTTTTATATATTATATCGAGAACAAAGTTGAAGAGATTAATTTTGTGACGCTCATTATTAAATAGTTTAAATAGTTCAATTCACCTGGCTTGCGATAAGTCGGGTGTTTTTTATATTAATAGTGAATTTAATAATCTGAATTTCAAATGAGACTTTTAAAGAACATTATGTTTATCTTTGGCAGAAAAAAAGCCATGAATGATCAAATTCAAGAGACAAAGTTAATTGTCCATATCCAGAACAAACACCCAATTGAGTTGGATGATCTCTCTATGTCAATGTGTGCTCTGGTTGACCAATATAAAAAGTTCGCTTCCATATCTGCAGAATCTACCAAAAGCCGAGATGCTAAATTGTATGTGACTAAAGTACAGGAAGGATCAATAATCATTGAACTTAAAGATTTTTTGTATGCTGCTGCAATTCCAGTTTTCGCAAATTTCAATACGATAATCGAATTTACTAAACATCTTAAAAAACTTACAGATACATTTTATAGACATAAGCCTGCAGATGGCATTGAAGATAAAGTGTCTATTTCTGATTGTAATGATATTGGAGCCCTATTGGCTCCTGTATCAAAAGAAAACTCTTCGCAGGTAAACTATACAGCAGTTGTTAATGGTAATATCGAGTACAACTTTCATATAAATTCGAAAGAAGGGAAAAAAATAACAGACAACACAAAAATTGTTCAAGAAGAACTGAAAAAGGTAACGACTGATGACGACATAAAAGAGCGCGTACTATTGACATTATACCAGGCTAGGAATATGCAGAATAGCAAAGTTGGCAATAAAGGAATTATTGAGTCAATTTCTGAAAAAGCTATTAATATAACATTCTCTTCTGATGAAATACAAGAAGAGATGCTTTCAACAGGTATTAATCCTTTGACAGGTATTTATGAAGTTGACGTAAGACTTCAAACAATTAGAGGTGAATTAAAAGGATATCAGATAATGAAAATTCATCAATATTTTGATGAAGAAGAAAACTAATGATTTCAGTTAAAAAAACTCGGAGTGTTATTCCGAGTTTTTTATTTTACGCTTCTAGCTATAGTTACCATTCTTCAAATTTATCAGAGTAATCCTCCTTAAAAGTCTTACTTAACTCAAGGTTTTTTCTTCTACCCCACTCAATAACTTTGCTTGTATGTTGACCAAATTTTAAATCAACAACCAATAAAAACTTGTGAGATACAACGCTTTCAAAATAAAATGGCAGTTCATACCAGTATAAGGAGTGTATAGACTCATTTATATAAAAACCATCTTGATTTTTGGAGGGTTTAAATTGACTGCTTTCATAAACTGGAAATACTAATTCATCGTTTACGTCTCTCATGTATACAATTGTCTCTCCTTTACTGTAAATAGAATATACAGAATTGTCTCTCACTTTATCATTTGTAATATCAAATAAATAGACAATTCCTTCAGGGCCTTTATCTCCTTTATCATACTTCATTTTTATTTGTATAAAAGAAGTAGTAAACTCTTCTTTATCATCCTTTGAGCAACCTGTAATCACGCTTACAATAAGAACAAATAGTAATAGCACATTCATTTTTCTCATATTGAATAAACTTATAGGGTGCTTTTAATCTTTGTTCTCTACATTATAAACAATCGTTCCTGGAGGGAATATCGCAACAATAGTATTATTAGCATCATAGAAGATAATATTACCATGATTATCTGTTGAAACATCATTAGCTTTAATAAAAAGTTCAGTTAGGGAATTCACTAAATACTTGTTCATAAGTCATAAATTTTAATTAATAAATAGTTACCCTACAAATATAACATTTATTTCAAATATTCTTTCATTTCATCAATTGCTTGTTTCACACTTCGAACAATTACGTACTTACTACCACATCTTTCCGCTTGCTGTTGAAATTCTTTTTGCTCTTGAGATTGTCTGCCTGTTTTGGTTTTAAACTCTATACAGAGCGATGCAAAGCCTTTTTTAGGTATTAGAAGAAGAACGTCAGATACTCCAGGCTTAACTCCTTGGCGCTTTAGATTGACTGCTTCTATTTTATTACGTGAACCACCATTTGGAACAGCGAATAAAAGCTTCTCTGGAATGAAAGGAAAAAATAGATTTACTTGATTGAAGAATTCAGTTTGTATTTCAGCTTCTTCATTTTTGCGCTTAGATTTTGGCTTGTTTTGTCCTTTACTTTGTTTTTCCATATAGCAGTTGTAACAATAAACTCCTTCTTCTCTTTCAATGATGGAGACCGATTCTTTCTTGCAGGCTGTGCATTTCTTCTTGGATTTCATGTTTCAATCTCTTTAATCTTATTATTTCTTCATCGCGTATACGAAGTAGATTTACAATACTTGGATTTCTTCTTTTCTCAACTTCGTACATGTGTTTATAATAATCTCTTTCACGCTTCATTTTATCAAACTCCGCTTGCTCTTGCGTTGCAAACTGTCCGTTTGATACTCTTCTGTGCTTGCGACGTTCTAATTGCTTAGAATCGCTTAAAAACGATAATTGATTATTCATGATTCAAATAGTTTTAGTTGGTATCGACCTATTTTATTGCTCCTTTACTTTTCAACATCTTTTCGACCTTTTCCCAATCGACAAATGGTCTGCCTGTGGGATCGGGGTGATTTAATAGTGGACACCCTAAAGCTGCATCATCAATAATTATTTGACCGTATGCTTTTGGAGAATGTGTCCATGTGTTTTGAGTTGGGTTTGTTTGTATCCCATATAATGGAATATCGTTTACTTTAAACCAATTTACAGCTTCACTTAAATATTTACCACCTATCGAACTAATAGTTGGATCATCAGATTGCGGTGTTTCTATATCTGAACGCATTGTAAAAAGTATCAGATTATGTCCATTTGATACAAGTTTTTTTAATACTGGAACAGCTCCAATATCTTCTCCTACATTTGGGAACTCATGTGTTACCACTGTGCCATCGAAATCAATCACTATATCCATTTTCTTAAATCTTTATATTCTGTTTATTAATAAATTTGTAAACTTCATCTGTTATCCATGTACCTAAATAGGCCATAGGTTCATCATTATTTACATCATGTTCAATTCCAACATAATTAGCTATGTAGTTAACCGCATGTAGCACCTCATGCCAAATAATACCATGAGTTATTTTAACCTTGTGCTTAAAATTTAATGCTATTACAAATGCTTGTGATTCATCCCAGGATGTATAAAAGGTGTGAGCATAAACTTCTTCTTTCACATCTTCAAATTCAGGAACATGAGAGTTCAACATATTTGAATCATTAGTTAGAATAATGATTAGCTTCCCTTTGTATATAGGAATGTTTATTGACCTTACATAAAAGTGTTTTTCACTCATAGCACATTAGCTCTTTATCAATTACGTTAAGTGCGTTTGCACACATATTGTATCTTGTTTCTACACATTTTAAATCATCATCCATAGCCATTTGAACTAAATGTTCTATGTATTCTAAATCGCTTTTCTTCATTCTTTCAGAACCTTTGGCCAATTCTGAAAACCTTATCAATAATTCACCAGCGGTTAAATCAAAATCTTCATTTGGACGTGCAGGAATGTTTCGAGTTGGTACTTTTCCAGTATCATACATTTCGTCAATCGCTTTATCTACCTTCTTAATCAACTCCTCATTAGTGAGAGTGCATTCTCTAAAACTTACTATTGCATTCATTTTTTGTCTTCTTTTTTAAAGTTATCCACTACCTTTTGTGATGCATCTATTATATCATCCATTTCACTTTGCAATAATATAAGACCATGTTCATCGTGTATCAAATCGAATAAAGGTTGATATAATTTAGCTGTTTCTTTTATGATGTTACTCATTCCCTACTCCTTTCTTTTTTAATTGCTTAAACTCATTTTCAAGACGGTTAATCTTTTCAACTGATCGTATATAATGAATATCGTCCTCTATTGGAAAAATATCACTCCATGTTTCTTTTGCTCTTTGAAGCTTGTTCTTGTATTTTGTTATGGTAGCCTTTTTAGCTATAATTTTTGCTTGACGTAACTCTTCAAGTGTTTTTCCTTTAGCAGGTTCATTTCCCCACTGTACTTGAACTTCAAATCTTGGATATTTAACTTGAAGTAAAGCTGCTCTATATTTAAAATACCAATCATACTTTAGTCGTAATTCCCATTTCAGCCCAGACCAGGAAACAAATTCAATTATTGCCCGGCTGTCATCTATGACTTTTATATTGAACCAATGGACTACATCTGAAACGCTACTACTAATTGCTTGCTGTAATTTTATTGTCATAATTATCTATGCATTTTAAATCTTAACTGCTTCTTTCTCTGTAAATAAATTTGCTACTAAATCAACTACACTTTCTGATATATCTTCAGTGCTTCCAGTAACTGCATTTGCAATACCTTTTTTAGTTTGAATAATCTGGTAAACTTTTTCATCAATAGTATTCCTGCCTAAGAAGTAATAGCAAGTAACGCTGTCTTTTTGACCTATTCTATGCGTTCTGTCTTCACACTGAACACAATCTGCATAAGTCCAAGGGAACTCAACAAATGCAACATTAGATGAAGCAGTGAGCGTTAACCCAACTCCAGCAGCTTTAATCGAACAAATGATAATATCTGTTTTTGGATTGTTCTGAAAACTATCAATTGCATGTTGTTTTTGTTCTTGATTTTCACGACCTGTAACCGATACTGCGTGTGGAAAAGCTTTCTTCAACCCATCCACTACTTCATGAAGTGAGCAGAATAAAACCAACTTTTGACCGTTTTCTTGAAAGTCTTTTACAAACTCTACAACCTCTTTAATTTTGCCACGTGCTGAAATCTGACGAAGTATGTTTATTCTTACCATTACTTCACCTCTGAGTGCTCTTTGGATGCTTTCGTCGGATGCATCTTTGTATTTTACTAGATATGAGATCAAATCTCTCTCAGCATCTGAATACTCTTTGCGATTAGTTATTTCAGTAATCATTGTTTGTCTTACTTTATCGGGCAAATCTTTAAGCACTTTTGATTTTTCACGCCTAAACATGCAATGTTGCCAAAGCTTCCAGTTTAATTCTTTCAAATTGCTTGCTTCATTAGGGCCACCACAATATCTCTCTACAAAATTCTTATACCCACCAAAATCATTCATTCTACCTAAAATAGATAATTGTGCTACTAAATCCTTTGGTTTGTTTACCACTGGTGTTCCTGTCAACTGAATAATATACTCTTTACCATCACTTATACCTTTAGTGAATTTTGATTGTTGAGTAGAAGAAGACTTGCATCGATGTGATTCATCAATAATAACTGACTTGAACATGTTGATGGTATTCTTGAATTCTACATCACGAAGCGTAAAGCGTTTTGATTTCTTAATTCTCTGAACGAAATACTTTTTCAAAGATTCATAATTGACAATAAATACTTGATGTAATCCTGTTTGATAAAAGAAAGGCCAACTGTCACGAACGCTATCTGTTAGTACCATCGCTTTCTTATCAGTAAACTTATGCCACTCTCTCTCCCAATTAATCTTTAATGATGCTGGACAAATGACTAAACAAGGAAAAGCGTCTGCGAGATTAATTGTTGCAATAGATTGAATCGTGTTGTGTGTTACAATGAAGCTATCAGTTAGATATAGGCTGTCAGGAGAAGAAACTTTGATGCATTGATGTTCTTCATATCCAATAAATTCTACTGATTCAATGTAGCGTGTAACCCTGAAAGATTTGCTTTTGCTCCATGATTCAGATTTATACGAATCTAAACTAAATGGACAAAAGTTTGTACGAATATTTACTTGATATTCAAGTCCTTTATCTTCACTTGTTCTATCATATTCATGAACAATTGCAACACCTCCTAATGATTGAACTAAGTGTTTCAAATCATAAGCTAACTCGATCGATGTTGTATGAAACATTGTTCTGTTTTTAATGCAGCTACCATCAGTATCCATTAACCCAGAAAGCAAGTATTTTCTTTGATTTGCATCACCTTTTAAATATTCACTTGGAATAAACTTATCAGGACTATTTACGAACAAACCAACATCTTTCAAGTAGCGATAATACACATTATAGTTTCTACCTACATTGCTTACAATTCCATAACGATTAATACCATTGTAAACTTTTGAGGTGACCTTCATTCTTCCATCGAGTTCAGACTCAATCCTGTTTATTATAGGATCTTTCTCATTTGGTAAGGACATTGTTATTGAAGTAGGTGAAATGTGTGCATCTCCAATTAATGCTCCAATAGTATATGGTGGTATTACATAATCTCGTGTAAGATATTGAACGGGCTCACACATCGGAATCTCCCATTTCAAAGAAGGTTTTCTTCCTGACTTCTCTCTTTTAGGATTGCTTTTATTGTGTAATCCTAAATCAAGTATTTCTTTTAATGTCTTTACAACCCATCCCTGTTTTCTCAATCTTCTGTTTGCATCCCGAACACTCCATAAATGCTCTAGGTTGCAGTCTGCAAATGAACCATCATTCATTGTCACTCTAAATGTTTCTTGCTTTCCTTGCGGATATATTGCTTCTACATGCTGAACACTTCCATCTTTAGCGAATATATCATCTCCAACCTTTATATCCCCCATTTTCACAGCTCCCATTGGGGTTTGGATTATAGAGTTTAAAGTTTCAGATTTCCCAAGGCCTGGCTCATCGGTGTTCATAAACCTTTTCAGTTCTAATCCTCTTTGAATACCTTCCAATTGATACCCGTATGGCTCCATTTTTAAGCCATGCGGGATTTCTAAAGATTTCAATTCAGGTATTTCATAAACAAGATCCTCTACGGATTTTGGAACATCATTATTTTCACCAGCCCAATAAACAGGCTCAAATCGACGAATAGAGTTTAAGAATCTATCCAATTCTTCACGTGAAGTTTCAGGAACTGTCCACTCTTTTGTTCTTCCATCAAATCTACGGCCAGTTATTTTTTTGACACCATCAACTAATGATGGACGGTATTTAAAACTAATGCGATAAAAACCGCGAGGATCTTGTGCTATTTCCATTTCTATTGCTGTATATTATAAGGTTGCATCAAATGCAGGTACTAATTCTAATTTCTTTTTTCTTTTGCGTTTTGGCTTTTCTGCTTTTTTCTCTTTACTGTCTTCAAGAAATGCTTCTTCTGGTGAGTCAAAGTCAAAGTCGAGCTGCTTAACACCCCACTTCTCATTGAATACATATTCTTCAACTTCGTAATCACAAGCTTCAATATGAGCGTATAAATCACCTGAAAACTCATAAGCTTCTTCATCTTCAAACTGAATGAATGGAGTTGTAATATTTAGAACTTTCCCTGAGCTCAATAACTTTTGGCCAATGATAACTACACCTGCAGACTCTCCATTTCCACCTTTTGAATAACCTGTTACAACATAGTTATTGAGGTTTTCTTCTAAATTGAAATCATATATTCCATGCTGTTTAATTTTCTCAGATTCTGGCATTTCGCAAATGCAGACAAGGTGAAGTTTCAACTTATCAAAAGCATCTCTTAAATCTGCATGTACTGTTTGAGCACATTTTTTATCAATCGTGTTTGAGTAATTTTCTTCTGTGAAGTTTTCATTATAAATCACAGTTAGCTGGCCATCTTTAATTTTAGCCTTTTGAATTTCATTTTTCGCTGTTTCCATTGTTGCTTTTATTTAAAAGATTGAATCATTTTCGTTATCTTCAAAATCAACCTCAGTGATTGAATCATCTTGAGATAATCGTAGGAGTTCTTTTTTTGCGATATCTGACAAGCTCCAAGGTGTAATTGGTGCAACATTAAGAGTTTCTGCAACAGCTTTAGCAATTGATTCTTCAACAGGGTTTATTGCGTAAATTGCACCTGCTGAAAGAATACGAGTGAAACTTTTATTCTCTTTGGTTTCGGGGACATCAACTCGTAGCATGTTTACACCAGCTACATTCTGTTCTGTGCATTTACCAGCTATTCGGCAATGGCCAAATAGTTCAACTATGCACCATAAATTAAATTTCTCTGTTTTCATATCAATTGTTTATTTTAAATGGTAAATCATCACATGAATCACAATCTACTTCTACAAGTTCTTCAGCTGGACTTTCGATTTCTAGACCGTCAGTTTCCGACATCGTTTTTAAAACTCTTTGATGTGAAGTAAATATCATCTCACAAGCTTTTCTGTAAGAGTCAGCTCTTAATCTTTGCTCATTTCTTTCAACTTGTAGTTGTTGATTCTCTTCTACTAATCCCCTTACTTTTGCTTCGAGAGATTGTATCTTTTCTTTCTTTTTATTTATTCCAAACATGATGTTTATGTGTTAATGTTGAAAATTTCCTGAATATTGCATTTCAGATTTTGCTTTTGAAATTAATGTGCGACACCAATCAATATTGTGTGTACAGCTGCGATTAATTCTTTCACACCAATCAA
Organism: Bacteroidales bacterium UBA3143; assembly: GCA_002364735.1. Lineage (GTDB taxonomy): Bacteria > Bacteroidota > Bacteroidia > Bacteroidales > Dysgonomonadaceae > UBA2632. The sequence goes on from DEZB01000033.1 coordinate 55,404, forward strand.
CCATATACTGCTCCTCTTTGCATAGACTTTTGATGATTAGATTAACCGCTGTATGTGATGCTTTAGCTTGCTTTCCTGTTTCTCTTAATGTCTCAAATATTTCATCTTTCAATTTGTGATTAAGATGATACTTTGCATCTGCAAGAAGCTTTCCACTGCGAGCCATATAGACTGCTAAATCATTGCCACGCATTACAACTTCTTCAATCTGCTCACTTACCGTAATGTTTAAGTACTTGTCTATCTCTGCAAGTTCTTCCAGTATCTGATCTGGAGGTGTGATGTTAAGATTCATTTTTCAGCTGCCTCCCCCCCACTTTTGCTTGCTCAATAAGAGCTATGATTGACTCTAAGATGAAATTGCTATGATATAAATCTGCATTTTCTATCTCACCTTTTATAGCTTCTATTAAATCATGGTGTTTTGAGAGTCCTTTGATAACTCCATCCAAACAACTTATGTTGTCAGCCATTTCACTGTCTGGCTCATTGTATGGATTGGCACTTAGACTTAATCTTACGCTTTTCAAATCTCTAATAAATTTCTTCATGATTATTTTTATTTTATACTATTAATTGCCAATATTTAAATGCTAACTCCAAGTACTTTTCTTTCCCCTTCTCATAGGTTTTATCACCACGTGTGATAAAATATTTAAACACCTTGCAATTCTTTTTTGAAATGGCATAAATGAAATCTCTATCACTCCCTACGATATCCATGTACCAAGCTCTAGACCTATCCCAATCAAAGAAATCAATAGCATCTTCAAACTCTCTCTGAGACGATGCAGCGGTTGATTTGAGGTCTCCACCAAAGTTGAATGATTCTAAGAACCAGTCCCACTTACATCTTGTGTCTAGAGAAAACTCAAACCCACAGTAATCAAACGTTTGATTTTTTTTGATGCTTACAGCCTGCGTATTGGAGTGCTTCAAAACATTAGATAGAAACTTATCCTTTCGAGATTCCATTAAAAGTGATTTTCTCATCTCAATAGCCAAATCAAAATCCTCTTTTAAATACTGAACATCATCAACTGATAGCTTGTAAAAATCCACTCTCTCTGGCTCAGTAATGATTGCATCGATGAGCGTTCCAAACTTGAAGGCCTTCTCCTTATCCCCAAAAAATGGTTGGGGATAAAGGAGATTCTTCAATTCTGTTAGTGTTGAGTTGCTAACTTCTTTTCGGGAAAAATATGCATCTGGATTAGACATATTATTTCGCTTTTACATCATCAATATATTCGATAAATGCAGAGGTGAGGAGTTCACCATCTTTATTTGCTCTTTTTTCGCAAAGAGTAATCATACGCTTATGTATTTTCTCCAGTTCAGGAATAGTCATATCCATTCCATCTGAAAGAAACCACATTTGATAAATTTCAAGAAAGCCCTTTACGTTATTCACTTTTATTTTTTTGGTAACTTTAGCATCAGGAATGTTAGTTGGGACCATTTCAGCAGTGTTATTAAAGGAGTTAAGCAATTCAGCTTCTGCTGCTTTTGCTTGAGCTTTTAAACGATCTTCTTCTTCTTGCTTTTTACGGGTAATTTCACGTTGCTTTTCAGCTTCTGCTTCACGTTGTTTGGCGGTTTCTGTTACTCTTTTTGCTGCTTCTGCATCTTTCTTACTCAACTCTTCAATTTCCTGCAATTCACGCTTTCTGGATGACAATTTCATTATCAAATCATCTTTGATGTTCTGAATGCTATCAGCAAATCTTTTCTTGCAAGATTCCATCATCCCTGGCACGACTTGTTTTTTTATTGCTATCTTATCTTCATTAGTTAAATGAACTGATAAGAAAGAATCTTTATACAATGAAAAGTGATTAAGTGCAGGATATACATTTGAGAATCCTTCAATTTGATCTGAGTTTGCATCGAAATTGCTTAATGTAAGTTCATTGAAAAGCTTGTATAAATCTGCAGACGCATCATCCAAAAACTTTGCATAATGAGCTTCAAGAGACATTGATAAATCTGAGCGGTATTCACTTTTCTCATTCTCAATTTCTCTTTGCTTTTTTGCAGCATCTTCTTTCTTCTTAATTTCTGCCAACTTCTTTTCTGCATACTTATTACGATGCAATTGAAGTTTAGCAGTGATTGAATCTTTATTAGTGTAATTAATTTCTGTTTCAAGTGTTGTAAACTCCTTTGAAATGCGAGTCAATAACTGAGTAAGAGGAGAACGACGCTCGTTCATTTTCTTAACTGTAATCTTAGCCTTTTGAATGAAGTCTGCTATTTTAGCATCTAATTCGTCACTATCGATCTCTCCATTTGCTTCAATAGTATCAAGTAACCCTTGACCTGCATTGTTACATCTTGAGACTGATTGTTGATTAGTCGAAAGCATATTTGGTGCAGTTTGCAAAATGCTTGTAAACTCTTCTACCCTTATTGGTAGGTTCTGTGTTTGTACTTGTGTATTCATCTTGAATTTTGTTTAAATAGTTATTTAGTTTTTTATTTACCTAATGCTTTTTTTATAGCTCCATCTACCACATTCCAGATATCCACACTGTGGTAGTCTATCCCTTTTTTAAGAAGATGATTCTGGACTAATTGTAGAGCTTTGAGAAGTTCAGGTGCAGAAGCAATAAGATTTGCAGTTTCGGTATTTCCTATGCTTTCACAGATCAAGTATCCACCGTAATACTCAGGCTCATCGTCTCCGCTTTCTCTTGGATTTGGAGGTGAAGGATAATTTGTATTCTTAATTTTTGTGTCGGAAACAACAGTGCTATGATGATTCCCTACCTTCCATTTTTGATTTGTCATATCTTTCATTGTATTATATTAAAATCCTTCATCAATATCAGATTCTGATACAATTACAGTAGGCTCAGGTGTTGGCTGATTGGTAGGCTCATCAAAGCCATTATCTACAACTTCTGCGTCAGCATCTTCAATGCCATAATCAATGACTGGATCGATTTCTTCTACTGTCTCCATTTGTGTGTACTTTCCAATGCGTACTTTTGGATAAGCATCAAAAGCATGTTTAATCATTTTATTTTCAAGAAAGCCAGGATCAATTTGCCCATCATTTGAAGTATAAAGAGCATTCGCATCACCAGCAACACGTTTCTTTTGATTATTATCCCAATAGCTGTTACCTCTCTCACTGAATCCTTTCAATCTTTCAATGTCAGGTTTCAACATCCACTGATAATCTTCCGAACCATCATTTCTTACTATGCGAATAAATGCACCTACAATCTTTGTTGATGTGCGATTAGGATCGGCTCTGTAGGTAATCACCTTTTTACCATTTTCAAGAGATGGCTGAAAAACATCACCTTCGTAAACCACTACAGGATTATCAGCATATTTAATTTGACCTGCTCGCATACGCATCACAAGCTCACCATATCCAGTTACAGATACAGAAGCTCGTTTCTCGTAGATATCCTTACCATTTCGATCTTTGCGACCTGATTTAGAATTTCGAGGGATTAAATAGCAGTGTGGTTTCCCTGTTGGATCGAGTGATAAGCCATTAACTGCCATATCAAGAAAGCATCCGTACAAACTGATATTAGTACATTCAGCTAATGCAGGATTATCATACAATAGCTTCTGAAAATTGAATGTTTCTTTGTGGTACAATTGAGCACCTTGATCACTACCCCATACGGAGTTGTAGATTTGAATAAACTTCTGTTCTACATTCTTGTTTTCAACTATTTTAGCAGGCTGTAATGAATTTAATTCATCAACTTTAATTTGAATTACGTTACTCATGTTTTTTTGTTTTAAATAGTTATTAATACTTCTGTTAGTTCTTTTAGTTTCTCTTTTGCATTATTCAATGCTTCTTTTTTTCTTTTGTAGAAATCTTCATCCATATAGGGTAATGACATTTCATAATGTGCAGTCCATATATCACGTAAAGCTTTTATGATATCTGTATCATTTATTTCTTTAAGTATTTGGAGGAATCTGTTTTTTCGAATTTCTGCAATTCTGCTATGATTCTTATAATCTGAATCCCTCATCCTCCAATACCAGTCAAAATTATCCATGATAGACATGGCTTGGTCAATTAGATATTTCATGATATGATTCCCATTACGATCATTATTCCAATGTAAACTGCACAGCATGCAACTATTATCTTAGTAGCTTTATCAGCTGTTTTGCCGAACATGATATCTACGAATTTGTCTGTTAGATTTTTCATTGCTTTATCAGTTATTAAAGATTTTGTTTGCCGGTATTATATTCTGAATATCAAGCATCCGACTTGCTGTTTCTAATTCAGAGCGTTTGTAATATACTTTACCACGCTTTCCATTTCCAGATGGATAACCAGTTATCCATTTTTTACTTCTCCATTCTCTGACCAGTCTTTTGCCATAAATCTTATTTGCTTGAGCTTCTGTTACTGTTTCCGTTTGCAATCCTAATCTATTAAGAGTGTTTACAACCCCTATCTCGATTGACTTTGCTATAATTGTTTCTATTACTTTATCTTCCATTTTATACAACTGTTAAATTGATTTCACTTAGCGAGTTGGATTTGTATGCTTAACACCGTAGCAACGCTTTGCCAGGCTGTTGTAAAATTGTTAGATATTAAATAGATTGTTCTTATTAGCGAATGCCATAAACTGAGATATAGAATTAGTTTTGGTACGATTAAATGCGTTTCGCTTATGCGTTCTAACTGTATGAATAGAGAGACAAAGACTGTCTGCAATCTCTTCTGCATGTTTGCCACTGTAGTAATATTGCATTACTTCAATTTCACGCTCTGATAAATGAGAGTTGAATTTTGGTCTGCAGACTACATCTTCACATGGACACTCTCCTCTAAGGGGGCATTCAACTTCTTCAAAGTTTAAATTACCAAACTGATCTATGTCCATGGTATTATCAAAACGCCCCCAGTTGCAACGAATAAACCTTGATACAATACAATACTCATAATGAGGTATATTTGCACGTTTATTATCATATACTTGGGATAACTTGATAAGTGCTTCAGGGTAAAACTCGCCGATTTTCTCAATCATCACCGATATAAACTTTCGGTCACATTCTTTCAATAGTCTAACTCCTGATTCATCGTGGATCATCACGCCGCCAGTAGGAGTAATATAAAATTCAATATTTTTCATATTAATCTTTTATTAAGCAGTCAACATCACAGCTCAATATTTGAGCTATTTTCTCTTGAGCTAAAGGGGGAGGGGAAAATACTCCTAAGAACCACTTTCTGCAAGTTCCAGGATGTCTGCAAGTGGCATTTGCAACCACTTCTAATAAATCATCTTTGGGAGCAGACTTTGTTTTTCTTTTGGCAGCAGGTAATCGCTTCCAATACTCCGTTAAAGGTAAATTTGCAAGGTTGGGTATTATAACCTTGTCAACTCCAGATTTTTTTTTCATCTTTGTAACGTTTAAATAGTTATAGCTGAATTTCACAGCTGTAATTCTGTTTATTAAAAAGAGGGTGGTAATCGTTGATTGCCGTCGGTGAAACCACCCTCTTAATTGCTGTGTTTTGATTCACATTTCATATCATGCAATTCTAACACTTTGCAAATATATGAAATATTTAATACAGGCAAAACTTTTTCATATTAAATATTTAATATATTTTTCTTATGTCCGAAAATAGAATTTTTAAAAGGATAATTAATGATATCAAAGATACGCGCAACCTCAAGCAGGTAGACGTTGCTAGGATGTTAGATGTAACTAATCCATACCTATCTTCTGTAATGAACAATAAATACCCTTTAACTGAAAATCTTATTGAAAAACTATATGAAGTATTTAATATAAAGCTTAATGCAGATGGAACATTCCCACAAAAAGACGTCAAGGCATTAGATTTAAAATATCAGTTGCCTGTTAAGGTTGTAAAATCTTCTGCTCGTGCTGGTTTTTCGGAAGCCTATTATGCTGATGAATATTTAGAAGATATGCCAACTATTTTAATCGATGCTGATAGGGAGTATAAAGGAAAATATATTGCGTTTGAAGTGAACGGAGACAGTATGGAGCCTGACTATCTCCCTGGGGATGTTGTTATATGTAGAGAAGTGCAGAGAGTACATTGGCAATATAAACTACATATTAATGACTGGGATTTTGTTATTGCACATGGTACGCAAGGCATAATGCTGAAAGAAATAATTGATCATGATGTAGAGACGGGCGAAATTGTTTGCCATTCTATTAATACAGAAATGCACCCAGACTTTATTCTTAATCTAAGAGAGGTGTCTTTTCTGTTTAATGTAGTAGAGCATCGAAGACAAGCGCGAGGTAAGAATAGAATCAGTGATAGAAGCTGATTATTATGTTCAAACTAAAATTCAAAAAATCAAGGTCAAAAAATTACCAACTCGTTGAAAAATTAGCTGTAAAATTCTACGCTCATACATTTGAGAATGATATGCACACAATTAATATATCAGTAAAAGAGTTATTCGAGAAATGGGATTATTTTAATTTGATTTTCTGGAAGTCACTAACTTGGGAAGGTTCTACATTTGGGTATGATGATTATGATTTACATTCACGGACTGATAAAACGAGATTGTTTTATTCACTTCAATTAGCACATACAAGATGGATTAATCTAAGTGAAGACTTTTTGAAATTAATTGCACCTGTTTATTTTGAAGGTGAGTTAATCGATCCTTTGAGAGTTAATGTCTTTAATGAAAAGGATGTGGATAAATTGTTAGACTTACTTATATCTGAGAAAAACATTATTGATTATAAAGAAGAGTTTGGAAATTTAGAATTTGAGACTCCATTAAGAAATTGTGATTTTGAAGGTAAGCGTTTGGCCAGAGAAAAGAAAAAACTTTCTGAAAAATAAAAACATGGAAGATAAAGATAAAATTATCCAACTTCAAAGAAAGAAAATTGAAGAATTAAGCCGTAAGATAAATGCTCAAGAGCAGGAACTTTTTCTATTAAATGAAGAAATTAAGCTATTAAAGAAGGGCGCAAAACGACTTATTCTTTGAACTATCTTTGAAATAAAAATAAACATGCTCACAATAAACTGTGATGCAACTGATTACAAAAATAAACCTCTCGCTTTGGGAGCAGGAGGTCCGAGGTTCGAATCCTCGTACCCCGACAGAACTGGTTCATCCAGATTCGAAAACCTCTAAATCAAAAGATTTAGAGGTTTTTCTATTTTTAAACCACGCACCGTAAATACATTCCGATAACTTGAATACGCAGCGTAAAACTGTTCCAAAACAAATCCTCCGTCGTGGATTGAGCGTTTATGCCATGAAAATTGAATCCACGGTTGAGGTAATGTTTTGAAACGCTAAAATAGTGCTTTTGTGAGCAAACTTGGAGAAAAAACACCGTGAAACAAGAAAAAGCAGCTTATGATTGAAAAATCAACTAATGAAAAGAGAATTATATATCGGAAATTGAATTTTAAAGGTCTGAATGGTGCAAATTAGGGCAATAAAACGAAAAGAATGTGTTTGAAAAATTTTCACCGTGGTGGATGCGATTTTCATCTGTTTGAAACATTTTCTTGACCAACAAAATGTTTTAAAAAAGATATGATTGCCAAAGCCTTAGGAAGAGGTATTGTTTCTCGATTTTTCAAATAATCTATCGCATAATAATTATCTCAGAACCCAATTCAAATTATACTGTTAGATGACACAGATTCTTAAAGTCATATATTGCCTATATTTTTTACAAAAACATAGTTTTAGTAATGAGTCTATATTTGTATCTTTGCATCATAAAAATAATAGCTAAAAAATATTATGTATAGAACCAATACTTGTGGCGAACTTAATCTGACCAATGTCGATGAGAAAATAGTGTTATCTGGATGGGTAAATAAAATAAGAAAGATGGGTGGAATGACCTTCATTGATCTTAGAGATAGATATGGTGTTACTCAATTGTCTTTTAATCAAGAGGTGAACCCTGACCTATATAATCAAGCAAATAAACTTGGTCGCGAATGGGTTATTAGTGTTGAAGGAATTGTAAGTGAACGTTCCAACAAAAACCTAAACATACCGACAGGAGAAATAGAAATAATAGCCAATAACTTGATCATTTTAAACGAATCCAAGACACCTCCATTTACTATTGAAACAAACACAGACGGTGGCGATGACATTCGTATGAAGTATCGCTATTTAGATTTGCGCCGCAATATTGTACGTCAAAATCTGGAGGTAAGGCACAAAATGACCATTGAGACACGCAAGTATTTGGACGAACTAAACTTCATGGAGGTTGAGACACCCGTCCTAATTGGTTCTACACCCGAGGGAGCACGCGATTTTGTAGTTCCATCTCGCATGAATCAAGGAGAGTTTTATGCATTACCACAATCGCCACAATTGTTTAAACAACTGTTGATGGTATCTGGATTTGATAGATATTTCCAAATAGTGAAGTGCTTTAGGGACGAAGACTTAAGAGCAGATAGACAACCTGAGTTTACACAAATTGATTGCGAAATGTCATTCGTAAATCAAGAAGATATATTAAACACTTTTGAAGGTCTTACAAAACATCTTTTCAAATCTTTAAAAGGAATTGATGTGCCTGACTTTCCAAGGATCAGCTATGCTGACGCCATGAAATATTATGGTTCGGACAAACCAGATATTCGTTTTGATATGAAATTGGTTGAGATGAAAGACCTCACCACTGATCGAAACTTTGTAGTATTTGATTCTGCTGAATATGTGGGTGCTATATGTGTGGAGGGTTGTGCTGTTTATACGCGTAAACAGTTAGACCAATTGACTGACTTTGTAAAACGCCCACAAGTTGGGGCAAAGGGATTGATATACCTTCGCTATAACGAAGATGGCACTTTAAAATCTTCTGTAGATAAATTCTATTCGGAAGATGATTTGAAACTTTGGGCAGAAAGATGTAATGCTAAGCCAGGTGATTTGATTTTAGTTTTAGCGGGTGAAACTGAAAAAACTCAAAAGCAATTATCCGATCTTAGATTAGAAATGGCTTCACAGCTTGGACTAAAAGACAAAAACAACTATAAGTGTTTATGGGTAGTAGATTTCCCTTTGTTGGAGAAAGATGAAGAGTTGGAAAGATTTTTTGCAAAGCACCACCCTTTCACCTCCCCAAAACCCGAAGATATTCACCTGTTGGACTCTGACCCTGCTGCTGTAAGAGCCAATGCTTATGACATGGTTATAAATGGAGTAGAAGTGGGAGGCGGCTCAATACGTATTCACGATAGTGAAATGCAAAACAAGCTATTCTCAGTTTTGGGTTTCACACCCGAACGTGCTCAAGAACAATTTGGCTTTCTTATGGATGCTTTTCAATATGGAGCTCCTCCACATGGAGGAATAGCTTTTGGATTGGACAGACTGGTGTCACTCTTTGTTGGATTGGATAGCATAAGAGATTGTATTGCCTTTCCCAAAAACAATTCGGGTAGAGATGTCATGATTGATGCCCCCTCTCGCATTGAATTAGAACAATTGGAAGAGTTGGGTTTGAGCATAATAAAACCAAAGGTATAGATCTAAAGGGTTTAAAATTAATTTTTTGTTTTAAAATTAGGAGAAGATGCCTCTTGACAAGGCATCTTTTTTATAACACTATAGAGATTGCTTCCATCCCATAAGCACAGCCTATTACAAGAACTCTTTAAATCCGTATTTGAGAATAAATAATGAAATGCAGCAAAAATTATTTTATGCCCCAAGTTAGCACATAATCAGAGTTGACTTCGTAAAAAATATCAAATGTAGCACCTTCATCGGTGAATGTCTCATTTGCAACTATTAATCCTTTGTCACTAATTTCAAAGGGGTTAATATGTAGATGCTTTTTAAATATTATCTGAGTAGAATCCATCAACTTATATAAAGTCTCTTTGGTGCACCAATGTAATATCAAATGTAAAATTCGGTTATTAGGGTCAATATATTCTTGTTCTGAAATAAACCGTTTCTCTATCTTAAGTATACGATGAGAATAATTCTCAATATCTACACCTACCTTTTTATGTTTGTGTAAAAGTACTACCGCATAATCTTTTGAATGTGAAATGCTAATTTGATATGATTTATCAGCAAGAAATGGTTGACCCTGTTTTGTGTACACCACAGTTTTATCATCGTTTGTGAGTAGTTGTAGGAGCAATCTGCTTGATAGCCATTCTAAACTTCTTTGATTAGATTTAATGCCGGAGAGATATTTATGAGCATGCTCTTGATAGGTTTTAGACAACATACATAAAAGTTCTTCACGAGTTTCCGTAATTTTCCAAATACCTAACAAACAATCTTTATCTATGTATTCTTTTCTGATTAGCATTATTAGTGTTATTCTTTATTCAAAGTTAATCAAAAAAACAAAGAAGAAAAATTAGAGGTCTTATCAATAAATGATTTGGTGCTAAATTTAAGATTTGATTATTAGAAAAAAATGGGACGCAATCAGTTGGAGGGAGGAATATAGCGAATCTTTACTATTCGTCTTTTATTCATCTCCTCTGCTTGAAATATATATTCTTTGTAATGAAATAACTCTTTTTGCTTTGGGAAAGTTCCGTTTAATTCTAAAATCAATCCCGCTAAAGTATCAACATCCTCTAAAATATCATCAAAATCTTTTTCAGGAATATTTACAACACGTAGAAAATCGACCAGTGATGTTTTACCATCAAATATGTATGAACCATCGGCTTGAAGAGTATAAAAAGGAGTTTCATCATCGTATTCGTCGCTAATATCTCCTACAATTTCTTCTAATATATCTTCCATGGTTACAATACCTGTTGTACCACCATATTCATCAACAACTATGGCCATATGATTTTTATTAGTCCTAAACTCTTCCAAGAGTTCATCAATTCTTTTTGTTCCTGGAACAAAATAAGCTGGACGAATAAGAGTTTGCCACTTAAAATTTTCGGATTTGACGATATAAGGTAAAAGGTCTTTAACATACAGTATCCCACGTATTTGGTCTTCATTATCTTCAAAAATGGGTATGCGCGAATAACCTGCATTTATAATAAAATGAATGACTTCATTGAAAGAGGTATTTATGTCTAAAGTTACAACATCGGCTCGTGAAATAAGAATGTCGTTTACATTTTTTTCTCTAAACCTTATAATACCTTCAAGCATATCTTTTTCATGCTCGTAAGAAATTTCTCCAGATGTAAGCTCTAAAGCTTTAGATAGGTCATCCATTGATATTTCGTGTTTTTGTTGCGTTGAAGATTTATTTATCACATTTGTAAAACGCACCAAAATTGCTGAAAATGGAGAAACAATTGCATCAATAAAAAGTACTCCTTTGATATTTCTTTCAACTATTTTGAGAGGATTGTGTGATGCAAAAATTTTGGGTAAAGTCTCAATAAGCAATATCAAAATAATTGATATGACAATGAATTGCATTAAAATGCCAATTTCTGAATTAGAGAAAAAAGGCACTTTGTTTAAAAAGTAAAACAAGAGGATAATAATACTTACATTTAAGACACTGAAAGAAATGAGAAGAGAGCTAAGTAACCTATCCAAGTTTGTTAAAGACTCAGTGAGACGATTGACTGATGATGAACTACTTTTTAATTCATTTATATCATTATCGTCTAACATAAAAAAAGCTGCTTCAGAACTGGAAATAACTATATTGGAAAGAATAACAAGAATTAGCAGAACAAGCAATGAGTAATCGATATAATTGAATGAAGATATCGACAAAGTCTGAATGATACACAAATATGAATCAGGGTTCAAGGATAAAGTTTTTAGTTGTACAATTAAAAAAAAGGATGTCCTATTTTCCGTTTTTTAATAAGAAAATAACTACATCCTTTTTTTTATTAAATATTTAAAACGGTAAATCGTCTACCTCTTCAGAACTATCATTAGAGGGTGTAGGACTATTGCTTTGTTGTTGATTTGAAGAATAATTATCAGATGGTTGAGAACTACCACTTGATCTTCTACTTCCTAACATCTCCAAATTGTCGACGTTTATTTCAGTTGCATATCGTTTGATACCGTTTTTGTCGTCGTATGTTCGGGTTCTAATCTTACCTTCAATGTAAAGAGCATCTCCTTTTTTTACATATTGTTCAACCACTTTTGCAAGTCCCCCCCAACATGAAATATTATGCCATTCTGTTCTATCTGGAACCTCCGTTCCATTCGCTGCTCTGAAGCCACGCTCGGTTGTTGCCATCGAAAAATTAGCAACAGCTCTGTCATTATCAAAATACTTGATTTCTGGATCTTTCCCTACATTACCTATTAAAATCACTTTATTAACCGACATACTTTTAAAAATTTTTGATTAATCAATTATTAAGCTTGTGTATAAAAACAAAAGTAATAATTAATTTTTAATTTGCAATTATTTAATGAGATATTCGTTCTAAATATCTGTGTATAAGTCTTGAAATTGGATACTTATGAACTTCTTCGGTTTTCACTTTCAAAAAGTTATCATGAAATCTTGGAGTAATTTTTGAAACAGCAACTTCATGAAAAATAGCATAAATATGTTGATGTGTCAAAACATGCTTTACTTGTTTGTGATTTATGGAAAATGTTACCTCTGCATCTTTAAATAATGATTTAAAAGCAGAAGTTTCGGATAACTCTTCAAATGTCATATCTTTATCAGTCTCGATGAGAGGAAAATCATACATGTTTTTCCATATATCATCTCCTACTCTTTTATTTAAAAAGGTATATTCATTAGCAACAACTCTAAAGTAATGAAAGTATCTTTTTCTAATTTTTATTTTCTTATCTTTTAGAGGATAATTAGTTTGTTTATTCATTTGTTTGGCAACACATAAATGGCTTATTGGACATGTGTTGCATTTAGGTTGAGTGGGAATACAATGAAGTGCGCCAAACTCCATTAATGCCTGATTGTGTATTCCCGGATTCTTCACATCCAATAAATCTTTTGCTAATTGAGCAAACTGTTTCCTACCTTTTGAAGTGTCTATAGGAGTATCTATAGCAAACAAACGTGAGAGAACCCTATATACGTTGCCATCCACTACTGCATAAGGCTTATTGAAGGCTGTTGATAAAACAGCTGCTGCTGTGTATTCACCAATACCTTTTAAAGATAATAATGCTTTGTGTGAATCAGGCAACACTCCTCCATAATCCAAAACTACAGCTTTTGCTGCAGCATGTAAATTTCGAGCGCGACTATAATAACCTAATCCCTGCCACTCTTTCAAGACCTCTTCTTCTGATGATGCTGCCAATATGCTTACAGTTGGGAATCGTTCAATAAATCTGTAATAATAATCTATGCCTTGTGCAACACGAGTTTGTTGTAGAATTACCTCTGAAATCCAAATTTTATAAGGATCATTAGATTCTCGCCACGGCAAAGAACGCTTGTTTTCTTTGTACCACATTTTAAGCATTTTGCTTATTTCTAATTCTTTATCATAATTCGTCATATTGCAGATCTTTAAATGGGATTTAATGTAGTTGGTTTAGTACTACTTGAAACTTAATAAGTTGCATAAAACGGCTAAATTACAAAAAATAACAAATTTGAATGCAATTTATTTTCCATCTATTGAAAAAAGCTATATATTTGCAGTCCAAAAAATTAGTAACAATAAACCTTTTTATAAAAATACAAAAATGACTAAAGCAGACATCGTGAACGAAATTGCTAAAAATACAGGTATTGATAAAACCTCTGTTTTGGCAACAGTAGAATCTTTTATGGAAGTTGTGAAAGAATCATTGTCAGACAATGAAAATGTATATTTACGTGGATTTGGTAGTTTTATCGTTAAAAAAAGAGCCAAAAAAACAGCTCGCAATATTTCAAAGAACACCACAATTATAATCCCTGAGCACAATATTCCAGCTTTTAAGCCTGCAAAAACTTTTGCGAACCAAGTCAAAGAACAAACAAAGAGAAAATAGATATTAGTAATAACAACTTAAGGAAAAAATAGATGCCAAGCGGAAAAAAAAGAAAAAGAAGCAAAATGTCAGTTCATAAGAGAAAAAAGAGACTGAGAAAAAATAGACACAAAAAGAAATAATTTTTTCAGTTTAAAATTCTTTTAAAATAATCGGCAAAAAGAACAAACTTATAAATGGGAAGTAATAGGTTTGTTCTTTCTGCATTATCCGACACACTCCATTTCAGTCGAAATGATGATGTTGGAAAAATTATAGTTTAAACATAAATGAAAATTTAAAAAACAAAGAAATTGTGATAAGCGAACTTGTAGTAGATGTTCAACCAAAAGAGATATCAATTGCCATACTCGAAGACAAAAAGTTAGTCGAGTTTCAAAAAGAAGCGCAAGATGAATCGTTTTCAGTTGGTAACATCTACGTGGGTAAAGTTAAGAAACTGATGCCCGCATTAAACGCTGCATTTGTTGATGTAGGATACAAAAAAGACGCTTTTCTTCACTATTTAGATTTAGGGATTCAATTCGATTCGTTTTTAAAATTTCAGGAATTTGCAAACAAGAAGAAGAAAATAGCTCAACTTCAGAAAATGAAGTTGATGCCTGATATTAAAAAAGAAGGTCGTATTAGCGATACACTAAAAGTAGGTCAGGAAATTCTGGTTCAAATAGCTAAAGAACCAATCTCTACAAAAGGACCAAGATTAACTGCGGAAATCTCATTTGCTGGTAGATTTCTCATCTTAATCCCACTAACAGATAGGGTCTCTGTGTCGCAGAAAATTAAGTCTCGTGAAGAACGAGCACGACTGAGACAACTTCTTCAAAGCATAAAGCCTAAAAACTTTGGCGTTATTGTTAGAACAAACGCTGAGGGAAAACGTGTTGCTGAGCTCGATGCAGAGCTCAAAGTGTTAGTTAAACGATGGGAAGATAATATCACTAAAATGCTTAAAGCAAAAGCTCCTTCAATAATATTTGAAGAAACTGCGCGAACAGTAGCAATTTTAAGGGATATTTTTAATCCATCTTTCGAACAAATACACATCAATAATAAAGATGTGTTCAAACAAGTTACCGAATATATAAGTCTCATTGCTCCAACTCGAAAAAAAGTAGTTAAACTTTATAATGGAGCTCAGCCTATCTTCGATAACTTCGGCATAACAAAGCAAGTAAAATCACTCTTTGGAAAAACAGTTACATTTAAAAACGGTGCATATCTTATCATAGAACATACTGAAGCACTTCATGTGATTGACGTGAACAGTGGCAACCGAAATAAGTCTAACCTTGGACAAGAAGATAGTGCCTTTGGGGTGAATGTAGCTGCGGCAGATGAAATAGCTCGCCAATTGCGCTTGCGTGATATGGGTGGCATCATCGTTATTGATTTTATCGATATGTCAGAAAATGAACATCGCAATAAGCTATTGACTCACATGCAAGAGTTTATGTCCAAAGATCGTGCGAGGCACAAAATTCTACCTTTAAGTAGGTTTGGTCTTATGCAAATAACACGTCAACGTGTACGACCAGAAATGGAAATAGCTACAAGTGAAGATTGTCCGACTTGTTTAGGAAGGGGGAAAATTAAATCCTCAATTTTATTTACAGATACCCTTGAATCCAAGATTGAATATCTTGTAAAAAATTTAGAAGTGAAGAAATTTAGTTTGCACATACATCCCTATGTTGCAGCATATGTCCAACAAGGTCTGTTTTCGTTGGGACGAAAGTGGCGTAAAAAGTATAATGTACCGGGGTTAAAGATTATTCCCAATCAAAATCTCGGATTCTTGCAATATGAATTTTATGACACAGAGAAAAATGAAATAGATCTTAAAGATGGAATTGAAATGAAATAACTTAGTTGCTCAAAACAAATAAGTTGCTATAACAAAACCGATCTACAGAAAAGTAGATCGGTTTTTATTTTAATTGAAAGCACATAATGGTTTACATTATAAGAAATTCTGTTTTACTTAGCTATTAAAAAAAATAATGTATCTTTGTTTTATAGACAAAAAAGTGTTTTGAATAAAACTACGTTTTTTCTGGAAACATGTAAAGTTACAGAAACATTAAGACTCTAATTTAATATGTCGATAGTCATAAAAAAAGCAAGCGATAAAGCTTCATTAAAGAAATTTGTTTATTTCAATATCAATCTTTACAAAGATTGTGAGCAATACGTACCTCCATTAATTTACGAAGAGCTAACAACGTTGAACAAGGAGAAAAACCCTGCTTTCGACCACTGTGAAGCAGAGTATTTTTTAGCTTATAAAGATGGAGAAATTGTAGGTCGTATTGCGGCAATTATAAATCATAAAGCCAATGAGATATGGAATCAAAAACATGCTCGATTTGGGTTTGTTGATTTTATAGACGATAGAGAGGTTGCTAACAAACTATTTGGAACAGCCGAAAGTTGGGCACAGCATAAGGGAATGACTCATATTCATGGACCACTTGGATTTACAGATTTAGACCATGAAGGTCTTTTAATAGATGGATTCGATCGTATTTCAACAATGCTTACAAGCTACAACTATCCCTATTACAAAGATCACATAGAACGCTTGGGTTATGAAAAAGATCAGGACTGGAATGAATTTTTGATCCAGATACCTAAAGAAATACCAGAAAGATTTCAACGAGTTGGACAAATAGTTCAAAAACGATTCGGTCTTGTAATTAAACATTTTAAAGACAAAAAAGATGTAGCTGCTGTTGCACCAGATGTATTTAGACTTTTGAACAGAGCCTACAAAGATCTCTATGGCTACGTAGAGCTATCAGATAAGCAAATTGACTATTATGTCAATATGTACATCCCAATGCTACGATTAGAGTTCTTCACCGTTATACTAAGGCAAGAAGATCACAAGTTGATTGGTTTTGGAATTGGTTTACCAAGTTTGGCAAAAGCGCTACAAAAAGCGAAAGGAAAATTTCTACCTGCAGGTTGGTATCATCTATACAGAGCTTTAAAAGGCAATGATAATAAAGTGTTAGACCTATTACTTATTGGTGTAGATCCTGAATACCAAGGAAAAGGCGTGAATGCCCTCATATTTAATGAATTTATTCCTGCAGCAAATAAACTTGGATTTGAAGTAGCTGAAAGCAACCCAGAGTTGTCTATAAATACTCGTGTACAATCTATGTGGGACGGTATGGAAGCGGAACAGCATAAAACACGCAGAGCCTACATAAAAAAACTTTAAGACAGGAACATTAATTAAACAGAAAGGTGTATTAAATAAAAAGTGAACGAGATAGATAAAACAATTATAGAAGCACAAAAAAGCAGTTATCAAGAAGAAAATATTGTAACACTTGATTGGCAAGAACATATTCGCCGACGTCCTGGCATGTATATTGGGAAATTGGGTGATGGCTCATCATCAGATGATGGAATTTATGTACTTCTAAAAGAAGTGCTGGATAATTCAATAGATGAACACATGATGGGCTTTGGCAAGACAATCGATGTTAAGATTGAAGGTGAAAAAGTTTTAGTACGTGATTATGGCCGTGGTGTTCCATTAGGAAAAGTAAAGGATGTTGCTTCAAAAATGAATACTGGTGCCAAATACGATTCAAAGGCTTTTAAGAAGTCTGTAGGATTAAATGGTGTAGGTATAAAAGCTGTAAACGCCCTATCCTCTAACTTTTTGATAGAGAGTTACCGAGAAAAGAAAGCTAAGAATGTCACCTTTGAAAAAGGGATGACAATCAGCGAATCTGATCTTGAAACTTCAATTGAAACCAATGGGACATTAGTGGAATTCATTCCAGATAAAAGTATATTTGGCGAATTTCAATACAGGGAAGAGCACATTGAACCGCTTTTGAAAAACTATGTATTCTTGAATACAGGATTGACAATTTCTTTCAATGACAAAAAATTCTTTTCCAAAAATGGATTGGAAGACTTACTAAATGAAAATTTAACGGACGAAGTTCTGTATCCTATTATTCATATACATGGAGCTGACATTGAAGTTGCAATCACGCACACCAATCAATATGGAGAAGAATATTATTCATTTGTAAATGGACAACACACAACTCAAGGAGGCACACATTTAACAGCATTTAGAGAAGCAGCAGCACGCGTAATTCGAGAGTTTTACAATAGGAATTTCGAATTTTCAGATATTCGTAGCGGTATGGTTGCAGCTATCAGTATTAAAGTGGAAGAGCCAGTTTTTGAGTCGCAAACCAAAACAAAATTAGGCTCGAGAGAAATTGGTCCAAATGGCGTCACCATTAATAAGTTTATTGGAGACTTTTTGAAGAAAGAACTTGATAACTACTTTCACAAAAACCCACAAATTGCAGAAGCATTACAAAAAAAGATTTTAGAATCTGAAAAAGAAAGAAAAGCTATTGCTGGGGTAACCAAACTTGCACGTGAACGTGCCAAGAAAGCCAATCTCCACAATAAAAAGTTGCGCGACTGTCGTATTCATTACAACGATAACAAAGGAGATAATTTAGACGAGACATCCATATTTATAACGGAGGGAGATTCTGCAAGTGGGTCTATAACAAAGAGTCGTAATCCTAACTTACAAGCTGTATTTAGCTTGAGAGGAAAGCCCCTTAACTGTTTTGGTTTAACCAAAAAAGTTGTTTACGAAAATGAAGAGTTTAATCTTTTGCAGGCCGCATTAAATATTGAAGATGGCATGGACGGCTTGCGTTACAATAAAGTAATTATTGCAACTGATGCGGATACTGATGGTATGCACATCCGATTACTACTGCTCACTTTCTTTTTGCAATTCTTTCCTGATTTAGTCAAAAAAAATCATGTTTTTATACTTCAAACACCTCTATTTCGAGTTAGGAATAAGAAAAAAACAATCTATTGCTATAATGACGATGAACGGATAGCCGCAATAAAAGAATTAGGTCCTAACCCTGAAATTACTCGATTTAAAGGATTGGGTGAAATCTCACCCGATGAGTTTGTCCATTTTATTGGAAAAGATATTCGACTGGACAAAGTTACAATGCGGAAAGAAGATCTTTTGAAGGATCTGTTAGAGTTTTATATGGGTAAGAATACCATGGAGCGCCAAAACTTCATTATTGATAATTTGGTTGTTCTTGACGAAGAAGCATAGAATAATAAAACAATGACAACTAATTCGAAACGCATAGCAATATTTCCCGGCACATTCGACCCCTTCACTACGGGCCACGAATCACTTGTGAAACGTGGATTGACTATCATGGATGAGATTGTAATTGCAATTGGAATAAATGAATCTAAAAAATCGTTTTTCCCATTCGAAAAACGCATCGAGATGATCCGTAAATTCTATTCAAGCAATAGTAAAATAAGAGTGGAAAGTTATGACACCCTTACAGTTGATTTTGCAAAGAAGATAGGTGCAAACTATATTTTGAGAGGTATTCGATCCGTGAATGACTTTGAATATGAAAAATCAATTGCTGATATGAATAGAACTATTTCTCAAATAGAAACGTTTGTACTATTTACAGAACCTTCTCTCACCCATATCAGCTCTACTTTAGTAAGAGAATTGATGCGATATGGACACGATGTAAGCGAATTTATTCCAAAAGGATTAGAGCTTTAAAGATTAAACCATATATAGTGCTTCTTAATCTTCATATCTTCTTTCATCTATTAAAAAAACAATATGCGAAACAGAATATACACTACCTTTTTATTACTCTTTATTATATTTGGAGTACAGTCTCAACTTAGAATTAGCCCTCAGGGAATAAAATTAGATAGAGCAATACGTTTAATAAATGATTTATATGTTGACGATGTGGATACCGATAAGATTACAGAGTCTGCTCTAAGAAGTATGCTTGAGGAATTAGATCCCCACTCTTCATACCTAAATAAAGAGGAAGTACGCCAAATGAATGAACCCCTACAAGGCAATTTCGATGGCATTGGTATATCCTTTAACATGCTTACTGATACAGTATATGTGATGGAAGTAATTTCGGGAGGACCTTCTCAAAAAGTAGGACTTATGCCAGGTGATAAAATTATCTATGTGAATGATACATTGATCGCTGGCAAGAAAATGAATACCCAAGACATAATCTCAAAGCTAAGAGGAGAAAAAGGTACAACAGTCGTAGTTAAAGTTTTACGCAAAGGAGTTCCTGGTTTAACTGAGTTTAGGATAGTTCGAGACAAAATACCGATATACAGTATTGAAGGAGCTTATATGGTGAATAACAATACGGGCTATATACGTTTGAGTCGCTTTGGAGTAAACTCACTAAAGGAGTTTCACGAGTCGCTTGTATCTCTAAAATCTAAAGGAATGAAAAACTTAATTGTGGATCTTACTGGAAATGGAGGAGGCATTTTAAGTACATCAACCGATATTACAGATGAGTTCTTAGAAAGCGGGAAACTTATGGTATATACCGAAGGGAAAAATCAACCAAAAATGACAATCAACTCAACTTCTAAAGGTGTTTTTAAGAATGGTAAATTGGTTATCTTAGTTGATGAAGGATCAGCTTCTGCAAGCGAAATTGTTTCGGGAGCTATTCAGGATTGGGACAGAGGAGTAATTGTTGGGCGTCGCACTTTTGGAAAAGGTTTGGTGCAAAGACAGCTACCACTAACAGATGGCACAATGATACGTTTAACCGTTGCACGCTATTACACACCCACTGGACGCGGCATACAAAAACCCTACAGTATTGGTGATAAGGAGTCTTACAATTTAGATTTCGTAAATCGTTTCAACCATGGTGAAATGGTAAACGCAGATAGCATACAATTTCCCGATTCACTGAAATACAAGACCCTTGTTAATGAACGCACAGTTTATGGCGGAGGTGGCATTATGCCCGATGTATTTGTACCCATCGATACTACAATTGTAACCCCACTCCATCGTCAGCTTTTAGCTAAAGGCATTCTTAACCGAATAACCATACAAGAAGTTGATAATAACCGTAAAGAGCTGCTAAAAACTTATCCAACGATTGATGCGTTTAAAAATAACTTCACTATCCCTACTTCAATAGTTGATAAAATAAAAAGCAGTGCAGAAAAGGATGAGATTGAATGGAGTGATGAAGATTTTGATAAATCGCAGAAGATCATTCTCACACAAATGAAAGCACTTATTGCCCGTGACCTATATGAAGCATCAGCATTTTATAGAATCATAAATGATATAGATGATATATTTTTAAAAGGGCTGGAGGTAATTAATAGTGATAGCCTTTACAATAATATATTACATGGTGATTAAATAGTACTCTAAGTACGCTTGATGTTGATTGCCACTTAAACACAAAAAAAATGATTATCGATTACAATCAATTTAAAGTTCCCGAAGATTCTTCAGTGAGTCTAAAGAAATACTCAACCCTTGAAACAGGAGGTTTTGATAAAAAATCGGCTAAAAAGGAATTAAAGCAAAGTGTCAAAGAACTGAAGCGACTGCAAAGAATCTTTTATGCCGATGATCGTTTCTCATTGCTCATTGTGCTACAAGCATCTGACACTGCTGGCAAGGACGGCACAATCAGACACGTCATGTCGGGTATAAATCCACAAGGATGTCGCGTGCACAGCTTTAAAGCTCCGTCAAAAAACGAGTTAGACCATGATTATTTGTGGCGACATTACAAAGCGTTACCTGCAAGGGGCATGATTGAAATATTTAATCGCTCGCACTACGAAAACGTTTTAGTAACAAAAGTAAATCCTCATCTAATATTAAATGAAAACCTACCAGGAATAGATTCGGCTGATGATATCGATGCTGCATTCTGGCAAAATCGTTACGAGCAAATAAACAATTTCGAAAAACATCTATGCCAAAACGGCACACATATACTAAAGTTCTTTCTACATATTTCGAAAGAAGAACAAAAGGAAAGATTGCTTGCGAGATTGGACAACCCAGATAAGAACTGGAAGTTTAGTTTAGATGATATACGTGCACGCGAGCAATGGGACGAATATCAAACTGCCTACAAAGAGATGTTGGAGAAAACATCGAAAGAGCATGCACCATGGTTTGTTATACCTGCCGATAAAAAATACTATGCACGAATGGCTGTTGGCGATATTATTTTGGAGAAACTTAAATCTCTCAATCTACGATACCCGCAAGGCAAATCGGATGAGATACTTTCGAAAGCAAGGGAGCAACTGCTAAACGAATCTAAATAGTTATTCAGAAGTAGATGATTTTTCTCTTTTAGTTTTATGCCGTGAATTATCGAATGTGATAATCAGAAAATAAAGACTAAAAACAGAGCTAATAGTTACCCCTGTCCAAATAAAGGTTTCGGAAAATAATGCCTCTCTCCCACCTTGCAAATAGAAATATCCTCCTACAAAAAATAGAACAAGGTACATCAACCCAAATACACTCCAGAAATCGCTCAAAGAGTTTTCTCTTTGCTTAATCGTATTTGGTTTAGCTGGTGATAATGCTTTCTCAGTTTCTATTTGATGCATTATTCTGTATGATAAGTTTTCGGATGGTTCTTTTCGTGCCGATTCAATCATGGATTTCATCCACAACTCCTCTTTCCCTTTGTTTATATTACTTTCTTTCATAACATTTGCTCCTTATAAAGTTCAGGATAACTCTTTGTAATCATTTCCTTAAACATATTCCTTGCTCTGAATAGCTTTACTTTAACATTCGAATCATTGAGACCAGTAATCTCAGCAATCTCTTTAATGGAGTTATCTTCGAGATAAAACAAGTTTAATAGCAACCCATATGCCTTCGGCATTTTGCTCAATACATGCGAGACAATTTCACTGGTTTCGATCATTTCCAACTTACTCTCCGTATCTAAATCAGAAGATACGTCAACAGCCACAGTTTCCACCTCATCATCAACTACCCACATTTTAGCCTTTGTGTGCGTCACAGCAGTATTGAAAACTATGCGATAAAACCATGTTGAGAACTTGCTTTCTAAGCGAAACGTGTGCAAATTCTTATAAGCTTTCACAAAGCTTTCCTGAACAACATCTTCCGCATCTTGCATATTCTCACATATTCGATAAGCAATATTGATGGCCATGCTCTGATATGTGTTTACAAAATAAGCAAAAGCAGAAGTGTTGCCAGAAAGTACTTTTTCTACAAACAACCGATCTTT
The DNA here is from genome assembly GCA_002364735.1 of Bacteroidales bacterium UBA3143. Classification (GTDB taxonomy): domain Bacteria; phylum Bacteroidota; class Bacteroidia; order Bacteroidales; family Dysgonomonadaceae; genus UBA2632. The sequence continues at coordinate 78,514 of DEZB01000033.1, forward strand.
CATTGCTGTTGTTATTCAAAGTCTTCTTCAATATTATTTTCAGCATTAACACCATTAGAGATATTACTATTGTTAGTAATCCAGAAAAAAACTGTGTAGCCAATTCCTAAGAACAAAACTATGGATGCTATTACAAACAAGAAAGGATTGTCTTCGCCAATAATTAAATAATTTGATCCAAAAAAGCCTACCATTATTCCAATACCTAATGCAATTAAGATAATACCATTCCGCAGAGACAAATATCTATTAGGTATGCTCTTTGATTTAGGTTTCCGCTTAGGTCCATCGGGTGGAATGATACCTTGCTTTATCAGTTCGAATCTCTCTGTATGGGTCGATTTATTTTTATTGTATAATAATATCGATCCAAGAATAACAGGTAGTGCCACTGCTGAAAGAATTCCAATAATCGGTATAAGAACCGCTAATACTTCTACATTCATTGTCTTAAGTTTTAAAAGGTAAATTAATTAGTTTTCATGTATTGGACAATGTTAGCTGCAAATAGGTTACAACAAATGGACAGTTTCTTCAATAGTTTATTGCAACACTATGATTTTCTCTTCGCAAATAGTTACTTTCTCTAATCCTGTTTGTGTAACAAAGTAAGTATTCTCAATTCCCACAGCACCAATGCCTGGCAAAACAAACTTAGGCTCAAGGGCTATTGCCATTCCTTTTTGCAAAACCTCTCTGGAGCGGGGTGCAAACACTGGCGGTTCGTTTATCTCCAGCCCTACTCCATGACCAATGAACTTGGCTTGTTGGGTAGTTCCCATAAAATACTCTTCCATGTTGTTTTCAACAACCATCTCCATAGCCCTTTCATATACATCGGAACAGGCTACTCCTGCTTTCAGAAACGTCATGAACTCTTGATGCATACTAATGGAAAGTTGATGTGCGCGATGCGCTATTTCGGGAATTTCGCCCACAGAAAAGGTACGCGTCATATCACTCAAATAAGGCGTATAGTTGCCCGCCATATCAATCATTATGGTTGTGCCTGGTTTCAATAGTTTGTTGGCAGAGCCAAGCGGAAGAAGTGGATCAATGCCACGTCCACCCAATGCAAAATCAAACGGAGAGGCTGCTTCAGCATTATCACCCGCAAGCAGACTGCCCATATAGATATCCATATTCTCACCAAAAGAGCGGAAAGCACCTATTGAACCTTCGCGTCTCATCACATATTCTATTTCTATTTGAAGATCAAGGTCAGTCATACCCAGTTTGTACAAAGAAGGGATTTGTTGGTACACCTTTGCATGGGCCAAAGCAGATTTGCGTATTTGTTGCAACTCCGATTCAGATTTCACACTGCGTATTTGGCGCATAAATGCCGAAACACTTTTCATCTCGGGCATGCACAATGCTTTCTGAAAACGACTAACAGCGTTGTATGACAACACATCGTTTTCTAATAATATTCGCATGGGCACTGTCAAGTTTCGCTTCTGAAGAAGCTCGGGTAGTTGTTCTGGTTTTCTGATGAACTCAACGTTTTCTGCTTGCAAATTAACGGGCCGTTTTACAAACAAGATGGGTTCTCTATCGGGCAGAATATACATATATCCATCAAAAATATATCCATTCAGATAGTACAGATTCACGGGGGATGAGATGATGCATGCATCTACTTGTTCATGTGCAATTTGTTTTTGAACCTTTTGCACCCTATTTTTAATCTCTTCCTTTTGTAACATATTCATTGTTTCTTTTTGTTGTTTCGTTAGATACAAAAATAATCAATCTTTGTCATAATACAGAAACTGAGGGTAAGAATGTGTTGTGAAGTATAAAACATACAGTAAAGCTGTCAAAGCGATCGCTGTTTATGCTTTTTAGCGTTGGAAAGGACTAAAAGTTGAAAACTTTAGTGCTTTTTAGTGCTGGGAAGGCCTAAAAGTTGAAAACTTTAGTGCTTTTTGTCGCTAAGAAGGCATAAAGTTGAAAGCTTATGTGCTTCTTAACGCTGGGAAGGGGTAAAATTTAGAAATGTGTACGTTTTTTATCGCTAAGAAGGGGTAAAGTGTCAAAATGTGTATGCTCTTTGTGTCATTTTGTCAATATCCTTTATTGCTTTTTGCAGATATGGTTCAAAAACCGAGGGCAAGCAAGAAATACTACTCCCCTTTGCTCCAAATCTCCCAAGCAGCCAACGCTTGCAATTGCAACATCTCCGAACCATTCTTTATAGTTGCTCCCATCTCTTTCCCTTTTTTCAAAAAGGAAGTTTCAGTTGGGTTGTACACCAAGTCAAACAATAAATGATTGGGCGTAAGTGAGGAATAAGGTAGTTCTGGATGCTCCTCCACATTTGGAAAGGTGCCCAATGGAGTGGTATTAACAATAATCAGGTGCTGGGTTATCACTTCTGGGGTAAGCATTTCGTACGTATAGCTGTTCTCTCTTGCACTGCGTGAAACATATTTCCACTTAATGCCCAGTGATTCCAATGCTTTGCAAACTGCTTTGGATGCACCTCCGGTGCCAAGCACCAAGGCCGATGGCTTGTGCTCTTGATGAATGAGTGGCGCAATAGACTGCTTGAAACCAACGTAATCAGTATTGTGACCTGTCAACCTGTAGCCATATGAATTGCCAAAGTCGCGCTCAATCTTTATTACATTTACAGCACCAATCTCTTTGGCTGCAGGCGCTATTTCATCTAAAAAGGGAATGACCGTTTCTTTGTATGGAATGGTTACATTCAAGCCTTTCAGGTGTGGATTAAAGACAATGACTCTACGCAATTCATGAATATCCTCAATCTCAAAATTGAGATACTCGGCATCAATAGCTTCCTTTTCAAACTTCTCGTTGAAAAACTTTGATGAAAATGAATGCTTCAATGGGTAGCCTATCAGTCCAAATGTTATCATATCACTCTGCTGCTTTTTCAGCTAAATATATGGTGCAAACACCCAATGTAAGGCTCCAACTCTTGACGTTCGAAAAACCACATTTCTTTAATATGCTCACCATCTCTTCTCCTTGTGGGAAAACTTTGATTGATTCAGGCAAATAATCATACGCCCTTTTGTCATTAGAGAGTAGGCGCGTAATAAATGGGATAAAGCTATTGGAATAGATGTTATAAAAAAACTTGATGGGCTGATATTTCGGAGTGGTCAACTCAAGAAACATGAAAACTCCACCTGGATTAAGCACGCGCACTATTTCTTGAAAGCTTTTATCAATATCTGCAAAATTGCGTACACCAAATGAAGCAATGGCTGCATCAAAGGTTTCGTTGCCGAAGGTCATGTCTGCACAATCTTGGTGCTCGAAAGAAATAATATCGCTCAACTGAGCTTTCTTTACTTTCTCTCTCCCCACATCCATCATGCCGTCAGAGATATCAATGCCCGTTATTTGTTTTGGCTTAGGCTTCAATATATTGTTTGCCAAAATAGCAAAGTCTCCCGTTCCAGTGGCAATGTCAAGCAGGTTGTGGGTGCGATAGCCTTGTAGTTTACTGAGAGCTTTCTTTCTCCAGCCCATGTCCATGCCAAGTGAGAGCCAGCTGTTCAATGCATCGTATCGTGAAGCAATGCCGTTAAACATATGCTCCACCTGCACACTCTTTGACTCGTCCGTTTTGTAGGGTATTACTTTCTCTGATTTGTAGCTCACTGTTTCAAATATTGAATGATGTTTTCTTCGATACTTTCAGCCAAGTTGTGTGTATCTGTTTTCTCAAACTTGTCACCTGTAATAATTTCATACAGCTCAATATACCTTTCAGAAACTTCATTGCAATAGCTTTCGGTCATTTCGGGTACTTGCTGCCCTTCCTTTCCCTGAAAACCATTATCCATCAACCATTTTCTTACAAACTCTTTTGACAATTGTCTTTGTTCCTCACCTTTATCAAATCGTTCTTGGTAGCCCTCTTTGTAGAAATAGCGAGAAGAGTCGGGTGTGTGAATTTCATCAATGAGATAGATGGTATCACCGTGTTTGCCAAACTCATATTTTGTGTCCACCAGAATCAAACCTTTTTCATCTGCAATCTCCGTTCCTCTATTGAAAAGAGCAAGTGAATACGCTTCTAATTGTTCGTATTCTTCTTTGTTTACCAATCCTTGCGCTATAATTTCTTCACGGGTGATGTTTTCATCGTGTCCTTCGTCTGCTTTGGTGGTTGGTGTAAGAATGGGTGAAGGAAATCGTTCGTTTTCTCTCATCCCTTCAGGTAGTTTCACCCCGCAAATAGAGCGTGCTCCATTTTTATACTCTCTCCAAGCACTGCCTGTAAGGTATCCCCTAACAATCATCTCAACTCTGTAGGGTTCGCAACGAACGCCTGCCGTAACCAATGGATGAGGCATGGCTTGTTTCCAATTGGGAATGATATCAGCTGTCGCATCCAAAAACTTTGCTGCAATCTGATTCAACACTTGCCCTTTGTATGGAATACCCTGAGGAAGCACCACATCGAAAGCCGAAATGCGGTCTGTAGCAATCATAATCAAGGTGTCTTCGCCAATGGTGTACACATCGCGAACTTTACCTTTATACACTTTTGTTTGTCCTGGAAATTTATAGTTGGTAGACGTTAAAGTATTATCCATTGTATTGTTCTTTTTTTATAATTGAGATTGTATGATTTGTAATTGAGCCCTTATTTTGATTTTCTTTCTTCCGAGTCCTTTGCTTCACTCTTCTCGTAAGCTTCAACAATGCGTTGCACGAGTTTGTGACGCACAATATCTTTTTTATTGAACTCCACTTTGCCCACTCCTTTCACATTGCGTAAAACAGAAAGTGCGTGCAACAAGCCAGATTGCTGATAAGATGGCAAATCTATTTGCGTCAAGTCGCCCGTTACAATCATTTTGGCATTCATCCCCATTCGGGTCAAAAACATTTTAATTTGAGCCTTTGACGTATTTTGCGCTTCGTCCAATATGATGATGGCATCGCTAAGAGTACGTCCACGCATAAAGGCCAATGGAGCTATTTGAATAACTTTAGTTTCTAAATAATCTTTTAGTTTGAGCGGTGGCAACATATCCTCCAATGCATCATAGAGCGGTTGCAGATATGGATCAATTTTTTCTTTCATATCGCCTGGCAAGAAACCCAACTTTTCACCTGCCTCAACGGCTGGCCTGCTCAATATGATTTTCCTAACCTCTCTGTTCTTGAGTGCTCTCACGGCAAGGGCTATGGCTGTGTATGTTTTACCCGATCCAGCAGGACCTATTGCAAAGACCATATCGTTTTCGTCAAACTCAGTCACCAACTTTCGTTGATTTTCAGTACGACCCAAAATAGGTTTGCCATTTAAGCCATATATGATAAGATTTTGCTGATTAACTATTTCAGGTGTTTTGCCTTTCACAATATCAAGAATGTCTTCTTCTTTCAACACGTTTGTCTTGATACTGAATTTCTCCAATTCACGAATTTTTTCTTCGAATTTTATTAGTTCTGTTTCGTCACCAACTGCTTTAACTACGTTGCCCCTTGCTACAATTCTTATCTTTGGATACAAGGTTTTCAGCAAATGAAGATTGTTATTGTTCGTTCCAAAAAAAACGACAGGATCTATGTCCTCTAATATTATTATTCGTTCAATCATTGGCATGCTTGAATGTTAGTTTAAATTGATAGGTTTTGTTTTCCGAACCCTCTATGTAGTTTATAAACGCATCGTTAACGACTTTGTTTCCACCAGGGGTTGGATAATCTCCCGAAAAATACCAATCACCTTTATGATTCGGACAAGCTTTGTGTAAATCTTCTATCGTTTGAAACACAATTTTCACTTCAGCCTTTGTTCCTTTCGGAGTAAGCATTTCGGCAATTTTGTCTGAAACTTGTTGCTCTGTAAATTGTCCGTATATTTCCTTTACATAGTTTACTATTTCGCCAGTCTTCTTGTTTTTTTGTTCTACAGCTTTCCTGTACACTTCATCAATGATGTGTTGTTTGTCTTCAGTTTTCAACAACTCCATTGCTGCCCTAAACGCTATAAATTCACTCATTTTAGACATATCTATGCCGTAGCAATCGGGATATCTAATTTGAGGAGAAGACGATACAATTACAATTTTGACAGGGTCAAGCCTATCTAAAATCTTTATAATACTTTCTTTGAGGGTTGTTCCTCGCACAATGCTGTCATCTATAATTACCAATGTATCTTTGTCTCTCACCAATGAACCATATGTAACATCATATACGTGAGCAGCCAAATCGTTTCGAGTATTGCCTTGCGCAATAAAAGTGCGCAACTTTATATCCTTGAGGGCTACTTTCTCAGAGCGTACACGTTTAGATAAGATACACTCTATTTCTTCTTTTGACAAAGAGTCTCTGTTTTCGGAGATAAGCAAGGCCCTTTCGTGATTGAAATGATTTTCCAATCCTTCTAACATACCCAAATAAGCAACCTCAGCTGTGTTTGGGATAAAAGAAAAAACAGTGTTTTCGAAGTCGTGATTAATTATTTCAAGAATATTTGGGATAAGCAATTCACCCAACTTCTTTCTTTCGCGGTAGATATCGTAATCTGATCCACGTGAAAAATAAATCCGTTCGAAGGAACAAGGTGTAATCTTATTTTTAGGAGGTATAATTTGAGAGAGGTAAAAAGTGCCATCTTTTTTTATTACTAAGGCTTCTCCTGGTTGCAACTCTATAATATCTTCTTTTTTCAGATTGAAAGCAGTTTGAATGACAGGTCTTTCAGACGCAACAACTGCAACTTCTTCATCAATGTAATAAAATGCAGTTCTAATTCCCCACGGATCGCGCATTGTAAATGCATCGCCACAGCCAATCAGTCCGCTTATTACATAACCACCATCCCACAATGCTGCTGCACGTTTCAACAAGAAAGGAATATCTAATTCTTTCTCTATCTTTCGGGTTAGTAGATGTCCATCATTGAAATCATCTTTAAATTTATCGTACTGGTATTGAACTTCTCTATCTAAATAATGACCCAATAACTCTAACATCACAAATGTATCGGCAAAATCGCGCGGATGTTGTCCTTCCGACAAAAGATGTTGAAACATCTCTTCTACATTTGTCATATTAAAATTGCCAGCAATGGCCAAGTTACGCGAAGTCCAGTTGTTCCTTCTAAGAAATGGGTGAACATATGACAAAGATGTACGCCCTGTAGTGCTGTAACGCAAGTGTCCTAAAAACAACTCACCAGCGAAAGGAACATTTTTCTTTGCATAATTTACATCTTGCAATTTTTCGGGCGTAAAATGCGATAAAGCTTCACCAACTTTGCCAAACACTTCTGAAATAGCACCTGTACCCAGTGCTCGTTCCCGAAAAATAAATTCGCTACCAGGTGATGGATCTAATTTAACAGCTGCCAATCCTGCGCCTTCTTGCCCACGATTGTGCTGTTTCTCCATCAACAGGTAAAGTTTATGCAAACCATATTGCCAAGTGTCGTATTTTTTTTGATAGAATGAGAGGGGTTTCAATAGTCGAACTAAAGCAATGCCGCACTCATGTTTTATTGAATCTGCCATGTATTAATCTATTATGATACAAAATTAAGCCAATTACGTCAAGAATGGGTATGATTGAAGATAAAAAATTGAAAATTGAAAAGCACCAAGGATGAAACTTCTGAATGCTATAAGGCAATCACACGATGGAGAATTTAAACTTTTGTACCCTACAAAACCAATCCCGCAGAAAATTTTAGACTTTTGTACCCTACAAAACCATTTGCACGGAAAATTTTAAACTTTCGTAGGCTACAAAACGATAAATCAAAAAAATTAAGACTTTTGTAGGGTACAAAACCATTAAATCTGAAAGATATCATCCATTGTTGGTTGCAAAACTGATTATCTTGTCGTTTTTGCCCTTTTGTGAGATACAAAGAATACATTCAAAATGCAGCGACCTTTTGTATGTGACACCTACCATAGATTATTTTATTTCAAAAGGATGTAACCTGTATATGTGCTTAAAAAACTAATATCCTATTGAAGTAGCAAAAAACAACCTTCGTTTCATTTTAATCTTTTAGAAACTCATTGGGCTCGGCAAATATTTTAAGATTATGTATCTTTGTTGTGAAACATACGCCCAAAAAAAGCAGAACAGATGAAATGGACTAAACTACTATCTACTAAACGATTTGGCATGGAGCACTATCACGACCAGCGAAATCACGACAGAACAGAATATCAACGAGATTATGACCGATTGATTTTTTCATCACCATTTCGGAGGTTGCAAAACAAAACACAGGTATTTCCATTGCCAGGAAGTGTTTTTGTGCACAACAGACTAACGCATAGCCTTGAAGTGGCAAGTGTTGGTCGATCTATAGGAAATTACGTTAGTAAAAAATTAACAAAAAAATATTCTGACGGCGATGCACACTTCGAAGAGATTGGAGACATTGTTGCTGCGGCTTGCCTTGCACACGATTTGGGAAATCCGCCTTTCGGGCATTCGGGCGAAAAAGCTATTGGCACTTTCTTCTCTGAGGGGAAAGGGCAAACACTAAAAGAAGAAGTGGAGAAGGAAGGTGGCAGATGGAGAGATTTTACACACTTTGAAGGAAATGCAAATGCTATACGATTGCTCACGCATCAATTTGTGGGGCGTCGCTCGGGCGGATTTGTTATGACCTATTCCACTTTGGCTTCAATTGTAAAGTATCCATACTCCTCCGAATTGAGTGGTGATAAACAAAAGTTTGGATTCTTTGCTTCTGAGGAGAATAGTTACAAAAAAATTGCCGATGATTTAGAAATTCTGAAACTCAATGAAAGTCCTCTTAAGTATGTGCGATATCCACTGGTCTATTTGGTGGAGGCAGCCGACGACATTTGCTATCAGATCATGGACATTGAAGATGCTCACAAGCTAAACCTGTTGACTACTGATAAAACAATTGCATTGTTTCTCGAGTTTTTTGAAGGTGACAGATTAGCTTCGGTTAAACGAACCATGGATTTGGTGGACGATGTGAATGAGAAGATTGGCTACCTGCGTTCCAGCATCATAGGCTTGCTTGTGAGGGAATGTGCAGAGGCATTTATGCTAAACGAAGAAGACATATTAAACGGTACATTCCAAGATACATTAATCAATTGCGTATCTGAAACAACTAGAGAAGCCTATGCGCAATGTTCTCAATTTGCAATTAGCAATATCTACAAGTCAAAAGAGGTATTAGACATTGAATTGGCAGGTTATCATATCATTGGCTTCTTATTGGAACGCTTTATTGATGCCATTCAAAATCCATCGCATGCCTACTCTACCATTTTGCTTAATCGCGTTCCCAAACAATATAATATGCATGCTACTAAAATAACGGAAAGGATACAAAGCGTTATCGACTTTGTATCAGGCATGACCGATGTGTATGCACTCGATTTATACCGAAAAATTACGGGAATGGACGTTCCTTTATTGTAGAAACAGCAACTATCAATTTGACACAATAAAATTAATTTTGATTTTCTATTGATATTATTTGGATTGCTTTGATATCTTTTCTATATTTGTGATGTGGTTTTTTCATAATAGTATTAGATTTAAGGTTAACAAGTATTGGTAGACTGTCGTGATGACAATCTACCAATTTTTTTTGCGCTATTTTAAACACAATTATTCTAAATTATTCTCTCAAAACGCTTTGACTTTCGGAGAACTCAAACAAAATCCTTATAGACTTTTAAAAAATATACCTCCTCAACTTTCTACTTCTATTAAGTGTTTTACATTTGAAGAAGATTACGAGGCATAAAATTGAAAGCAAAAGAGGCGCTTGAAATTCAAACCGTATATTTTGAAAAATAATCTACTTTCATTTTATATAATGCCAAATTTATTTAACTTTGTGAAACATACTATACACCTGAATGATATGAGTAAAACGAAAGTATATAAACACCTATTTATAGTTATTATATTGGCAGTTAGCTTTGTGCAGTGCACATCAAAAAACAAACAGCTCAATGACAAACTAAAAGAAATGGCTACAAACTTAAACCAATCCACTCCGGCTGTTTTAGATCCGCATACTCGTTTCGATAGTGTAGGCGTAACTTCCGACAATATTTTCCAATACTATTACACCCTTGTTGATATAGCCAACCCACATAAGCTTTTGCAAGAACAAAAACAGGATATATTGGATAACATGGGCGTGGCATTTACTACTGATAAATCATTGCAAGTGTTCACCAAAAACAATGTCACACTTCAATACATATACAGAGATACGGCACACAATGTAATTGATGTAATAACAATTGAGCCTGACAAATACAAATAAATTCCTATCAAATAACCATTTAATAAAACAGCTTCAGATGAACAGATATTTCTATATTGATTCAGAAGGAAAACAAAAAGGAACCTACACGCTTGATGATTTAAGGAAAGAGCCAATCAAAAAAGAGACCATGGTATGGACACAGGGCATGCCAGAATGGAAAAGAGCACATGATGTGGTTGAAATGCAACCCCTATTTGATGTTTCATCAACCATAGACAAACAGTTTGTGAACCCACCCATACAAGCACCTCATCAAGCCACCAGTAGCCAAGATATTCCTGTTATGCCAAAATCGTGGATGGTGGAATCTATTTTGGTTACCATACTACCCTTTGTGTTGTGTGGAAACGTTCTGAGCTTATTGGGTATTGCAGCCATTGTAAATGCATCAAAAGTAGAACCTCTATACCATCAAGGACTTTTTTCACAAGCCATAGAAGCATCTTCAAATGCAGCTCGATGGACCAAAATCACTTTTTGGATTGCCATTGGCGCAATAGTTTTGGCGATTGTTAGTGTCATCGTTGCAGTCATATTTTTCGGCTCGCTTGCTGGAGTAGGCAATGCTTTATCTATCTAAATATTTTGTAAATTATTTATAAATTAGATTTCAAATTATATAAAATGGAAAATCAACACACTCCACCCCCTACACCACAAATGAATGTACCAGTAAGGCCTAAAAGCTGGTTGGTAGAGTCAATTCTTATAACCATATTGTGCTGTTTGCCTTTCGGAATTGTGGGCATTGTGAATGCTGCAAAAGTAAACTCACTGTACGACCAAGGATTGTATGATGAGTCAAAACGTGTTTCGAAGAATGCTAAAAGATGGGCTATGTATGGATTAATAGCAGGAATAATTTACCTAATTTTTCTAATCATAATGGTTTCTATGGGCTACTTCACTGGCATGAACATGCCAGGAGCCCAAGGGCTCGCTTTTTAATTAGTAAATAGTGAAATACAAAAAGAAGGCATTAATTTCGGTTGCAGCCATTTTGGTTGTAACCGCTGTGGTTATATTTTTCTACATTGACCCCAATGCTTATCCATTATTCCCAAAATGCCCTTTTCTTGTCATCACAGACTTAGAATGTCCTGGCTGCGGATCACAACGAGCATTTCATCAATTGTTGCATTTCGATATTTCAGGAGCCTTTCATCAAAACACACTTGTTGTACTCTTTGGACCTTACATCGTGTTAGGTTTCTATCTTGAATACTTTGACGGAGACAATAAACTTCCAAGAATCAAAAATGCGTTATTTGGAAAATATGCTGCAATCAGCATCTTAGTTGTTATTATTGGATATTGGATAGGACGAAATATCTTCTAACAGTTAAATCCATCTTTTCAATCATTAAATATATCACATCAAAATGAAATCAATTTATTATCCGCTTTTTCTTCTATTAATCATTTTCTCTTCGGGTTGTGAAAACAAGTCGCAAACTTTGAAAATAGCAAGCTACAATGTGCGCAACGGTAGAGGCATGGATAATATTACGGACTTTGACAGAATAGCCTCAGTCATAAATGAAATGAATGCAGACGCTATAGCAATTCAAGAATTGGACAGCGCAACACAAAGAAGCGAAGGAATAGTTGTTTTAGATGAATTGGCAAAAAGAACCAATATGTACGCCTCTTTCAATGCCTCTATCGAATTTCAAGGAGGAAAATATGGCAATGGCATATTAACGAAAGAAAAACCATTGCGCAAAGATGCAATAGAACTACCAGGACGTGAGGAGAAGCGAAGCTTGATAATCGTAGAGTTAGAGAGCTTCGTGCTATGTGGCACACACATGTCGCTCAACGAAGAGGACAGACAGTCGTCTGTTGAACTTATTCAAGAATATACTAATAGATATACATCCAAGCCCGTATTTCTGGTAGGTGATTTAAATGCATCTCCCGACTCAAATGAAATTAAAACATTGTCGAAGAATTGGACAATGCTAAACGACCCAGCGCAACCTACCTTCCCATCTGACAATCCTGAAGTCACAATAGATTATCTGTTTTTAAAACAAAACAAAGACTTTGATCACACTTTAATAGGAGTTGAAGTTTTTAATGAACCAATGGCTTCAGATCACCGACCATTGTGGGTGGAATTGAAAATAAAGCGGAAATAAAAATAAATAGAGTGGCTTTAAAAGTAGATAGACACACCGTAGAATATCCCAGATGAATAGGGAGAGTTAACGTCTTGCACTAAATCATAGTAAAGCATTGCATGAGCTGGTCCTAATTTTAGCCCTGCCCCAACCACAACAGAGGGAACAAGAACATCACTTTTATCAAAATCTCCCGAGCTACCGCCTTTATATCTTGACCAGATATAGTTTGCCTCGGGCTGTATCGATAAGACTAATATACTGGCTGGATAAAGGTAAGCAAAAGCATTGGCTCCTAAAGAGTTATTTATGTACGATACGCGTTCATCAAAGTTATAGTTGTAAATTCTGTTTTTAGAGTAGTAATAGCTCACACCCACACCAACCATTACATACTTATTAAACTGATATCCAACTTGCGGAGCAAGACGAAACAAGGAATAATTACTGCTAAAATTCAGTCCAAAGTTAATACCATATCGCAATTTACTTGCATCAAAACCTGATGCTAAAGCTGGTTGGTTTGATTGTCTTCTTGCTCTTACTTGATTTTGTGAAGCTACTTGTTGCCGATTTTGATATTGGTGAATATTTCGTGCGTCATCATTAGATACACGAATTGTATCATATGTGAAAGGTTCTTGAGAGAAAGAGAGAACTGAAATCAATAGAAAAACGCTTAGTATTATCTTCTTCATAATCTATATAAATTCGTTTCTAACAAAAATAGCGAAATATCTTGATTACAGCACTATTTTTTAAGTTCTCACATATTTATTTTCAATCCTTGAAGAATTTGACTAAAAAAAGATGGCAAGTCAAGAATAATATTCTTGACTTGCCACAATGCAAAAAAGGAACCAAGTTTAGTTCGATTCCTAAATTTGTATATTTTAGAAAGCTAATTAATTAGCTGGTTCTGTAGGCTCTGTTTCACTTGGCACTGGCTGATTTGGTATTGTTAAACCAGGATTCATGTCAGGTGCAGTAGAGGGGCTTAATGGAGAAGGTTGTTGAACTTCGACTTGCGATTGTGGTAATGTGCGGCGTTGAACAGTAAACTTAGCTGTTAAAATGCTGAGCACAATAATGGTGAATGCTAAACCCCAAGTTGCTTTTTCCAAAAAGTCAGTTGTTTTTCTAACTCCCATTATCTGGTTTGATGAAGAAAATCCTGCAGCTAATCCTCCTCCTTTAGAGTTTTGAACCAAAACTATAAGGATCATACAAACCGCTGCAATTAAAATTAAAATCGTAATAAAGATATACATATTTCTATTTTTGTTTTTTGTTTTTGTCGTTCAGTATCAAATACTCCAGAAAACGTATTTGGTCTGCAAAGTAAATACTTTTTTCTGGGAAATTCAAACTTAATCTTTTAATAATTGTAAGAGCTTGTTCGTATTTCTTTTGTTTAATGTAAACTTGTGCAAGCGTTTCTGTCAAAAATGTATCATCATCCAATAGGTTATCAGCGTCTTGAGTTGAATTTTCAACTTCATTATCTTTGTGTTTGTCAGGTGAAAATAAAACTTCATCTGTTTGCGATTTCTCCAAGAAATTATCAACTAATTGTTGATGCTTCATTAGTTTAGCGTCATCGCCCTTTTCAGTATCATTTTCATTCTTCTCCGTGAGTTCAAGATACGCTATATAATCTGTTGAAACAATTGAATCAGTTTCTAAGCTGTATGATTTTGAGTCTTTGTTTTTATCACTTTTCTCTTCAAGCGACTCTAAAAAAGAGTGCAATAATAACTCTGTGCGGTCTTTATCTAACAAATCATCCTTTATTTTCTTTGGGAAAAACTGAACGAATCGCTCATCGTTCAAATAATAAAACAACTTTTCCCGATCAGCACATTCAACTGCAAAAATGTTTAAGTTTGAAATAAAGTTGCTATCACCTTTATCTTTTAGGTTTTTCAACAACAACAATTTTGCTGTTTGAAAATAAGGATACTCTTTCGTTATATACTCCAGTTGAACCAATGATTCATCATTTAGCTCTTTATTCCCTTTTAGGTATTCAAAAAAATCTTCTTTCTTCACAATTAAATCAAGCTGTATTTTTTAAGCAAGAGAAAAGCTTTAATTTTCTTACCAGTTAGACATGGTTACATTAAAAATCTGATCCACTATCTCTTTTATTAATTCATTTATTAACTGATCCTGCACATCTGTCAGCATTCTATCTGCGGGAAAGTTTCGATAAGCAGAAACCGTCTCTTCACGATCTTGACCCTCCTGTCTATTATTTCTAAATCGCATTCGTACAGTTAGTGTTAGTCTTGTTTCTGAAGCAAATGAATCTTCTTGAACAGCAAGGGGCGTTAGTTCATAGCCAACAATCTCTCCTTCCATTTCTAAATCTGCATTTTGATTAACAAACTGCAAGCGTGTATTGCGCGTAAACAAATCTTTCAATTCCTCATTAAACCGTTGCTCTAATGGAGGATAAACTAAAGGTGCTTGATTTGGAAAATCAGAAATTGCAATTGTTTTTGTTAAGCTATAATCAATGGAGGCACCATTAAATTTGTAGGAGAGCGAACACCCACTTAATAATAACGCAACAAGTAGATAAAACAAAGTTTTTTTCATAAGTCGTCTAATTTATACTCTTTTATTTTGCGGTATAGCGTTCGTTCTGAAATTTTTAAATCTTTAGCGGCTTGTCTTCTATTCCCTTCATTTCGATTTAATGCTTCAGCAATCATATCTCTTTCAACCTCACTCAACGACATAGTTTCTTCTATATATTCTGTAGCATCATGGAAATCATTTTTATCGTCCTCGTCATCTGTAGCAAAAGGAGATTGCAAAAACCTCTCGCTATACCTAACAGGAATACGAAAATGTGAAGCATCTTCTAAAGTATCTTGTAGTACTGCATCTGCTTTTGGAGAACGTTTAGCCCCACCATCTTTTGCCAACATGTCTTTAACCACTTGCTTTAAATCATTTAGGTCCCTTTTCATGTCGAACAAAACTTGATACAGTATCTCGCGTTCATTAGCAAAAGTTCTACCGTCGTTATCATGGATATCAGACTCTAAAACTGGAATCATACCAACTTCTTGAGTGGGTAAATATCGTCTCAAAATTTCGGGTGTTATCAAACGCTCTTGTTCAATTACAGAAATTTGTTCAGTTATGTTCTTCAATTGACGAATATTACCTGGCCACCTGTATTTTATCAACATCTCCTTTGCTTCATTTGTTAATGATATAGGTGGCATCATATATCTTTCGGCACAATCTCCTGCAAATTTGCGAAATAATAATTGAATATCTTCTTTTCTGTTTCTCAACGGGGCTATACGTATTGGAACAGAGTTTAAACGATAATAAAGGTCCTCTCTAAACTTACCTTTTTCTACTGCTTGAATTACATTCATGTTGGTGGCTGCAACAACCCTAACATCACTTTGCTCAACTTTTGATGATCCTACCTTAATAAATTCACCAGTCTCTAAAACCCGTAATAAACGAGCTTGAGTTGACAAAGGCAATTCACCAACTTCGTCCAAAAACAGAGTACCTCCATTAGCAGATTCAAAATATCCTTTTCTGTTAGATGTTGCACCAGTAAAAGATCCTTTTTCATGACCAAATAGTTCTGAGTCAATCGTACCCTCTGGTATTGAGCCACAATTTACGGCAAAATAAGGACCATGTTTTCGCCGACTATATTGATGTATAATTTGGGGGAAATTTTCTTTACCCACTCCACTTTCCCCTGTTATCAAGACAGAAAGGTCAGTAGGAGCAACTTGAAGTGCAGTATCAATGGCACGCTCCAGTTCATGGGAGACTCCAATGATGCTGAAACGTTGTTTTACTTGTTGAATAGCTTGTTTTGACATAACTTGTTTGTGAAATAAGAGTAGGCTTAATGCGATACAGGTTTATTCAAAGTTAAATAAATTATTTGAATTTACTTTCACTTTTAATCAAAAGGTAATCTAATACAATTGTCAAATTTAAGAATTAGCGATTTAAAATAGACGAAAATAATTTAATTACTTTCTTTTAAATTTTAAAGTTACAATCCTATTTTAATGCATAAGTTTTGTCCTTAAGGAAATGCCCGAATGACTCAAGATCGGAATATTTTGATTGCTCTTTTAAAGTTATTGGCTCACCAACTGAAAACATCATTTCTTTATCTTTTTTGTTGTACAATTCGTGACCAAGTCTTAAGTTACGCAAACGCCAATCTAATAACCCAAGTAAATAGAAAATGTTTGAATTTCTTCCTGAAATATGAATTGGAATAATTGGAACATCTGCAAACTTTATAAGCTTAAGTACAGATGTTTGCCATTCTCGATCTTCAATTACCCACTTTTTGTTTTTTCTTATGAGATTAGAGATAGCGCCAGCAGGAAATAATCCTAAAGGATTTCCTTCATTTAAGTGAGCTATGCATTCTTTAATGCCACTAAGGCTGGAAACTTTATTGAAAACATCAGGATTATAGGGATTAACAGTAATAAAATGTTCAGACATGGTATCAATCAAACCTAAAATGAAATTCACCATCATCTTAAACTTCTGTTGATATGAACCAATTAATTCTATGAGGGCAATCCCATCTACATGACCATATGCATGATTTGATACTGTTATGAAAGGTTGATCCTTGTATCTTTCAAGAATTTCTTGACCTTTTACTCTTCTTCTAATGCCCAAGTGATTTAATAAATGGGTACAGAAATCGATACCAGTTAGGTGTTTTGAATAATCATAAACACTATTGACATTATTTAGACCAGATATTTTAAGACTTTTTTTTGCTAAAAGGTCTCCGTGTCTTCCTCGAAAAACAGCGTGAACTTTTCGAACATCTTCAATACCAATTAATTTATCTTTCATCTCTAATCTAAAAATTAACCGTAAATCCTACCACCTATGATGGTTCGGGCTTTACGGTATTATATGAAGAATAATAACTTATGTATAAGTTTTTATCCTATTATATCCTTTATGGCAGTGATAACCTCTTTGCCTAATTGTGATGCTTCTTCCGAAGAAGGTGCTTCTGAATATATACGAATGATTGGTTCGGTGTTTGATTTACGCAAATGTACCCACCTGTCTTTATATTCAATCTTAACTCCATCAATATCATTTATATCTTCATCCCGATATTTTTCTTTTATAGCCAGCAGGATTTCATCTGTATTTATTTGAGGATTCAGATCTATTTTCTGTTTAGACATAAAATAGGTAGGGTATGTTGCACGCATTGTGCTCACTTTATCGCCAAACTTAGCTAAATGAGTCAAAAACAATGCAATTCCAACTAAAGCATCCCTTCCATAATGAGATGATGGATAAATTATACCGCCATTTCCTTCTCCACCTATTACAGCGTTGGTTTCTTTCATTTTAGCAACAACATTTACTTCACCAACTGCAGAAGCATTGTATTTGCCCCCATGCTTTTCAGTAATATCTCGTAAAGCTCGTGTCGAGCTAAGATTGGAAACAGTGTTTCCGAGTGTGTGAGACAATACGTAATCGGCGATTGAAACCAATGTATACTCTTCACCAAAAGGTTCACCATTTTCACAGATTATAGCCAATCTATCCACATCGGGATCTACAGCAAAGCCAACATCGGCTTTTTCAGTTGTTATCAATGAAATAAGATCAGTCAAGTTTTCAGGAAGAGGCTCTGGGTTATGAGAGAAATCTCCATGTACTTCGCAATTAATTCCATGAATGACATTAACTCCTAAAGCCTTCAAAAGCTCGGGAATCGCAATACCCCCAACAGAGTTTACGCAATCTATTGCAACACTAAAGTTAGCTTTCTTAATAGCTTCGACATCTACTAATTCTAAAGACAACACATCTTGAATATGTGTTTGCAAATAATCTTTAGATGATATTACCCCAAGATCATCAACTTCAGCAAACTCGAAATCTTCAGCTTCAGCTAATTTTAAAATCTCTTCTCCTGCTTTTGCATCTAAAAACTCTCCGTTTGAATCTAATAACTTAAGCGCATTCCATTGCTTTGGATTATGACTTGCTGTAACTATTATTCCACCATTGCCATTTTCTTTTACTACAGCAATTTCAGTAGTGGGTGTTGTTGCTAAATCTAAATCCACAACATCAAAACCCATTCCCATTAAAGTTCCAGTCACTAATTTGTGAACCATATCTCCCGAAATACGAGCATCTCTTCCTACAATTATTTTCAAAGAGTCGTTTTGACTGGTTTTTTTAATATATGCAGCATAAGCTGCTACGAATTTAACTGTGTCAATAGGTGTTAGACCTTCGCCAGCTTTACCCCCAATTGTTCCACGAATTCCAGAAATAGATTTAATGAGTGACATGATTTTATATTTTAAAAAAGATTATTGCTCGAATCGATAATTTAGCTCTTCGTAATATGCAGTTTTATATAACTGATTATCATTAGGCAGACCCAAGTTAAATGGTACAATTAGTTTTACTTTTGCACGATCGCCTACATTCTTTAAAGGTGCAACCCATCCTACAGATGAATAAGTAGCAGTATTCCCATATACTAAAATTTCAGGCTGTAAACTTTGGATATTAGAATATGTTGCAGTGTCTGAAGAAGAAAGATATTTAAGTCCTTTAAAACGAATATAAAACTCATCGCCTTGCATAATTCTTCTCCCATTTCCCGAGTCAATTACATTGTAGTAAATTCCGCTTGAAGTGTCAAAGAAAAATTCGTTGGCTTTAAAAACACTGTCTTTCGGATAGTTTTCCAGTATTTTGATATCGTTTTTATCAATAAACAGCTCAATAGCTTTTCTTTCATCGCTTAAGCGCTGAGCATATGTCCTGTTTTTATTGCAAGAAGTAAACACTCCAATTGCTACAATACTTAGTAAAATAATTATAGTACTTTTTCTCATTTTCTAATTTGTAATATTTACGTTATGAACACCATTGCAAAATTAAGCATTCCACATTAATATAGTGTTATTTTGAATACTTAATCTATTATCTATTCTTAAAATAGAATTATTATGCTAAATAACTGTATTGGTTAATTGCTCGCTATATTTCTCTAACCCTTTTTCAAACAATGTAATTGAATCTTCAATTTTACCATAAAACTCTCCACCCGAAGCATTTAGATGCCCCCCTCCATTAAAGAAGTCTTCTGCAAACTCATTACATGGAAATGAACCTTGTGAACGAAGAGAGACCTTAACCAACTGATCGTCTTCACGAATAAATACCGCAAATATTATATTTTTGATGCTTAATGGCAAATTTACAAATCCATCTGTATCTCCTTTCGAAATAGTAAAATATTTTTGATCTTCTTTGGAAAGGTAAATAAGGGCAGCACGAGATTCAGGATATACTTTCATCCGTTGTGACAAAGCAAAACCAAGTAAACGAAAACGTTCTTCACTGTAATTATTAAAGACATTCTTGTATATAAGATCCCTATCTATTCCTTTCTTAAGCAATAAACTAATAATTTCAAAAACCTCTGGATCATTTGAATTGTAGGTGAAAACACCAGTATCAGTCATCATTCCTGTATAAATGCATTCTGCAATAACAGCATCTATTTTATCATAATCTCCCAATTGTAATAGAAGTCTGAAAATTATTTCACTGGTAGACGAAATGTGAGGATATGAAATAGTTACATCAAAAATAGTATCTGGTGATAAATGGTGATCAATCAACACTTTCTTGGCAGATGATTGCTCTACATGTTCGCCCAAATCTCCTATTCGTTTTAAAGTATTGAAATCTAGACAAAACACGACATCTGCATTTTTTATAAGTCTTTCAGCAACATCAGGTATATATGTATTCACAATAATGTTGTCTGCTCCATCCATCCATTTAAGAAAGTAAGGAAAAGCATTAGGAACAATTACTCTAACATCTTTACCTATACTCCGAAGATAGTGATATAATGAAAGAGAAGACCCCAATGCATCTCCATCAGGAGACAAGTGAGTTGTTATTACAATTTTTCGTGCTTTTTCAATCAGCTTTCTGGTTTCAAGAACCTGATTTTCTTGAACTAAAGGGGTTAGGGATGAAGGTATATTCATGTAAATATTTTTCGCTTAAGAGTTTCAGTTAATTATTTGATAAGACGCAAAAATACTAAAAATTAATGGAGTATGCACCCGATTCAGAAATATCATGAAAAGACACTTCCAGTTTTTCGCAGTCCTTTTTTAATTCTTGTGCAGTAAACTTTGAAATAGAAGCATCAACAATAACCGTTTTTGGCATAAAGAAAAGCTCAAGTTCTTTCATGGAAAAACTATTATCGGACGATAAAATAAGATAGTCTACAGAAAGAATGCTATCACTCATCTTTGATTTGTAAATATTTTCGGTCAACAGCACAACCGATGCGCTAGGATGTTCAACAATTCTATTTGACCATCCCTCAAGCGCAACTTTCCTGCCTTTAATTAGATATCCCATATCTCGTTGATCAAAACTATTATATACAACAAGATGACTATTGGGTTTTAAAATATGCGAATAGGTATTTGTTGCAAGCATAAGCAAAATTGATAATAAAAATAGGATTAGCATATTTGCTCGACTTCTCAAAATGTAAAACATTAACGAGAACAATCCTATGAATAATAAACAAACTTGAAGAAAAGAGATGTGACTCTCATTTATCAAAGCTAAAGGAAATGATTCAAAGAAATATATGATTTTCAAAACGCATTTTATGGTAAACTGCAAAGTAAATTGAATCAGGGTGTAAACCAGATTAATAAAAGAGATATTTAATGTTGCAAACAACGAAAAAAAAGTAAGAGCAACTGCTGCGTAAATAATTACTCCAATAAGTGGAAGCACCATGAGATTAGCAACAAAAAAATAGGTAGGGAAAGTACCGAAATAATAGAGAACTAAAGGAAAAACGCCTAACTGAGCAGCAAGAGAAACTGTCATCAAATTCCATATATATGTAGCTATTTTGTGTTTGGGTGTGTACAACTTCGCTATCTTGGGTTGAAAAAAAAGAATAGCAAAAACTGCGGCGAAACTTAGCTGAAAACCTACATCAAAAAGATAATATGGGTCAATCAATAAAACAAAGAAAGCGGCGACTGAAAGAGTATTATAATGATACCCTTTTCTATGAAACAAACTACCAATTGAAAAAAGCGTCAACATTATAGCTGCTCTAACTACAGAAACTGGCATTCCCGTTATAAAAACATAAGCCCACAGCGTTAACAAAACAAGAATTTGCTTTAACAGAAACGACCTTCCTCTATTTCCAAGAAAAGAAAAAAGAGATATAATAATAAAATAAATTATACCAACATGCAAACCACTTACAGCCAAAACATGTGAGGTTCCAGAAGCACTAAAAGCATTTTTCAATTCATTAGACAAATCATCTTTGTACCCCAAGGTTACTGCTGAAAGAAAAGCAAACTCATCGTTACTTAATTCAAAAGATTTATATCGATCCAGTAGTTTAGCTCTTAATAAGAGGGCTTCGTTTTTAATTGTGCGATTCCTTTTGCCAGTGTTTACCCATCCAGAAGAATTTATATATGCAGTGCCAGAAAAACCTTTACGAGCCATAAACCCCTTGTAATCAAACTCATTTGGATTACCTAAATTTTTGAATGGCTTTATAAAAGCACTTATTATTACCTGATCTCCAGGCATAAGTGATTTTGATCTTTCATCAGACTCAAAATACAGCAGCGTTTTTTTATTAACAGGATATATCAATTCCACTTCGCATGCAATGGATCGCTTTTTCTTCTGAGGGATTTCCATTATTTCGCCAATGTATTTAGACTTTTCTTGTGCAAAAGTGTAAGAAGAGAATTCTTTGAAGTGACGAAAATATTGAGTGCTAAAAGAGAAAACAAATAGCATAAGACCTACACCAAACATCCATCGTAGTGAATAAAAACTTTTGCTTGATTTGAAAAAGGAGAAGAGAATAAGAGTAACACCAAGAATGCCGATAATGAGCAAACTAACAGCAGAAGTAATAAATCTACCGAAGAGGATCCCTACTACAAGAGGAATCAACAATCTTAAAAAAGGTACTTGTCCTCTTAAGTTCATACTAAAAAAGGTTTCTAAGAAATCTCTACACGATAATTAAATCTTAATCAGTCTGCAGGAAATTTAACCACAATGAGATTTAGAGCCTTTTTAGTTGATGAATTCTTTCTGATGGATTTTCAGCAGAAAAGACAAAACTACCAGCCACTAACACATCAGCACCAACATCTACCAAGAGTTTACCTGTTTCTAAATCTACACCTCCATCAACCTGAATAAGTGTCTTTGCATTCTTTTGAACAATCAGATTTTTCAAATCATCCACTTTAGACAAAGTATTATGAATGAATTTTTGGCCGCCAAATCCTGGATTTACGGACATTAAAAGAACCATATCCAAATCCTGAATAATATCTTTAAGCAAAGCAACAGGCGTATGTGGGTTGAGAGTAACTCCCGCTTTCATACCTTTATCTTTAATAGCATGAACAGTGCGATGTAGGTGTGTGCATGCCTCGTAATGAACATTCATCATAAATGCACCCATAGCAGCGACTTCGGCTATAAACTTTTCGGGTTGAACAATCATTAGATGTACATCCAGAGGTTTATCAGTTATTCCTTTTAATAGATTCATTATAGGAAAACCAAATGAAATGTTTGGAACAAAGACTCCGTCCATTACATCTAAGTGCAGCCAATCTGCATCGCTATTATTTAAAATTTCTACATCACGTTTCAAATGTAAAAAATCGGCTGATAAAAGTGAAGGTGCAACTAAATGACTCATAGTTTATGTTTTTATTTTCAAAGATACGAGATTATTTAATTAAGTAAAAAAGAAAATTTGTTTTTATAAATAAAACCTCTAATTAGGTCCCAAATTTGTTGATTAATATTGTTATGAGATTAAACTCCAATATTAAAAAACTAATAAAATAATAATCAAAGAACGGCTATTAATTTTATTATATCTATCTTTGCGATAGGTTTTTAAACATAAAAAAAATAAGATGAAAAAAATTTTAATTCTAAGTGCAATAGTTGTATTTTTCGCAGCATGCCAAAATAAATCGGAATATACTATTAATGGTAGTGTAGCCGACAAGACATATGATGGACAACAAGTATACCTTGAAAAATGGACTGATTCAATAATGGTTTCAGTTGATTCTACTAACATTGTAAATGGTACGTTTGAATTTAAAGGCAAAATTGAAACTCCAGTTCTTCGTTTTGTAACATTGGGCAATAAAGATAGTAAAGCTCGATCTATGATAATGGTTGAACCTGGAAGTTTAAATATAGCTTATGACTCTGTCTTCCATATAACTGGCTCATTATTAAACGATAACTATACTGACTTTAACTTGAAGCAGAAAGACTTAACCATAAAAATACGCTCTCTTTCGGATCAGTACAATGCTGCAATGATGGACGGAGTTATGACAGATTCTTTAGACGCTGAACTCACATCAGCTTATGAAAAAGTAGCAGATGAAGCAAAAAATTTGAACTACAATTTTATCAAAAATAATATTGATAACGAGTTAGGACAATACATTTTTATGACTTCGTCGGGAATGTTTGATGTAGATCAACAAAAAGAAATTTTAGCAATGACGAGTGATGAATACAAATCTAAAAAGAATATCAAACGTCTTGTAGAGCGCATTGAAGCTTCGGAATCTGTTGCGATAGGTCAAGAGTTTGTTGATTTTACGATGAAAAATCCAGAGGGTGAATATGTGTCATTGTCAGATTTTGCAGGAAAAGGAAAATATGTTTTTGTAGACTTTTGGGCCTCTTGGTGTGGTCCATGTCGGGATGAAATGCCTAATGTTGTAAATGCATACAACAAATATAAAGACAAAGATTTTGAGATAGTAGGAGTTTCTTTGGATAATGATCATGACAAATGGATTCAAGGAATTAAAGATCTAAATATGTCATGGCCTCAAATGTCTGACTTGAAACTTTGGGAGAGCTCAGTTGTAGATTTATATGCCATTCAAAGTATACCTCACACTGTTTTATTAGACAAAGAAGGGAATATAATAGCCAAAAACTTACGAGGTGATATATTAGACACAAAATTGGCTGAATTATTAAATTAAACTTACCTTTATTTTTGTTTATATTGAAACCGCACTTTGAAAAGGCGCGGTTTTTTTATTTAACAATACTCTTTATCATTATAGACGTTAAAAATATGTGTAAAAATACTCTTAATAGCCCAAATACTTACATCTAATATTAAATGTGCATCAGTAATCGGATATTATAATTATTTTTGTAAAAACAAAACATCATGAAGCGTGAGAAATTAAATATTATACTTTTCCTCATCCCGTTGCTTTTCATGGGCTTTGTTCAAGTTTCTTTTGCGCAAAGAAAACAAACTTTTACTGTAGTAATAGATGCTGGACACGGAGGAAAAGATCCTGGAGCATTAGGATCAATATCAAAAGAAAAAGATGTAGCACTAAGTGTTGCAAAGAAATTAGGTGAAAAAATAAATGCAACTCATAGCGACGTCAAAGTTATTTATACACGCACAACAGATAAGTTTATTGCTTTAGATGAACGACCAAAAATAGCTAATAAAGCAAACGCACAGCTATTTATTTCTTTGCATTGTAATGCACTTGACCGTCGTAAAACGTCTCCTCAAGGAGTAGAAACCTATATTTTAGGGTTACACCGAAGTCAAGATAATCTTGAAGTTGCGAAAAGAGAAAACTCTGTTATTGTTTATGAAGACAATTATGAAACCAAATATCAAGGGTTCAATCCAAAAGAGCCTGAATCATATATCATCTTTGAATTTATGTCTAACAAGTTTTTAGAGCAAAGCCTAAACTTTGCATCACTTACCCAACATGAATTAATAAACGGTGCAAAAAGAACCAATAGAAATGTGCGACAAGCTGGATTTTTAGTGCTTCGTGAAACGGGGATGCCGAGTGTTTTAATAGAGCTTGGCTACATAACCAATCGCGATGAAGAAAGATATTTAAATAGCTCTCACGGACAAAACACCATAACTAATTCTATACTGAAGGCCTTTACTAAATACAAAACGGAATTTGATAAAAGGAATGGATATGTTGTCTCATCAGAAAACAATGTAGCAGCAACTTCTGACACAGAATCAATTCTGGATTTATCTATTGAATATAAAGTTCAATTCATGACGGCTGCAAAGCTTTTTAATCCAAATTCAATATCCTTCAAAGGATTAATGCCCGTTGAATATTATAAAGATGGGAATTTATATAAATATACATACGGGAGTTCTACCAACGAGAAAGAAATTTTATTGCTATTAAATAAAGTAAAACCTAAATTTAAAGATGCCTTTATTGTCGAATTCCAAAATGGGATAAGAATTAAATAAACAACTATCTGGAAACTTAAATACACACAATTGTAATATGAAAACTTGGAGTAAGAATGTAAAAATAGGTATTGCTTTTTTAGTAAGCCTTGTAATGATTTATTTTGGGGTCAACTTTTTAAAAGGGGTGAATATTTTTAAGAAGCAAAACACTTATATCTCTGTCTTCGACAATGTAAGCAGTCTAAATGTATCTTCACCTGTATTAGTTAATGGCTATCAAGTGGGTTTGGTAAATTCAATTCATATGCTTGAAAGCGACTCAATGGAGTTAGCTGTTGAAATACGTTTAGATAAAGGATTTAAAGTAAAAAAAGGAAGTAAACTCGAATTCAACACTGACTTTTTAGGTGGATCCTCTGTAAATTTATTGATTAATCCTTATGGAACAGAGTTTTTATCTCCAGGAGACACTATCTTGGGTACAAGAGCCGTTGGATTAATGGACGGTGTTGCAAATGTAATACCAAAAACAGACTCAATTATGTCTCGTCTTGACTCGATATCCATAGCACTACAGAACTTGGCTACTGACCCGTCATGGCTTTCTACAATAGAGTCTATGAGCGAAACAATGAAACAGTTGCAAGCTTCAAGTAAAAGCTTAAAGAACGTAATGTCAAATCTTGAAAGTGACTTACCCTCTATTGGCAATAACTTAAGTGATGTTTCTGCTAACTTCAAAAAAATTAGTAGCAACTTAGCGGAAGTAGATATTCAAAGTACTTTCAATTCAATAGACTCAACGGTTGTAAATCTTAAACAACTATCTGATAATTTGAATAGCACGGACAACTCCTTAGGAATGCTTACAAATGGGACTCAATTGCACGATAGTATAACAAGCACATTAAATAGCGCTACGCAACTACTCCAAGATATAAGAGAAAATCCTGAGAAATATCTTAGTGTGCGTCTTCGTTTATTCTAACTTTTCTTGTGATTTTCACTTATTACTCTTACTTGTTTAAAATATTATTCTCTTCATAAATCACTCCAAGTTTCAATATGCAAATTATAGCTCAATGCTTCTTACAATTCGATGAAATATGCGTCTTAAAATAGGTGGAAATTAAATCTACGGTGATAGATTTGACTTTCATTTGTTGATAATGCAATCTACGACCGTGGAAATGTTTTAAACCACAATTATAAGGCTTTTATGAGCATTTTTAAGACAAAAATACAGTAAAAGAAGAAAAACTGATGCATGATTGAGAAATTCAAGAACTGAAGAGAGAATATCTGCATCAGCAATTGACTTTTTAAGCCATATTTGAGGTAAATTAGGTCTATAAAATGAAAATAATCTGTTCCCAAACATTTTCACGGTCGTGAATGCAATTTTCAACTGTTTTAAACATTTTGTTGGGGTTGCAAAATGTTTGAATAAGAATAAAGACATGCAAAGGTATCAATGACTAAAATGATCAACGACTCTTATAAATATTTTATAACAATCACCCTTATATTATAAAAACTATTAGCATATCTCTTTATTTAGAATGTGTGTAAATAGAGTTGATTGGAAATTTTCAAACAAAGGTCTTGTTTTAAACATGTTTACAATGAAATAATGCTGATTTAAATAAAATCGTAACTTTTCAACTTAAACTGTGTATCTCATTGATATTCAACAACAGATAAAGACTTTGATTATCTTAAACCACTGTTTATTAACTCGCTATAATTAGCACATTGATAACTAAAGGACTATTGCACTTACATATTTTAAGGCAAATAATAGATTTTGTTTTGTCGTTTATTTTTCCAAAATTTGCATAGTCAATAAAGAAATACACACGCTCAAATAAGTTATATCAAATAAATAAATGAAAACTGATTTTAAAAGTTTATGGAACAATTGTCTCCAAATTATTAGAGACAACATCTCAGATGCTGCATATAATACTTGGTTTGCTCCTATCATACCAATTAGTTATCGTGAAAATATATTCACCGTTCAAGTTCCCAGTCAGTTTTTCTATGAGTATTTAGAAGAGAAATTTATTGATCTCATCCAAAAAACTCTTTATAGAGTGATGGGTGAGGAAACTATTTTAAACTACCGAGTGGTAGTAGCCTCAGCAAGTGACACAGCAGTTGAAATAAGAGGTGAATCAAAAAAACAATCGCCTACATATGAAAAGGCAACTAAAACTGATAAAGTTCCCAGTCCTTTTGATAGAGTAGAGCCACAAGAGTTTGATTCACAAGTAAATCTAAAATATACATTCAATAATTTTTTTGAAGGAAACAGTAACAAATTAGCACGCACAGCAGCTGAAGCAGTAGCTATCAGTCCCGCTAAAACGGCTTTCAACCCTCTCTTTATTCATGGATGCTCTGGCGTGGGTAAAACGCATCTATGTCATGCAATTGGCTCAAAACTTATGGAGCTACACCCCGAAAAGAAAGTTCTTTATCTTTCAGCTCATCTTTTTAAAGTACAATATACAGATGCAACTCGGTTTAATACTGTAAATGATTTCATCAATTTCTATCAAGGCATTGATATCCTTATTATAGACGACATACAAGAGTTATCGGGTCTCACCAAAACCCAAAATACTTTTTTCCATATATTTAATCATCTTCATCAAAACAACAAACAATTGATCATGACCTCAGATTGTGCTCCAATGAATATGGTTGGTGTAGAAGAGCGTTTACTTACTCGTTTCAGATGGGGTCTTACAACACGTCTTGATCGTCCAGAAAAAGAATTGAGAAAAACTATCTTACAACAAAAAATACTAGCTGATGGATTATCAATTTCTGAGAATGTAATTGATTATATAGCAGAAAATGTGACGGACAATGTACGTGACTTAGAAGGTATTGTTGTATCTTTAATGGCACACTCCATTATTAACAATCGTGATATTGATATTACGCTTGCACGTAAAGTAATTGAGCAGAGCATCAAGTTTGAAGTAAAAAAGATAACAGTACAGAAAATTCAAGATGTCGTTTGTGAGTACTTCAATATTAAAAAGGATCTCATTCAATCCAAATCTCGTAAAAGAGAAATAGTACAAGCCAGACAAGTTGCAATGTATTTTACAAAAATGCATACCGAGCTATCTCTTGCTCAAATAGGCTCATATATAGGTCAGCGTAATCATGCAACTGTTCTTCATGCTTGTAATAATGTTAAAGGACTGATTGATGTTGATAAATCATTCCGAGCTAATGTTGAAGAAATAGAACGCATTCTCCACAATTAAACAAATCGCTTCTTAAAACATACAAGCCCCTTACTTTAGAATATTGGAAAGTGATGAAAAATATCTACATTTGTAAGAGATCATTTTCAACACTAAGGATTATGCGCAAAATATTTCTCAATTTATTACTTCTTTTATCCTTTAGTCTTTTTGCACAACAGCCACTAAAAATAGCTGTTATCAGTGACACGCATTATCTATCATCAAAACTTGCTCAACCTGATGAGGCTTTGAACAAATTTGAAGTTGCTACTGGAAGAAACACCGATGATTTGCATGTAGTATTGCACCAGGTAATAACAGACCTTATAAATTACAAACCCGACTTGCTTTTAATCACTGGAGATATAACGAATCATGGAGAACAAGCAAGCCATATTGATTTTATTGCTACCCTAAAGCCCTTAACTGATAGTGGAACTCGCGTATTTGTTGTACCAGGTAATCACGATGTGAATGTACCCAATTCGAAGAAATACGAAGGTGATTTATCGTCCCCCACACCAAGTGTCTCAGCAGAAGAATTCGCTGAAATATATGGACAATACGGATATGCTGAAGCATCTAAACGAGATAGCTCTTCATTAAGCTACCTATCAGAAATAAATGATAGTACTTGGCTGTTGTCTATTGACAGTAATCGTCACAAAGAATACAAAACATCAAGTATTTCAGCAGGAAGGATTCTCCCAGAAACCATGCAATGGGCACTTGATATATTGCGTGATGCTAAATCAAAAAACATATTTGTGATAGGCATGATGCACCATGGATTGGTTGAGCATATGCCTTACCAAGCAGTATTCTTCTCCGACTATTTAATTGATGATTGGAAACGAAATGCTCAACTATTAGCCGATAATGGTCTGAGAATTATGTTTACGGGCCATTTCCACTCCAATGATATTACCTTACTCACTTCTGATAACGGAAACACAATTTACGACATCGAAACTGGTAGTTTATCGGGTTATCCTTTCCCATATCGATTAATGACATTGCAAGACAATGTGCTTAACATAGAAACAAAGTTTGTAGAGTCAATACCTGGTAAACCAAACTTAAAAGAAGCGTACCGTCAAAAGACTGAACTAATTGCTCATCGAGCTGCTCAATCTAAAATAAACTCAATGTCACTACCTATTCCTTCAGAAATGAAAGATGCAGTAGTAGATTTACTCGTAAAGATGCAACTGCTACACATGAAAGGAGATGAAAAGATTGATGATGAAATGCTCCAATTGATTAAGAGTATAAATAAACTGATTGGAGATCCAAATGCAGATTTCTCATCATTCGAACTCGATTTTCCTCCTGCAGATAACTTTTTGGAAATTGTTCTGTGAAGAAGAAAGAGCTAAAAGAATTTACACCACTTGCATTTTGCATGCAAAGTGGAGTTATAGAAGCTGGATGTGACGAAGCAGGAAGGGGTTGTTTGTCAGGACCCGTGTTTGCTGCCGCAGTCATACTTCCAGACAACTTCGAATGTGATACACTGAACGATTCAAAACAGCTATCGCTCAAAATGCGAAATGAACTGCGTTTAAAAATTGAGAAAGAAGCCTTAAGCTTTGCTGTTTCAAGTTGTTCACCCGAAGAGATTGATGAGATCAATATATTGTGGGCATCGGTTAAAGCCATGCATCGAGCTATTGCTAAGCTTAAATTAAAGCCTCAACATATATTAGTAGATGGAAACAGGTTTAAGCCTTACCAAGATACTCTTCATACATGCGTAGTGAAAGGTGACAGCAAGTTTATGTCGATAGCTGCTGCATCAGTATTGGCAAAAACCTATCGAGACGAATATATGAAAAATCTACACCAAGAGTTTCCAAACTATGGATGGGACAGAAACAAAGGTTACCCAACACGAGAACATCGCTCAGCTATTGAAACCTACGGAATAACACATCACCATAGAAAGTCATTCAACCTCAGTCATGTATGTGTCAAATCAGCATCAAAAGATTAGAGTCCCTTCATCGACAACTGTATCCTCTTCTGCTCCTTGTCAACCGACAATACTTTCACTTGAACATATTGATGTAAAGAAACAACATCAGACGGATTAGATACAAACTTATCTGCAAGTTCAGATATGTGCACCAAACCATTCTCTTTGATGCCCACATCAACAAAACATCCAAAGTTGGTAATATTCGTTACTATTCCTGGTAATACCATGCCTTCATTCAAATTGTCGATGGTTTTCACTGCTGAATTAAATTCAAACACTTCCACTTTGGAGCGTGGATCGCGACCAGGTTTCTCCAGTTCATTTAATATATCTGTAAGCGTTGCCAAGCCAATACTTTCAGAAATATAGTTGTTTAAATCAATCTTTTCTCTTAACGCTTTATCGTTAATCAGCTCTTTAATCGTACAATTTAAATCCTTTGCCATTTTTTCAACCACATGATAGCTCTCAGGATGAACAGCTGAATTGTCTAACACATTCTCAGCATCAGTAATGCGCAGAAAACCTGCACATTGCTCAAATGCTTTTGCTCCCAAACGTGGAACTTTCATTAATTCTTTGCGAGATGAGAATGCACCATTATCTGTACGATAATCTACAATATTTTGAGCTAATGATTCGCCCAATCCCGATACATACACAAGCAAGTGCTTACTCGCTGTATTCAAATTCACCCCTACCAAGTTTACACAACTCTCCACTGTTTGATCTAATGATTTTTTCAACTTTGTTTGATCCACATCGTGTTGATACTGCCCTACCCCAACAGATTTAGGGTCAATCTTAACCAATTCAGCCAATGGATCGCATAAACGTCGCCCAATAGATACAGCACCTCGCACAGTTACATCATATTCAGGAAACTCATCTCGTGCAATTTTAGAAGCAGAGTATACAGATGCTCCATTTTCACTTACCACAAATACTTGCACATTAGTTTCGAAACGTAAGCTGGTAATGAATCGTTCCGTTTCACGACTTGCAGTACCATTTCCTATAGCAATAGCATCGATTTTATAAGTGGAAGTGAGCTTTACCACCTTATTGCCCGATTTTGAGAACTCATTTCGTGGAGGATGAGGATATATCGTTTCGTTGTGCAGTAAATTTCCTTGCTCATCCAAACACACCAATTTACAGCCACTTTTAAATCCAGGATCAATCCCCAACACCCTTTTTTGCCCCAATGGTGGAGCAAGCAACAGTTGGCGCATATTTTCAGCAAAAACAGCAATAGCTGACTCATCCGCTTTTTCTTTCGATGAATTAGCAAACTCAGTTTCCATCGAAGGTTTCATCAATCGTTTATAACCATCTTTCACAGCATCTTCTACATATTGCGCAGCTTCAGTAGAGTTTATCACAAATCGTTGTATCAATCTATTGGTGCACTTCTCATCATCGGGAGAAATAGTGACACGCAAAAAGCTTTCAGTCTCAGCCCGACGAATGGCCAACAATCGATGAGATGGGCAACGAGATAATAAAGCAGAAAAATCAAAATAATCTTTATATTTTTCACCCTCTTCTTCTTTTCCTTTGATGACCTTAGATGTAATCTCCGCATCGCGTTCAAATATACTTCTTACGTCTTGACGAGCACGTGCATCTTCATTCACCCACTCGGCAATTATGTCTGATGCTCCTTTTAGTGCATCATCAACATCTTTCACCTCATCGTTTATAAAAGACATTGCTTTTTGTGATGGAGATCCAGATTGTTGCTTCATTAACCATTCAGCCAAACCCTCCAATCCTTTTTTGCGAGCTATTTCTGCACGAGTCTGTCTTTTGGGTCTATAGGGTAAATAGATATCTTCAAGCTCAGTACTATCCCAAGTGTTTTCAATTCTCTCTTTTAAATCGGGTGTTAACTTCTCTTGATCAGAAATAGTAGTTAGAATAAACTCTTTCCTCTTTTGAAGTTCCTTAAATTTATTATTTAAGTCTTTAATATTTTCAACAGCCACTTCATCCAACCCCCCAGTGGCTTCTTTTCGGTAGCGACTAATAAAAGGAATGGTTGCTCCCTCCTCTAAGAGCTTTATTGTATTTTCTACATTTTTGCTGCTCAGTTGAAGCGATTTGGAAATAAGTGAAATAATAATGGACATAGTTTTTAGTTTTTTATTGAATACAAAAATAGACAAAACCCGCCAATATAAGTACTCTTTCTTATGCGACTTAATTATTATGATTACCTTTGTTAGTACAAGAAAAATCTATAATGGCAAAACTTAAATCAGTCTATTTTTGCAGCAGTTGCGGCAACGAATCTCCTAAGTGGATGGGTAAATGCCCTGCTTGTGGCGAATGGGGATCTTTCGTTGAAGAGCTAATAAGAAAAGATAGTGTTGCAGCAAAACAAGAAGACACACGTTCCTTTTCAAGTGGAAAAAACATTCCTCAATCACTCAAAGATATAAGGGCAGACGAAGAGCCTCGTATTGATATGCAAGACAATGAGTTGAATCGTGTATTGGGAGGAGGATTAGTGCCTGCATCTCTGGTATTGATTGGTGGCGAACCAGGAATTGGTAAATCGACATTGGTTCTTCAAACAATCCTAAAATTACAAACCATCAAATCACTCTATGTTTCGGGCGAGGAGAGTGCTCGACAATTAAAACTTAGAGCAGAGCGATTGGGAATAGAAAACGATAACTGCCTTATTGTCTGCGAAACCAATTTGGATCAAATCTTTGGACATATCAAAAATACGGATCCTCAATTGGTAATAATCGATTCCATACAAACCATGTACATTGATTCCATGGAATCATCTCCTGGCAGTATTTCACAAGTGCGCGAATGCGCAGCAGCCATTCTCAAGTTTGCCAAACAGTCAGGCATTCCAGTACTACTTGTGGGACACATCACCAAAGAAGGTAGCATTGCAGGACCTAAGGTATTAGAGCACATTGTAGATACCGTATTGCAATTTGAAGGAGACCAACACTATATGTACAGAATTCTCCGTAGCATTAAAAATCGCTTTGGAAGTACAGCAGAGTTAGGTATATACGAAATGATTCAATCTGGTTTGCGCGAAGTGAGCAATCCATCCGAAATGCTATTGACACAAAACCACGATGGCTTGAGTGGTGCAACCATCTCGGCCACCATCGAAGGTGTACGTCCTTTTTTAATAGAAACACAGTCTTTGGTCAGCTCAGCAGCTTATGGAACACCGCAACGCTCCGCAACAGGCTTCGATATTCGCAGAATGAACATGCTATTAGCAGTTTTGGAAAAACGAGCTGGATTCAAATTGTCTCAAAAAGATGTATTCTTAAATATAGCAGGAGGATTAAAAATAAACGACCCTGGGATGGATCTTTCTGTCATCAGTGCTGTTTTGTCGTCCAGCCTTGATATTGGTGTGGAAAGAGATACTTGCTTGGCTGGTGAAATTGGTCTTTCAGGTGAAATAAGACCAGTCAACCGCATTGAACAGCGCATTTTGGAAGCAGAGAAATTGGGATTCAGACGCATCATCATTCCAGCTAACAATTTAAAAGGATTTACCTCGAAAGTTGATATAAAAATAGAAACAGCTCGTAAAGTAGAAGAGGCTTTCAGGCTACTGTTTTCATAAACAGACATTCAAGTTCAGTGCAAATTGAGGACATTTAGAAATGAAATTTCGATGATATGTTTTTTAGTTTAAAATATAATAGTATCTTTGCAACCGCTTTTCAAAAGCATCGGTACCTTGGCCGAGTGGTTAGGCAACGGTCTGCAAAACCGTGTACGGCGGTTCGAATCCGCCAGGTACCTCAAAATAGATTAAGTTCCAAACGCTGTTTTTATAACAAACAGGTTTTGGAACTTTTTCTCTTATCACACCTTTAGTTCAGTAATCTAATAGTCCAACACAGGCAAATTGAAGAGTCTTTTCATTTATCACTAATTAATTAGTTACGCCCATCCTCTTCTAAAGTTTTCTATTCTCTATCTGTTTATCTCTTTCTGTCACATCCAGTTTTCGTTTTTCAATTGCCTTTGCAAATACATTTGTATGAAAAATGATAACCTTTCACCTTTATCGAATCTACAAAAGTCACTCCATGTACAAGTTCTTGCTTCTGTAGTCTACAAAAGTCACTCCATGTACAAGTTCTTGCTTCTGTAGTCTACAAAACTCACTCCATGTACAAGTTCTTGCTTCCGTAGGCTACAAAACTCATTCCCTTAACAAGTTTTCTCTTCCGTAGACTACAAAACCTATTCCCTTAACAAGTTTTCTCTTCTGTAGTCTACAGAAGCTACTCCATGTACAAGTTCTTACTTCTGTAGGGGTGCAAAACTAACTCCATGCACAAGTTCCCACTTTTGTAGATGTTATAACTACTACTTACATTGTTGTTATGCAAAATATATAATGGATTTTCTATTGCCATTTATATCTCTTTCTGCATATTACTGTTTTACAATCAAGTTGTGCTGACCAGATCCTGTTTCAATATAGTACTCACCTTTATCGAATTTTGCTTCAATGGATTTATTGTCAAGAAACACATTGTTCTTTGAATCAAATTGTGGTAATATAACTCTGACAGTTGTATTTGCTGGAATTTCAAAGTCAAGATTAAATGTATGAGGTTCTTGATTGAAACGCACAAAAACGGGTCCCTTGATTGTTGGAACTTTGCATTTGGCTTCCATAATACCTCCTGGTTGAGGAGCAATACGGATTTTTTCATATCCAGGTAAAAGTGGTTCCACTCCCATAATTTTCCGAGGAATGATATGTGCCGGAGATGCACTCCATGCATGGCTCCAACCATTGTTTGCTTTATAGCGATTATCCCAAGCTTCGGTGGTAATTGTTGAACCTACACGTAGCATATTCAGCCAACTACGATCCGAGTCGGAGGTTAAAAGACTAAGAGCATATTCTGCTTCTTTATCATTAAAAAGGGCTTCAAGCAGGTGATTTGCACCATAAACACCACAAGCCATTCCTTTCGATTTTATAAAATCAACTACCTTGGGTTTGTTTACTTCATCGACCAATCCAAATACAAGTGGATACATATTTGCATGCAGCGAGGAGTGCGACGTTCCAAGTCCATCAACATAAACACCTTTTTCAACACTAAGAAATGCATCGTTAAATGATTTCTTTACAACAATAGCACGTTCTTTAAATTGATTTGCCTCTCTGCTTTTACCAATTGCTTCAGCCATATCTGCCATTGCTAACAGAGCTTTGTAATGAAATGCATTTACAACAGTGTTGAAATCAGTAAAGTCATAATTGTCTGCTTCTCCTTTTGCTCCCATTCCGACAGCTCCTTCTTTTGTCTTTCCTCCTCCAGCATTTGGCCAATCAACAATATCGTTCAGCTGCTTTCCATTAAAATGGATTGACTTCAAAAACTCAGGTGTTTGCTTTCCCCTTTTGGTGCTAATCAAGTAGTTTTCAGAAGCCAAGCTTAGCATAAGTTTTGCTACTAATTCAGGGAAATGCTTTTCAATAACTCCTGTATTTCCAGTGTGCCAGTAATCTGCGTGCGCCATCAATATGGTGTGAAAAATCCATTCAGTTGGCCAAGTTGCATGATAAATCATATTCTCCAAACTATAGCGGGCAATGGCAAATTCGCGATCCACTGCATAATGGCTCATTTGATGGATGTAACAGTCTGCCTCATACATCATACGCTCTCGCTCGCTTGCAGCATAGTCACCGTTAAATGTATTGGCTTTCACCGAATAACGACACAGGTCATACACAGCATTTAGTCGTTCGTCTGAACTTGTAAAAAAAGAAGCTTCCTCATCAAATTCATAGTACAAAGCATGTTGAGTAACATTTTCGATGTTTATATCTGGATTATTAGAATGTATCTCAACATAACGGAAAGGAGTAACCTCAGGCATATGAGCGGGCATTGCCTGACTATGAGGATAAGTTGGCTTGAAACGTGGAAGTTGCAATACTTCAGAGTGAACGCCAGGCTCTACAACGAACTGATATCTTTTGAACAATATGCCACCGCCAGGTTGTTGGTCAATGGAGTCTCCAACTGCTTTCTCTCCAAGATAAACCCAAATTGTATCATTAGATATTGTTGAATTATTCTTTTCCCAACTGTAATTAATTTCTGGTACTGCAAATGCTGACCTCCCAAAATCGTAGAAAAGCACATTATCTCTTTGAACCTTATTGACTACGTTTACTTCGTGATAACGGATTGGATGTCGATTTTCAAATGTCCAAATTGGGTCACCGCTTTCATCTTCAATCTGCACCCATTTGCTTTCACCTGGCCACAATCTTTTAATATTAAAGTCTCCAGTTTTAAAATTTTGAGCCTCACTCCAATCTGAAACATTACTATTTTCATCCCATGTACGAACCATCCAATAATAATTAGAATTGTCAGAAAGAGGCGTACCACTATATTCAACATTTGAAGACTTACTTGAAGTTACTTTATCTGAATTCCATGTAGCACCTTCCAAATTGTATATATCTTTTTCGCTGTTTGATACAATTATCTGATAAGCTGTCTGAGATGCATCGTTACTTTGTGAATTCACAATCCAACTGAATGATGGTGCTGGATTGGTAATTACTGACAACTCTGGATGTGAAAGTAGTTCACAAAGCAAACCAGTTGGAGAGTTGTTTTTTTGAGAAAAAGACATTAGGGCCAAAAGCATTCCAGTAAATGCAAAAAGTATTTTTTTCATTTTCGAAAGGGTTTTAATGTTGATCACTTTAATTCATTAAGCACACAAAATTATAAGTTAGTGACTTCTGAAATCCTTAACCTTACTTTCTTGTCGCAAATATGTTTACAAAAAAATCTTACACAATAAACAAAGCTACATATTTTATAGGACAATCTTTTCACAGATAGATTTTTAAATTACGTGATCGAAAAAACTCAGCTCATATATACAGTCATATTAAGCAACCCATCAATGTTGATCCATGATTTTTAATCCTCATCTTAAACAACCTATTTAGTGTCTGCCAGAAAACTGCTGCTTTTTGAGTCTTTGATAAGAAAACGTCAAAGACAAAGCCTGTTCCGCTTGCACGGAAGCTTTCGTCTCGCCGTAGCGGAATGAAATTAAGGAGTTTACTTTAGTAAATGACTGTTTCAAAAACGAGAGTAACGAAGTATTTGGCGTTTTATTACTAAGACTATTTATACATCTTCAATCCAAAACACTTCCTCATTTAACTAAAAACTATTACCTTAGCCTTTTCATTAAAAAACAATCCATATTAAGTCAAAGCTTACGAAAAAACCAATCAACAAACTACCCTCATGCTCGACTACTACCAATTAGCACACGGCTTTGCCAACAACACCAATCAAATTACATTTATTACTGGCAAAGCAGGTACTGGAAAAACAACGTTTTTGAGAAAACTAAAAGCTGAATCATTTAAACAAATAGCTGTAGTAGCCCCAACTGGTATTGCAGCAATAAATGCTGGAGGAACAACCATTCACTCTTTCTTTCAATTGCCTTTTTCACCATTTACTCCCACCCCTATAGGAAAGAAGGAGTTAATTAGTAAGATGAAAATGCAAGGCAGGAGACAGCAGATATTGCGCGAATTGGAACTATTGGTTATAGACGAAATAAGTATGGTCCGTGCCGATGTATTGGATGCGATAGACACTGTTTTGAGACATTACAGACACAGAGACTGGCAACCATTTGGTGGAGTGCAAGTTGTATTTATTGGAGATATGTTTCAACTATCGCCCGTGGCCAAGCGTGAAGAGTTGCACATTTTATTGAGCCATTATAAAGGAATCCATTTCTTTGATAGCCACGTGATGCAAGAAGTGCCCATGATTTATATTGAGTTGGATAAAGTGTTTCGCCAAAAGAATGCTGACTTCATTCATATACTGGATGAGGTGCGCTTGAATAAACTTTCACCAGAAAGTTTGGCTAAATTGGAAACAACTTACAACCCAGACTTTGTTCCTAAAGAAGATGATGCTTACATAACCCTTACAACGCATAACTATAAAGCAGATTTGATAAACAGTGCCGAAATGAAAAAGATCGAAGGCAAATCAAAATGGTTTACTGCAGAAATAAAAGGATCGTTTCCTACAAACAACTTCCAAGTAGATACAGACTTGGAGCTGAAAAAAGGAGCTAAAGTGATGTTTGTGAAAAACGATACTGAAACTCCCCGAAGGTTTTACAATGGCAAAATAGGGGAGGTTACGTTTATTGATGATGATTATGTAATGGTTACATGCCCTGGTGAAGAGAACGCCATATATGTAGAGGCTGTGACTTGGGAAAACATGACTTATACGGTGAATAAGGAAACCACAAAGCTGGAGGAAAAGATAACTGGTAGTTTCACTCAAATTCCCTTGCGCCATGCTTGGGCTATTACCATTCATAAAAGTCAAGGCCTTACGTTTGACAAAGCTATTATTGATGCAGGCGATGCTTTTGCTCCAGGACAAGTGTATGTAGCACTTAGTCGCTGTCGTACTTTGGAGGGAATTGTACTTAAAAGCAAAATTAACGCCAATAGCATTCGCAATGAAGCTAACATTCTGGAATTCTCCAGTCGAAGAAACGAAGCAGATGAACTCATAGAGAAACTCGAAAACTCTCAAGTGGAATATCGCAAGCAATTATTGATAGAGTTATTTGAATTTAATCAAATAC
This sequence comes from Bacteroidales bacterium UBA3143, assembly GCA_002364735.1. GTDB lineage: Bacteria > Bacteroidota > Bacteroidia > Bacteroidales > Dysgonomonadaceae > UBA2632. The sequence continues at coordinate 118,265 of DEZB01000033.1, forward strand.
AAAAGCTCTTTAACTTCTTGAGGAGTGATGTAAACAAAGCAGGTTCTTCATTTAATGATGAAGCAACTTCTTTTCTAAACACCTTAATAAACAGGATTAAAGAAATAAAGGAAGTAGCCGATAAATTTATTGTGCAACTCACTCAAATATTCAATAACAAACCAGTTGATAATACCATCTTACAAGCAAGATTAAGTGCATCTTCCAACTATTTTGAAGAAAAATTAGAGGATCTACTGGATGAAATTTCCGATTCGCCTGCTTATACGGATGATAAAGCCTTTGCAAAATCCTATAACGAAGACTTGCTAAATATATACACTCAAGTTGCACAAAAGAAGGAGCTTATATCCAATTTGAAACAAGAGTTTACTATTGACAACTACTTCAAGTGGAGAAACAATCTTGTTATTAAACTTCCGAACTTGCAAACTCATGGTGGTAGTAAAAAAGAATCTACCGTTTCAATCAATCCCGATTTGATGCAACGTCTCACCGAAATAAGAAATGAACTGGCAGAAGAAAACAATGTACCAGTTTATATCATTGCACGTACCAAGTCGCTACAACAATTGGCTGACTACTTACCACAAACCCCCAAAGAGTTTTTACTCATTTACGGTTTTGGAAAAGTGCGTGTTGAGAAATACGGAAGTTTCTTTCTGGATGAAATTAGAAAGTATTGCGCTGAAAAAAATCTATCGTCACGCATGAATGAAATAGATGCTACATCTACAAAAGAAACAAAACCAAAACAGATAAAAGGTGCTACACAGATGGAAAGCCTGTTACTATATACCCAAGGAAAGAGTATTGAAGAGATTACTCAGATCAGAAATTTGAAAGAAAGCACGATTGCTGGACATTTGGCTAAATTCTTAGAAACGGGTGAAACAAATATTGATGATTTCTTAACTCCATCTAAACGAGAAGAGGCAAACCAGTTAGTAAAAGAAAAGCCTGATCAATCTACTTACACAACATTGGCTAATGTACTTACAGTAACAGAATACCAGTTTTTCAATGCTTGGCTGCGTTTACAGCAAAAACAGGAAGCAGAATAGCTTCAAAGTTAAATCGAAGACTCAGCAATATAAAACAAAAAAATGCGGACTTTCCCGCATTTTATACATTCTCCTTTTTTAAAGGATTATACGCTTATAGATAGCCCTACAATTGATCAAACGGAAGCGAAGCAATCACTTCAGATATTTTATCAACTCCTTCTTTCATTGGTTTGTTCACCATAGGTTTGATGAAAGGATTGAGATCTGCACGTACAGTTATTTTCATGCGTGTATCGTCTTCGGCTTTTGAAACTAATTGCACCCACACATTTATTTCAAAAGGAAGTTGTTCCGATTTAAACTTGATTGTTTTGTGTGGCTCTCTATCTATTACTACAAAGGTTACTTGTCCAACTGGTGCTACAGAAAACGAACAACTATCTTGGTCACAAGTAAAATCGGTGATTTTATCTGCAGGAAGTTTGTCTTTCATGCGTTCCAATTTACTCATATCGGAAAGCACATCAAACACCATTTTATCAGGATAAGGAATCTTCTTTATATCGCTTACAAATTCTGTCATTAGGTCATTTAAGTTAGTTAGTCTTTTTTGTTTCTACCCCAAGTGTCAGGGTTCTTTCTCCAGTCTTGTAGTGTTTGCAATTCAGACTCATCTATATATTCTGTATGAAGTGCTTCCTTCAATATTGCATCGTAATTACTCAAACTTGTGAGTTCTACTTTAGCATCGCTCATGTTTTTAGTCGCAATTGGGAAACCATAAGTAAAAATAGAAAGCATTCCAATTACTTCTGCACCATTTTTTCGAATAGCCTCAACTGCTTTTAAACTGCTTTGACCAGTTGAAACTAAATCTTCAATTACTACAACTTTTTGTTTTGGCTTCAAGTCTCCTTCTATCAAGTTTTCGAGACCATGCCCTTTAGGGGTTGCCCTAATATATACAAAAGGAAGACCCAACAAATCTGCTACTAAAGCACCTGGAGCAATTGCACCAGTAGCAACACCCGCAACAGCTTCAACATTGGGATATTTCTCAAGAATGATGCGACTAAATTGTATCTTCAAGAAATTTCTGGTGTCAGGATATGACATTAATTTTCTGTTATCGCAATAAATAGGAGATTTCCATCCTGATGCCCATGTAAATGGATTGGAGGGCTGAAGCTTTATGGCTTTGAGTTTTAAAAGTTGCTGTGCTGTAATTTTTTCTAATGTCTTCATATTCTTTTTTGTTATTCTTGAGAAGTCACAAAAATAGTATTTTTAGTGTTACTTTTCTAATTAAAAAAAAGATATTACAGCATTTTATTTTGTGGAGCTTATAAAATAATCAGAATGCTTCTCCAATAGCAGCTACGCTAATTGTGACATTTGCACATTTGAGTAATGCTCTGGCGCATGCTTCAATGGTAGATCCAGTGGTTATAACATCGTCTACCAACAAAATATGCTTGTTTTCAAAAGCACTTTTATCTTTCACATCAAAAATACCATCTACATTCTCCCATCGTTGTGTTTTCGAAAGCTTCGTTTGGGTAGGATTATGCACAATACGGACAAGTTGATCTACTGAAAATGGGATAGAAGTAGAAACAGAAAGACCTTGAGCAAAAGCCTCAGCTTGATTGTATCCACGCAGAGCTTTCTTTTTAGGATGAAGGGGCACAGGAACTATAACATCTACGGTTTCTATAAAGCTGCTCTGAGAGAGGTCTTCTCCATAGATTTTGCCAATCAATTCTCCAATAAATGGTTTGTGATTGTACTTAAGCTCATGGATGAGCACTTGTAAAACACCTTTGGTCGTGAACATAGAGAATGCAGCAACACGCTTAAAAGGAAATCGTCCTGCTAGCAGTATTTCTGATTCGTTGTCTGGAATCATAAAATTATTGGTTCGTGGCAAGTCGTAAAGGCATTGAATACAAACACCCCTTTCTTTGTGCAACAATTTAGCGTTGCAAACTACACATTTCTCAGTAAAAAAATGATGAAGAGATTCTTCTATTAACCAACCTGCTGCCACATTATCTCAATTTATCGATGTAAGCCAATATATGGTTCATTTCAAAACCTCTCCCCAAGGCAAAGCGAATCAGCTTGGTGCGTTTGTCTTGTTCTGTTTTCTCTTTTATTGTTTTCCACTTTGCGCTTAAAACATCTTCTAAGGAGTCATTCAATTGTTCGTCAGTAAAATCTATAAAAGCTTCGCTTATAATAGCTTGAGGTACTCTCTTTTGACGAAGGCCAAAGTCAATTTTAACCCTACCCCACTTGTTAAATCGCATTTTATCGTATATAAAACTACGTGCAAAACGTAGCTCATCAATGTATTTTTCTTTTTTGAGTTGCTCTACTATTCTTTCTATGGACTCAACATCTAACTCATAACGAAAAAGTTTCGTTTTAATATCAAAAACGCAATACTCTCTCTTTGCACATAATGTAGCCATTTTACTAAATGCTTTCTTTTCCGATATTTTCTTCGGCGTTTCTTCCATCATCAACCAACTCTATTGTTACATTTTTACTGCCCTAATCATACGGCTATTACCCGAGATATCATTTTTCAACTCTATATTTATAAACTCCTTTCTTTGAAGTAACTCTGCTATTTCGGATCCATTAGCTTGGTTAATTTCAAAATACAATCGTCCATTTTTATTCAGCATCTTCTTGGCAATATCAACAATCTTAAGATAAAAAATAAGTGATTCATCGTCTGGCACAAACAAAGCTTCGTGTGGTTCAAAATCAAGCACATTACGCTCCATCATATTTTTCTCAGAAACTGTAATATAAGGAGGATTGCTAACAATTATATCAAACTTCTTGTTGATGTCAACTGGTTTCAATACATCAACCTTGGTGAATTTTATTGATACATCATTAATAGTAGCATTTTCATTTGCCACAGCTAAAGCATCATCTGAGATATCCCAAGCATCGACTGTTCCATAATGTAAATGTTTTGCTAATGCAATGGCAATGCAACCACTGCCAGTACCAATATCAAGCAAATGTGGATTTATTTGTGAGATTTCCAATAATATCCACTCAACTAACTCTTCGGTCTCTGGTCGTGGTATTAAAACCGAAGAATTGACTTTTAAATCTAAACCATAAAACTCGGTCTTACCTAATACATATTGTATTGGCTCATTATTTAAAAGACGTTCTATTATATCAATTATTTTTTGTTTTTCGGTATTAGATAAATTCTTAAATTTGCAATTAACTATATCCAAAAATGACAAGTTAGCAACGTCTTTCAGAATGAGCGAAGTGACGATTCTGAGCTCACTCTTTGAGTACTTGTCAAGTAATTGAGCACTAATATATTCAACAGGATTTTCAAACATTCTGAATCATTAATTAGGATGTAAGTAACAAAGATAAAAAAAATGTGGTCTTGATGAGACAAACTGATGAGAAATATATGTGGCGTTGTTTACAATTGGCCAAGAAAGGCGAAGGTGCAACAAAAACCAATCCTATGGTAGGATGTGTCATCGTACATAATAATACAATTATTGGAGAGGGATATCATAGAAAGATAGGAGAACCCCATGCTGAAGTAAATGCAATAAACTCAGTAAAAGAGAAATCTCTTTTAACAAAATCAACCATGTATGTTTCACTTGAACCCTGTTCACATCATGGGCTAACGCCACCATGCGCTGAACTGATAGCATCAAAAAAGATTCAACGAGTTGTAGTGGCTGTTACAGATCCAGACACAAGGGTAGCAGGCAGAGGAATAGAGTTTCTAAAAAAAGCCGGAACAGAGGTAACAGTAGGAGTATTAGAGAATGAAGCCAAAGAGTTAAACCGCTTTTTCTTTGTAAATAAAGCATACAAACGACCTTACATAATACTGAAATGGGCACAAACAAAAAATGGCTTTATTGATACCAATAGATTGGATTATACAACACCAGCTCTTAAACTCTCAAATAGCATAACTCAAAGCATTGTGCATAAACTTCGCACTCAAACAATGGGTATTATGGTAGGAACCAACACTGCCCTAAAAGATAATCCTACACTGACTGCCCGCAAGTGGAGTGGAGACAACCCTGTTCGCATTGTAATAGATAGAACTGGTAAACTATCGGCAGGCAGCAACCTGCTTGCTGGTGATGTCAAAACACTTGTATTTACAGAAATAGACAATTATCCTGTTTCTAATAATATAATAAGCATTTGCATCAACTTCAACGATAGCGTGAACGAACAGATTTTAGATAGATTATTCGATCTAAACATAGGCTCAATACTTATAGAAGGAGGCACCTTTCTAATCTCGTCTTTTATAGACAAAAACCTGTGGGATGAGTCATTTATAGAAGTCTCTGACAAAGAGATCGTTTCTGGCATTAGTGCACCACTAATACATGGCGATCTGATAAATGCTAAAAAGTATATAGATTCCCTTCATTTTCATATAATGAAAGCAATTAGTCGAAATTAAAATTAAATATTTATTTATGTATGGTATAAGAGGAAAAACTTCCTACTTTTGCAGAGATTAAATAGATTATACAAATTTTTTGAAACAAATGATATCTAACTGGTTCTATTACTGTTTATCGCTTCTGGTAGCTACTTTTACACTAAGTTCATGTCTAAATTCTGATACAGATGAGATAGATTATACCGTGTCTCGTGATGCTCAAATAACCGCTTTCTCAATGTCGTCTTCGGAAGATACTTTAAAAGTATTACCCACCGTAAAATTCTCAATTGATCAGGTGTCCTCAGCCCCTTTGGTGTTCAACAAAGACTCACTACCCTATCTCTTTGATGTATCAACGGTTAATTTAAAGATAGCAACAAAAGGAGCCAGTGGTATAAAGCTATACTTGATAAACCCGGGTCAACCAGATAGCTCTTACATATGGAATCAGACTGATTCAGTGATGATTAAAAAACTAAAGAACATTGAGATATTTGCTCAAGATGGTAAAACATCAAAAACATATACCTTTAAACTAAACATTCATCAAGTAGATCCAGATACAATATTTTGGCAGAATGTCGCTAATGATTATATCCCACAGCCTTCGGATCAAGTAACTGTCTCAGCCAATAATCAATTTTACACCTATCACAAATCAGGCACTTCGATTAAGCTTTCTACATCGCTGATCGACGAAACTCTTCATTGGACAGACCAACCTCTGTTAAATGGATTACCTCAAAACGTAGTATTGAAATCGATACAAAATAATGATATTGAAAACAGTGAGCGTGTTTGGCACAGTTTAGATACAGAAAATAAAGTTTATGAATCATCAAATGGGATAGACTGGAGTTTAGTTGAAACAACTTATCCAGTACAAGCTATTTTCGGAAAACTTCCATCCTTTACTAAAGATGCAATATTAACTATCATCAAAGATGGAGCCTCTCATAAATTTGCTACAACAAAAGACTTTTCGTCATTCGACCTTCATAGCGATGTACCTTCAGGATTCCCCGTTAAAGATTTTACGTCAACAATAATAAACAAACCCGATATCTATTCAGCAAAATACTTAATTATTACTGGAGGTATAAACCTTGACAATCGTTCTAACAAGAGCGTATGGTTGTTACAAGATATTGACAACAAAGTTACGTTCACATCAAAACAACAAAACTTTAATGTTTTCGGTTCTACTTTATTCAATTATGACAATAAGGTATATTTGCTGACCTCTGAAGACAATAAGAATGTATTTTACACATCTACAAACTATGGTGTGTTTTGGAATAAAGCAAGCAATAAACAGCAATTACCATCAACTTATATAAATAGAGATTATCAGTCTGTGCATGTTGATAAAGAAAATATTGTATGGATACTTGGAGGTGAAAAAAACACTCAAACTCAAATGGTAGAGGTGTGGAAAGGACGAATAAACAAATTATTTTTAAAGTAATTTGGCTCTATAACACATTAAAATAAAAGTGAGTATTGAATTTAAACAAGACAAGCAGCAATAATATAGAATGTCTTTATTAGAAAAAATAAACAACAAAAAAATACCTGCTCATGTTGCCATTATAATGGACGGCAATGGGAGATGGGCAAAAGAACGCGGATTAGAGCGAGCTTATGGTCACAAAGAAGGTGTTGTTGCTGTACGTAAAGTTGTAGAGGCAGCATCTCAAGCAGGTGTATCTTATCTTACGATTTATGCATTCTCCACTGAAAACTGGAACAGACCTAATGAAGAGGTTGATGCATTGATGGAATTAATGGTTCATGCTATTGTAAAAGAAACTCCCGATTTGATTAAAAACGGAGTGAAACTCGTTGCAATTGGCGACTACGAAAGACTTCCTGTAAAAACAAGAGCAGCACTCGACAAATCCATCAAACAAACAGCTAAAGGTGACAGCATAACATTGATATTAGCACTAAGCTATTCCTCTAAATGGGAAATAACCCAAGCTTTAAGAAATATGATTGTTGATGTAAAGAATCAGCAATTATCAACTGAAGATTTAGACGAGGAAACTTTATCAAGCTACTTAAGTACAAAAAACATCCCTGATCCTGATTTGCTGATACGAACGGGAGGAGAAAAGCGCATTAGCAATTTTCTTCTGTGGCAATTGGCATATGCGGAACTATATTTTACAGATATATTTTGGCCAGATTTTGGAGAAGAACAATTATATGAAGCTATTTCCGACTTTCAATGTAGAGAAAGACGTTTTGGTAAAACGAGTGAGCAAATTGAAGCGGAACGAAAGAATAATTTAAACAACCTGTAACAGCATAATACAGAGAAACGAAAAATTTAAACAATGTTGAAAAAAGCATTTATTGGCATAGTGATATTTTGTTTCGCCTTTCAGGCGAATATTTTAGGGCAAGTTGTATCGGAAAGTCTGGAAACAACTAATCCTACAGATACTGTCATTACGTCTCCAAACATTAATTATACGGCAACGCCCAAGAAATACATTATAGAGGACATTAAAGTAACTGGCCTTGAAGGAACAATGTACGAAGAACAAGATTTTGTTATGATTGGTTTTTCGGGTTTGTCTATTGGTCAAGAAATACAAATCCCAGGCGAGGAAATAACTAATGCAGTAAACAGGTTTTGGAAGCAAGGTCTATTTGCCGACATTAAAATTCTGGTTGATAAGATTCAAGGTGACAAAGTGTGGCTCGAGATTAGACTCACAGGTCGGCCACGCATCTCTGATATCGAGTACTCTGGCATGAAAAAAGGAGAACGCGAAGATATAGAGAAAAAGGTGGGCATGGTGAAGGGCAATCAAATTACTCCAAACCAAGTTAACAGTGCTAAAACCATTATTAAAGCTTACTTTGCCGAAAAAGGATTTAAAGATGCCGAAGTAACAATAATGGAAAAGCCTGACCCTGCTCAGAAAAATCAAGTAATACTGGACATTTCGGTCGATAAAAAAGAAAAGATTAAAGTTAATAGTCTTAATTTCATTGGAAACGAGGCCCTCAAAGATAGTAAACTCGCATGGACTATGAAGAAGACCAATGAAAGAGGGAAACTTATAAATTTGTTTAGAACAAAGAAGTTTGTTATAGACAATTATGAAGAGGATAAAAAAAGCATCATTGAGAAATACCATGAATTAGGATACAGAGATGCTGAAATTTTGTGGGATACTGTTTATAGTCACGATGACAAATCAGTGAATGTTGAGATAAAAATTGATGAGGGAGAGAAATATTATATCCGAAATATCAAGTGGGTTGGAAACACCCAATACAACTCGCTGCAGTTAGACAGAGAGTTGAACATGAAACGAGGTGATGTTTATAATCAGAAGAAACTGAATGACCGTTTAATTGCTGATGATGATGCTGCAATTAATATTTATCAGAACAATGGATATTTGTTTTCGAGCATCGATCCTATCGAAGTTAATATTGTCGGAGACTCTGTTGATATAGAGCTACGCGTTATGGAGGGAAGCAAAGCAACCATAAAAAGAGTAAACATACAAGGCAACGACCGACTTTATGAAGACGTTATACGTCGCGAATTACGTACCAAACCAGGTGCAATTTTCAGTAAAGAACAATTGATTCGCTCTATTCGTGAGATTGCGCAAACAGGACACTTCGATCCTGAAAATATGCAACCAGATGTACAACCAGATCCTGAATCAGGAACAGTTGACATTACATATGGATTAGTATCTAAAGGTAATGACCAAATCGAATTCTCTGCTGGCTGGGGTATAACAGGATTGGTTGGAAAATTGAGTTTAAAACTCACCAACTTTTCGCTTAAAAACTTGCTCAATCCTTCATCTTATCGTGGCATTATTCCACAAGGAGAAGGACAAACCCTTATTTTGAGTGCTCAAACCAATGGTCAATACTACCAATCATATCAATTCTCGTTTATTGAACCTTGGTTTGGGGGAAAACGTCCGAACAGTTTTTCTGTAAGCGCATTTTATTCACGCCAATCAGACATGAGCGATCGAGCATTTCAAGGCGGTGGATATAACCCTTACGGTGGATATGGTGGATATGGTGGATATCCAGGTTATGGTGGCGGATATGGGGGTTACCCTGGCTATGGTGGTTACGGCGGCTACGGAGGCGGTTATGGATATCAAGATATGATGGAGTATTCTTTTGACCCAGACAAGGTGTTTGAAGTGATTGGAGCCTCCTTGGGCTATAGCAAAAGACTGTCATGGCCAGATGACTACTTTTATTTACAAGGTGAACTTGGTTATCAACTCTATCGCATGAAAAACTGGCGTTATTTTTTAATACCAAACGGTGTTAGCAATAGTTTATCACTTAATTTTACGCTTGCGAGAAACTCTATTGACAATCCATTATACACACGTTTGGGATCGCAATTTACATTCAGCGTGGGGTTAACCCCGCCATTCTCTTTGTGGGACGGTATCGATTACAAGAACCTACCAAAAGATGAAGATGGCTATGAGAACTCAAAAAAATATCAATGGCTTGAGTATCATAAATGGAAATTTAAAATGAGGACTTATACTCCTTTATCTTCATTAGCTATAAAGCGCACCCCTGTTTTGGCAACACGTGCTGAATTTGGATTTCTTGGATATTACAATAAAGATAAACAATCTGAATTTGAACGATTTGATGTGGGTGGTGACGGTATGACTGGTTACTCTTCACAATATGCCACAGAGACCATTGCACTGCGTGGATATCAAAATGGTTCGGTAGGTCGATATGCAAGTGCCTATACTCGTTTAGGTCTTGAATTTAGGTATCCTTTCATTCTTGAACCGAGCTCTACAATTTACGGTTTAGCATTCATAGAAGCGGGTAATGCATGGCGCAATGTGGGCGATTTTAATCCATTCGATTTGAAAAGATCTGCTGGAGTAGGTGCACGCATACATCTACCAATGATCGGATTGATGGGCATTGACTGGGCTTATGGTTTTGATAAAATACAAGGCAGTAGACAAAACAGCGGAAGCCAATTCCACTTTATTATCGGTCAAGAGTTTTAGACACAACAGACTATTAACATAATTTATTGGTGCAACTATAAACGATTTAAGAATAAGCTCGTCAATACAATAAAGAATTTAAAATTGAAAGTTATGAAGAAGACATTATTATTTATCGGATTATTTTTTGCTCTTGCATTGGGGAGCTTTGCACAAAAATATGCGTTAGTTGATATGGAGTACATATTAAAAAATATACCTACATATGAAAGCGCTAATCAGGAATTAGAAAAAGTAGCTGAAAGATGGCAAGGTGAACTCGAATCAATGCAGAATGAGGTACAAGATATGTACAAAAAGTTTCAAGCAGATTCACCTACATTAATAGGAGAAGAGAAAACAAAACGTGAAAATGCAATTGTAGCAAAAGAGAATGAATTACAACAAACTCGCAACAAATACTTTGGTTCAGAAGGTGAAATGTTTAAACGTCGCGAATCTCTTATAGACCCTATTCAAGATGCGGTATATAACGCAATTAAAGAGATTGCTATGGCAAGTGGATATCAAACTGTTATAGATAGAGCTTCAGCTACATCCATGATATTTGCGTCTCCCGATATTGACATCAGTAATGAAGTATTGGCAAAGTTAGGATATTCTAAATAAAACATTTATCTTTGCCCACCAAATTATAAAACAACAATAAAACAAACCAAATAAAATCTATTATGCTTAAAAAATTAATTATCTTATTTTTTGCAATTGCACCGTTTGCATTAGTAGCACAAGAAAGTAAAATTGCATATATCAATTCACAAGAGTTATTTGGCTCAATGCCCGAATTAAGCGGTATTGAAACTCAAATGAATACTAAGCAAGAACAAGTTAAGAAAAATGCAACTGCATTAGAAGCCGAATACAACAATAAGATGGAAGAATTTAAAAATTCTACAGATGACGTTACTGAAGCTTTACTTTTGGATCGTCAAAAACAAATTCAACAAATAGAAGAAAGATACCAGACTTTCATGCAAAACAGCCAAAAAGAAATTCAAGAGTTACAACAAAAACTGATTGCGCCTGTTCAAGAGAAACTTCAAAAAGCAATTCAATCTGTAGGTGAAGAGAAAGGTTATACCTTTATTTTAGATTTAGCATCAGGTTCTGTAGCATATCACAGTCCAGCAGCAATTGATGCAAATCCACTTGTGAAAGCTAAGCTTGGAATCAACTAAAAATAGTTTTAGGTCTTAAACTACAAGACAAATATTTGGAATATAAAAAGATGGCAAATTAATTTTTGTCATCTTTTTTTTATAGTCAAATTTTATCAATAGTTTTTTTAGATCTTTACTGCGTTTGAACTTCATATCTTATACATTTGTTATACACTTAGTCTGTAATATTCATTTTATTAAATCGTAGAAATTATATTTCGCTGTGTTCCACCATAACTTATCAACCTCACAAAGTTACTTGTACATATTGAATTAAATTTGCTTATTACTTAACTACTCAAACTAAATTACTCACTAATGAAAAAGCTCTCTTTACTATTTATACTATCGATTATTAGCATTACGTCATTCGCTCAAAAAAAAGAAAAAATAAAAGGAGATAAAAATGTTGTTACAATGACCAACAATATCTCTAAAGAATTTAATGCTATAGAGGTAGCTGATGAACTTAAAGTGACTTTGACACAAGGCATTCAAAACAGTTATACGTTAACTTCAGATAAAAACCTTCAGGAGGTTATTCAGTTTACTGTAGTAGAAGGCACTCTCAAAATTTACACTACAAGTAGAATTACAAGCAGTAAAAAACTTGAAATTAAAGTGACTTTCAAAAATCTTGAACAACTAAAATTAAAGGATGATGCAGAGATTGATGGAGAAAAGATGTTTGAAAGTAAAGTGTTTATAATTAATGCTGATAATTCAAGTAAATTTAATCTGGAAATAAAAACAAAAGATATTTCTATTACAATGTTGGGAAATGCAAAGGGTAAGCTTAAAGCTAATAGCGAAAGCGCTGTTATTGCTATGAGTGACAAGTCTAATCTTAATGCAGATATATCCACTGATAGAACTACTGTTGAGTTAACAAAATCAGCTAAGCTTGAATTAGACGGAAAGTCTGATGATGCCACATTTACTACAAAAGACTCATCTGAATTAGATGCAAAGAGAATGAAAACATCGTCAGTCAGTTTAAATACATCTAACAATGCTAAGGTACATATTGACACAAAGAAAAACCTGCAAATATATGCGAAGGATAAAAGTAACATCTACTTATATTCAGAGCCTAAAATCCAAATTGAGAAATTTGCTGATAAAGCTGAACTTCTAAAAAGATAAAACAAAATAAATATAACAATGAAAGTACCCAACATCTTCAATGTACAAATATAATTCATAGTTTTAAAGATGCTAAAAATCAACTATGGGAGCTTTGACTAAGAGGATTGTAGAGACTGTATAGGGTTTTAACTCTCTGATAAAAACAATATTAAAATATTTTCGTATCTTAGTAACTATGATTCAGAAAATAGATACAGAAAGAATACCGATTAAATTGTGGTTGAATAAATTAGAGCCAGGTGCTTTGCAACAAGCAAAAGACTTGGCCAATCTAAGCATTGCTTTCAAACACATTGCCATTATGCCCGATGCTCATCAGGGATATGGCATGCCTATAGGAGGTGTTTTAGCAACTGAAAATGCTATAATACCGAATGCAGTGGGTGTAGATATTGGTTGTGGTATGTGTTCACTACGAACTAACCTTAAACATATAGAACAAGATGATCTCAAAAAAGTGATGGGATTAATCCGTCAAACTATTCCCGTTGGGTTTAAACATCACAAGGAGAAACAAGCAGAAAGCTGGATGCCTCCTTTGGATAAGAACCTGCACGTGGTTTCGCAAGAATATGAAAGCGCCATGTACCAAGTTGGAACTTTGGGCGGTGGAAACCATTTTATAGAAATACAGAAAGGGACTGACGGATATATTTGGATTATGGTGCACTCAGGCTCCAGAAATATAGGATACACTGTAGCGGAATACTATCACAGGAAAGCTGTAGAAGAAACCAAGAAACGCAAGAAGAATATCCCACCTAAAGACCTTTCCTACTTTGATCAAGGAACGAAAGGGTATGAAGATTATTTCAAAGAGATGAATTACTGCATTGCGTTTGCTTTGCAAAGCAGAAAACTGATGATGGAAAGGGTGAAAGATGCTTTCTCTGAAGTTATACAAGATGTGGCGTTTTCGAATTTCATTAACAAACCACACAATTTTGCAGCATGGGAAAATCATTTCGACAAGGATGTTATAGTTCATCGAAAGGGGGCTACACGTGCCAATGAAGGAGAATGGGGAATGATTCCAGGCTCACAAGGAACGAGCTCTTTTTTGGTGAAAGGAAAGGGGAATCCTCTTTCTTTCAATTCATGCTCGCATGGAGCAGGTCGTACAATGAGCAGAAATGAAGCTCGCCGATCATTAAATCTGAAAGCTGAAGTAGAAAAATTAAAAGAACTGGGCGTACTCCACGCTTTGCGTCACAAAAGAGATTTGGACGAAGCACCAGGATCATACAAAGACATACAAGAAGTGATGGCTCTGCAGGAAGACTTGGTGGACATTCAAGTGGAGTTGACTCCGATGGCGGTGATAAAGGCTTAAAGGACAAGTCATTTAATAAATTTTGAAGGCTCATTTGACAAAAATGAGCTGTTTTACTTTATACATCTCTATAAAATATTCGATGCACATTTAAAGGTTGTTCAAACTAATGTTTAACCCTTTTCGATAAACACCACAAAATAAAGAAATTATTATGTTAGTTAATTATTATTTAATGTATCTTTGATTATCCATCAATAAAGATTTCAAAAATAATGGGACAAATAAATATTACCCTGCATTTTTAGAATCTCAGAAGAATATGGAAGTAAAGAGAAATGATGAACAAATCAAGTTATAATAAGATGAGCAACTCAGGTTTAGTATCGAATATATTAAATTGATCAAGTCGGTTATATCTGACTATCAACAAATAGAGAAAGTCCTGATATATCGTTCAAGAATAAAAGTAGCAACAAATAATTTTTTCAACCATGAATATTAAGTATCTATCACTTATTATCTTATTCTTACTCCCTTTCCTTTTTATAAGCGCACAAAAAGAGATTGGCAATAAACAAATCGGTATTTCTTTCTCATCATTTGGCATCAACGAGCCAGTATATTTTACCAGTTTAGATGGAACGGGCGGCTACAGCAGTAAAAGCTTCTATACCTTTGGACTCAACTATATTCATCCATTAAACAAGTGGTTAAACATAGAAACGGGTGTGGAATATGCAAAACACACCATTACCATTACACCAAGTACGCCTCCCGAGTGGGATAATCCATACAATGCCAGTTTTTCTCTTGTGAATATACCAATCACCGTTAGAGAAAACTTTTGGGATTACTTTTTTATAAATGGAGGTTTACTGTTAGGCATTGATGCAAGCTCTTCAAGTCCTATACATAGTCAATCCGGCATTGGAGCAATTTTGGGAATTGGTGCACAATATCAATTCAATAATGGAGTAGGATTATTTATTAATCCATATTCGAAAGCTCATACTTTAATTCCATTCTCATCGAAGAAATATCATCAAAGACTGATGGAGTTGGGAGTAAGAATTGGATTGACATACAGTTTTAAAGCTAAGTAAAACCTTATAGCTTCTCAATTTTGGAGATATCAATTAATATTTTCAATCTACAATCCAATTTTGATAACAACCAATCATAAATTAATGTACATTTGAACATCAACAAATAGAGGTAAAACAATATATTTTTGAAATTATGAAAAATACAACCTTACACGTAGAAAGTATATTAGGAGGTGTCAACGCCGTTGAAACCGAACATGGTCAACAGATTTATGATCTTATTTTAAAAGCTTTTTTTCAAAGCAAAAAAGTAATCTTGTCGTTTGACAACATGGAAATACTATCCGATGAGTTTTTGGAGTCTGCAGTTGGTCAATTGTACAAAAACTTCTCTCATGAAGAAATCAAAAACAACATGAGCATCGAAAATATTTCATTTTCGGGAAAGATAGCTTTGAAAAGAATTGTAGACAAAGCTAAAGACATCTATTAACGAAAGTAAGACTTTTACAGTTTAGTATTCATTTATTTATATCGTAAATACTTGAAATCTATATCCGTAATTCCTATTGACCTTTTGATTTTATCAATTTAGAGATTGATTCAACTGAAAATCCGGTTTTTATAATATTCCCCTCTTTGTCTATAAGAACAGCAAAAGGAATAGATTGAAATGAATAGATTTTCATTATCCTTTCATTCATCTCTTCATTTGATGTTACTAATTGAACCCATGGCAACTGTTGTTTATTTAAAGTATTTTTCCAAGCACTCTCATTAGTATCTAAAGAAATTCCAATAATTTCGAGCTCTTCTCTTTTGAAATTATTATATATCTCTTTGAGCGCTGGAAATGAGGCTATGCAAGGAGCACACCATGAAGCCCAAAAATCGATAAGAATATATTGAGATTTAGCCACATATTCTGAAATCTCTTTACTCTCACCCAAAGAGTCTTTTAATATGAGATTGGTAAATAATTTATTTTCCATGTTTTTTTGTAACAACTCTTTCTCCTTAAGTAGCTTTAAACGTTCAATATATTTTTTAATCCATTTACTCTGCTTGTATTCTGCATCTGCAGCGTCATATACAATTAAGAAAGCACTGTCCAAGTTATTTTGTGAAGGATATGCTATTCCTTCAGAAGTGCCTTTTCCAACTTCATTCTTAAAAAAATACTGACCAACGATATTATGGATATTAGTTTTTTTGAAATTGACTCTGTATTTCCCTATCTCGACATGTTTATTATATAATGCTGTTCCTGTTTTAATATAGCTGGTGCTATCTTCTGATATTGGAATAGACTGTAATTCATTAGTAAGTACTGCCATTGAATCTAAATATGATTGAAATAGATTATTCAAGGAAGTTCCTCCAATTGTTTTTTTATTTAACGAAACGTTTATATTACCATGTTCCAGGATTACAGTTTGAGACAGAACAGAATCAGGATAATTACCGATACTGAGAATACCTATATCTTTTAAATTTTCATTTCCATTAAACTCAAAATAACCATCAACAATCAATGTAGTATCTACATTCATGATAGTATCTTGGTTAAACGAAAAAAGCATAATCGTATTTCCATCAAAATTTCTGTTTATTGTCCCCTTCAATTTATATTCATCGTTTTGTCTACAACTTTTAGATCGTTGATTTTTAACTTGAGTGAGAATAGGGAGTTGCTCCTCACTTTCATGATTAATTGTTTTTTCCTTAGATTCAAAGAACAAAACGCCATGTCTATAAAGCTCACCATATTTTATTATAGCCTCTTTTCCAGCTTCGGCTCCTGTCCCAGATAAACCATTTAGCTCTCCATTCAGAGCTTTCCTATAGAAGCTTTCTTCAGATATCTGTTTCCCGTTGAAAAAATACATCTTTCCTGATGGATTATTACGAATTGAATCAAGTGTGGCTTCCATTGTTTTCTCAGATCTGTTTTGGGCTTTTATTTTAGCAGATGCTGCCTCTACCCAAATAAGAAGAAAAACAAGAATTACTTTCAAGATGTATTTAAATTGCTGAGGGCATCTTATTTTCCTCATATTGTTTTCTTTTCTACTTTCAAAAAAAATATAAGTGCAAGTGTTGTGTTTAACAAAGATAGTAAAGTTTTATATTCGTCAAAGATTAAGGTTGAAATTTTATCGAATTGCTGTTTTTTTGATATAATTGTCTGGTCATCATGTAGAATACAGCAGAGAATAGTTGCTAAACATATATCTTACGATTTCGAACACGGTTCGAATGACGATCGGATGCATTTCAAACAGACTTCTGAACTTTTGAGTGGTAATTAATCTGTTTTGCAAAGTGAGAGAAGGAAAGAATTGATATGCAAGGAGCTGTGTTATGTAAAAAGACGCGGATATCGACTTTCCACTTGCAGTGTTACTAACGGAGGCTACGAAAGTAACAATCCAGTTGGGGAGTAACTTTCCGCGACGTAGAAACTAACACTGCACTGCGCAGACTAACTTTCCGCGGCGTAGAAACTAACACAACACTGTGCAGACCAACTTTCCGCAGCGCAGAAACTAACAATGCACTGTGCAGAGTAACTTTCCGCGGAGATGCTATCAACACTGCACTGTGCAGAGTGACTTTCCGCAGAGAATCCCCAAATTCATCTTTGTTTTTTTATAAATTATCAAGTATCTACATCTATTAGTCGATTCTGAAAACACGCATTGCTCATATCTTTCAATTTTCAGAACTGTTTTGACGCATTTCATAAGGGTTAGTTTATCAACAAATATAACATATTTGTATTAAATGTCACAAAATCATGTTCTATTTTAATGAAATTAATAATAAGCACTTCATTGGTAAATAAATTCAGTTTGTTAAATTCACACTTTGCAAATATATATTCAAAATTTTCAATGTGTTTCAATTATGAACTATAAGCTCAGATTAAACTAATTCACAACACGTTGTGAATTATTCGTACGTAAAAATACTTACGTATGCAAAAGCACACCTACGTTATTTTAAGTTAAACTTTTGATTAAGGCTAAATATTCATATACTGTATAAATGCTGATTATTAAGGACTTACTTAAAGTTAAAATAAAAATAATAAGGAAACAGAAACCAATTCTCTTTTTGGTATTTGTACATACAAAAACATTGATTACTTTTGTCATTAACTGATACGAAAATCGCATCAGCGCTCGATTTAGGGCAACCTGCAAAAGCAATCTTTGTTCTTACTTTATTTTATTGCACAGGAGAATAAAATGAAAAGAGAAATAAGCTAATTGCTTAGCAAAACAAACTTAATTTTTATTTTTTATGTTAGTAGAAAAAATTTCTTTATCAAGATTACTTAATCTGGAACTTCCTGAGTTCGCTGATGAGGTAATACGGATTGTAGAAAAACACAATCCCGAGAGTCTTAAAATTAAAGATGGTTTTGATCAGCTTGTTGCTGAAAAACCACAAATCGACGCTCTAACTGTTCGATTTGGACCTCACCCCCTCACTGAAAAACTAACTGTTTTGCGTGAAGATCGTATTCAACATGCCAAAGCTATTACATTTCAGATGAATGGATTCGTAAAAGGATTTATCGAAGGGGAGAACAGTGATGTTAGCACTGCTAAGTTCATCGTTAATAGATTTCTGTATAAATTAGATCGCAACAATGTGCCTATGATTAACCGCAGGGTTACTAATTTTTTTGCAGAAATAGATAGTGATGAAAACTTGGAGACAGCTTTTGGATCTTTGGGACTATCCAATCAATTGGATAATTTGCGGAGTACACACTCACAAGTTTTAGAATACATGGAAAGTAGATTGGATAATATTTCGAAACGACCGAAAGGAAAGTCAGAAGTATTTAAAAGATCTATTAGAAATGGGTTGAATTGGCTTTTTGCTACAATTAATATGGCACAAAACTACAACAAAGAGCTGGACTACAGTGCATTAATCAATGAATTAAATGATTTGATTATCTCTTACAGAGCACTGATAAACATCAGAGGCACATATAATGCTAAGAATGGTGAGAGTGCTCCTGAACCAGTTGTGTTAGATGCTATAGACGAAGCAGAAAATACTGAAAGGATGGTAATTGCAAACGATTTTGATCAAAATATGGATCAAAAAAAGACAGTTGCATCGTTGTCAGAACATTTGCAACTGCCTCTTAAAAGCAATGAGGCTTAAAACTTCTTGTGTAATTTCTTAATTTAATGTACCAGATTAAATTATGCTTAACGGCCCCAATTCCTGTGATTGGGGCTTTTTTGGCGCTCAACCACAATATCTTATGATTATGAATAGTAATTCTTTCCTGAATTTCTTAATTTGATACTCCCTAATATGCCTCTGTAGAATTAACGCAAAAAGTATCAATAATGTTTTACCAGTTGTTTATATTTTGATGACTTGATAATTTGCAAATGCCAATTATTTCTTTGCAAATGCCAATTGGTTTTGCAAACGTAATATATTATGTGATAATAACAAAGCTATTTGAAGAAAAAACTTTGTTTATAATAGAGTTTAAAAATTGGATTGTTGGAAAAATGTATTGATAAACCCATCATAATGATGCAGATTTGAATTAAACATGAGTGCAAATATGGATTAGTATACGTTGATTTATTTGGTGGTGCAGGAGCTTTTTGGATGATTATTTATAATAAGAGATAAGCCTTCAAAATTTTCAAAACAAAAAAAACAACAAGTCCTACCTACAGCACTCTAAGTCATATTACATACAATAGGCTTTCATGGAGTCAATTGGAGAAGATACAACAATAGGAATTGCAATAAGTAAACGTTCCATTATACCGTAAAACAAACGCACTGTAAGTGCTGTACTGTCTGTAGTAATCATATTGCATATAGAAATGAAAGCGTTGTATAGTGGTCCCCTGTAAATTGTTTTAAGAAAACGACATCTCCAGATTCATAAATATGAACTATTAATCAGCAAAAAATGTTTCATTAGAAACAAAAATTTGCACAATATGGAAACACTAAAGAAACAACAAACCTTATCTATTGTCAATCTATTAGCAGTAATATTTGCCATTGGCATTAACTACTATTCGCAAGTTTACACCATTCATGGCTACCGAGTTAGTGACATGAGCGAAGAGTACAACAACCTATTTACACCCGCAGGATATGCTTTCTCTATTTGGGGATTGATCTTCATAGCTATATTGATTTTTGCTCTCTATCAAGTTTATAAAACTTTTGTGAAGAAACAAACATTCGACTTTATCAGTCAAACAAGTGGATGGTTTGCATTGGCAAACATAGCCAATGGACTGTGGATTATAGCATGGTTAACGGATTATACTTGGTTATCGGTAGTAGTTATGTTGGTGATACTTTTCTCACTAATGAAAATAGTTGTCAACACCAATATGGAGAGATGGCGAGCTCCTGCCAAAACTATTG
Organism: Bacteroidales bacterium UBA3143; assembly: GCA_002364735.1. Classification (GTDB taxonomy): domain Bacteria; phylum Bacteroidota; class Bacteroidia; order Bacteroidales; family Dysgonomonadaceae; genus UBA2632. Next base: position 138,876 of record DEZB01000033.1, read on the forward strand.
TTTTTGCATGGTGGCCCATTTCAATATATGCAGGATGGATTTCCGTTGCTACTATTGCTAACATTGCAGCCTATTTATCAAAGGTTGGTTGGGATGGAGGATTTCTTTCACCCGAAGCGTGGACAATAGCACTTATTGTAATTGCCACAGCATTGAATCTTATTTTGGTGTTTACACGTGGTATGCGTGAGTTTGCTGTAGTGGGTGCATGGACACTGATTGCTATTTATGTGAGACATCAATTCACATATGAAGCTATTGCTATTACAAGCTTAATTGGAGCAATCGTAATACTTGTAACAGTGTTTGCACATGCATACAGAAATAGAAAGATCAATCCTTTTTATGGGAAGTATTTTAGGTAAGGTAAGCAGAAAAGATGGAATTTGTTTATTTCTCTAACAACAAATCAACTCCTATAGGATAATGATCTGACAAGTAATCAGGTTCGCCTTCATTATATATAAATGCATCCACCACTTTATCAATTAGGCTGACAGGCACAAAAATACGGCATACATCAACCAAAGGGTAAGACAAAAAACTGGAAATGGTTGAATAATCAAATCGACCTTCAATCAAGTTCTTACTCTCTTTTCCTGCATATTTACTTAATAAACCTGTTCTATTGGCATCCATAAAGTCTGCATACATGGGTGAATGTGCATTCATGTCTCCCAATAATAGAAAGTTATCTAAGTTTTCACTTTTGATGTAATCAAGTATAAATCTGGCTTCTATGTGCCTGGTCTTTGCATTAGATGGATTCAGATGTGTTACTAAAAAGTCATGCCCATACGTCTCAACATGCAAAAGTCCATGGCCACTATTTTCTATTATTTTATTCTTTACAACGATGGGTTTTTTAGAAGTTATGCCTACTGGATAGCCATCTTCTTTAACAATAGCTGCGTAACTATGTCCCCACTCTGCGGCAATTTCCAACAAGATTTTTGTGTAAAGCCACAAAGCTCCTGCATTGCCAATACTTCTGGATCTATGTTTTTAATCCAGTTAATGAAACGCTCCTTTCGTTCAGGGTCCTTTCCTCAATCGAAACCATTAAAGATATTGTATGATATGATTTGAACTTTCTCAACATTTGGCTTCCAATGTCGTTCTAAGGTTTGAATATTCTCTTGAGCGTAGTTCGAAAATAGCACCACCACATTCAGAATAATCACAAGTAATACTCTAATCATCATTTTGATTCTATTATTTCTGAAGTTATAGGGAAAGTTGTAGTTGCAATAAATAAAAGCTATCTAAGCAAAAAATCTGATCAAATTCATTATCAGCATATATAAGCTAAAAAGAGCCAAAACTACTATGCCAATATCGAAGACACCACTTCTGAGATACTTCCGCATGAAGAGCACCGACAAAAGTATTACTAAAGCAACAGTAATAGCTAATCCTATATAAAGAAGCAATTTACTTTCAGGATAACGCAGCCTTAGTATCCACTCAGTTATTGAATATACAACTGCTACAATAGCATATATAAATAACCTGCCATTTGCCTTATAGCCAGTTACGTAATTTTCTTTTCTAATAAAATAATTATCGCCGTATGAAAACTTCATATATTCATAAATTTAGGCACAAGATAGCGTTTAAAAATAAGATGTTAAAATATTTATTGTTAAAAACAAAAGGTGAGGTATTATAAGTTTTTCAATCACAACAACTTATAAACTCCGCCTGGCATGGGTTTTACTACGTTCTTCATTTCCAGTTCTAAAAGCGTGAAAAACAATTCAGATACTGGAACATTTAACTCAATAGCCAACATGTTTACATGAATAGATTCATTGGTATTAAGCGCATTAAAAACCTGTTCTTCTTGCTCTGTGAGTTGCAAGAATAGTTCTTTTTGTTTGGGTTGTGGCTTCGCAGTTTCGTCCCATCCCATGTGATCGATAAACCCTTTCACATCTTGCATAAGTATGGCACGATTAGTAGAAATAAGGCGGTTGCAACCAACAGAAAATGGATCGGTTACCCTACCAGGTATTGCAAATACTTCTCGGTAATACGAGTTTGCAATTTCAGCAGTAATCAACGAACCGCCCTTGTCAGCGGATTCAATCACCACTAATGCATCGGACAAACCTGCAACAATACGATTACGTCGAACGAAATTGAATCTCTCAGGTTTTGTTTTGCTCGGGAACTCCGTTAGAAGTGCACCTTTATTAAGCATATCGATAGCTGTTTTGCGATGTGCTGCAGGATAAATTCTATCTAAACCATGTGCAAGCACAGCAACTGTGGGTACATTATTATCTAATGCAGCACGATGCGCACAAATATCAATTCCATATGCCAATCCGCTAACAATAAGCAAATCTGAGAACTTGGAAGATAGATCCTTTACAAATTGATTACAGGCTTCAGTTCCTTGAGGGGTAGAGTTACGTGTGCCAATAATACTAACTATTTTCTTGTAGTTAAGATTGCTGTTTCCTTTCACGTAAAGCAAGATGGGTGCATCAATGCAATGAGTAAGCCTTTCGGGGTATTCTTTAGAAGTAAAGAACAGCAATTCTAAGTTGTTTTTAGAAACAAACTGCAACTCCTCCTCCGCTTTATTCAGCACATCCTTGCTTCTTATCTCATTAATCAATCGATATGAAATGCCTTGTATCTTCTCTAAATTGCGCTTAGGCTCTTTAAATATTTGCTCCTCATCGCCTACAATTTGCATTAAGTTACGCGCAAGGGCAACACCCACACCTTCTATCTGGGTTAAAGCAATTTGATAAAGGGTTTTATCGGTAACAGACGTTGACATGAATGTGCTAAAATTTGATGTTATTGTTGCAGATTAAAAACATGATTTGAATGCAAATATACAAAGGTTTTTTAACTGTAGATAGCATAAGGTTAAAATAGATATTGGACGCCGATATTATTGGTAAAATTGACCATCAAATAAGAGACGATTGAAAGTATAGATTCTAATACCTCTAATTTTATTTGTTTAGGTGTTTTATATTAGAGATATGCCTTAAATGCTTCATCAAATATAACGGGTTGAGACAACACCCCATCAATAAGATTGACTACATCAACTTGAGCTTTCGCACACAACTTGTTGTCCGATAGACGGATGATGCGTTGATGAAACGTATAAATAACACCTCTTTTTTCCAATGCTATAGAACACTTAAACTTATCCATGCCAATCAAAGGTACTTTATACCTTATTTCGACACGCGAAACAACTGCATCTACTCCTTTTTTATGCATTTCATAGAAGTTGAGTCCTACATGTTCTAAGAACTCGTGACGAGTTACTTCAAAATAGTGTTGGTAGTTTGCATTGTTTACATGACCCTGAACATCGCATTCATAATCACGTACTTTCATTTCGTATTCAAAAATAGTTTTTTTCATAACAAGTAAAAATGTCCCCGCCTTGTTTGAAAAAGGCGGGGAATATAAATTGGATAATATGTATTTTATTTTTGTTGGTTTAATCCTCTTGGTTACTTAGCCAATCCTTTGCGTTGATAAACGCTTCCATCCATGGTGTAACATCATTTTTACGATACATAAATGGGTAGTATGCATTTTGCCAAGGGAATATCGATCTCTCTAAGTGTGGCATCATTACCAAATGTCTACCATCGTTTGAGCAAAGGGCAGCGGCATTATAATCCGATCCATTTGGATTGCCAGGGTATTCATCGTAAATGTATTTAGCGGAAACGTTGTAATCTGATTCCTCTTGTGGCAATATGAAACGACCTTCACCGTGAGCTACCCAAATTCCGAGTTTAGTACCCTTTAATGATTTAAGCATCACCGAATTGTTTTCGGGAATCTCTACACTCACAAAGGCAGACTCAAATTTGTTCGATTTATTGTGGTGCATCTTAGGATGACCTTCTCTCAATTCAGGAAACACCAATCCAAGCTCCATCATCAACTGACAGCCATTACATACCCCAAGGCTGAGTGTGTCTTTTCGTGCAAAGAAGTTTTGCAAAGAGTTTTTCGCTTTTTCGTTGTATAAGAAACCACCAGCCCATCCTTTGGCAGAGCCAAAGACATCGGAGTTGGAAAACCCACCGCAGAACACAGCCATATTTACATCTTCCAGTGTTTCGCGACCAGAGGTGAGGTCTGTCATGTGAATATCTTTCACATCAAAACCAGCCAAATAGAGGGCATAAGCCATTTCACGCTCACCATTAGTTCCTTTTTCGCGAACTATTGCAGCTGTAAGTCCTGAACGTTCCTTTCTATCGGGATTTAAACCCAAATCAAGAAATTTACCAGTGTAATCAACATTAAACTCAAACTGTAGTGGTTGAAGTTTATAATTATCAAATCGTTCTTTTGCTGCTACTTCTCCACTCTGCTTCTGATCCATCAAGTAGGAAGTTCTGTACCACACATCGCGCAATTCGTCTATGTCAAATTCTTTTCTGAACTGATCTTTTTCTATCACAAACTTACGCTCCTCAACTGGACGTGCAACAATGGCGTAACCAATACCATAATCGTCCAATATTTTCTCAACTAAATGGTGGTGCTTCACTTGCACCAACACCCCAGGATTTTCCGAAAATAATATCTTAATTAAATCAGAGTGACGAATTTTGTCCAAACGAGCTTCTAATCCACCTTGTGTGTTTGAAAAACACATTTCTAACATGGCAGTTATCATACCCCCTGCTGAAACATCGTGACCAGCAAGGACCAATCCACGATTAACAAGTTCTTGCACTGCACCAAATGCATTTTTGAAGTATTCGGCATCTGTAACAGTGGGTGCTTCGTCGCCAACCTTGTTCATTGTTTGAGCTAAGGCTGATCCACCCAACTTAAACGAGTCGAATGAAAAATCAATGTAGTACAGATAAGTTCCTTTGATGAATGCAAGTGTGGGTGAAACAATGCGTCGAACATTTTTCACTTCAGCTGCTGCAGATATAATTACAGTTCCGGGTGAGAACACTTTATCGTCGCCATATTGTTGGGTCATGGAAAGTGAATCCTTTCCTGTTGGAATATTGATGCCCAAATTGCAAGCAAAATCTGAACAAGCTTCAACGGCTGAGTACAGACGTGCATCTTCACCTCTGTTTTTGCAAGGCCACATCCAGTTGGCACTCAAGGAAACACTGGATAATCCATTGGTTAAGGGGGCAAAAACAATGTTGGTGAGTGCCTCTGCAATGGCTACAACTGATCCCGCTGCTGGGTCAATCATTGCCACTTGTGGAGCATGACCTATTGAAGTGGCCATACCTGCAAAACCACGGTAATCTAATGCAACTGCACCCATATCACTCAAAGGCAATTGTATTTCTCCTTGACATTGTTGGCGTGCAACTTTACCACTCACAGAGCGGTCTACTTTATTGGTTAACCAATCTTTACAAGCAACAGCCTCAAGTTTTAGAACATTGTTCAAGTATGTTCCCAACTCCTCAGGGTTATACTCAGGTGCACTATACTCCTCCTCAACGGTTTTATCTATCATAACGGTAATAGGTGGTTTACCAAAGAAGTCTTCCAGATCCATGTCAATGGGACATTTGCCATCTGGCTGTTCGAAAGTAAACTTCATATTGTCTGTGGTTTCACCTACAACATAAAACGGTGCACGCTCACGAGCTGCAATTTGCTTAATCTTATCTAAATCTTCCTTCTTCACCAACAAGCCCATGCGCTCTTGGCTTTCGTTGCCAATAATTTCTTTTGCACTCAATGTGCTATCTCCCACAGGGAGTTTTGATATGTCTATTTTTCCACCCGTAGTTTCCACTAACTCAGACAGACAATTGAGATGTCCACCCGCTCCGTGGTCATGAATAGAAACAATTGGGTTATTATCTGATTCGGACAAAGTGCGAATAACGTTGGCAACCCGTTTCTGCATTTCTGGATTGGCACGTTGTACGGCATTCAGTTCGATACCTGAAGAAAACTCACCAGTGTTAACCGATGAAACTGCGCCACCACCCATACCAATACGATAATTGTCGCCACCCATCACCACTACTTTCTCCCCTGGTTCGGGTTTGCCTTTCAAAGCGTTCGACTTTTTACCATAGCCAATACCTCCTGCAAGCATTATCACTTTGTCGTAGCCAAACTTTTTGTAGTTCTCTTCGTGTTCAAACGTTAGTAGTGAACCACAGATAAGTGGTTGCCCAAATTTATTACCAAAATCTGATGCACCATTAGATGCTTTTATCAATATTTGCTCTGGAGTTTGATACAACCAATTGCGTGGCGCAATGGCCTCTTCCCATGGTCTGCCTTTTTCCAATCGTGGATAGGAAGTCATATAAACAGCTGTTCCCGCTAATGGAAGGGAAGCCTTGCCTCCAGCCATACGGTCGCGAATTTCACCACCTGTACCTGTAGATGCACCATTGAAAGGTTCAACAGTTGTGGGGAAGTTATGTGTCTCTGCCTTTAGCGAAAGAACACTGTCCATCTCTTTAGTTGCAAAAAAATCTGCTTTATCACCGCTCAATGGAGCGAATTGCTCGATGTGTGGTCCTTCTACAAATGCAACGTTGTCTTTGTATGCCGAGACCAATGTATTGGGATTGACAGCTGATGTTTTCTTGATAAGTTGAAACAGCGTGCTGTCTTTCTCCACCTCATCAATGATAAACTGCCCGTTAAATATTTTGTGACGGCAATGTTCTGAGTTTACTTGAGAAAAACCGAATACTTCACTATCAGTCAGTTTTCGGTTCATTTTTTTACTCACACCATTAAGATAAGCTATCTCGTCGAAACTCAATGCCAAGCCTTCTTCAAGATTGTATGCTACAATATCATCAATATAGTATATTGGTTCTGGCTCTATATCAATGTCAAATATCTCTTGATTCAGTTGCTGGTATGCACGTTGCAACATTGGGTCATGCTCCACTGGATTATCCGTTGGGAAGTATTCTTCTATTCGCGAAATACCTTCAATGCCCATATTCTGAGTTATTTCAACCGCAGTTGTACTCCAAGGAGTTATCAGTTCGCGACGAGGTCCAATATATGTTTTATTTACTTCAGAGCCATCCAGTAGTTCGGCATTGCCAAATAGCCAATTCAACTTACTGATGTCTTCTTGTGTAAAAGCAGATTGAGACTTAACCGCGATAATGTTGTGTGAAGGAGTTTTGAAAAATGATATCATTGCCTACAAGTATTTATTGAGATAAGTGATTGCTTAATAATCTTATAAATAAGACTTAATTTTGAAAAGACAAAGTTAATGAAAAGAGACGAGTCTCACAGATATTTATCTTCATTTTGTATGTTTTAATTATTGAATGTATCTTTGCACCCATTCAAATGATTGACAAATCTTTTGATATATAAGTATTTCACTTAATAGAGAGAGTGAAAATGCACCTATTTATTATGCAACTTAACGCTACGACAATAGTCTATGCACATGCTTGAAGTTATTTATAAAGGAATTATTATTGGTATAATTGTGTCTGCTCCAATGGGACCTATTGGTATTTTGTGCGTTCAACGCACATTAAATCGAGGAAGGTTGCATGGACTTGCATCTGGTCTTGGCGCAATGGTTTCCGATTTAATCTATGCATCAATTACGCTTATTGGCTTGGGCTTTATGGATGATTTATTAAAAGACAATCAGCTGTTGATTCAAGTAATCGGAAGCATTGTTATTATACTGTTTGGTGTAGCCTTGTTCTACACCAACCCCTTGAAAGTGATGAAACCTACAATCAATTCAATAGACACACGCTACAAACATGATTTTGTAACTGCATTTTTCCTCACACTCTCCAATGCAGCCATTATTTTTCTCTTTATTTCATTGTATGCACGCTTTCAATACAATCCATTGGAGAGAAACTGGTTTACTTTTGTCGTTGGCATGCTTTCGATTGGTGTAGGGGCATTGGCATGGTGGTTTTTTATAACCACTTATGTTTCAAAGCTAAAAAGATACTTCAGCCGTCAGTCGCTTAAATTCTTCAATCGTGTAGTGGGCATCATTCTTATTCTTTTAGGTATACTGGGGACGTTGGGAGCGACTGTGTTTGATATTTGATAAAGAGCTGCGCTAAAAAGTTAATTCAATTTTAGTCAACTTAATAAAACCTGATAATCTCTTAATACTATCGATCTGATTACTCTATAAGAGCCTGATTGCGAAAGTCATAAAAAGTTTTTCGCATCAAGTCGGCTAACGATAATTGATAATTTATGTAAGCATTTAAGTGCGAGGTATATGCTGTGTTCATTCGATTTCGCTCCAATGAAAGTGCCTGACTATCGATATCTCCATCAGCGTATCTTTGAAGTGTAATCTCAAAACTCTTTTCAGCAACCTTTACATTTTTCTCTAACAATTGAAGACGCTTTAAATTACTGCTTATTCTTGAGACTAAAGTTGTCACCTCTGTTTCAATTCCTCGTTGAACTTCTTCTTTGGTGTATATTATTTGTTTGAGATGAGACTCGGTCTCCCTCACTCTTGCTCTATTTACACCCCAGTCGAAAACGGGAATTCTTAAAGAAAAACCTACTCCATAATTTGAAGGTCGATCAGAATAGTTGCCATATGAATCACCAACTGATGAGAAAAGACTCTTATTGTATTCTTGGTTAACTCCTAATTTTTCATAGTAAGCATTAAGACTTGCCTTCACCATTCCAGCCGCTTTTTGTTGTTGTATATTCAGTTTTTGCAACTCTATCTGAATTTCTTGCTCTCTAATTTCCAGCCTGTTTTCTAATGCATATTTCACAGCTAAATCGGTTGAGATAATAACAATATCATAATTCAACTCACTTTTCAACGAGATGCTGTCATGTAGATTAACACCAAGCAGATCTTTAAATGAATTGACAGCCGAGCTCTGATTGAGAAGCGCAATATCATGGTTGCTCTGCGCCTCAGCTAAGTCCACCTCCATTTGCAGTGCATCCACCTCCCTTATTAGTCCTGCATCATACTTATTTTGTGATATTTCGAAAGCATCAGTCTGTCTTTCCAAATCGAGAAGTGTTATTTCAGCACTTTTCTGCAACATCAATAAATTGTAGTATGCACTGCTAACATCATAAATGAGGTTTAATTCTGCTCTTTTATATGACTTGCTTGACTCCTCGTAGGCCAACCTTGCTCTTTTAAGAGTTGAGCGAATACGATTGAAACCATAGAATGCATCAAGAGGTTGTTCCAATCCTATGCGTGTACTCGCATAGGTCGATCGCAGATCTCTTTGAATATCATCGTAACTTGTTAGTCTATTTTGAATAAAAATACTCCCATCTGTTGGCAAGGGTTGCCTAATGGTTAAATACCCTTCATATTGTATTTGTTTAAAGGAGTAATAAGATATACCAGAGCTATCTTCTCTCGTTCTCACTTCGTCAGAATACCTCGGAAGTTCAAGCGACAAGTCAATATTCGTTTTTAAACTATTAGTTGCCGATAGCAGATTGTATTCAGCTCGTTTGAGCGATTGCTCCAATTTAAGCATTCTCAAACTTTTCTCTTTTGCTATATCAATACTCTGCTCCAATGTCAAACGACGATGTTGTCTATCTTCAGAATTTGTTGACAAACAATATATAGTAGATATAAAGAATATTAAAGTTGCTTTTCTCATAATGCTCTATTAGAATCAGTTAAATAATACTATTTTTATTCTTGTTCGGCTCATCGGAGTGAATAATGCCATCTCTAATATGAATGATGCGATGCGCATAATCTGCAATTTCTTGTTCGTGGGTAATAAGTATAATCGTATTGCCTTCTTGATGTAGCTCTTCAAACAATCGCATAATGTCAACTCCTGTCTTCGAATCTAACGCACCCGTAGGTTCATCAGCCAATAATATGCCTGGTTTGGTAACCAGCGCCCGTGCAATAGCTACTCTTTGTTTTTGTCCTCCACTCAGCTCGGTCGGTTTGTGACTAATGCGATCAGTAAGTCCTACTCTATCCAATGCATTTAGCGCACGCTCTTTGCGTTCAGTTGCTGTAGCACCTGCATAAACTAAAGGTAGCTCCACATTTTGTAGTGCATTGATCCGAGGTAATAAATTGAAGTTTTGAAAGATAAAACCGATCTCTTTATTCCTCATTCCAGATAAGGAGTCATCATCTAAACTACTTACATTAATGCCATTGAAAAAATATTCACCAGTTGTCGGATTGTCTAATAGTCCAAATATATTCATCAATGTAGATTTCCCAGAACCCGAGGGTCCCATGATAGCCACATATTCATTTTTCTCTATCTCAAGATTTATTCCATGTAACACTGGTATGTCAGTGTTTCCTATTGCATAGCTCTTGGACAAATTCTGAATTGATATTAACATTATACTAATTTGTTTATTCGTGACGGATTGAATCTACTGGCTTCAAGTTTGCTGCATTCTTTGCAGGTAAATAGCCAAAAGCTATACCCACTATCACAGAAAAGGCAAATGCCAATATAACAGAGTAAAATCTTATGTATGTGTTCACATCTGTAAAGAGTGAAACTGAGAGAGAAAGAGAAACGCCCAAGAATACTCCTATTATTCCACCAGTGATACTGATGGCAACAGCTTCTGTAACAAACTGGCTCATAATGTCAGCCTTTCGTGCCCCAATGGCGCGACGAATTCCAATTTCACGTGTACGTTCCATTACTGTGGCTAACATGATATTCATAATCCCTATACCACCTACAACAAGTGATATAGCAGCAATAGCACCTAAAAGGAAATTGTATATCTGCCGTTCTTTTTCTTCTTGTTTCAATAATTCATAGGGTATCACAATACCATAATCATCATTATTGAAGTGATGTCTTTTAATTATCTCATCAATTAGTTTTGAAGACTCCACAAGTTGGTTAGAGCTCTCCACTTGAACCGTTATTTGTTGAATCTCATTTGCTAAAATATTTTCTCTTGGAAATCGATTCAAGAAAGTAGACAAAGGTAAATATACATCTGTGTTCAAATCTCTTGCAGCCAACTCTCCCACTGTTTCGGTAAAGAGTGTTTTAGATTCTAATACACCCACAATTTCAAGCCATTGGTCTTCTATTTTCACCATTTTCCCTAAAGGATCTTCATTCTTGAACAAATTATTAGCAACTCCTGCTCCCAAAATACATATCTTGTAGCGTTGGTCGTATTGTTTTTGATTAATCATATCGCCTTTTTGAAGACGATAATTCATCATGGTTAAAAACTCTGGTGAAACTCCGATAACGGTAGATTTGACAGATTTGTCATAAAACTTAACCTCAGAACTTATTTCTGCTTGCAAAGCAACGCGAATAATACCGGGTACAATCTCGCCGATTACCTCTGCATCTTGTATTGTAAGACCAGGCGAAAACTTCGCCCTCACTTCTTCAAGCTCTGTATCCGAAAGCACTTTTTCTCTAACAATGATGTTGTTTATGCCTAGATCTTGGTACTTTGCTATTGCTTCACGTTTAGCTCCTTCACCAATTGAAAGCATAGCAATTACAGAAGCTACTCCAAAAATAATTCCCAACATTGTCAGAAATGATCGAAATTTGTGATCCAATAGACCACTAATTGCTAAACGTATATTTTCTTCAAACTGCATGGTAATTAATTTTCTAAATATTCACAGCTCACGGTCATACCTGGCTTCAATCTTTCATCTACTTTTAATATTTTCACCTCAACATCAAATATTTTCTGTTTCGATTTGCTATCTTTCAAGTAGCAGAGCCTCCCCATGTAGATAATCTCTCCATCAAATACAATGCTTGGCATAGCATCCAGACGAACGGCAACTTTCTGGCCCAATCTTATTTTCAGAAAATCTGTTTCGTTGATTTGAGTGTTAACCTTCATCCATTTTAGTTCGGGAACACTCGCCATATTTGATCCAGGGTATAGTTGATCTCCTACCTTTACTAAGTTATTTGTTCTACGATTTTCGGCAATTTGAAACACGCCCGATATGGGTGTGCGTATGGTAAGTTCGGGCAAAATATTGTAAGCATTTTCAATGTCTGCTTTAGTCTGGTTTACTTTAATTTCTTGAATTCTGTAGTCGTTTTCATCAATTACTCTTTTTAAAGCTAACTTTCTCTTCTCTTTTTCAAGTCTAATTTCAGCCTGTTTAAACTCAAGATCCTTTATTCGTTTAAATTTATCGGGTTCAAAACGCGAAGCTTCTAACTCTATCTTCTTAAGATTGAATGAAGCAACTTCATTTTTCATCCTTGACTCCTGTTCATCCATGCTGTTTTCTTGATTCACCTTCAACATCTCAAAGCTGGCTACTTGTCCTTCCAGATTTGTCTCTCTATCCACAATAAACTTCTTTACATCTGTAGGATCCAATTGTATAATAGAGTCTCCTTCATTCAGTATAGCACCATGTTCTAAAATACCTATCACCTTCATCTCATAGAAGTTTCTTCCATATCTGGGCAATGTAAAAGCTTTAGAGTTTACCGCAGCAATCTCTCCAGTTTCCACAATACTATTTGCTCCTATAGGTCTACCTCCCCCTTCTTTACCTATACCACTGCAAGAAACTTGACACAGTATTACAAAGGATAATAACAACAGATGCAATATATTCTTTTTCATACTCATGCCTTTTCTATCGCTTTGTCATTTGTTTCCTCTTCTTCAAATGGTAAACTCAATGCCACTTCGTCATTCTCAGTTAGACCCTTTGTGATAATCGTATAGTCAGAGTTGCTTGCTCCCACTTCTACTTCCACCTTATTGTAGCCACTGCCCGATTTTTTATACACAAAGTATTTATCCGCCTCAGCATTGATGGCTTCAATGGGTACGAATAGAACGTCGTCTATTTGATCAATAATGAGTCGACAACTTACTGTGAGTCCTGGCAATAAGTTTTTATTCGTTTCGTTAATGAGAATCTCTACAGGAAACACTTTTGCTCTCGACTCTTTACTTTTGTTTACAGCAAGATTGGCAACTGCATTTACGTTTCCAGTGAAAATACTATCTGAAAATGCATCAGGTTTAATTTCTACATTCAACCCCTTGCTTATTTTCGCAATATCTACTTCGTTTATTTTTGCAGTAGCTTTAAGCGATGTCAAATCTGGTAACTGTATGAGAGGGAAACCAGACCAACATTGGTCTCCAATCTGAAATTTGTTTCCACTGCTCCAGTTCAAGCTAATGATAGCAATTCCCGGTGAAGGAGAAATCAAAAATAGTTTAGAGAGGGTTTCGTGGGCTTCATTTAACCGCGCCAAGTTTTGTTCTATCGAAAGGTTCTTTTGCTTCACCTCCTCTTTCTGAATTTTAATGCGGTAGTCTATCTGTTCCTTTGCTCTTCCTAATGCTATATCGGCTTTTTCGAGGTTAAGCTGAATTTCTTTTTTACTAATATCTGACTCATATTCAGCAGATTCAAATTTAATTTTGGAAATTTGATGAGACAACTTTGATATTTCATAGTCAGCATTCAACTCCTCTAAGTCTGACTGGTGCTGAGCAGTCAATTTCTCCAATTCGGCACGGCTTATTTCCAAGCTACCTTCCGCTTCCACAATACCTTTGTTTACTTCTGATGGATCAAACACAATGAGGGTATCCCCTTTATTTACTTCCGTGCCATCCTTCACTATTTGAGTAATTTTTAGATTACCGTAACGCCATGAAATATTGGGCGACGAAATATTGGTAGAGTTCACGGCCTCTATCTCTCCTACTTCATAGATATCTACATAAAATGTACCTCTCTCAACCTTTGTATAAGGAACCTGTTGCATTTCTTTACTATTGCAAGCATATAAGGTTAGCACAGATATGAATAAGAGCAACCTCATGTATGTTTTTTTAAGATCATTGTTTTTCATATTCTTCATCTATCGAGGTGTATATATTAATTCTATTATTTTGATATATTAATTGAATCTGACAATATTTTTTCTGCCCTTCACTTGGGATTCTTTGGGTCTCGATAATGCAACCCTTTCATTCAAAAAAAGTCCATTAGCTACAACAGCTTCCTTAGGAGATGATTCCCCAATTTGTATTTGTCGCATCTCAAAACCTTTTCTGTTTTCCACGTACACCACCTTCATCGAGTCTTGTTCATATATTGCAATCTGTGGTATTGTCAACGTGTCTTTCACTTGTTTCAACATGATGTGGCAGGTAGCTGTAAATCCAGGATCGGGCATCACCACAGTACTATCAATTGAAGCATCAATCTCAAAGTGTTTCACTTGAGAACCCTCTTTTATTTGCACACCCACTGGCATTTTGTTAATTATCTTTCCCCATGCAATGTTGTCTTCTATTGCATCAAATGTGTAGCTCACAGAGTCGCCCACATTGATGTACCGATAGTCTCTTTCAGAAGCAAAAATCTTCATCTTCATCTTGTCCATCTCTGGAATATTTACGAGTGGCATACCATTCCACACCACATCTCCCACAGCCATCTTATTATTCGTCATCGGATTGATTCCCCTTATTGCCAGGCCTTTTTTGGTAGACTTTAAGACCAACCCATCGAGATCTTTTTTCACTGATGCAACATTGTTGGTCAATCGAAGCATTTGAAGTTCAAGCTTTTTTATTTCAGATTGTTGTATAATGGGTAGAGAGAGTAGCTTCGATTCTATCTTACGTCGGGTGATGGCAACAATTTGAAGTTCCAGTTCTCTTATTAGTCTCTGATTTGGAGAGTAATATTGCAATCTCGAAGAGTCCAAATGAGCTATCTGAGTTTCGGCCTCATTGTTTTTAGCATCTGCTTCCAGCATTGTAAATTGAAGCTCTAAGTTGGCTTTTGCTTTTTCTATATTGGCTTGCACATTCTCCAAATTCGTTAGCAATTGGTCATAGTGCGTCTGCATGTTTTGATTTTCAATAGTGCATACTATATCACCCTCTTCCACCCAAGTGCCCTCTTCTACAAGAAAAGCAACCGTTCCTCCTGCGCCTCCTCGAGGACACGTGATTGAAGTAGACTGCAAGGGTTCTGCGTAACCATCAATGACAATAGTGTTTTCAAAGTTTTTACGTGTTAGGGTATAGGTAGATATGTCCTGGTGTTGACTGGAACATGCAGCTATTAATAGCAAAGAAATAGATAGAAGTGTTGTTTGGAGTTTTATCACTATGCAACGTTTCTCTAATATTATTAATATCGAGCCATGAATTGCTGTCAAAAATATAACAATTTGTTTAATTGCTCAACTAATTATATCCTTTTATTATCCAAAAGAACAACTAAAGTTAATATCGCTTTCGATGAGAGTTATATATAAAAACCCTTTTCGTTCTTGTAAAATAAAATTCACCATTTCAAACATCATTCGAACAGTTTTCAAATATAGTTAGAACTGACTTCGACACATTTAATTGATAATTGATATGTTTTGGGCTAACGACGGTGTCGATTTGACTTTTACAAAGTCAAACAATTGGGAAGAATCCTTCAAAAGTTCTTCCCTAAACAAGTTTATACTTTTGGATGGTCCGAAATTGTTTCCCTTAACAAGTTTTGGCTTTAGGAGAGTTCGCACGAAACTATAGTAGGTTTTTAGTTGGTTTTTTAGAACAAATATAAATTCCTCAATAAAAAACTTTGCCTCTATACTTTTACTCAAAAGTGTTACCGTCTAATAAAAATCATTCAAACCATTGCTCGCAAACAAAACATGAAATAAAAAGCAAAACACCTGTTTTTGATGAAGAAAAGGTGTAATTTGAAAAATGCGGAGCATTTTAAACTCTTGTTGCCTTATCTATCATTCAACTCTATCACTTCCAAATCACGTATATCGCCCGCATCCAACACAAACCTGAGCAATGTCCTTACTTGATGAAACCCATATTTACCAGCAGCACCAGGATTCATATGAAGACATTGAATCTTCTTATCGAACATCACCTTCAATATGTGCGAATGTCCACATATAAATAGCTTGGGAGGTTTTGCAAAAAGCGTGCTTCTAATTCTGAGATCATACCTACCAGGATATCCACCAATATGAGTTATAAGCACATCAACGTCTTCCAACGTAAAACGGTTAATTTCAGGATAGTGCTGTCTTAAGTCCTGACCATCTATATTGCCAAACACTGCACGGAAAGGCTTGAAGGCCTCAAACTTTTTCGCCAACTCTAACGAACCAATGTCTCCAGCATGCCACACTTCGTCACAATCCTTAAAATGTTTGACATACCTTTCGTCCCAAAAACCGTGTGTGTCTGATATTAAACCTATTTTCTTCATGTTAGTTTCTTTATTAAAACAAAGTTATTAAATTTACGTTATATACGAAAAGCTTATAAGGCAATGCGATTAAGTATTGTTGGCATAGTATTAAAGCAGCTACATTATGAAAAATCACAACAAATCGAACTACTCATACTTTAAAAGAGATATTAGTTGGCTTTCTTTCAACCATAGAGTGCTGCTTGAAGCAAAAGACAAATCACTACCCGTGTATGAACGTATTAAATTTCTTTCTATTTTCTCCTCCAATTTAGAAGAATTTTATAAAGTACGTGTTTCTGGCTACCATAGCTCTTTGCTGGAAGACATAAAAGAAGAATCGGTGGATGAGGCTTTAAAAACCTTATCTGTAATAAATGCCGAAGTTACTCGGCAAGAGGAGGAATATTACAGAATATTTAACGAGGAAATTCTGAATGAATTGACAGAGAATAAGATCATCCTTTATCAATCGGATGATGTAATGCCCTTTCATCTCGATTTCGTTACCAAATATTTCAACGAAGAAGTTTTCCCCTATCTTACCCCCATGATTATTCAAAAGGATTATATCCATTCTTTCATTTTAGATGCGCGCATCTATCAGGTGATAAGCCTGATGAGACGCAAGAAAAAAGAAATTGACACAGACGAAATGCAGTACACCTACGCCATAATGAAAATACCTTTCACTAAGGTTCCAAGGTTTATTCAATTGCCTTCTCACAATGGGTTGCACTACATTATGTTTATCGACGATATAATAAGAGCCAATCTAAGCAGTATTTTCCCAGGTTACAAGGTTGGTGAATGCTATAGTATTAAGATATCGAGAGATGCCGATTTCTCTATAGAAGATGAAGATCATACGAACATTGCCGAGAAGATATTAAAGAAAGTTCGCAAGAGAAAAATTGGTGCTGTAACTCGTTTTCAATACGACAAGTCGATGCCCGATTATTTCCTTAAATACCTGTGTGACACATACGAAATAGAGGAAGAGGAGTTGTTGGCATCGGGACGCTATTTGAATTTAGATGATTTGATGACGCTACCCAACCCTACAGATAAAAAACTGACTGCTGACATACCTGAACCATTACGTATTCGCGAATTCGAGAAGAACTCATCTATACTGCGCGTGCTCCGCAAGAAAGATGTAATGCTGTACTTCCCTTATCAATCGTTTGATTATTTGCTGCGTTTTTTGATGCAAGCCGCTTTTGATCCAAAGGTGTTGGAAATAAAAGTAACACAATACAGAGTGGCCGAAAACTCAGCTGTAATCAACAGCCTTATAAGTGCCGCCAAAAACGGGAAGAAGGTAACAGTCTTTGTAGAGCTGAAAGCACGTTTTGACGAAGAAAACAATTACTTAACTGCCGAAGCAATGCAACAGGCAGGTATAAAGATTATATACAGCCTGCCAGGTTTGAAAGTACATGCGAAGCTGGCCTACATTCGCAAAAGGAGCAAAGACCCTGAAGTGCCCATAAAAGGGTATGCATATTTAAGCACTGGCAACTTTAATGAAAAAACTGCTCGCATCTATAGTGACATGGGATTGCTGACATCCAACCATGCCATAATTATGGAAATAGACGAACTGTTCCACATTTTGGAAGGAAAGCAACAAACTAAAAAGTTTGAACACTTGCTGGTAGCTCAGTTTAATATGTTGCCTGCATTGCACGCAATGATAGAGCAAGAGATAACCCATGCAAAGGAAGGACGCAAAGGGCGCATCATCTTAAAAATGAATAGCCTCGAAGATAAAAAAATGATTGCCGAATTGTATCGTGCAAGTGAGGCAGGAGTGGAGATTGATTTAATTATACGTGGAATATGTTGCTTGGTGCCAAACCAACCTTACAGCAAGAACATCAAAATAACGCGCATTGTAGACTCCTTTTTAGAACACAGTCGCATATGGTATTTTCATAACAATGGAAATCCTACTTATCACCTCACATCAGCCGACTGGATGAGTCGCAACTTACGTCGTCGTATAGAAACAGCTTTCCCTATATATTGCGAGAAGCATCAAAAACAAATTATGGATATCTTAAATATTCAGTTGAGTGACAATGTGAAAGCTTGCATCATTGATGAAAACTTAAACAACATATACAAGACGAACAACCAACCTAAAGTGAGGGCTCAACAAGCCACTTACGACTATTTGAAACAAGTAACAGAAAATGAAGAATGATGCCAAGCAATATTAAAATAATGCCACACGTCTTTTGTATTAACACAAAAAGGTATATCTTTGAGCTATGAAAAAGTTTTTATCCACATCACTTAGTTTTATGCTGGCCATCCTTATTGCGTATGCTGGCTCGGGGATAAATGCCTATTCTTTTTGTTGCGATGACTGCCATACCTTTGGCATTGAAGCTATTGTAGACCAAAAATGTTGCGATGTTCATATTGAAGATTGCTCCACATCTGAACAAACAGCTCACGAAGATGAAATATGTGACACTTCGCATCAACAATGCGAATTGGATCGATTGAACCTTGATTTGCAAGACGGGTCAACACAAGCTAATCAGCTTGTCATTAAAGCTCCATTTATTAAAAGTTTCCTTACAGCAACGCTCTACAATTTAATTAAAACCACAGAGAACGAACCATTAACCGAGTTTGTTTCTCAAACACAAAAACCTCCCAACCAAAGTACATTAGTCTACTTTTCCTTATTGGAAACACTCATAATTTAGCTAAGAACAACTCTGTTTTCATTTGAATGCGAATAAACCCTTTTATTCGCACATCATGTGTTTTGTAAAACACGCAGTATTGTTTCTTAATTAAAAAAGTTATGACTAAAAATATTATATTATTCTTATTGTTTATCTCATCATTTTCGATTTTCGCAGCCGACAAAGTAAAGGGCTACGTTTTTGATGAGACAAAAGAGCCTGTTATTGGTGCCAATATATATTGGGAGAAATCGAAAAAAGGTACAGTTACCAACATAGATGGTTACTTTGAAATAGACCCACCATCGGGACATGAACATTTGATGGTAAGCTATACCGGATATTCTACACAAAGTGTACACTTAGACAATCACGACGAAGAGATCAACATCATTTTAAAAGAAGATTTGGAGCTGCAAGAAGTAGTGATAAGTCAACGTAATCCTGGCACAATTTCCCAAAGAACCTCGGTGCTTCAATCACAAAAGATTACGTATGCCGAAATTTGTCGTGCTGCTTGTTGCAACCTTGGCGAAAGCTTTGAAACCAATCCATCGGTGGATGTGGCGTATAGCGACGCAACTACTGGCGCAAAACAAATAAAACTATTAGGACTTGCTGGCACCTATGTGCAAATGCTAACAGAGAATTACCCTAACTTTAGGGGCGTATCTTCTCCATTTGGTTTAGATTATGTTCCTGGGGCATGGATGGAAGGCATTTATATTTCAAAAGGAACTTCGTCCGTAAAGAATGGTTATGAGGCTTTAGCAGGTCAAATTAACGTGGAATATAAAAAGCCAAAAACTGCCGATGTGCTCTCACTCAATCTTTTTGCAAACGATGCACAACGCATGGAGGTGAATGCAGATGGTAGTTGGTTGATCAATGATAAACTATCAACAGGACTTTTTGCTCATTATTCAAATGACACAAAAGGTCACGATAATAATGACGATGCTTTCCTTGACTATCCTAAAACGACACAACTCAACTTGATGAATCGTTGGAACTACGAGTCGGGTAAGTATATGTCTCAATATGGCGGTCGTTTCATACACGAAGAGAGAACAGGAGGACAAGACCCAAAGCAAATTACCACCAATCCTTACCAGATAAAGTTGAAGACCAATCGTGGAGAGATGTATACCAAACAAGCTTATGTTATTGGCAATGGAGAGTTGGCCGAAAGTGTTGCTTTAATTGCTTCAGGTTCTATTCATGACCAAGAGTCAATGTTTGACAACAAAAAATATGATGTAACTCAAAAGAACCTTTATGCAAGTTTACTCTACGAGAAAGACTTTTCCCACAAGCACAACCTAAGTACAGGCTTGAGTTTAAACTACGATGAATATAAAGAACTGTTGGAAACAACCAACTATAACCGACGTGAAGCAGTGCCAGGTGCTTATGCACAATATACTTACAACTTAAATGACAAACTTATATTGTTAGGTGGATTGAGAGCAGACTACAGCTCACGCTATGGCACTTTTGTAACACCTCGTTTGCATGTGAAATACAATCCATATGAATGGATGCATTTTCGTGGATCAGTGGGCAAAGGATATAGAACAGCCAACATACTTGCCGAAAACAATTACTTGCTGGCAAGCTCTCGCAAGATAAACATTGCAGACAACTTGGCGCAGGAAGAAGCATGGAATGCTGGTTTGAATGTTACATTCTACCTCCCCATTGCAGATAAGCAGTTGACAATAATTGGAGAATACTACCACACAAATTTCTTGAATCAAGTAGTGGTGGACATGGATAGTGATCCGCATGCCATTAGTTTTTATAATTTGGGAGATGGCAAATCATATACAAGCAGTTCACAAATAGAAGTGAGTTATCCTTTCTTCAAAGGTTTTACATTCACGGGAGCATACAGATGGAATAAATCTACTTCAGATTACACCAATCCAGAAACAGGAAAAGTTACACGCATGTCAAAACCATTGTTGAACGACTACAAAGGTTTGACTACTGCATCTTATCAAACACCATTGGGGAAATGGCAATTCGATTTAACCGCTCAGTTTAACGGAGGTGGAAGAATGCCTACACCAGATGCTTTAGCCCCGCTATGGAACGAAACGTTCTCATCGCACACTGTGGTAAATGGACAGATTACAAAATACTTCCGCAACTGGAATATCTACCTTGGCGTAGAGAACCTTTTCGACTATCGTCAGAACAATCCAATTATTGATGCGGCAAATCCACGCAGCGACAACTTTGACGCTACCATGATTTGGGGTCCGGTTCATGGGCGCAAGATATATGGTGGAATACGATTTACTATTCCAAGATTCTAAATAGATACACTTTAAACAACATAACAACATGAAGAAATTAGTAACATTATTAGTTGTATTTGCTTGCATGACAAGCATGGGTTTTGCACAAAAACAAAAAGCTGAAAAGAAAAAAGAAACGGTTGAGATTCGTCTTGATGAAATGTGTCAAAATTGTGTGAATAAGATTGACAAGTACATCGCTTTTGAAAAGGGTGTAACTGCTTTAGACATCAATCAAGAAAACATGTCGGTGAATGTGACCTATTGGGCGAATAGAACTGACACTACGAAACTAAAAAAGGCTTTCACTAAAGTGAAATTGAATGTGGAAGAGATGAAAATAGTGAAGGAAGAAGAGAAGGAGTAACCCTCTTTGCATTTACTACTATACAAACTAACTATAAGCGGATGACTACAATGTAGCCATCCGTTTTTGATTTACAGTTATTCATCTTCACAGCATTTTAGTGAATTGTTATGGGTGCTTGATCCAAAGAAATGATAATAGATAGATTCCTCTCTTCTAAAAAATGCATATCTTTGCATCAAGATTGGAATATTAATTACTGGAAAAGATAGAACTAACCAACATGAAGATATTAATCATACTCGCTACTGTATTATTCTCGCTTACGCTCAATGCGCAAGATATCAATGGAACCTATCATGAAGGAACTGACACCATTACTTTCAACGACTACAATGTAACCTTTGCGGTGAAAAGCAATGATGGCCTGGGCATCATATACACTGGAGAGGGAACCTATGAGATGATTGATGATTTTATTCTTATCAATACAGAAGCGTATACAGGTGCGAAAACAAAGATAGAGATGAAGCCTGCTGAAAAGAAAGACACCCTGCAAATACAGTTTTTCGATGATAAGGGTTACTCTATAAAAGGAGTTCGGGCAGAATTTCTAAACAAATCGGGCAAAACTATTACACTGGACACAAGCAACGACAATGGGATTGTTTTACTCAGAGCAGATCCGAAGGTTGTTGGCGTAAAAGCATCTGATTTGTTGTACGATAAAACTACATTCGATTGTGAAGCAGACAAAGATTACACCGTTTATCTTGTTAAGAACAGGGTGCTGGAAGACAAGACTGTCGTTTTTAAATTGATTGACAAAACGGATACCGAGCTAACAATGAAATTACTCTCTACCGATTTCAACAAGAAGAACCCTTCGGCATCTCACCTGCAAAAACTGGATAAGAAAAACAAAGAGACGATTGATCGTGCTCGTATATTCGCCAAGCCAGAGTATTAGTACTGTCAAACTATCTTTCCTCACAATAGCCAGTCGGCAACTATTTACAAATTAGCTCAACCTAACTTGCGCCTCGGAGGTGCATTGCTACAATGAATAAAATTAACGATTTCGAAATAATGTCACCAGTAGGTTCATACGAATCTCTGATGGCAGCCATACAAGGTGGCGCAAACTCTATCTATTTTGGGATAGAGGGACTGAACATGCGCGCCAAATCTTCCAACAATTTCACCACAGAAGACCTATTCAAGATAGTCGATATATGCAATGAGAACGGACTGAAGTCATACCTCACAGTAAATACAGTCATCTACGATGGCGACATTGAGTTGATGCACAAAATTGTTGACGCTGCCAGAGAAGCTGGCGTATCTGCCATCATTGCATCGGACGTTGCCGTGATGATGTATGCACGCAAGGTGGGTGTGGAGGTGCATTTGTCCACTCAATTGAACATTACCAATACAGAGTCGCTCAAATTCTATGCTCAGTTTGCAGATGTAGTGGTGCTGGCACGTGAACTCAATCTGGATCAAGTAGCACAAATCTACAAAGACATCAACGAGCAACAAATAAAAGGCCCTGCGGGCGAACTAATCCTCATCGAAATGTTTTGCCACGGTGCTTTGTGCATGGCAGTGTCGGGCAAATGCTACTTAAGCTTGCATGAGAAGGACAAATCGGCCAACCGTGGTGCTTGCAACCAAATATGTCGCCGCGCATACATTGTCAAAGACAAAGAAAGCGATATAGAACTGGAGATTGACAACGAATATATCATGTCGCCCAAAGACCTGAAGACAATTCACTTCATGAATAAGATGATGGATGCCGGAGTGCGTGTGTTTAAGATAGAAGGCAGGGCGCGCGGACCAGAATATGTAAGACTGGTGACAGAGTGTTACAAAGAAGCAGTTGTTGCCTATTGCAACAATGAGTTTACGGAAGAGAAGATTGAGGTGTGGAACGAGAAGCTGGCCACAGTTTTCAATCGTGGATTCTGGGATGGCTACTACTTGGGACAAAAACTGGGCGAATGGACACACCGCTACGGTTCGGGTGCTACCAAACGCAAGGTGTATATTGGCAAAGCCATCAAACACTTTGGCAATATTGGTGTGACGGAGTTCTTGATGGAAACGCAATCGTTGAAAACGGGTGAAGAATTATTGATAACTGGTCCAACAACAGGGGCAATATTCTTGACAGCCGAAGATATTCGGGTGGATACGCAGCAAGTTGATGAAACAGTGAAGGGAGAAAGCTTCTCAATAAAGACTCCCGAGAAGATTAGACCCAACGATCAATTATACAAAATGGTAAAAGCTGTACGTCGAGGTACGGCGCATGAACGATAGAATAATATATCCTAAAGAGATGGCTAATATATTGAATTCTATGCATCATCGCCCTGAAAGGGCAACATAATTATTCACACATCTAAACTTGCATACACCAAATATTGTCTCTTTGTTTCATGCATTTATTTAAACCTAAACTCAGATAAATATGGCACAATCACTATCTAAATTGTATCTTTATATCATCTTTCACGTTAAATTGATATTTAAACAAATAAGGAATGATTAAAAAAATACACAACAACACTCTATGCCGCCCCTTTAGGGCTCTATCAGCACGTCGCCACATACCCAGGGCGATGCACAGGGCTGAAATATGCCAGCCTTGCAGGCTTCAGCTCCCTAAGATTCTTAAGTAATGCAGGTTTGAAATAGCAAATATCCAAAAGAGATGACTAATATATTGAACTCTATGCACCCGCGCCCTGAAAGGGTAGCCTATTTTAGCCCAAGGCATCGCCTTGGGTATATGAACACTACTCTGTCTTGCGCCCTGTAAGGGCAACATAATTATTCACACATCTAAACTTACATACACCAAATATTGTCTCTTTGTTTCATGCATTCATTAAAACCTAAACTCAGATAAATATGGCACAATCACTATCTAAATTGTATGTTCATATCATCTTCCACGTTAAATCGACATTTAAACAAATAAGGAAAGACGAACGAAATGAATTGTACTCATATATTGGTTACATTATAAAACAAAATGATTCGATACCAATTGTAATTAACGGTGTGGGAGATCACGTGCATATTTTATGCATCATGTCAAAAAACATAGCCTTAGCAAAACTTGTTGAAGAAATCAAAAAGAATAGTAGCCGTTGGATTAAAACCAAAAACAGGTATTATCAGAATTTTGGATGGCAAGGTGGTTACACTGGTTTCTCAGTGAGTCAATCTGTACATGATCAGACAAAAAGATATATCGAAAATCAAGAAAAACATCATCAAATAAGAACCTACAAAGAAGAGGTGAAGTTGTTTTTAGATGAGTACGGTATAGATTACGATGAGGATTATTTATGGAGCGATTAAAAAAATGCACAATAGCACTCTATGTCGCCCCTGTAGGGCTCTAACAACACGCCCCACATAACCCTGGGCGATGCCCAGGGCTGAAATATGCCAGCCTTGCAGGCTTCAGCTCCCTAAGATTCTTAAATAATGCAGGTTTGAAATAGTAAATATCCAAAAGAGATGATTAATATATTGAACTCTATGCACCATCGCCCTGAAAGGGCAGCCTATTTTAGCCCAAGGCATCGCCTTGGGTATATGAATACTACTCTGTCTTGCGCCCTGAAAGGGTAACATAATAAAAAAAAGACCAAACCTATTTTAATATTTATATAATACATCAACAATGAACAGAAAACAAGCTAAGACAATGAAGTCATTTCGCTTCAAGCGATTTGCCAACAAATCCTACAGTGCATTCAACAGTCTGCACAAGGTAATTACGATTGGATTCCTGACAGGATGCACTCTGGTAAATGCGCATGCAACATCAGTTCCTCCCAATGAAGCAGCAAGATTGGAAGTGAAGGCAGACACTATTCCCGATTTGGAACTGGAAGAAGTGGTAGTGACCGCATCAAAAGCAGAATTGCCACTGAGCAGAGCATCCAAGTTGGTGACACTAATCACTAAAACCGAAATTGAGCGAAGTCCGGCGCAAAGCGTACAAGAACTTCTCAACTCAGTAGCCGGTATTGATGTGCTACAACGCGGACCTCACGGTGCGCAAGCCGACATTTCTCTCCGAGGCGGCTCGTTCGATCAAGTGGCCATTCTCTTAAATGGCATTAACCTTACCAATCCACAAACGGGACATTATAGTTTCGACATCCCCATCAACATTTCAGATATTGAGCGCATAGAAATTGTGCATGGACCCGCATCGTTGGTCTATGGAGCAAGTGCTTTTGCGGGGGGAATCAATATTATCACCAAAAAAGACGCAGCATCCAATGCATATGTTAAACTGGAGGGTGGAATGCACAATTCGCTCAACACAGAAGCGCGTGGTGCCTACAAAACGGCTTCAACATTGCATCAATTCTCAGCTGGATACAAACGTTCGGATGGATACATGAACAACAGCGACTACAATATGCTAAACTTGTTGTGGCAAAGTAGATTTGATATCCAAAAAAACACGTTGGATCTGCAAATGGGCTTCAACAACAAGGAATATGGGGCAAATACATTCTATTCGCCCTCCTACCCCAATCAATTTGATGACACGGAGTCAATGTTTATCTCCATTAAAGGCGAGACCAACGGCAAACTCAAGTTTATTCCTCAACTCTATTGGAACCGTCACAACGATTGCTTCCAATTGATTCGCGAGGGAACGTCCAATGTGCCCGATTGGTACACCAACCACAATTATCATCAAACGGATGTGTTCGGGACGAACCTTACGTTTCAATATGCATCCAAATTGGGAATCACAAGCTTTGGAGGTGAGTTTCGCAATGAGGGAATCATGAGCAATGTGCTGGGTAAGCCCTTGGATGAACCCATTGGCAACTTCACAAAGAGTGACAACCGTACAGCTATTAACTATTTTGCGGAGCAAAACTTCTTGTTCAAGAATGTGACACTGTCAGTGGGTGGATTATTGAATTACAACACGGCCATCCCCAACAAATTTGCGTTCTATCCGGCCATCAATTCATCGTATCGCATCCATCCCAACCTGAGTTTGTATGCATCGTGGAACAAAGCTACACGTATGCCCACATTTACCGACCTATATTACACCACCAAAACGCATATTGGCAACAGCGACCTCGAATCGGAACAGTCGGAAGCTTTTGAAGCGGGCGTAAAATTATCAAATCGGATGGTGAGAGCCAACTTAGCTGCGTTTTACATGAAAGGGCGCAACCTGATTGACTGGGTGAAACCCACCGAGGAGGCTTTGTGGGAGTCGCGCAATCATTCGAAAGTGAATAAAAAGGGGGTGGAAACCAATCTGCATTTTAATTTGAAAGAATTGCTGGGACAAGGGCTACCTTTCCAGAGTTTAAACTTGGGCTACCTCTATTTACATCAAAATATGGTGGACGATGCGTTGATTTCGAACTACACGCTGAACCATTTGCGCCATAAATTTACCGCCAACCTGCAACACGATGTGGTGCGCAACCTTTCGATGACGTGGAACTTCCGTTGGCAAGAACGCACTGGCTCGTATTTGAAATATGTGGATGCGCAACCAACCGAAATCACTCGTTACAAACCATTCAGCCTACTGGATGTGAAAGTAAACTACCAATTGCGCGACCTCAACCTGTTTGCGAACATCAATAATGTGTTCGACACCGAATATCTGGATTTGGGCAACTTGCCACAACCAGGAATTTGGATGATGCTGGGGGTAAGTTATAGGTTTAGGTGATAGAATAGGATTCAAAAAGGGGTAAAGCAAATGACTATATTGACAAAATGACACAATAAATAGTCACATTTTGACACTTTACCCCTTTTTAGCGATAAAAAGCGTACACATTTCCAAACTTTTCCCCTTCCCAGCGTTAGGAAGCACATAAAGTTTAAAATTTACCCCTTCCCAGCGCTAAAAAGCATACAAAGTTGAAACTTTTACCCTTCTTAGCGCTAAAAAGCATACGAAGTTGAAAATTTGACCACTTCCTAACGTTAGGAAGCATATAAAGTTGTTGATTTTTATCTTCCAAGATGCTTATCAGTTAGTAAATTTTGTATCTTTAGACCGAATTAATGGGCAGAAACCTAAAAGTGTGTTAGCATATTTATATATCTGCACACAGAGGTGCTCTCATCCATATCAATTGATACCGTTTTAATTAGAAACATTTAAACTAACACCAAACAATGGCTAAAAAATTGTTCTTTTCCGCATTGTTCTTCCTACTGTTAAGCAATCTTTTTTCACAAACTACCGAAACCATCTACCTTTCGGGCACCGATGCTGCCAATACGGTGGAGTGGGACTTCATGGTGACCGATGGTCGCAATAGTGGCGAGTGGTCTACGATACCCGTCCCCTCCAATTGGGAATTGCATGGGTTTGGCACCTACAATTATGGTCACGATTGGAGAAATGAGGAGATAAAACTGGGCAAAGAGCACGGCCTTTACAAACACAAGTTTGATGTGCCAGCCACATGGAAGGGCAAAACTGTGAACATTGTTTTCGATGGATCGATGACCGATACAGAAGTCAAAATTAATGGCAAACTGGCTGGCGCAATTCACCAAGGTGCCTTCTATCGCTTCAAATACGATGTGACGCAGCTCCTAAAATATGGCGAAACTAACCTGTTGGAAGTGGATGTTGCCAAACATTCGTCGGACGAGTCAGTGGTTCGTGCCGAAAGGCAGGCAGATTTCTGGATTTTTGGTGGCATCTTCCGCCCAGTGTTTCTTGAGGCACTGCCAGCGGTGCATATGAATCGCACTGCCATAGATGCAAGGGCCGATGGGTCGTTCGATGCACTAATTGTGTTGAATAAATCGCAAGCGGACTACTCAATTGAGGTGGATTTGTATGACCTGATGCAAAATAAGATTGGAAATACCGTAAGTACGAATGTGAAAAAGGGAATTAACGAGTCAACCATTTCGGGGAAGTTCAACAACATCAAATCTTGGAATCCTGAGTGGCCAAATCTCTACGATATGAAGATTTCATTGCGTGCAAACGGTAAGACATTGCACGAAGTGACCGAAAGAATTGGCTTTAGAACTGTGGAATTGCGTCCGCACGATGGATTTTATGTGAATGGCGAGAAGGTAGTGTTTAAGGGGGTCAACCGCCACTCTTTCTGGCCCGAAACAGGGCGCGCTTTGAGTGAAGAAAACCACCTCACGGATATACGATTGATAAAAGAAATGAACATGAACTCCGTACGCATGTCGCACTACGTGCCAGATAAGCGTTTCATACAACTGTGCGACTCGCTGGGTCTATTCGTGATGAGCGAAGTGGCAGGTTGGCAACAAGGATACGACACAATTGTAGGGCCAAAGCTCATAAAGGAGACAATCCTAAAAGACGAAAACCATCCAAGCATCGTTATTTGGAACAATGGCAATGAAGGTGGTTGGGATTTTGCCAACGAGAAATGGTTTGATGTGTGGGACATACAAAAACGCCCTGTGCTCTACCCATGGTTATTGCGCAATGGAGCAGACACACACCATTATCCAGAGTATAACTATGGCATTGGGCGCAATGTTGATGGCAACGACCCATTTATGGCAACCGAACTGCTGCATGGTCTATACGATGGTGGTCATGGTGCGGGATTGGAAGATTTTTGGAGAAAGTATGAGTCCAGCCCGCTATTGGCAGGAGGATTTTTGTGGGTGCTTGCCGATGAGGCAGTTCTTCGCACCGATAAAGAGGGTACAGTGTTTGACAGCGATGGCAATCATGCGCCCGATGGCATTGTTGGTCCCCACCGACAAAAGGAAGGCAGCTTCTATACCGTCAAAGAGATATGGTCGCCCGTGCAAGTTGCCCCTGTTATTATCAATAAGCAATGGAACGGAAGGCTGTTCGTGACAAATAAATATATCTATACCAACCTAAAGGAGTGTTCTTTTAGCTGGCAAGCAGTGAAAACTGAAATAGGCAGCGCAACGGAAACCGTTTTGGGTAGCGGAAAGGTTGAAAGCCCCATGGCTTTGCCTAACGAAACTGCACTTGTGCAAATCAATACAGAAAACGCACTGCAAGAAGCCGATATTTTTAAATTTACTGCCGTAAACAGGCATGGCATGGAGCTATATACTTGGAGTTGGCCCATTGTTCAACCCAATGAAATAGCAGCCGAAGCTACTTCTTCGAAATCTTCGGGCACAGAAATTATGGTAACAGAGACTAATGATGCAATTGTTGCAAAAGTTTCCACATTGGAGTTCGCTTTCGATAAGAAAAATGGAACAATACATAGCGTGACGAACGATGGGAAGCTCATTTCGTTTTCGGGAGGTCCAGTTCCTGTCGGTGTTGAATCCAAAGTGGAAGACGTAACGTGGAAGCAAACCGAAACGGGAGAACTTGAAGTAGAAATTAGTTACTCGCACTATCCCAAAAGGGCTGTTTGGACTGTAACGCAATCAGGGCTATTGGGCTTGGAGGCTGATGCAATAAGGGGAGGATTGAGTGACATAGATTTCGTGGGGATTACGTTCAACTATCCCGAAGAGAAAGTAAAAGGCGTGAAATGGATGGGCAAAGGCCCTTTCCGTGTGTGGAAAAACAGACTGAAAGGCAGCAACATGGGCGTGTGGGAGAAAGAATACAATAATACCATCACGGGCGAAAGCTTCAACAACTTAACTTATCCCGAATTTAAAGGATATCATGCCAATCTGTATTGGGCAACGTTGCAAACCACCGAAGCCGACTTCACAATGATTTCAGAAACACCCAATTTGTACTTCCAACTCTTCACACCCGACAAACCACAACAAGTTGCAGGTGGCACTTACCCACCATTCCCAAAGGGTGACATTTCGTTTTTGTACGAAATCCCTGCCATTGGCACCAAGTTTAAACAAGCCGACAAGCTGGGGCCCAAAGGTCAAAAAGGGACGTACAGGGATCACTTGGGTGACGATGGATATCCCATTAAACTGTGGTTTGATTTTAGGTAGAAGCATACACAATGCAGAAATTTACACATTATCTTATTTACGCATAACAATAAACACATACACACTATGAAGCTTGGAAAATTTAGCATCGGTATTGGAGACAGGTTCTCGCATCAGGGAAAAGCTCAACTAAGAGCAATTATGAAAGCCAACGAAACTGGATTAGAAATCAATCCAGTTTGGAACAAGTCGAACCGCGAACACATCTATATTGGGTCGCAACCAGTGGATACGCGCAAAGAAGCCGACGATGCAGTGAAGGCATTGAACTTCGACGGGCAATATTTTGTGGATGCCGACCATATCAATCTGAAAACGGTAGCGCCCTACGTTAAAGTGTCCGATTTTTTCACGCTTGACGTGGCTTCGTTCATTGGCAAAGAGAGCACGGCGGAAGCGATTGATGCTTTCATCGCCTCTTGCGAGGAATATATGGGAGATTTGCAATTGCCAGGCATGGCGCAACCATTGGTAGTGACCAGAGAAATACTCGAAAGCATTGCGCACAAGTTTTTGGCTGCCACGCAACAGGCTTCGGAGATATATGAGTACCTGAAAGGGGTGAAAGGCGCCGATAATTTCATTACAGAAGTGTCGATGGACGAAGTGGAATACCCACAAACGCCGCTTGAGCTGCTGTTTATTTTGAAGATGTTGGCCAACAAAGAAGTTCCGGTTCAAACAATTGCGCCAAAGTTCACTGGCAGGTTCAACAAAGGGGTAGATTATGTGGGCAACGTAGCTCAATTTGCAAAAGAGTTTGAAGAAGATGTGCTGGTCATTGATTTTGCGGTGAAGGAATTTGGACTTCCTCAAGAGTTGAAGCTAAGCGTGCATTCGGGTAGCGACAAGTTTTCGATTTATCCAATTATTGCGGATACCATCAACGAGTACGACAAGGGATTGCACCTGAAAACGGCTGGTACAACTTGGTTGGAAGAGGTAATCGGGCTGGCTGTTGCCGGAGGCGATGGTCTGGAAGCGGCGAAGAAGATATATGCGAATTCGTACAACCGAAGGGAAGAACTTTGCGCACCTTATGCCGATGTCATCGACATTGACGAATCGCAACTACCCACTGTGAAGGAAGTAAACGAATGGACAGGGCAAAAATATGCCGACACGCTTCGTCACATTCCAGGACATGAAGATTACAATGCCAATTTTCGTCAGTTGATTCATGTGGCCTACAAAGTGGCTGCCGAAATGGGCAAGGAATATACAGATTTGTTGGAAAAATATGAGGATGTGGTGGGCGAATGTGTGGAAGAAAACATTTACGACCGTCATCTCAAGAGATTATTTAGTCTATAATCCTGCGGTGTATGGCTTAATTGATTGACATTTTAGCAATAACGGGCTAACAATAGTGGAAGGATTCAACTTTAAGGGTTGAATCCTTTTTGCATTTATATCAAAACGATAGACGAAAGAGCATTATTCCGACATTCTGCTCCTTATACCATGCGAATAGTATGCATGTTTCTAAACAATTCCACTAAAACGCGTGTTTTTGCACTATTGTTTACAAACATGACCCTTTTTCTCGTGTTTTTGCTATCATGTTTGAAAACATAACCCCTAAAACACGCGTTTTTGCCTCCATGTTTTCAAACATAACCACTAAAACGCACGTTTGAGCATCATGTGAAGAAACATAACCCCTAAAACACGCGTTTTTGCACAATTGTTGAATAACAAGGCATGAAAAAGGGCTGTCCGATGGGACAACCCTTTTTCAAACTATATATTTTTGTTCGCTGGCGTGAGTTTGCAACTCGTGTCTGCCGTAGGCAATGGAAGATTTCGCTTCGCGACACACGTTTTGCAAAAACGCGCGAGCAAAAAACTTATCAGTTACTTTCCAGTCTTATCAGGAAATGCTGGAATAGGTGCATATATCACAGGTTTCTCTTTCAATTCTTGCAATATCACTTCAATGCCTTTGTTTAGTTGGGCATCAATTCCTTTATACTGTTCGGCTGGATCGTTTTCGATAATGATATCGGGCACAACACCTCGTCCTTCAATGATAAACTCTTTGCCATCCTTGTCGTAAGGAGCATATGAAGGCGTAACTATTGAGCCACCGTCAATCAAAGGGATTGCGCCACTATAACCAACAACTCCGCCCCACGAGCGTGTGCCAATTGTTTTACCAATCTTGTTTACCTGAAATCGGTAAGGGAATAAATCGCCATCGGAAGCCGAATATTTGTCCAACAAAGTAACCTTCGGACCTACGTGCATACCAACTGGATTGGGATCACCCTCTTTCTGACCCGTGTGCATGGTGTAATAGGTCAATTGGCGCATCAATCTTTCTATGATCATGGGTGACACATTGCCACCACCATTACCACGCACATCAATGATGAGCCCTTGTTTGCGAAGTTGTGGGTAATAGTATTTAGCAAACTCGTTCAACCCCTCCACACCCATATCGGGAATGTGCAAGTAGCCCACTTTTCCGTCGGTTTGAGCGGTTACTTTGTCAATATTATCGCGCACCCACTTGTGGTAGTACAATTGCGACTCGTCTCCAATGGTTTTGATGAGCACTTCGCGGCTACCGCTTGCAGATGGCTTGCTGTTTACTTCCAGCATCACCTCAGTGTTGGCTTTATTCACAAGTAGTTTATACAAATTGTCAGTGGTGTTGGCAGGAGTTCCGTCTACTGATATGATGTAATCGCCTTCGTTCACATTAACGCCCACAGCTCGCAGAGGAGATGCAAGATCGTTGCTCCAGTTGGCACCTTTTAGGATCTCGTCTATACGGAAGTAGCCCAATTTATCTCTGCTAATCTCCGCGCCAAGCAATCCTGTTTTGATGCGCTCGGGTTCTGGCTTCTCACCGTTTTGAGAGTAGGCATGACCCACGTTCAATTCGCCAATCATCTCGCCCGTCAAGTATGCCAAGTCGCTACGATGCGCAATGTATGGCACCAATTGATTGTATTTTGTGTACACCGATTTCCAATCTACCCCTTGCATACCGGGATCGTAAAAGAAATCGCGCATGTTTCTCCACGCCTCATCGTACATCTGTTGCCATTCGGCTTTCAAATCTACCAACACTTTCATTTGCGACAGATCAACAGGCTTTTCGATGTTAATCTTAGTAGTGGGCAGGTCTATCACACTCCATTTTCCGTCCATGCGCACCAACATCTTCTTACCGTTGGGCGAAAGCGTATAGCTAACGTTCGTACCCAGTTCTGTTTCTTTCTTTGCTTTCAAGTCATACACCATCATTTTGCTTGCTTTGTCGGCAGCACTTCTTGCAGAGTAATAGACTTTGTTGTCAACTCCCGTAACACCATAGTAGTTGCCCGCCGAAACAGGTAGCGCAATCACTCGCTCTTGAATGCCATCAAGATTAACCTGCATGTTTTTCACTTTTGTGTCTGTAGTGTCCTTCTTTTCTTCCTCACCCAGTTTCACCACATCGTTTTCGGGTGCAAATGGCGATGGAGTTTCCTTAGAAAGGGTAATCATGTAGATACGACTCATGTCCACATAGGCGTGGTTCCACTCGGTTTGACTGTACACAGGATTGAAATCGCGCGCCGATGTAAAGAGCAAATACTTTCCATCTCTGCTAAACGATGGGCTGGACGATTCGTACCAACTTTCAGTTACTTCGTGCGACTTATTGGTATCTAAATTGTACAATCTTATCACCGTCATATCCGCTTGCGGACGTGTATAGGTAATCCATTTGCTATCGGGCGACCAACTGTAGCTAAATCGGGTTGACCTATCGGATGTTTCCACCACGGTTACTTTCTTCGTGTCAATATCCACATAGCAAAGCTCGCGATTCTTGTTGTGATAGAGTATTTTTTTGCTGTCGGGCGACCATTCAAGACTGAAAATGTAAGTATCCGAACCCTTAGTTAGTTGAACTGGCGCTTCACTGCGATCTTGTTTAGCCATATATATTTCAAATTCGCCTGACTTGTCCGAAATGTAGGCAATGTGTTTGCCATCGGGCGACCAATCCGCACTGCGTTCGTTCACACCCGAAGTGGAAGTGAGGTTGCGCGTAATGCCATTGGTGGCAGGCAACGACCAAATATCCCCCCTTGCACTGTAAACTATCCGCTCGCCATTGGGTGAAAGCGCAGCTGAGGTGATGGTCTTCGATGCATCTTTCCAATCATTGCGCGCCCATGGTTCGTCGTTGGCAATTTGGATGGTTAGCTTCTTAGTCTCTTGTGTCTTCACATCAAAAAGGTAGATATAACCACCCTTTTCAAACGCAATGTGCGTATCGCTGTGCGATGGGAATTTGATATCGTAATCGGAGAAGTTAGTCACCTTGCGGGTAGCTTTCGTATCGGTGTCATAGGCAAACAGGTTCATTGTCCTATCGCGATCTGACAAGAAATAGATCTCTTTTCCAATCCACATGGGGATAATATCTTGTGCGGGTGAATCTGTAATCTTGTCCACTTTGCCCGACTTGAAATCATACACCCTGATGTCGTCAGCCATTCCGCCCTGATAATACTTCCATGTGCGAAATTCTCTGAACACCCAGTTAAAAGCCAACTTGCTTCCGTCGGGAGAATAGGAACTAAAGCCACCATCACTCAACGGAATCTCACTTGAAAGACCTCCTGATGCATCAACTGAATAAAGTTGTCCACGAAATGAATTGAAAGACTTCTTGCGTGAACGATACACGATGTTCTTTCCATCGCGGCTCCACGTCATCACAATGTTGTTAGGTCCCATTCGGTCACCAATATCGTCACGATCTAAAGTGGCAGTATAGGTCAATCGTACAGGAACACCGCCCGCTGCAGGGATTTTGAACACTTCCGTGTTACCATCGTATTGTCCTGTGAAAGCAATCTCACTTCCGTCCGGAGAAAACTTGGGGAACATCTCATACCCATTGTGTGAAGTAAGTTTGCGCGCTATGCCGCCATTGATACTGGTGCTATATAAGTCACCAGCATAAGAAAACACAAGCTGATTGCCCGACACGGTCGGAAACCTCAGCAGTCGTGCCTCTTCTTGCGCCGTAAGTTGCATTGAAGCAACCACGATGAAGAGGGTTAACAGTGTAAATACCTTTTTCATACTCTAATTGTTTTATTTAATATCTCTGATTCTATTATTTGTTGTTGTTTTTCGCTTTGCGACACACGCATTGCAAATGCGCGAGCATCATTGTGGAATATTTGAGACGCAATAAATTGTCGTCTCTACAGCTGTTTCAATTTTCATTGCTATCTCAAATCACATACCTCGTTTGTTCGCGCGGGTTTAACCCGTGTGTCGTGCAAGCGAAACGTAACTAAAAACCCTTTTGCTTCGCAACACACCGATTGCAAATCGGCGCAAGCCAGTCACACCACACATTGTCAACTGTCATTCCCTGATATAGGTTG